>CAKTEU010000019.1 GCA_934552855.1 uncultured Eubacteriales bacterium | reverse complement strand
GCTTATTGCCGTTTCAATCTGGTCAATTTTGAAAAGCAATCCCGACACGGACAAGTATTCCTATTCTGACAAAGGTCTGCTCATTCCCAAAAAGGACGTTGAGGAAGCCTTCAAAAAGCTTTTTGGCTCGGACGTCAAGGTCAACCACACCTCGGCGGACGGCGGCGGAATTGAATTCAGATACAGCGAAAAAAAGGGGCAGTACATAATCCCGATAACGGGAATCACACCGCTTTATACACCCACCGTTCTTGACGCGCAGGAAAGGAACGACTTCATCACCCTTTTTGTCGGCTATCTTTCCGGCGATGACTGGGAGCAGGACGAAAACGGGAACCCGGTGAAGCCCGAGCCGTCAAAATATGTTAAAATAATTCTTCGCAAAACCGGCGGCGGCTACTGCATCAGTGCTCTGCGCTCTGCCGATGCGCCGGAATAAACACCGATTTTAAAAATCCCGGACAGCCGAAAAACTGTCCGGGATTTATATTTTTTTCAGCCGCAGGCGGAAAAACCGCCGTCAACAACGATTGAGGTTCCGGTGATATAATCGGAAAGCGGCGAGGAAAGGAAAAGTACCGCTCCGGCAATGTCTTTGGGCTTTGCAAGTCTCTTTTGCGGAATGCGCATATTCATATATGCCATCCAACGCTCGTTTTTGAGCTGTTCTTCAATCAGCGGCGTTTCAACAAAGCCGGGGCAGACGCAGTTGACCTGAACGCCGAAACGCGCCCATTCGCCGGCAAGCGATTTTGTAAGCTGCAAAACCGCACCCTTGCTCGCGCTGTATGCCGCGGCAGACGGAACGGCAATAAAGGCGCTGAGCGACGCCATGAAAACAACCTTTCCGCCTTTCTTTTTGTTCCAAAAACGGTTGAAAACCTGCTGAGTGAAAAAGAACTGGCCGCCAAGATTGATGTCAAGAACCCGGTTCCAATCCTTGCGCGTTTCAAACATACTGTAAACATCATGGGCAACTCCGGCGTTATTGACAAGAACGTCTATTGAGCCAAGCTCGCTTTCCGCCTTTTCAAGAGTTTTTTCAATGTCCGCGGCCAACGTGATATCGCAGGGCGCAAAGGCAATTTTTCCGCCGGGAAAGTCCTCTTTGAGCGTTCGGCAGCTTTCCTCAAGTGCCTTTTCGTCAAGGTCGCAGAGGAAAACCGCAGCGCCGTTTTCAAGGAAGCCTTTTGTGCATTCAAGTCCGATTCCTCCGGCGGCGCCGGTGATGAGGACGTTTTTTCCTTTCAAATTGAGTGTGTAATCCATATCGACTCTCCTGTGTGTTCATGATTTGTTAACATTGTATCACACATAGAACGAATTTTCAACGGGCAACAAAGTATAATCTGTAACAAATCTAAAACTTTTTTGAAAAAAGATATACGCTCAATAAAAAAGGGGGCTGTTGAAAGCGGCCCCCAAATATTATTCACATCACATTTTAACGGAAGAAAACAGCTGCATAAACGCCTGTCCAATCTGGGAAAAGAACGCCGAATACCACGAGGAGACTTTTCCGTTTCCGTTAACATTGAAAGAGTCAAACTGAGAAAACGAATCCGTCCAGTTTGCCGCGCCGACCGAGTCTCCGGTGTCATCGGTCATATGCCTGTAATCGGGCGAAAGAACAAATCTGTCCGTTTTTCTTCCGTTTGTGTATCTGTACGGGTGGTTGCAGTCATAGGCAACAAAATAATGGTTGCCCTCTGTGTCCTCATATGCGCCGGTCAGAAGAACCGTGTGGCCGGCCGTGACAAAAGCATTGCCCTCATAGAAGGTATAAAGAACAATGTTTCCCTTTTTAACGCTTTCAAACATCGCCTTCATTGAAGAAGCGTAACCGGCCGTTCCGGGTTTGAGCGCCTTGTTTTCGCAAAGCCAGCTTGTTGCGGCGTTCGCCTGATAGTAATTGATGAGGCTCATGAGTTCATCGCTCATTGAAAGGTCTGAAAGGCTTTCTGCGCCGCCGAGAACGTCTGCGTCAAGGAGATTATAATGCTTGAGCGCCGTTACGGTTGAAATTCCGTAGCACGAACCTTTCCACTTCCAGTTCGGATAGGTTGAAAGCGCAATCGAAAGCGCAACGCCGGGAATCGGTGTTGTTCCGAAAGTTTTATAGATATTTTTTTGGAGCATATCGGCGTTTTCTTTTGAAAGGAGATAGGTGTCTCTTTCATCGGTTGTGAAATAGCTCTTTGAGTTTGAAAAGCGGAAGACCTCGTCTTTTTCAAGGTATGTCGGACACCAGACGGCGTAAAGCTCCGCCAAACCGTTTTCAATTTTTTCGCCGCCGAGGTATTTAACGGTGCCGTCCGCGCTCTCTGCCCAACCGGCAAAGGCATAACCCTCACGGGTGACCCAACCGTTATCAGGCTCCGAGTCAACGGTGAGCGCAGAGTCGCCATAGGCAAGCTGCGTATAGCTTTCCGGCGAACCGAAGCCGAGGTGATAGGTTATCCTTTTGACCTGAGGTGGTATCTCACCGGCGGAAACGGAAAGCGCAGTTGAAAGAAGCAGCATAACCGCCGCAAGAATTAACGAAACAGTCTTTTTCATCTTCATTCTCCTTATACATAATATTGAACCGACCGGCAGCCGCAAACCGGCTACTCTAAGATTTTATCATGTTTTGAAAATGAAATTTTCCCCTTCCGCTCTTTCGCTGAATTAAAAACCGATTGAAGGAATTCGCAGCCTGTTCTCGAAAATTTTTCCGCAATGGGCCGGCATATGAACATTACTTCCATGGGAATGTTTGACAAAGGCACCTTTTGCGGATATAATGCATATTACAAAACAAAGAAAAGGGGAACAACAAAAATGAAAAACAGTGCTTTCAAAAAAATACTCTGCGCTCTGCTTTGCGTGCTTCTTCTCTTTTTCCTTTTTCCAACTGCTCTTGCCGCCGGAAAGGAAGAAAAAGCGCCTTTGGCCGTTGCCCACCGGGGATACAGCGCCGATGCACCGGAAAACACCCTCGCCTCAATCAGACGCGCCGGTGAGGAAAAGTATTACGGCTGCGAATTTGACATTCACCCGACAAAGGATGATGTCTGGGTCGTTATGCACGATGATACCGTTGACCGAATGACAAACGGAAGCGGAAAAATTTCAGACCTCTCTTTGGATGAAATCAAGGCGCTTAAAATCAACGCCGGAAACAACATTGAAAGCTATCCGGACGAAAAGGTTCCGACCCTTGAACAAGCGCTTTTTGTCTGCGCCGAATACGGCCTGCATCCGGTTATCGAAATCAAAAATGGCGATGAAAACGAGCTGAAAGAGCTTGTTTCCGTTCTTGAAAAGGCTGAGCTTCAAAACGGATATACTATTATCTCCTTTGTTTGGGAGGTTCTCAAGCCGATAAGAGAGCTTCTTCCGCAGGCGGAGCTTTGGATGCTTGCAAATGAGGTCAAGGACGTTCATATTAACTTTTGCCTTGAGAACAAAATTGACGGCATTTCCTTCAATTATAAGAAAAACACCGTTTTTTCAATCGAAAAAATCCGCAGTGCCGGTCTGAAGATGATTGCGTGGACGGTTGACGGCATTTTTGCGGCAAGGTCACTTTCCCGCCTCGGCGTCAGCGCCGTCACAACCAACCGTCTGCTCCCCGGAGAGCTGGATTTTGAAAAGCTTTCGCCGCGTGAATTTTTAAAAATCGCCTTTGAGGACTTTCTTGAGGATGCCCGCGCAGCCTTTAAAAATCTTTCAAAAAGGTTCGGCGTCGTGTAAGGCTTTTAAATAACGCATTAATAAAACTGCTCCGGCTCGGAATATCCGAGCGGAGCAGCTTTGTTTTTGTTATCTGTCTGTCAAAACAACAACAAGGTCATTGACGTTCGTTCCCGTAGGTCCGGTGAAAATCAGATCATCGGAAACTTTCAGCGCGTGATAGGCATCGTTATCTATGAGCGCAAAGACCGGATTCACACCGCCCTTTTTGATTCTTGAAAATGTTTCTCCGTCGGCCATTCCTCCGGCGGCGTCTGTTGGACCGTCCGTTCCGTCCGAATCAATCGAGGCAAAGAGGATTCCCTTTTTCCCTCTGAGCGCAAGCGCAGCGCCGAGCGCCATTTCCTGATTCCGGCCGCCGGTTCCGCTTCCGTTGATAACAACGGTTGTTTCTCCGCCGCCGATATAGGCGTGTTTTCCTTTTTCGCGCGGAATCATGTCGCAAATCTGCATTGCCTGATATCTTGCCTCGTCATCAAATGTCCGGGGAAGCGAGGTAACGCTGTAGCCAAGAGCGGCCGCCCTTTCCTCCGCAGCACGGCAGAGCAAGTTGATGTCTCCGATAATATAATAGCCGCCGTCATTTATCAGATATTCAACACGCCTTTTTGAAAGTGAAACAACAAGATTCCTGTATTCCGGAAGATACCTTGCGGCGGCTTCTTCAACAAATGTGGGCATATTGGAGTTCGGAACGGTGATGCCGGAGGCAATGGTGCTTATATCGTTGTCAAGAACATCTGAAAGCGCAACGGTGACAACCTTTGCCGGATACATGGCCTCGGCAAGCTTTCCGCCCTTAACAAGCGAAAAGCAGCGGCGGATGGCATTGATATCTTTAATCGGAGCGCCGCGCGAAAGCAGCTTTTTTGTGATATCCTTATAAACATCCGGCGGAACAATGCTTTTTTCAAAAAGTGCGCTTCCGCCGCCGGAAAGGAGAACAATGCAGGTGTCGCCCTTTTTGGTTTTGTCGGAAATATCGAGCGCAGCCTCGGCGGCACGGATGCTGTTTTCGTCCCCAATGGGGTGAGCGGCCTCAATCACCTTGAAATATGGAGAGGAAAAGTCCTTTGCATAGCCGTATTTTGTTACGGCAAGGCCATAGGTAATTTTGTCTTTGTAAAAATCTGCAGCGGCCTTAGCCATAGAGGCGGCGGCCTTTCCGATGCTGAAAACAAACAGGCGGCCGGAAACCGGCTCAAGTCTTTTGAGTGCGTCAAAAGTTGCGTCATAAGGGTCGGCTTTTTTGATTGCATAATTGATGATGTCAAGAATGTCTTTTTTCATTTTTCTTACACTCCGATTTCTGAAGTCTTTTTAATATTACAAGTGTTGATTACAGTCAATTATTTTTTTCACCTTTCAGCGTATGAAGTTTGTTGCCGTTCTTTCCTCCTTTTCAGGGAGACCGAACGCTTTTTTTCCAAGCTCGATTGACTTCATCAGAAATGCCATGTTGTGCGCGAGGGTACGCATTGTGTAAAGCCCCTCTTTGTCCTGAACGGCCTCGGCCGCATTGTTTCCGTGAATCTGGTTCCAGTATCGGCTTGAAGCAATGGGCATTGAACTGATTGAAAAATACTTGTTGATTTGGTCAAACGCCGCCGTGCAGCCGCCGCGCCTTGCGGAAACAACCGCCGCGCCAACCTTCATTGTTTTGTCAAACGGTGTTGAATAAAACAATCTGTCGCAAAAAGCGCTGAGTGTGGCGTTGACTGAGGCGTAATAGACCGGAGAGGCAAGAACAAGACCGTCTGCTTTTTCAAACTTTTCCGCCGCGCGGTTGACTTCATCGTCAAAAACACATTTTCCGTGGTCAACGCAGTACCGACAGGCGATGCAGCCGCGGATTGCCGCTTTGCCGATATTCATGAGTTCGGTTTCGATTCCCTCTTTTTCAAAAACGTCAATCATTTGTGAGAGAGCCGTGTATGTACTTCCGTTTTCGTGCGGACTTGCGTTAATAAGCAAAACTTTCATTGCACATTCCTCCAAAAAAATTGTTCAAAGAAAAAAGCACAGCTAATTCCTTAATTTCTATATTTTAACAGATATGCACCCGATAAATCAAGACCTATCCGGTCGAAAGAGAAAAAAGTGTTCGACCGCACCACACTTTATTCGCCATTTAAAACCTGCGCAAAAAAGTCAAACTTTTTTTAAAAAAGGCTTGACTTTTCCCCCAAAGGGTGATATAGTATACAAGCATTCGCAAGACACGCGAACGCAAACCGAATATTTGCGAGAGTGGCGGAATCGGCAGACGCGCACGTTTGAGGGGCGTGTGGGGCGACTCGTACGGGTTCAAGTCCCGTCTCTCGCACCAGTCGAGTGTTCATTTTGAATGAGCACTCGATTTTTTTTATTTGAAGTTTTTCCGAAAGCAAAAAGCATCAACGAAAGTTCGTCCGTTGATGCTTTTTTTGTTTATTTGTAATTTCTGAGAATTTTGAGCGTTGTTGTTTTCGGAAACTCGCAGTCTCTTGTTTTGACCCTTGCAACCTGCTTGTACATGGGCATTTTTTTGTTGATTTCGTTGACGTCGTTTTTGATTCTTTCCTTTGCGTCGGGCGTCGAAACGGTGTCAAGGAAAAACTCCGCCGTTATGAAATTATCTTCTTCGTAAACAATAACTTCTTTGACGTATTCGATTGAAGAAAGTTTGTCCTCAATTTCTTCGGGAGAAACGTTCTTTCCGTTTGAAAGAACGATGAGGTTCTTCTTCCTTCCTTTGAAGAAAAGGAAGCCTTCATTGTCAATATATCCGTAGTCTCCGGTTTTGAACCAGTCGCCGTCAAAGGCTTCGGCGGTGGCCTCCGGGTCGTTGTAATAACCCATCATGACGTTTGTTCCGCGAACATAAATTTCACCGACTCCGTCTTCGTCGGGGTTATTGATTTTGATTTCGTTGCAGGGGAGAGGAACGCCGGCACTTCCGAATTTGAATTTGTCAAGTCGGTTGCAGGTTACGGCCGGGGAGCATTCCGTAATTCCGTAGCCGTTGATTATCTGAATTCCGAATTCATACATTCCTCTTTCGTATTTTTCGTCAAGGTATGCACCGCCGCAGATGATGAGTTCAAGTTCGCCGCCGAGATTGGTTATGATCTCCTTGAAGAGCTTTCTTCTGACGTCGATTCCGAACTTCAAAAGGAAATTGCTGATTTTGAGTCCTTTTTTGAGAACGTCTTCTTTTCCGTTTTTCTTTGCGGTGTACCAAATTTTTTTATAAATTGTTTCAACGGCAAGGGGAACGGCGGCAAAGTTTTGCGGGTGATATGTTACAAGATCCTTTTGAATATCCTTGATGCTGCGGCAGATGAAGCCGTTTTCGGTGATAAGAGTTCCGGAAAAAACGGCGCTGACCCACGAAAAAGCGTGGTGAAGCGGGAGGAAGCCGATTGCGTGTCCGCCGGTAAGAACTCTGCAGGAAGAAACAACGTTTGTTGCAATGTTTCGGTGAGAGAGCATTACACCTTTGCTTTTTCCCGTTGTTCCGGAAGTGAAAACGATGACTGCAAGGTCTTCGGGCTTTACGGTGTCGTTGAGATAGCTTTCCGCACCGCTTTCGAGAGCTTTGTGGCCTTCTTCGATGACGTTGTAAAAGTCTTCGATTTTAATGTATTCGCGAATAACAACACCGTCGGTTTTTTTCATAAGCTCGACAGCTTCTTCAAAATCGGCGCTGTAATAAATTGCGTCGCACTGACTTCTGACCATAAGCTCGACAAGGTCCTCAAAGGGAAGCTTGGGATCAAGCGGGATTGCAACGTTTGTGCTTGTTATTACGGAGTAGAAGCAGGCGATCCAGTAATAGCTGTTTTCGCTGAGAATCGCAACCTTTTGTCCGTTTTTGATTCCCTTTGAAAAAAGGTGCTGTCCGAGACCCTTCAGGTCGTAATTAACCTGATTGAAGGACTTTGTTTCAACCTCGTTTTCAAAGTTATAGAATTGATATTGCATTTTGTCCTTTCCCTTTTCACCGCCGTAAAGGACAATATCCTTCAGGGTATCAAAATCGGGAAAGTCATAAAAACTCTGAAATTTAATGTTAGTTTTCATTTTTATCGGTTCCTTTACAACTGAATTACATATTTGCTTCGATGTATTCGACAACGTCCTTAATTGTGACGAGAGTGGGAAGAACTCTGTCGGGGATTGAAAGGCCGTACTTTTCTTCGATGATGCAGATAAGGTCAAAAAGCTCGAAGGAGTTGAGTCCGAGGTCGGAAGTCATAACATCGTCCGGCTTTACGGAAGTGATTCTTCCGTCGGTGTAATCTTTCAAAATTTCAAGCAGTTCGTCTCTCAGATTGTTCATAATTTTTAAACCTCCGGATTCTTAAGGGCGTTTCTTTGACGCCAAATTTCATTGAAAATTTCTTCTGTTGCAAGAGATATTTTTGTAACCGAAAATTCGCAGTTTTCGGGAAAGACATACCATGTGTCGTCAAGGGTGTTGAGGTCAATGCAGTCCTCGTGGTTTCCGAAACGGTAGGAGTATTCTGTATGGACGGCATATTGTCCGGCCGAGTCTATATTCATTTCAAACGGCTCGCCGTCGTAATCACGCACGCCCTTGACGCTGAAGCCGTTCATGTCATGAACGAGCTTTGCGTTTCCGAGCCGGACAAAGCCCTTTGAGTTCGGAAGGTCGTTAACGTGAGCGTCGCACTCAAGGCGGTACCGTCCTTCGAGAACCTCTTTTTTGACGTTTTCACGTTCCCATTTGTACCAGTCGGTCGGGAATTTGAATTCCGTTTTTCCCTCAAGCGCTTCAAGCTCGCCGTAATAGTTGAGCCTCCATTTTTTGCCGCAGGCCTTGCAGAAAACGGTGTCGTCTTTTGAGTCGGTTTTATATTCCGCACCGCAATGAGGGCACTGATAAAGAACCTTGTGAAGACCTTCGGCCCGCTTTTTATACGTCACTTTTACTCTGTTTTCGCTCTGCCATCTGAAGTCGTCGTTATAAAGAAGGTCTTTGATTTTTGCTCCGATTTCGTCGGCGGAAAGTTCTTTGAGCTGTTCGGGAGTGAAGGCGAGCGTCATGTCAGCCTCAACGGGAAGAAGTCTGTGTCTGTGGTTGCCCCAAAACGGGTCGTAAATGTGGTGTCCTCTGCAAGTGAGGGTAACGACCGGAACTTTTTGGTGCTTGATGAGCTGACCGACCGAATCGGGAATAACCTCGGTAAGACCGCAAAGAGAATATCTCGCTTCCGGATATATTCCGAAAATTGTTCCTTCGCCGAGAACTTTTCTGCATTGGCGCAAAAGGCTGATGTCGGCGGTGTATTTTCTTTTCGGAACCGTTCCGAGCGCTCTCAGAATTTTTTCCCTTCCGATGTAATCGTCAACGGCGGCCGGGAAAATCCCGTTAAAAGGTGCAATTGCCGAGCTCATGATATAGAAATCATAAAAGGCGTTGTGGTTTGCAAGCAGAATGTACGGCGGCTTGATACCGTCCATTCCGTGTTTGTGAACCTTGCCGTTTAAAAGAAGTCTGCGAATGGTTGAAAAGCCTACCACACAATGGCTGATGAAAGCATTTTGCTTCACATAAGGCATATTCATGTCGAATTTTTCGTCAGCGGGTTTTCCTCCTCTGACATATCTGCCGTATTTTTTGCTCATAACCTACCTCTTCTTATTATTTTGCGCCCGGTATGGCGCAAGACATTACATTATAATAAGATATATGCCATACATAAAATGAAATTAAAATTTTTTTGCAAATATTGACATAAAACCCATGAAAGCGTCTTTTTCAAAGGGCGGATACCGTTGCCGCCGAACCGAAGGAAATTTATGCAAAAAACTTAAAAAGCACTTTTTTCTCTGCTTAGGCTTCGGAAAAGGCGTGTGCGCCGATATTTCCGTTTCCTATATACTTAGATTATAATGTGGGCAAAAGAAAAAAGCAAGAGAAGAGAAAAAAGTTCTTGTCAATATTTGTTTTATTGAGAGGAAAGCCGGTTTTTTATTGCATTTTCGTTTTCAAAATCCCCAAAAAAGAAGAAACTGTCGTTTTTTACCGATGAAAAAAGGCTTCGGAAAAACCGAAGCCATGAAAATTCGTATGAAGTTATCTCTTTGAGAACTGCGGTGCACGGCGAGCGCCTTTGAGACCGTATTTCTTTCTTTCCTTCATTCTCGGGTCACGAGTGAGGAGGCCTGCCTTCTTGAGCGGAAGACGAAGGTCTGCGTCATACTGAAGAAGAGCTCTTGCAAGGCCGTGACGGATTGCGCCTGCCTGGCCGGTAACGCCGCCGCCTGCAACACGGCAAACGATGTCGAACTTGCCGTTTGTATCGGTTACATCAAGGGGCTGACGAACAAGGAGCTTGAGGGTCTCAAGGCCGAAATATTCGTCGATATCTCTGTCGTTGATTGTAATCTTACCGCTGCCGGCATAAACACGGACTCTTGCGATTGACTTTTTTCTGCGGCCTGTGCCATAGAAGAACGGAGTTGTTTCGTACATTTTCATTTCCTCCCTTTCTTATTAAAGTTCAACAACTTCGGGTTTCTGAGCTGCATGAGCGTGTTCTGCGCCTGCATAAACGCGAAGTCTTGTGAGAGCCTTGCGGCCGATGGTTGTGTCGGGAATCATGCCCTTAACAGCCTTGGTCATTGCGAATTCGGGCTTTTCCTTCATAAGGGAGCTGTATTTGACCTTTTTCATGTTACCGATATATCCGGTGTGATGATAGTACATTTTCTGGTCAAGCTTCTTTCCGGTGAGAACGGCCTTGTCAGCATTGATGATGATGACATGATCGCCGCAATCAGCGTGAGGAGCAAAGGTGGGTTTATGCTTTCCGCGGAGAAGCTCGGCAGCCTTTGCGGCAACGTGACCGAGATGCTTTCCTTCGGCGTCAATAACATACCACTTACGGGTGATGTCGCCGGCTTTCGGCATATAAGTTGACATAGTCTTTTCCTCCAATCAAAATTCAAATTGCCAAAGTATAGTACCACAAAAGGCTTTCTTTGTCAACACCTTTTTTCATTTTTTTTGAATTACATTCGTCATACTCGCTTTTTCTCTTGTTTTCTCGTTTTTTCATATGTTTTGCTCACGAATGAATTTCAAAAAAATTTAACATCACAACGGCTTCATTGTCGGGAAAAGAAAAGCTTCTTTTCATGTTTTAAATGTTTGAAAAAGCCTTTGCGTTGCTTGACAAAACGCAGCCGCAGTGATAGAATGTGTTTGTAATATTACAGGGGTGCTGATGAATATCGGCTGAGATTATACCCTTTGACCTGAACCGGATAATGCCGGCGTAGGAAGACTTTAGCGCCTTGTGATTTTACAATCATGCAGGGCCGTTTTTCTTTTTGCCTTGCGAAAAATCAATTTCAGGAGGTGTCGTTATGAACGACAAAAAGAAAATTTCAACCATTCAAATGCTTGCAGAAAGCGCAATCATGCTTGCGCTTTCGGTTGCACTCAACGAACTTACACCGATTAAGTTTCCGTTCGGAGGTTCGGTAACATTCTTCTCGCAGCTTCCGATTCTCGTCATCGGTTATCGTTACGGAATCAAGCAGGGACTTCTTACCGGCTTCACAATGGGCGTTATCGAAATGCTCTTCGGCCTTAAAAACTTCTCATATGTTACCGGAATCAAGGGATACCTTATTCTTATTCTTGCCGATTATATTGTTGCCTTTTCCGTTCTCGGCCTTGGCGCAATGTTCAAAAAGGCAATCAAAAATCAGGCTCTTTCGCTCGCTTCGGCCGGCGCGGTTGTTTCCGTGCTTCGCTTCATCTGCCACTATATCAGCGGAGTAACAATTTGGAGCGGTTATGCGGAGGATCAGCCGGTATGGCTCTATTCACTCACTTACAACGGCGGTTACATGCTTCCCGAACTTATTATTACCGTTGTCGGCGCACTTGCCGTCGGTTCGCTCCTTGACCTTGATTCACCTAAGCTTAAGACTCTCAAGCACTCAAAGAAAACCGCAGAATAAAAACAAACGCAACAAAAAGGCTGCCGCAACAGAAGGTTTATCTGTTACGGCAGCTTTTTTATATGTCTCGCTTATAGGTTTGTGAAAACAATCATTGAAAGGCAAACGTGGAATTATATTCGTAGGAGAGTCGCTTGAGGCACCCCTACGAATTTAACCGCACGTTTTATCAATAAATTTACGCAGTGAAAACCGCTGCGTTCTTTTCCTTGTTCAATCTTTTTTCCTTGATTTTCATCACAATCAAAAACAGTATTGCAGCAAGAATAATTCCGACAAGTGCAAAAAGCATATCAAACATTGTGTCAAAAAGTGCAACCTGTCCTTCGTTTTGTGCGCCCGTTCCGAAGATTTTGAAAAAGATCATGTCATAATTTGCGCCGTATGTATAGCCTTGATTGCTTGAACCCGGTATAAAAAAGTCCGCAAGAAATTCAAACACTTCCCAAATAACAATCAGCGCAAAGGAAAACCCACTGCCGGCGAGGAATGCAACACGGCGGTCAATTTTAAGCTTTGGAAACATTGTTTTCAAAAGTTCCATTCCAAGAAAGCAACAGAGAAAACCTGCAAGAAAATGCTGAAGTTTGTCATAGTTGTTCATGTATTCATAGATGTTTATGCAGTGGGTAAAGAAACTTCCGATGAGCACAAAAAAGTCAATATAGCACTGCGTTTTGAACGAGAGCCGACCAAGAAAAAGTTTTTGAGGAAAAAGAAAGGAAAGAATCGTTACGGCAAACGTTGCAAGGGTGTTGAGACTTATTGCAAGGTGAAGCGCAGGATAAACGTTGTCTCTTGTATAAAAAACGGCAAAAATCATCATGAGCCGCGCAGCCCACCAAAAGATGTATCCGGGAATACTGCCTTCTTTTTTTAATCTTTTGGCCTGTGAACTAAAGTGTGTTTTAAGTTTTTCTTTCATTATATACAGTAAGCCTTTCGGTTTTGTCGCATTGAAGCGCATATAGAAGTATATTCGACTGAGAGGAAAAAATCAACAAAAGTGAAACTATTGTAACATTGTCAAAAAACTGCAACAAAAATTTTTATGGATTCATGCTCACAAAAAGAAAAATGTTTCCAACATATTGCGTTGCAGTTTGTTTTGGTGTATTATTATGATGTGTATCCGGCTGCGCAGATGTCAGTTTCGGCGCAAATTTTTCCGGAATTTTGAGGCTTTTTATGATATTTAAACAAATTAAACTTCTTGTAAAATATGCGATTGATTGCGGCCTTATTGAAAAGGGCGATGAAATTTACTGCACTAACCGTATTCTTGAAATTCTTAAAATTGACGAATTTGAGGATTGCGATATTTCCGGCGAAACCGCAACGCTTGAAGAAATTCTTTCTTCACTGCTTGATTATGCAGCAGAAAAGGGAATTATTGAAAACACCGTAACTTGCCGTGATCTTTTTGACACAAAGCTTATGAGTGTGTTTGTTCCCCGCCCGTCATATGTAACCGAAAAGTTTTATTCGCTTTTCAAAGAGTCGCCGAAAAAAGCAACCGATTATTATTATAAGCTTTCATGCGACAGCGATTACATACGCCGCTATCGTGTCAGCCGTGACCTTAAATGGAAAAGCGAAAGTGAATACGGTGTGCTTGATATCACCGTCAACCTTTCAAAGCCGGAAAAAACACCCGAAGAAATTGCCGCGGCAAAGCTGGCTGCTCAAAGCGGATATCCGAAATGCCTGCTTTGTCCCGAAAACGAAGGCTACGCCGGAAGAATGAACCACCCGGCAAGGCAGAACCACAGAATTATTCCGATCACAATTGACGGTGCGGATTGGGGTTTTCAGTATTCACCTTATGTTTACTATAATGAACACTGCATTGTTTTCAACAAAAAGCATATCCCGATGAAGATTGACAAAAGCGCATTCAAAAAGCTACTTGATTTCACTGAGCTTTTTCCGCATTACTTCATCGGTTCAAACGCAGACCTTCCGATTGTTGGCGGTTCAATCCTTTCGCACGAACATTTTCAGGGTGGACGCTATGAATTTGCAATGGCAAAAGCACCGGTTGAAACCGAACTTTCATTCAAGGGTTTTGATGACGTTAAAAGCGGAATCGTAAAATGGCCGATGTCCGTTATCAGAATCAGCTCAAAAGATAAGGATCGCCTTGTTCTTCTTGCCGATAAAATTCTTACCGCATGGCGTGTATACAGCGACGAAAAGTGCTTTATTTTTGACGAAACCGACGGTGAAAAGCACAACACCGTTACCCCGATTGCAAGACGCAGAGGCGAAGATTTTGAAATGGATCTTGTGCTTCGTAACAACATAACAACAAAGGAATATCCGCTCGGCGTTTTCCATCCGCACGCAGAACTTCACAACATCAAAAAAGAAAATATCGGACTTATTGAAGTTATGGGTCTTGCCGTTCTTCCTGCAAGACTTAAGGGCGAAATTGCCGCACTCAAAAAAGCAATTCTTTGCGGTGAAGATCTTCAAAAATCCGACGCTCTTTCAAAACACGCCGCTTGGGTTGAATCTTTCAAAGATAAATATACATTCACGGAAGAAAACACCGAAGAGATCCTCAAAAAGGAAATCGGAATTGTTTTTTCAAAAGTGCTTGAACACGCCGGCGTATACAAACGCACAGAAGAGGGCAAGAACGGCTTTTTGCGTTTTGTTGATTTTGTAAACAAAAACTGATTTTTCAAAAAGTATTTTTATAAGAAAAGGAGCTTCAGTATGAAGAAGAAAAACTTTGTTTTAAAACTCTTTTCCGCTCTTATGGCAGCAATGATGATTTTTTCGTCCGTATATGCCGCACCTACGCTTCGGGTTGTTGCCTCTGCCGCACAGACAAAGGCCGCAAAAACCGTAAAACTTTCAAATTGCAAAATCACCTATCCCGAAACAAAAGCGTATACGGGCAAGTATATCAAACCCACTGTCAAAGTTACTTACGGCGGAAAAACCCTCCGTGCCGGAAAGCATTATACCGTTAAGTATTCAAACAACCGAAAAGTCGGTACCGCAAAAATTACAATTACTGCGGTCAAAGGCAGCGGCTATACCGGCGCAAGGAACGTTAAATTCAAAATTCTTCCGAAAGCTGTTTTCAGCATCAAGGCGGTCAACACCACCTCAACAACAACTTTCCTTTCTTGGAGCACCATTCCGCTTGCAACGGGCTATGCGATTTTTTCATATAACACAAGAACAAAAGAATATACCCGCCTTGCAACTTCAAAAACAAACTATATAACGCTCAGAAGGCTCACTCCCGGAACTATCTATCGCTTTTCAATCAGAGCTTTCACTTATAATGAAAGCGAAGACAGATATTACCGTGCCGATTACTCCTATCTTTACAGAGTTGTAACAAAGCCTTCGATTGCACCGAAAATTGCAATCACTTATCCGGCCTCCGATTCCGTAAGACTCAGTTGGAACCCGGTGAACGGTGCAAGCGGATATTATGTTTATGCATATCATCCCGAATACGGTTATCGTTTGAAAATTGCCGATGCGGGCAACAAGACGAATTATACACTCACCGGTCTTGACCACGGAACTTACGGCTTCAGCATTGCGGCATACAAAACCGACGGCACAAACGTCCTTGTTGGCGAGCTTGCGCCAACGGCAAACGCAACAATCAACACCGGTTCGTTCAAAATTCAAAAGTACGCAAGAATGACCGCAATGAGAAATTATCAAATGACGTTCAAAACCAATGTTGCCGAGCTCTCCGGAAAAACCTATACCTTTGCGGAAAAGAACAATTATGTTGCGGTTCAAACAACGGTTGACAACGTTAAAGCACGCATTCTTTACGACAGAAAGAGCGACCTTTCCTATGCCGTTATCGGCGGAAAAACCTATCCTCTTTTGGGCTCAAACCTTTTCAACATGAATGAGCTTTCCGGAACATTCCAGTTCCCGTCGTCCGGCCTTACGCCGATTCTTGAGATGGTAGACAACAAGCTTTGCACGGTCAACGCAATCAGAGGCAGCGACGGAAATTTGAGAAAGTTTTATTTTGACGGCAACGGCAACATCATGAAAATTGCAATTGTTGCGCCGGATAACACAACCGTGTTTTATATCAGCGACTTCAAGTCCCCCGCCGACCAAAGCCTTTTTGATCTTGACCTTTCTTCGCTCAGTCCGTTGGGTTCGCTTGTTTATAACATCTTTGGAAAATAAAAAGCAACAAACAGGTACTGCTTGAGTTTTACCCTCGGCAGTACCTGTTTTTTTATTTTAACCTTGTTTATATAAAAAGCAGTTGAACAAAAACAACGATTGCAAAAAATGCAAGCGAAATTATTTCAAACACTTTCATGAACTTTATTCCGTTTCCGGGATATTCTTTCGTATACAGGCGGATATTGATTACAGAAGCAAGCGAGCCGATAACCGTTACAAGACCTGCGGTATCAAGACCGTAAATAAGTGCTTTGAGGTTGGCCGTAAAAGGCCAAAGAACAATTGAAGCCGGAACATTTGAAATCACCTGGCTCAAAAGGATGCTCCACACATATTCATGGTTTGCAACACTTTTTTGAAGGAAGGCGGAAATTGAAGGATTGGCCGAAAGCGAAGATGAAAAAACAAAAAAACACAAAAAGGTTGCAAGCAGGGCATAGTCAACCCTGAGAAAAACCTTTCGGTCAAAAACAAGAAGCATGAGCGCAACAAAAAGTGTTATGTATGGCCAAAGGGTTGTTCTTGTCACAATTGTTGCAAGAACAACAGCAAAAAGCAAAAGATAAACAATCTGCTTTTTCTTTTCCGGCTTTTCACATTCCTGCGAACGGGCGTTGAAAACTTCAACCTTCTCATGGATATTTTTGCGATGCATTATAAAAATGAAAACAGAAAGCAGCACAATGCTCATCAGCCATAAAGGCAGCATCATCAAAAGAAAGCTGAGACTGTCGATTCCGCTTTTTGAATAAAGAAAAAGGTTTTGCGGACTTCCGAACGGAGTCAAAAGGGATCCTCTGACAGCGGCAATGTTTTCCATAACAAGAACCGGAATTGTATATTTTTCTTTTTTCCCCGCTTTAAAAAGGAGAATCGTGAGCGGAACAAAAATAATCAGCGAAACGTCGTTAGTTACAAACATTGACGAAAAGAAAACAGAAAAAATCAAAAAGAAACTCAGTCCAAGCTGCGATTTGATTCTTCCGGCAAGGTTGATAAGAGGTCTGAAAAGATTTTCATGCTTAAACCCGTCAAGCACCGAAAGAAGCATAAACAGCGTTGCAAGCGTTTTCCAATCAATTGAAGTTAAAAGTGATTTGCTCGGCGGAGTAATAAACAGCGAAACAAGTGCGGCAACAAGAGAAACCACAAGCATTGCTTCTTTTTTTATAAAAGTTTTTGCTTTTTGCATTTTTTGTGCTCCTTCGTTTTTTGTTCATAAGCGGCAGATTAAAAGCAACCGCAAAAAAGCTCACCGAAAAAATCGCTGAGCTTTTTTGTTTTTTTGCTGTTTTTGTTACGGCGTTCTGTTAACCGGCGCAAGAAGCACCTTTCCGGTTCCTCGATAGACATTTACAAGTCCTTCGCCGGAAGCAGCCGAACCAATCAAAGTTTTTCCGGAACGCTCAACGGTAAAATTAAGCGTGTTTGACCATGCGATTGCAAAATTGCCGTCAATTTTGATAACATCATTTTGAAGCGTAACTTCAATCAGTTCTTCCTTTGGACATTTTGATTCAACGGCAAAAACTCCGTTTCCGGAAAGGCAAAGGTTGAAAAGTCCCTCTCCGCCGGCAACGGCGGAAGAAAAGTTTGAACGCATTACGGCCTTATGCTTGAGGCCGCTTTCACACGCAAGAAAAAGTCCGTCGTCAAGAACAACCGAACCGCCCCATTCGTTTGTGTCAAAAAGAATAATGTGTCGGTATGTCGGCTCAAGAACCAAAAGTCCGTCACCGGTATATTCGGGTTTGATTGCGCTTTCGCCTGTAACTTTTCCTCTGAAAGCTTTTCCGATTAAATCGCCAACACCCTTAACGCCGGTTGTTGCGCTAACGTTTCCAACCGTCCATTGCATTGCGCCTGCCTGGCAGGTGATGTCGGATTTTGTAACACTGCAAACAAGCTGACGCTTTCTGACGTTCATTTCGTTGCAAAAGTAAGCCGTCATTGCGGTTGACGGTGTAACGCTGAGGTCACGGGTATATTCAATAACCTGAAAAGCACCTTTTGTGTCAAGAATTCTGACATCATCGTTGTTCATGAAATTGTTTATCTGATACATTTTTCTTTCTCCTTTGATTTTTTTTGATTATATCATATATTTCGGTCAATAACAAGGAATATGACTGCAAAAACGCAATGATGTGTAAAATGAACAAATTCGACAAATTTTTTTCTACACCGAAACGGTTTTAATTTTCTTGACGGTTTGTTCGAATTATGATATAATTAATTTACATCAATTTCAATAAAATATATTGAAATTGATTGTCTTTCACATTTTGGCGAAGCTTTGAGATTAAGCTTCGCCGATTTTTTTGTGTAAAAACGATTCGCCCCCGTGTGAGGGCGAATCAAAAGGGAGAGTGGAAAGATGAATATTAATAATGTTTAACGCCGCATTCGCAGAATTCATGCGTTCTGAAAAGGCGCCAGAAAATGCGAAGGAACTTGTAAATAAAGTTTTCAAAGCCGCCCTTGTGGCAACGGCAGGGGCAACCCTCGCTCGGATTTACGGGTTCTTCTTTTGCGTCGAGGTCAACGAACGCAAAACCGTTTTCGATTGCGTACTTTTCTGCGGCTGTGCCTTTGTGACCGTAGATTGTGAAGTCGTCCATTTTAATAAAGTCTTCATCACTTTCGCTGTCCTCATCGGGTGCATAATATCCTAAAGCATATACGCCGATTGTTTCAACACTGGCAGGAATTGCGACCTTTTTAAGATTTGGACAATTGTAAAATGCAGCTTCGCCTATATATTTAACGCTGTCGGGAATGCTTACATCATTGAGAGCCGTACAGTATTGGAACGCTCCGTCACCGATAGTACTTACGCCATCTAAGAATTTAACGCTCAATAAGGATTGACAAACCATGAAAGAATTTGATCCAACAAATTTAATATTACCGGGAATTTCAATGTTTACAAGACTGGTACAAGCGGCGTAAGTTTCCCAAAAAATACTGCTGACATCTTTCGGAAGGTCAACCTTTCTCAAAGAAGTACAACCAGCGAAAGCGCCGGGGCTGATAAATTTTACACTATCCGGAATTTTAATTGTTTCAACGCTGTCAACGTTCTTAAAGGCATAGCCGGCAATACCGACTGTTCCGTCGCGAACAACAAAGGTGCTGTCGCGGAATTTTTCCGGATCAACTGCAACAAGGTGGTTGCCTATGTAAAGAGCACCGTTATCCCAATTGTCTTCGTTTTTGTAATATGTTGTACCCTCGAAAGCTTCATAAATAAGATAAAATGCTTTATCGGGAAGTGTAATGTTTTCAAGTGATTTACAATTCAAAGCATACCAACCGATATATTCAATGCTTTCCGGAATAACAATACTTTTAAGCTTTGGACACATAATGCCTGCTTCGCCCCAAATTTCCTCAACGCCGTCGCCAAGGTCAAGGTTTTCAAGGTTGTCGCATATAATTGCATATGCTTCAATGTTTTTAACGCTGTCCGGAAGAATAAGTGAAGTGAGTTCGTCGTTACCAACATTTAAAGGATATCTGCTGAAAGCGTGCTCGGCAATGGTAATAGTTCCTTCCTTGACTTTGTATTCGCCAACAAGACCTTTGGCATCAAGAAGGCAGGTCTGATAATAAAGAACGCCGTCTTCCCAATTTGATTCGTCATTACGATAAGCCTCTGTGCAATCGCCTCTCCAAACAACGCCGTCACTGAGAGTTACTTTTGTAATATCTTTTCTGTCGCAAAATGCCGACGGTCTAACGCTTGAAACCGGATATCCGCCGATAGTAGACGGAATAACAACTTCTCCGGTTACAGTTTCGTCACAGCCGGTAATTATTGCACTAGTAGCAAGTCGAAGTTCGTATTCATGTTTAAGTTCATAATAAAAACCGTCATCTTTAAAAAGATTGTCTTCAATCTGTTCAGCCGAAGCCGAGAACGGCACAGCGCAGGCAAGCATCATAAGAGCAAGCAAAAGCGCAAGTAATTTTTTTCCTGTTTTCTTCATATATGGATTCCTCCTTAATTTTTTTGTTCCGAACATTCGGCTTTTGCTGTCATAAAATATACGGCAAGGCAAAAATTCCGCATTCGGAACTTGCTTAACAATTTTAATACATTGTTAATTTTTTGTCAATAGTTTTTTTGATTTTGTAACGATATTCAACGTTTTTTTGCCAAATTGTCGAATAACTTGTGAAACCGACAAAAATGACGCATAAAACAACGCATTGACCCTTTTATCCGTTTTTACCGTCATTTTGAAAAACCGGGCATAAAAAAACGACAAGACCAAAGTCTTGTCGTTGGTGCGAGAGACGGGACTTGAACCCGTACGAGTCGCCCCACACGCCCCTCAAACGTGCGCGTCTGCCGATTCCGCCACTCTCGCATCTTATTAAGTTTTGCAATCGCTCACTTGCGAGTGCTTGTATACTATATCACCAACGTGAGAAAAAGTCAAGCGTTTTTTCAAATTTTTTTCAGTTTTTTTGTCGGACCGTGAAAGGCGGGTTTCAAAATTTTTCTTCGACCCGTTATGTCTTGAATTTCTTGGCATTTTTTTGTAAAATAAAGTGTAAAGATCTTTTTTGGAGGTAACAGAGAATGAAAGTTTTACTTGTTAACGCAAGCCCAAGAAAAAACGGAAACACCGCTCTTGCGCTTTCTCAAATGATTGAAGTGTTCAAAGAAGAGGGCATTGAAACCGAACTTGTTGATATCGGAAACAAACCCGTTCGGGGCTGCATTGCCTGCCTTTCCTGCCGAAAAACCGGAAAATGCGTTTTTGATGATGTTGTGAACGAGGTTGCACCGAAATTTGAAGAATGCGACGGTCTTGTTCTCGGAACGCCGGTGTATTACGCTTCGGCGAATGCAACGCTTGCCGCTTTTTGCGACAGACTTTTTTATTCAACTGCGTTTGACAAAACGATGAAAGTTGCAGCTGCCGTTGTTTGCGCAAGAAGGGGAGGCTGCTCGGCGACTTTTGACCAAATCAATAAATACTTCACAATTTCGGGAATGCCCGTTGCGTCAAGTCAGTATTGGAATTCTGTTCACGGCGGTGCACCCGGCGAAGCGCAAGAGGACAAAGAAGGACTTCAAACAATGCGTACTCTTGCAAGGAACATGGCGTTCCTTATGAAATCAATTGCGCTCGGAAAAGAAAAATTCGGTTTGCCGCAAAAGGAAGAACGTGTTGCAACAAACTTCATTCACTGAAAACCGCAAGCGTTTAAGGAGCAAAGCGATGGATAAAAAAAGATATGCCGAACTTGTCGGTAACATTGAAAAATTTGAGCTTACTCAAAACGAACGAAAAAAATACTCAGGCTCATTCATAAAACTCCCTTGCGGAGAGACCCATTATGAGCTTAAAGGAAACGGCGAAGCGGTTGTTCTGGTTCACGGCTATGCCACGCCGTATTTCATATATGACAAAATTTTTGCGTTCCTTGTTGAAAAAGGATATAAGGTTCTTCGCTATGATCTTCTTGGCAGAGGGCTTTCGGAAAGAGTGAACGGCGATTATACACCGGCACTTTTTGCAAGGCAGCTTAAAGAGCTTACCGATGCACTTTTGCCGGGTGAAAAGTTCTTTTTGTTCGGAACCTCAATGGGAGGTGCGGTTGTCACGGCTTATGCCGCAAAGTATCCGCAAAAAATCAAAAAGCTTTTTCTGCTTGCGCCGGCCGGAATGGAATATAATGCACCGTTTTATATGAAAATGGCTCAAAAGCCCGTTATAGGTGAACTTATGTTCAAAACCCTCGGCGGAAAGCTGCTTTTGAACGGTTCTTGTTCAGAGCTGATTTTCAGCAAAGACCAAACCGATTACTACCTTGAAAAGTTTGCCGAAGGCGCAAGATACAAAGGCTTTTTGGCCGCAACGCTTTCAAGTCTCAGAAACACGCTTATGCGTCCGGATGTAACGGTTGAAAATTACAAAAAAACGGCGCAAAACGGCGTTTCGGTTTGCACAATTTGGGGAACGGCAGACAAAACAATGCCTTATTATCAATCAAAGCAGCTGAAAGAAATTTTTCCCGATATGCATTTTTACACTTTCAACAACTCCGGCCACATCTTCCTTTTTGATGAGGGCGAACGCACTTGCAAAATTATATATAACGAAATGAGCGGAGCGGAAAAATGAAAACGAAAAGCTTAAAAACGGACGCTCTTGACATCATAAATTATGCAATAAAACACGCTGATCCCTATGACGGGACCCTTGAAATTCTTAAAACGCTGAAAATTGCCGAAAGCGGAAGGCTTTTTGTTTTTGCCGTTGGAAAAGCCGCTGTGCCGATGGCAAAAGCGGCGGAGGATTTTCTTGGCGAAAAAATTGACAACGGACTGCTTGTCACAAAGTATAAACACGCAAAAAACGCACCGGTAAAAAGATTTGAAATTATTGAAGCAGCTCATCCGGTCAGCGATAAAAACAGCGTTTTTGCGGCTGAAAAAGCGCTTTCGATTGCAGAACAGCTCGGTGAAAACGATGTTTGCATTGTTCTTCTTTCCGGCGGCGGCAGTGCACTTTTTGAAAAAAGCAGCGTTTTGTTTGAAACGCAGAGGGACATTACAAAAAAACTTCTTGCCCGAGGAGCCGAGATTGATGAAATCAACGCAATACGCAGGAGCATTTCACTTGTAAAAGGCGGAAAATTTGCGGAAAAAATTTATCCTGCAAGGGTGATAACTATTGCGCTTTCAGACGTGCTTTCAAACGATAAAAGTGTAATTGCTTCGGGGATAACGGTTCCCGAACCGCTTTGCGCAGAAAAAATCAGGGCTATTGCAGATGAATATCTTCCCGAATACAAAGAAATTTTTTCACCGTTCACCAACAAAAACAAAACGGCTAAAATCAATGACGGCGGCTTTTTCTTTGCCGGAAACATAGATTCGCTTTGCGATGCGGCTGAAAAAAGGGCGGCGGCACTCGGTTATACCGTTGAAACTTCTTTTCGTGCGTTAACCGGCGAAGCAAGGGACGAAGCGAAAAAAATTCTTTCCTCGGTCAAAAATGAGGGCGGAAAGCGTGCTTATATTTTCGGCGGCGAAACAACCGTGACGCTCAAAGGAAACGGGCTTGGCGGAAGGAATCAGGAAATGGCTCTTTCGGCGGCAATTGAACTTAAAGGCAGAGAAAACATTGTTTTTGCTTCTGCCGGTTCGGACGGAACCGACGGGCCGACGGATGCCGCAGGCGCAATTGCAGATAAGGACACGTTTTTCAAAATTGAAAGAGCCGGCCTTGACCCGAAAAACGAACTTGAAAACAACAATTCGTATTATGCACTCAAGGCCGCAGGCGACCTTATTGTTACCGGACCGACGGGAACAAACGTCAATGACCTTACGATTGTTCTGACTGATTTTTAAATGTGTAATAAAAACCGAAAACCCGACTCAAACGAGTCGGGTTTTTCGGCAGAGAGAAAAAAATGAAAAAACAAACGTGGCAGTTAAACTGCCGGGGAGAGTTTGTGGAAGCTGTCAAAAATAATCAATGAACACTCTGGTTTTCTTCAAACGGAAGCATATTATAAATCCGTTTGTCGCTGTCAACCATGCTTATCGGAGTTTCCGGAACAAGAAGATGAATGAGAGAAACAAAGTTGTTGCTTTTTTCGCCCGGAAAACCAACCACAAGCACAATAGGCTTTGTTTTTGCCATATGAGCGGCAATTGTGAGTGCGGGATCATCGCTGAAATATACGGCCATTTCACCCTTTGCTTTTTGAACGGTTTGAAAAAGGGAATCGAGCATTTGACCGCAATCCTTTTGCGTTTCGCCGTTAAGCGGAAGAACCGTTATAACCTGAAGCTCCGAATCGTTTTTTTCGGCAAGGATTCTGCCGGCCTCAATGAGGTTTTTGGAGCTTTCCTGCGGCGTTACGCAAACGAGAACGTTGTTCTGTTCGTTCATGTAACCACCTCCTGATTACAGCTATATGATAACCTGAATACCTAAATACAACTTTAAACGAAAAAAGTTTTGCAAAACCGGCGAAAATATCGACAATTTTGAAATATCATTCGCTGTTCTTATCGTTTGGCTGTATTCTATCAGCTATACTTAAACTCAACCTCAACAAGTAATTTAAAATGACTTTAAATTTAAAGCTGTTATGGCACAATACGAATTAAGCCCCAAAAATGAACCGTTGGCGATATTCTGTCGGCTTAACCATTTTAAATCTATTGTTAACAGTTAGTTAACAAATAGCAAGCAAAATCATATAAAATTGTCTATAAAATAGTAACAAGCCAAACACGTTGTTGGGTTTGGCTTGTTCAGAGAAGTTATTAAGAATGGAGTGGAAAAGCATGGTCAACTGCTGGTTCGATTATAAAACCGTTATCGTATCCGGTGCATCAAGCGGAATAGGAAAAGGTCTTGTTAAAAAGCTTATTTCCGACCACGGCTGCACCGTTATCGGCATTGCAAGGAACGAAAAAAAGATTAAGGCTCTTATTGAGGAGCTCGGCGACAAGTCAAGATATTTTTCTTATTATCTTTTTGATGTTTCGGATAAGGAAAGCTGGCGCAATTTTGCAAACGATATCACCGCAAAGGGTATTCAACCGGATATCCTTATTAATAACGCCGGAATTCTGCCGAAGTTCAACAAGTTTGGCCATTACACGCTTGAAAACATCGACCGTGCAATGCAAGTCAACTTTTATTCAAACGTTTATTCAATGAATGTTATGATTCCGATTCTTCTCAAGTCAAAAAGTGCCGGAATCGTCAACGTTTCAAGCTCGGCTGCACTTTGCTCCCTTGCCGGAACTTCGATTTATTCCGCAAGCAAGGCTGCTGTTAAAAGCATGACAGAATCTATCCGTGAAGAATACAGAGGCCGAATTTATGTGGGTCTTGTTTGCCCCGGCTTTACAAAAACCGATATTTTTCATAATCAGGATAAGGACAACGAATCTGCAACAAGCGAAAAAATGCTCAACATGGTTTCAACCTCCTGCGAAAAAATGGTTAATGATATTGTTAAAGGCATTTGGAAAAAGAAGAGCAACATGGTCTTCGGCATCGATGCAAAGATGATGAACGACGGAACCCGTTTCTTTGGCGTTCTCACCTCAAAAGTCAGCAGTACCGTAATCAGAAAAGCCCACCTTGATATGTTCAAAGATGTTTTTTACAGCGATGAAATGTAATTACCATACTCATACCGCACGCTGTATGCACGCCGTCGGTTCGGACGAAGAATATGTTCTTGCCGCAATTGATGCCGGGTTTGAAGAAATCGGCTTTTCCGATCACACACCGTGGCCGTTTGAAAGCGGATATGTTTCGCCGATGAGAATGAAGGAGAGCGAACTTGAAGATTACGTTTCTTCTGTTTTGCTCCTTCGTGAAAAGTATAAGAACCAAATCAAAATCCATCTCGGCCTTGAGTGTGAATACTTCAAAGATTATATTCCGTGGCTTTGCGCAATGGGCGAAAAATACGGGATAGAATACTTCCTTTTGGGTCACCATTTTTCACCCGACGAGGAACACGGAATTTATAACGGACGGATAAAAACTCACGCAGAAATTGAACGGTATAAAAACGACGTTCTTGAAGCGATGGAAAGCGGATTGTTTTTCTACGTTGCCCATCCGGATATTTTCATGCGTACCTACGGTGATTTTGATGATTACTGCGAAAAGGCATCAAGAGAGATTATTGCAAAGGCAATTGAAACAAACACGCCGCTTGAATATAACCTTTTGGGGCTTACTCACTGCAAAGAGGACGGAATGAAAGAAGGTTATCCGCATTCTCGGTTTTGGCGCATTGCCGGCGAAATGAGAGCTTCGGCCGTTATCGGAATTGATGCGCATGACCCGAAAGCATATTTTGAAAAAGAAAAGTTTGAAAAAGCGAAAATAACGCTTGAAAAGCTTGGACTTAATTTCGCATCACTTGAATTATAATTTTTACATCTGCTGTGTATTTTTAAATATGCGGCAGATTTTTTATGTTTGGAGTTTGAAAAGTTATCGCTGTCTTTTTATGAAAAGTTTTAATTTCAGTGGCAAAGTGGGTATTAATATGGTATAATATACTTTAAATAACGGCTGATCAACATGGAAAAATCGGCCGTGTTGGCTTTTTGAAAAAATTTACCGGAGGAAAATCTATGCGGCTTTCTGAAATTTTGAACGGTGTTTCGGTGAGCGGAAATTACAACCCGTCATGCGAAATCGAAGATATCATATATGATTCACGAAAAGGCAGGGCGAACACTCTTTTTGTCTGCCTTTCCGGCGCACGCTTTGACGGTCACGCTTTTTCAAAAAGCGCATATGACAACGGCTGCCGTGTTTTTCTTTGTGAAAAAGAGGTCTTGCTTCCCGATGACGCAAAGATTATACTTTGCGAAAACACACGGGCGGCACTGGCTGTTTGCTCGGCGAACTTTTTCTCTCACCCGTCAAAGGAAATTGCCGTAATCGGAATCACCGGTACAAAAGGAAAAACCACTGTTGCCCACATTGTGAAATATGTTCTTGAAGCGGCGGGGCTCAAATGCGGAATAATCGGAACAATCGGTGCAAAATGCGGCGATACCGTTCTTCCAACGGTTAACACCACGCCGGAAAGCTATGAGCTTCAAAAACTGCTTCGCATTATGGCTGACAACGGCTGCAAGGCGGCGGCGATTGAGGTTTCCTCTTTGGGAATTAAACATCACCGTGTTGACCATACTGAATTTGCCGCCGGCGTGTTTACCAATCTTTCACCCGACCATATAGGCACAAACGAACACGCAAGCTTTGAAGAATACGCCTATTGGAAAAAGCAGCTTTTCTTCCGCTGCAAAAAAGCGTTTTTGAACCTTGACGACGCTTTTTCAAAAGAGATTGCTGAAGAATGCTCCTGCCCGGTTGTGACGTTCGGTTTTGACAAAAATGCCGATTACCGCCTTGAAAAGGTTCAAAAGGTTAAACGGGGAAACCGCCTCGGAGTGGATTTTTCGTTTGAACATTCGGGTGCAGAGAAAAGCTTTTTTGTTTCATTGCCCGGCGACGTGAACGCATACAACGCAGTATGCGCTTGTGCAATCGGCGAAGATTTCGGCGCAAAGGACGACGAGATTAAAACCGGCCTTGCCTCGGTTTTTGTAAAGGGCAGGGGCGAAGTTCTTGAAACAGGAAAAGATTTTTCCGTAATAATCGACTATGCACACAATGGTGTAAGCCTCAAAAGTATTGTTGAAACCGCAATGGCCTATGAACACAATCGAATTATTGCGCTTTTCGGCTCTGTTGGCGGAAGAACCCAGATAAGGCGGCAGGAGCTTGGACTTGTTTCCGGCGCAATGTGCGACCTTACAATCATTACCGAGGACGACCCGGATTTTGAAGACCCGAAAAAAATCTGTGATGAAATTGCTTCTTACGTTGAAGAAAGCGGCGGAGAATACGTTGTGATTCCCGACAGAAAAGAAGCGATTTTGTACGCACTTTCGATTGCGCAAAAAGGAGACATTATCATTCTTGCCGGAAAAGGCCATGAGGAGTTCATGAAAGTTAACGGCGAAAAGCTTCCGTTCTCCGAAAAAGCAATTGTTGAAAAAGCACTTGGACTAAAATAACAGTATCACCCTAATTTTAAGAAGGTAGATTTTATGTATACATTTAAAAAAGAAACCGACATGAAAGCGTATGACGAATATATTGAAAGCCACGGCGGCCAGTATATTCAATGTTCACGCTGGGAAAAAGTTAAAACAACGTGGAAATGCACTTACTATTCCGGCTTTGAAAACGGCGAAAGGGTTCTCGCTGTTCTTGTTATGGAACGTGACCTTCCGGCTGCGGGCAAAATTTGGTATGCTCCGGCAGGTCCTGTTTGCAACTATGAGAATAAAGAGCTTCTTTCGGCGTTCACCGATTTTATAAAAGGTGAAGTTTCAAAGCATAAGATAACCGCATTCATTATGGATCCTCCCGTTGATCTTCGTGTTAACGGCGAAAGAAAAGAGAAAGGCCATGCGCTTCACAAAACGCTCCTTTCGCTCGGCTATACGCTAAATCCGTCGATTGAAAATTATACCTATAAACAGCCGGTTCAGCTTTTTATTCCGCTCAAAGACGAAAACGGGAATGCGCTTGAAGCAAAGGCAATCCTCAAAAAGTGCGACAAGGGCGTAAGATACAGCATCAGAATCGGAGAGCAGAGAGGGCTTGTTGCAAAAACGTTCACTTCAAAGGACGTTGATGCAGATATGTCAATCATGGACGACTTCATGGGCGTTATGCATGATACTTCGGAGCGTGACAGCTTTGTTGAACGCAACGGTGATTACTGTGCAAAACTTCTTCGTGAATTTGACGGTTGCAGCGACCTTAAACTTGTTTACTATGATAAGGAGCTTGACAAAAAGCTTCAGGCGGACAGGCTCAAAAAGAAAGAGGAAGCTCTTGCTCAGCTTGACGGCGCACATGAAAAGAAAGCAAGACAGCTTCACGAAATTATTGACAGCGTTGACAAACAGACCGAGCATTTTGAAAAACGCATTAAAGAGGCGGAGGATTTCACAAAGGATGACCGAATTTGCGTTGCCGGCGGACTTTCAATTTACTACGCAGGAATGGGAAGCTGCCTTTTCGGCGGAACAAGGAACGTTATAAGAAACAACACCCGTTCAAGTCATTACCTCAACTATCTTCGCCTTTGCGAAAGTATCAACCGTGGCTGCAATATTCATGACCTTGGCTATGTTATTGTTAAAACGCCTGAGCTTGAGGAGGACGGAACGCTTGGAACGCTTGTTCCGGCAGACAACTTCAAGGGTATTTATGACTTTAAAAAGAGCTTTTCCGCTGACTATCATGAATTTATCGGCGAATATGTTCTTGTTGGCAACAAGATGAAATATTACGCCTATGCAAAGCTTATGCCGACGGCAAAAAAGATAAAAATCAGCCTTATCAAAAAGTTCAGATAAAACAAAATTAAAAAATTAAGCAACATTTGACTATTTTGTGTGTCGGGTGTATAATAATTTTAACTTTTTAAATTGACTGAAAAGGAGAAAACACCATGAAAAAAGCAGCAAAACTTCTTGCGGCGGCCGGCCTTGCCGCCGGCGGCGGATACGGTCTTTGCGACCTTATTTCAAACCTTCTTGTTGACAGAAAATTTGCCGTTCCGGAAAGCTTTGGAAATCTTGTTTCCGGCGCAGATATGACAGAAATGCGTGCCGTTGGCGAAAGAAACCGTGAGTGGCTTGAAGATTACGGCTATGAACGCTATACAATCAACGCCGACGACGGAACAAAACTTATCGGTTATCTTCTCAGACCCGAAAAGCCGTCAAAGCTTTTTGCATTTTGTTCCCACGGATACCGCAGCGAAGGCAGACGTGAATTTTCCGGAATTTCGCAGTATTATCTTTCACGGGGCTTCAACGTTTTTCTTGTTGACCACCGCGCCGCAGGCGAAAGCGACGGAAAGTACATAGGTTTCGGATACTATGAAGCAAAGGACTGCGTAAAGTGGCTCCACTTCCTCAACGACACATTCGGCGAAGACATTTCAATTGTTATTCACGGTGTTTCAATGGGCAGTGCAACCGTTATGCTCATGAGCAGCGACGAAAATCTTCCGGAAAACGTAAAGCTCACCGTTGCCGACTGCGGCTATACCAGCGCATGGGACGAGTTTTCGTATAAGCTTGCAGATATGAAGCTTCCGGAAAAGCCGCTTCTTCCGATTGTTAACGCAATCAACAAGAAAAAAGCCGGCTATGACTTCAAGAATGACACTAACGCTCTTGAAAGCGTTAAGCACGCAAGACTTCCGATGCTTTTCATTCACGGCGGCGCAGATAAGTTTGTTCCGACGTTTATGGTGTATCTTCTTTTTGACGCTTGCTCGCACCCGATTAAGGACATGATGATTGTTGACGGAGCCGACCACGCTTCAAGCTATGTTATCGGCACAGAGCAGTACGGCGCAAAGATTGACGAAATGCTTGAAAAAGTCGGTCTTGTTCCTGCAGTGCAGAAATAAACAAACGAGGGACTGTCGCATTTAGCGCAGAGCAAAGAGTAAAAAGTCAAAATTAAAAATATAATTTACGGATGCCGTCAAAAAGAAAGTATACCGTGAATTACAGCTTTATTTTTAAATCCAATAGGAATTATTTTTACTCTTTTAAGCGTTTTTTTACCCGCTCGCAGTATCTATATACAGCTTCGGGGTAAAGAAAACGCTTTCTGCATCTAAATCCGACAGCCCCTTTTTATGGGCTTGTTTGATATTTGAATGAAAGCAAAGAACTGCTGCAACCGTTTGAAACGATTGCAGCAGTTTTTTATATTTGGTTTACTACTCCGAGAAACATTACGCCTGAAGAACCGGTGATTGCAAAGATGAACGGTCTGTCAAGAGTGAAGTCAACAGAGGTTTTAATAACTCCGAGTCCTTTAATCGTCTCAACCGTAAATGCGGCGGCAGTCACACCTTTTTCATCAACAGAAACTCTTGCGGCGTGCTGAATTTTTGAAAGAAAGAGTTTGTCGGAAGAGACGGGAGAATAGTTTGCTTTTTCAAAATCAAAAGCGTCTGTCATGCCGAGAGAAACAAGATAATCTTTCAGATTAAGGTTTGAGGCAACGTCAAATTTCGGCACGCTTAATTTTACGTCGGCAGTAACCGCATTGTCCGAATTGTCCGAGCAGAGGATATCCGTTAAACGTTTTGAACCGATAACCGATTCCGGGGATACCCCTTCGTCCGGCAGAATGAAATACATATATTCGCCGCCGGAAAACTGCTTTTTCACTGCGCCGAAGCCGTCCTCTTTTATATATTCTTCGTATGAACGCTGATGCATAAAGGTGCAGGTTTTATCTCCGGAAGGGGAATGAAAAACTTTTTCCGTATTCTCTTTTTCAAGAAATTCGCTTTCCCAGTTTGCGGCGTAATAAAGCGTTGAAACAAGTGTCATCGCCGTTTGCTCGTCAAATTTAATGTCGTTTGCCGCATCGTTCAGCAGATTATCGGTTGAAGAGTTAAGCCAATTTTGCAATGCTTTTGAGTACGCTTCGTCACTTGTGTTGCCGCTGAACACCGGAGCATAATAATTTTGAGAAAGCTCTTTCAAAAAGCTTTTGTTCAGGTTGAATTTTGAACTTGTCCAAACGGAATTTGTCAGCAGACTCTTTTTTGTGCCGTCATCAATGTAATTACCCTTGAGCAGTTTTGTTGCAATTTCCCGTGCTTTTGTTTCGGAATCGGCACCGAGTACATTCAAAATCTGATTTTGTGTTTCTCCGTCGGCGCAGCTTGCAAGCATTGATAAGGCGATATAAACATTCGCCGGGGAGTAGATTTTGTTTTGATTATCTTTCACGGAAAGAAAACTTTCCGCCGTACGATTCAAAAATTCGGCAAAATCCGTTTTGTCAATTTTGTTGTTTACGATGCGTTTTCTCCTCTGTTCGTAAAAATCTTCGGACTGCTTTGAATTGCTGTCTTCGGAAAACTGAATTTGTTTCGGAATGTTCGGTTGAGCAACACTGTAGTTAAGAAAGTTCACGGACGGTGTTTTGCTCGTGCCCGATACCGTACTGTCGGTATTATTCGGAGCGGTCGGTTTGGCGTTAAGAACATGAAACCCGAAAAGTGCGGAAATTACTGCCGCAAACACGGCAACGGCAGGAAGAACACGCTTGAAAACAAGACTTTTTGAGGTCATGGCTTTGTCCTTCTTTTTGTATTTGTTTTTTTGATTTGAACGGGTAACGAGTTCATCATCAATTCTTGACAACGAATCGAATAAATCATATTTATTCATTTTGATACCTCCGTCAGATATTTTTTAAGTTTGTTCCTTGTTCGGTGAAGAATGAGGCGAACGTTGGCTTCCTTCATTCCGTAAAAGGACGCAATTTCAAAACTGTTTTGCATAAAATGATATCTGCGTATGAAAACATCACATTCACGTTCCGTGAGACTGTGAAGAAAATCATTCAGCAGACTGTCAATACGGTCGGCATCCGCATCAAAATCGGAAGGGATACACCCGGAAAGTTCGGACAGCAGAATTTCGTCGCGGTCAATGATTTCATTGGGCGAAACGCCGAAAACGGCCGCAATTTCTGTTGCCGTGCGGAAGTCCGGACGACGGGCACCCGATTCCCATTTTGAAACAAGATCCCTTGACACAAACAATTTTTCAGCGAGCTCCGACTGAGTTATGTTTGCCTTTTGCCGCAATTCGTGAATTTTTTGAGCGCTCTGCATATTACCACCTCCATTGCACTTTTATTATAACCGAGCAAAGGGGCAATAACAAGGGACAAAATGTTTCATTATTGCGCTGCCGGTTTCAACCCGACAAAAAAACAACCCCTGCCGTATCGGTGTGATACAGCAGGGGTTTGTGCTATTTTTTATTTGACCGCAATTTCAAATTCAAGTTTAAACTTCTTGCCCTTTTTCATGAGATACGGTTCATGAACACAGGCGCTTCCCGGAGCGTCGCCGCCGACACCTCTTTGCATAAGGTCAAGCGTAACATTTGTAAAATCCTGATAAGGAAGAAGATGTTCATGCGTTGCCTTGTCAAGGTCATCAAGCGAATAGCGAAGCGCACCGAAGCAGAAAACGGGAGAACTGCCCTTTGCGGTGAAGGAAAGAGCGTGGCCGTCGCTGTCGAAAAGTTCAAGCGAGCGAACGTCGGTTCTTTGTCCGTTTTCCTGCGGACGCATATATCTGTGTTCAAGATCTTTAACTTTCATGTTGTATATGCTGATTTTTCCGCCGGTCTTTCTGTCGCAGTAGGTTTCCTGCGGCCCTCTGCCGTACCATTTGACACTGTCAAATTCGCCCGGAAGTCTGAACTGAAGACCGAAACGAAGCATATCCATGAGGGCGGTTCCCTCATATGAAACGTCGATTCTTCCGTCGGAATGAACGGTATAGACAATCTTAACGCCTTTCATGCCGATAACGCTGATATTTGTTTCAATGTATGCGCTGTGGCTGTACTGATGAACAAGCGTCGCCTTGCTCTTTGCCATTGCGGTTGAACGTCTCCACTGGAAAAGGGGATTGATAAAGATGAGCGGCGGTGTAAAGTTGAGATAGTCGATATCGTTGTCGGTGAGCGGACGGTAGAAGTTCGGGCTGAACGGTTTGAGAAGATAGCCCTTTTCGCCCTTTTTAATTTGTGAAAGCTGGCCGTTTTCAAAGGTGTAAACAAAGCCGTCGCCCGTTACGGTGAAGAACTTTTCTGTGCCTTCAATTTTAACTTTTCCGGTGTCTGCCGGTTCTTCCTTCGGGAGTGCCGCACGAAGTACATACTGGTCAAAGGTTTGTTCATAGCCTTTTTCGCAGAATCTTGTTGCTTCACGTCTGAGGAAGGAGAAAATGATGATGATTTCGCCCTTTGCGCTTTCGGGAATTTCAATCGGGAGAGTGAACTCTTTTTGCGAAAGCGGAGAGGTATCGGCGTAGTCTTTCTTTTCAACTTCACCCTTGAGAATAACTTCGCCGTTGTTTGTCACAACATAGCAAAGGTCAAACGCAGAAAGGTCTGAGAAAAGCTGCTTGTTTTTAACGATGTAAACGTTGTCGGTATCGGCCTTCTTTTCAACCTTCATTTCGGCGTATACTTTTTTAACTTCGTATGCCGAAGGATGAAGAGTTCTGTCGGCGGCAATGATTCCGTTTGCGTTGAAGTATGTGTTGCTGCCGGTGATTGCGGCAATGTTATACGGCGGAACAAACCAGTTTGTTTTTTCGTCGTAGTCGCTGCCGTAAAGCCAAAGGTCGTTTCCGTTTTCGTCTTTTTTGTGAATTGCCTGGTCAACAAAGTCCCAGATGAAGCCGCCGGCAAGGTTGTCATATTTTTCAAATGCGTCCATGTATTCCTGGAAGTTGCCGAGGCTGTTTTCCATTGCATGGGCATATTCGCAAAGAACAACCGGCTTTGTATAAAGCTCTTTTGCAATCGGCTTGTTGTCTGCGGCGAGGGCATTTGCAATGTTGTCGAATGCGCCGATAGTGATAGGTTCTTTCTTTCCGAGCTTTTCAAAGTCCTTTTCGTTCGGATACATGCGGCTGATAACGTCACTCTTTGTGAAGTCAAAGTCGCCTTCATAGTGGAACTGTCTTGTTCTGTCAAGGCGCAAAGCTGCCTCTTTCATGCGAAGGAAGTTGCTTCCGTCGCCGGATTCGTTGCCGAGACTCCACATGAAAACGCAGGCGTGGTTTCTGTCTCTGAGCACCATGCGTTCCATGCGGTCAATGACTGCTTTTGTCCACATCGGGTTGTCGCCGGGAACGTTTTTGCGGCGGACACCGTGGGTTTCAAGGTCGCATTCGTCCATTACCCAAAAGCCGTATTCATCGCAAAGGTCATAAAGCTTCGAGTCGTTGGGATAGTGGCTCGTTCTGATTGCGTTGATGTTTGCCCTCTTCATAATGTTGAGGTCTTCAATATATCTTTCATAAGGCACTGCCCAGCCGTGGTCGGGATCGTAATCATGGCGGTTAACGCCTCGGATAAGAAGCGGCTGACCGTTGACAAGGATTTTTTCGCCCTTGATTTCAACCTGCTTGAAGCCTATGCGGATTGCTTTGAAAGTTACATCGTCGCCGCAGGTGACTTTGATGAGCAGCGTGTAAAGCTCCGGCTTTTCGCTTGACCAAAGGGCGGGGGACATGATGCGCTTTTTGAAAACAAGCTTGTTTTCGCCGGCTCTTGTGATAAGCTCACTGCTTCCGATTGCGGTGTCTTTTCCGTTTTTAAGGAGTACTGCGGCAACCTCGGCAAACTTGCCTGCATCGGAATAATCGTTAATGAACATCTCAACGGTGAGGTCGGCATCGGTATAATTATTGATAAGATCGGTTGTGACATAAAGGTCACGAAGACAGACCTTCGGTTCGCTGTAAAGATAAACTTCACGATAGATACCCGAGAAGAACCACATATCCTGGTCTTCAAGGTATGTTCCGTCGGTATAGCGATAAACAACGGCGGTGAGTTGGTTTTTTCCTTCCTTAACATAATCGGTTACGTCAAATTCATGCGGCGTGTTCGGACCTTGGGAATATCCGACTCTTTTTCCGTTGACAAAAACCTCAAGTCCGCTTTTTGCCGCACCGAAGAAGAGAAAAATTTCACGCCCGATCCATTCTTTCGGAAGGTCAAAGGTTGTTCTGTGAACTCCGATTTCCTGCGCCGCATGATCAATTGAGGGGATTTTGCTTTTCTCAACACTGATGCAGTTCGGATAAGAGTTCGCATAGTAATACGGCTTTGTGTAATCTTTTTGAAGCTGCCAAACGCCGGGAACAGTGATGTTTTCCCAATTTGAATCGTCAAAGTCGCTGTCGGTTGTGCCGAGCGGAGCTTCCGCAATTCCCTTTTCCCAAAGGAACTTCCATTCTCCGTCAAGCGAAATTTTGAAAGGCGAGTCCTTTCTTTCGGTTGCGCCTTCTGCGGTTTTGTGCGGAAGGGCAATAACATGGCCGCTTTCTTTGTTTTCTTCAATAATTTGAGGATTTTCCCAAATGTACTTCATATCGCAGTCCTTTCTTCGTGTGATTTTTGTTGATATATAAATTCAAAGCTTACAAAATTAAAAATGAAAGTCAATGAATCGTGGTGCATATATATAATAGTATACGGATTTTTTGACATTTTTCAACTGCTTTTTCAATTAATAAAAATAGTTATTATAAAGTTTATATGTTGCGCTGTATCTTGCGTCATAGCTTTCGCAGCCGATTACGATTGTGATAACCGTGTGACGGCTGTTTGTTGCGGCAGAGATTATGCCGGTGTAATCATCGTCAACCGTTCCGGTTTTCATTCCGTGGGCATAGCTTGAATAGCGGTAGCTGTATGGATTGATAAGGCCGTTTGTTGTTGTCCAATATCTTCCCTTGCCGGTGAGGGCGGTGACATATTTTGCGCTTGTTGAAGTAACCTTGCTCAAAAGCGGATTGTTTAGAATGTTTCTTGCAACCAAAAGAAGGTCGTGAACGGTTGAATAATGGCCTGCAACGGGGTAGCCGTGGGGATTGACGCAGTGAGTTCCCGTAGCTCCGATTGATTTCATATAATCGTTCATGAGCGAAACGAAGTAATTTTTTGCTTCAACATAGCCCATGTCGGGATTTTTTGCGGCGATTCTTGCACAGTTTACGGCTATTGTATAGGCCGCATCACCGCCGGAGGGAAGCAAAAGGCCGTAAAGCAAATCACCGAAGCGGAATTTTTCGCCCCGTTCAATTCCGCAGGTGCTTGAAAGGAACTCAACCATATTAAGCTCGTTTCCAACTGTGACTACCGTGTCCGGTTTCATGTATTTTGTTGCAACAAGGGCGGTGATAAGCTTTGTGATGCTTGCCGGATAGCAGCGGTCATTCATTCGATTGCCGAAAATCATTTTTCCGTTTGTTACGTCATAAACACATGACATATAATTAAAAATCGGGGCGGAAACATTGACCCTCACCTTAACGGTGCTGTTTCCGTTTTTTGCCGTGATGTAAGCCGAGCCGGTTGAAGCGGCATAAAGAAGGTCTTTTCCGACAACCCGAATAACGCTGTTGTCGGAACTTGAAAGGGAGGTATATTTTTTCCCCGCACTTGAAACAACTGTCGGATATTCGCCTTTGCGAATATTGCCGTTTCCGACGGTTATGACAAGTTTTCCGGTTTTTCCTTTAATTCGGTCGGAAGCCTTGCCCTTGAGAAGTTTTGTTTCGTTTTCAACAATCGGCCTGATAACGAAAAAATAATTCGTCAGACTTTTTTCTCCGTTGTAAGTAAATGTGCTTTCAAAGGTTTTGCCGGCGTAGCGTAGCTTGCCGCCTTTTTTTGCTGAAACATAAATTTTGTAATATGACACAGCGGAATTTTCCCGCCATACAAGCTTGACCTTTGTTCCGGCAACAGAGGCGGTTTTTATTTTTTCAATTTTTTTCGGAACGGTGTAAGCAAGTGCCGCATCGGAAAAATCGGAACGGTTGTTTTTGTTCACGGCACGGATACGGATTTTGTATCCGGTGGTTCCGGAAAGGTCGGTAACGGTAAATTTTGTGCTTTCGGTCTCGCCGATTTTTTTATATTCGGTGATTCCGGTCGGGCTTATGTAGACCTGATATTTTTCTGCGCCCCGAACGGCCTTCCAAGAAATTTTGAAAGAAGACGTGGTTTCGCCGAAAATTGAGATATTTGTAACAACGGGCAATTTGGTTTTGACCGTTAAGTCTTCGCCCCGGGGGCCGAGAACTTTTTTGCCGTCTTCAAAAGAATATGCACGAACGGTGAATTTATAGTTTTTGTTGCTTTTAAGATTTTCGGCACGGAAGGAATTGGTTTTTACGTTTGCAAGAATCGAATAATTTTCACCGCTTGCAACATAGACACGATAACCGTCCGCAGCCTTTTGTGCTTTCCAAGTTAGGGTGCAGGCAGAACTTTCTGCGGCGGCTTTAAGGCCGGTTATAATTTCGGTTTTTGCAGCCGAAGAGGAAAAGCAAAAAATTGAAAAAACAAAAACGGAGAAAACAAACGCCGAAAAAAGAGAAAAGAATTTTTTCATAAGTCAACATTCTTTCAATATTATTAATGGTGTATGTTAGATAATTTTATCACAGACGTGTGAACAGGTCAAGAACAGGCGATTAAATAGACAGAAAACGGAGAAATTTTGCGAGGGTTTTTACCTTTACGGCAAAATTTCGGAATGCGGAGGTTTTTCACAAAGTTTTCAACATAAAATTGCGGTTTTTCAACAATTTATGTTGAATTTTCAACGCAATTTATTATGTTTTCAACGTTTTTCACGAAGTTTTTAACATCGGTGTTGAATTTTCAACAAAATGAGGAAAGTTTTCAACGTTTAAACATACGAAAATGTGGAAAATTTTTGCGGATTTTTGATGTAAAGGGATTTTTCTTGTCGAAGTAAAGGGATTTTGCTTGCGGGGAAGGTGAAAAGGGGTGCGGATTTTTGCGGCGTTGCAATTGTGGTTGCAATATGGTAAAATCGTTTTGGTGATTAAAATGGAATATTCAGAGCGTAAATCTCCAAGGTTAAAAAGCTATGATTACAGCGAACCCGGCACATATTTTGTGACTTTGTGCACATACAAAATGCGCTTGCTGTTCTGGGAAAACCCCCTTGACGAAACCCTTGCCGAAAAGGACGAATACCTCAATTTTGCCGGAAAAATTGCAGACGAAGCCGTTCGCTTGGTGCCGGAAAAGTTTCCGGTCAGAATTGATAAATATGTGGTTATGCCAAACCATATTCATATGATGATTGTGATATCGGAGCAAAGCGCAAGAAAAGGTTGTGATGCAACGCTTTGCCGTGTGGTTGGATATATAAAGCGAAAGATCACAGTCGCCCTGCGGACAAAAAGCGTTGATGATATTATTTGGCAGCGTTCTTTTTATGATCATATTGTTCGCAATGAAAAAGATTATCGAAGAATTTGGGAATATATTGAGAACAACCCAAGGAAATGGGCAGAGGATCGGTTTTACGAAAAGCATGAAAATGAATAGGAGTTTCGTACGGGTCGAACCTGTGCCGACCCACGGAACTTATCCTTTTTTTGCCGCATAAATTTTATGGTCAACCGTTAGAATTGCGATAAGAATCAACCGTTTCAAAAAGGGAAAACTCATGGGTCGGATATGTACCGATTTAAGAAAACACAGGCATTTAGCGGTAATGAATCAAAACAAATCCGAACCGGGAGAGATTGAGTTTATACGTTGTAAAAACGCACAAATCGTACGGGTCGGACCTGTGCCGACCCAC
>CAKTEU010000018.1 GCA_934552855.1 uncultured Eubacteriales bacterium | reverse complement strand
CACGTTTACCGCTGCGGCAAATGCGGCTGGGAACCCGAAGATCCGAAAAATCCGCCGAAATTCTGTCCGCAATGCGGAAACCCGTTCGGCGTTTAAAAATCAATTTGCAATCCTGCATCCTCTTTAAAAAAAACAAAAAATTGCCGATTTCGGCTTATATCGGGAGGTAAAATACATTGGGTGTATTACAGGAATACAAGTGTCCGTCCTGCGGCGGAACGGTTGAATTTGACAGTTCAACCCAAAAAATGAAGTGCCCGTACTGCGACAGTGAGTTTGACATTGAGGCACTCAAACAAAACGAACAATCGCTCGGCGAAAGCGAAATGCAATGGAATATATCCTCGGACGAATGGAAAAGCGGCGAAACCGGTTCGCTTCGCTCCTACAGCTGCGAATCCTGCGGAGCGGAAATTCTTGCCGACGAAACAACGGGCGCAACAACCTGTCCTTACTGCGGAAACAATGTTGTTATGAAAGACAGGTTCTCCGGCGGTCTTCGCCCGGACTTCATCATTCCTTTCAAGCTTGACAAAAAGGCGGCAAAAGAAGGCCTTATGAAACATCTGACCGGAAAAAGGCTTCTTCCGAAAGTTTTCAAAAGCCAGAATCATATCGACGAAATAAAAGGCGTTTATGTTCCGTTTTGGCTTTTTGACGCAGATGCCGACGCTTCAATCAAGTATGACGCAACAACGGTTCGGGTTTGGAGCGACGGCGATTATGAATATACCGAAACGAACCATTATGCGCTTCACCGTGCAGGTTCATTGGGGTTTGAAAAAATTCCGGTTGACAGCTCTTCAAAAATCGACAACACATTGACCGAAGCGATTGAACCTTTCAATTTCAACGACCTCAAACCGTTTGAAGCGGCGTATCTCGCAGGATATCTTGCCGACAAATACGACGTCAAAAGCGACGACTGCATTGTCCGTGCAAACGAACGCATCAAATCTTCCGCCGAAGAAGCGTTCCGAAAAACCGCAACCGGATATACTTCCGTCACTGCAAAAGAAAGCTATGTTGACCTTCGCAACGGTTCGGCAAAATATGCTCTTCTTCCCGTTTGGGTACTCAACACAACGTGGCAGGGCAAAAAATATGTTTTTGCAATGAACGGACAAACCGGAAAATTCATCGGAGACCTTCCCGTTGACAAAGGTGCGGCGGCAAAATGGACGCTCGGACTCACCGCAGCAATCGGTGCGGCAAGTTACGGCATCGCATGGCTTTTATGGCTCGCCGGAATTATAGGAGGTTAAAAAATGAAAAAACGAATTTCAGCTTTATTCATTGCGCTCCTTATTGCGCTTTCATGCATGACCTTTGCCGGTGCGGCAAATCTTCCGTCATTTGTTGTTGACTATACCGACACGCTTACAGAGGATGAAATCTACGCACTTAACGAACTTTCAAACGACTACTATAAAAAATACAACACCGAAATTTCCTATGCGATTTTTGAAGGAAACAATTCCGAAGAGATCATAACCCAATCCGAAAATCTTAAACCGGCAACGGACGCCGAAAACCGAATCCTTCTTGCCGTGAACGACGATTACTGGTATGTTGTCTCTTCCGGAACAATCGGCGATTCGATTGACGACGGTACAGAAGAAGCGTTTTTTAACAGTTCAATCGGCGACGACCGCTACGACGGCATTCAATCCTACATAACCGAAGCAGGAAATTATATTTCCGATTTTTTTGACGAACCGGAAACCGAAGCAACAAAATCAGAAACAACAACCGCCGTTTCTTCAGCGGACTCTTCCCTTAAAAATCTTCCGAAACCGTCAAACAGCATAAAAAAAGGCGACGGCTTCACCGGAAAATATCCGCACATAATGGACACGGCAAAGCTTCTTTCAAAGGAAGATGTTTCCTCTCTTGAAGAAAAGCTTTCAAAAATCAGCGAGCAACAAAAACTTGAAATTGTTGTTGTGACAACACAGGACAGCGAAGGCTTTGAAGTCTCCGATTATGCCAAACGGATTTTTTCAACTTGTGATTACGGTTATGGCGAAACAAAAGACGGTATTCTTCTCCTTCTCAGCATGAAAGAGCGGGATTGGTACATTGCGACCCACGGTTACGGAAAGACGGTTCTCTCCGATCGGCAGGTTGAATCCGTCGGAGAAAAAATAGTTCCCGCCCTTTCGGCAGGTAATTATGCAAACGCTTTTTCGTCTTTTGCCGACGAATGCAACAATTATGCAGAAAAAGCAACCGCTGTCTCCCTTAAAAATCTTCCGAAACCGTCAAACAGCATAAAAAAAGGCGACGGCTTCACCGGAAAATATCCGCACATAATGGACACGGCAAAGCTTCTTTCAAAGGAAGATGTTTCCTCTCTTGAAGAAAAGCTTTCAAAAATCAGCGAGCAACAAAAGCTTGAAGTTGTTGTTGTGACAACACAGGACAGCGAAGGCTTTGAAGTCTCCGATTATGCCGAACGGATTTTTACCTCTTGCGATTACGGCTACGGCGAAACAAAAGACGGTATTCTTCTCCTTCTCAGCATGGAGGAGCGTGACTGGTACATTGCGACCCACGGTTACGGAAAGACGGCTCTCTCCGATCGGCAGGTTGAATCCGTCGGAAAAAAAATAGTTCCCGCCCTTTCGGCAGGTAATTATGCAAACGCTTTTTCGTCCTTTGCCGATGAATGCAACAATTATATTGAAGCAGCAAAAAGCGGTAACGCCGATTATGATTCGGACGGAAGTTATTCACGCGCTCCGCTTCCGATTACCGCTCTTCCGATATGCTTCGGCATCGGCCTTATCATTGCGCTTATCATTGTCGGAATTATGAAAAGCAAGCTCAAAACCGCTGTCAGACAAAGAGAAGCCAACACATACATAAAAGAAGGCAGCTTCCACGTTACCGAATCTTCCGATCAATTCCTTTACAGCAACGTTACCCAAACAAGAATTTCAAGAGACAACAACGATTCTTACGACAGCGGAAGCAGCAGTTCTTCCGATTCATCGTTCGGCGGTGGCGGCGGAAAATTTTAAGACCGAAGAGACATCATAGGCATTTTCGATAAATTAAAAGCCGGAGTGCCGCTCACCCTCGGCACTCCGGTGCAGACATTCCACGTCCCGTTAAGTTCCGTCAAAGAGGAATCGACAAAAAGCGGTTCATTTAGGAGCAGTATCTTCTCACCGATATCATTCAGCTGAAATTCCTTGACCCCTTGGCATAAACCGCAGCAAAACAATCACAAACCACGCAACACCAAAAAAGATTAAGGAGGAAAACCCACATGAAAAAGAACAAATTCCTGCTGTCTGTTCTCCCGGTACTCATTTTGCTTTTCGCTTTAACGCTCACCTCTTTGGCAGCCGACCCGTATTCTGCCGAAGAAAGCACGGTCTATGTTTCAACCTATGCAGAGCTTAAAGCCGAGCTTGAGGATCTTAACGCAACGGCCGACAGCAACAAGCTTGTTGTTCTCAAAAACAACATAAGCGTTACAAACCAAGATATCGACTACAACATTTACATCAGCTATCCGGGAAAGCTCTTTCTTGACCTCAACGGATACAGTTTGAATGTTGACTCCAATCTCACAGACGCTCTTTTCAATATTCGCAAAGCCAAATCTCAGTCCGAGTATCCGAAAACAACGTTCACGATTCTCAATTCAAAGACCAAGGTACAAAGCACGGTAACTTTACACAGCAATTATTACTCTTATAACGACGAATCTGCCGCAATTTTGAAATGCAACAACCACAACGCGAACATCAATATTTTCGGCTATGCGCAAATTAATTCAAGCGGCAACTTTACAACTCCGAACCTCGCCTTCAAAATGAACGTCAACAAGAACAACACCTATACCGGCCGAGCTTTCAACATAATTAATGTCACCGATGCAAACGATATCTATATAAACGGTGCGCTTTTTGAATTCGGTCCCGTAAAGGGAACGCCCGTTTTCATCTTTAAAATCAATCGCGGTTCATTAACCACCATCACCGGTCAATCGCAATTCTACAGAAGCAGCAAGGATGAATGCAACTCAAACGCAGTTGAAATAGTCCATCACAGCAATTATTCCAAACAAAACATTCTCAGGCTCGGAAACTTAAATATCGAAAACAAAAACCACGCCGGCACTCCGCTTTACATTGACGGAGCCACTACCGGCCCCTGCGGTTCAAACGGCTACTGGTCAGACATTGTTCCCGCGGCGGCAAACCCGAGCTTAAACGTCAACATTCTCCACGGCTTAACCGTCACTAATTTCAAAACCGTTCCGGCCAAGAGTTTCGCCAGCACGGACAAAAGAACCAGAATCATCTCCAACTGCTGCTCGGTTTCCGGTTCATTTACCGAACATTACATCTTCGGCTCAGTCAAAAAGTGCAACACCTGCCACGGCATCAAGGAAATAAAAGCCCACAATTACAATTCGCTTATAGACAGCGGAAAGATGGCGACCTGCACCGAAGGCGGAATTTCTCCGAAATATAAATGCTCCGATTCCGGCTGCAAATTTTACACCGGCGGAACAGCGCTCGCTCCCCTGGGTCACAGTATGACCAAAGGCGGCACTCTTTGCAACCGTTGCAAGAAGCTTTTCAATCCCGCAAAGCTCAAGGTCGGAGCCAACGTGTACGACCCGATCGTTATGAACACCTTCACTCCGGAAAAGGACGGAATCTACACATTCTTCACCAAACCGCTGCAAGGCTACAAATTCTATCGTTACGACATTTCTCCGATAGTCGACGGAAAATACTGTCCCGAACAGTCTTTTGACCTTGGAACAAAAGTCGATCCCCTTGACGTTGAGTTGAAGGGCGGAGTCAGCTATGTTGTTTATTCCATCTGCTACGGAGGTCCGATTTCAAGTTATGTTTTGACAATAACCGAAAAGGACGTTTCGCATAACCCCGAAAAGCCCGACAATCCGGGTGGCGACAGCCAAGGAGACCCGTCTGCAAACTGCTCCTGCGGCTGCCACAAAAAGGGCATCGTCAAATTCTTCTTTAAAATCGGCCTTTTCTTCCAGAAAATCTTTAAGAAGAATCAGGTCTGCAAATGCGGAATCTATCATTATTGATAACATATCCCCATAACAAAAAATCGCCGCACCCTGCCGCTACACTCCTTCGGCAGGGTGCCGGTATGTGGAACTGTATGCAAAAACTTCAAATTCATCGGCATACAGACTTGAAAAAGTTATAACAAAAAACCAACCGATAAATTATCAGTTGGATTAAACTTCACAAAAACCATGGACACATTACGCGGCAAAACCGCATGATGTGTCCACTTAATTTTATTCGCTTTTTTGACGTGTAAAAGAGCTAAATTACTTCATAGCCTCTTCAACCGCAACGGCGCACGCAACGGTTGCACCAACCATCGGATTGTTACCCATGCCGATAAGTCCCATCATTTCAACGTGAGCCGGAACGGAGGACGAACCTGCGAACTGAGCGTCGGAGTGCATTCTGCCCATGGTGTCGGTCATGCCGTATGAGGACGGGCCGGCTGCCATGTTGTCCGGATGAAGAGTACGACCTGTTCCGCCGCCGGAAGCAACCGAGAAGTAATGAACGAGCAGCTCATTCTTGATCGGCACATGGGTAAAATCTGCCATGTCCAAATCAAAGTCTACGAACACATATTCCTCAACACCGGCATCCGTTACCTTGATACGGGGAATCGGAATAAATTTGTTCACGGCAGCTCTGTGCGTTTCCTCGGTCTGGTAGAGCATCCATGCTGCCAGCGGCATTTCATTCTCCTTGAAGGTCTGTCCCAGATCCTTATCCTCAGCGACCTTCTGTTTGACTGTTTCTACAATTTGCTTTGCCTGCACAGCCGAGAACGGTGTTGATTTTGTGTTCAACCATTCCTTCGATAGCTTCACGGGCGGGCTTGAGATACTGTCTCGGGTCAAAGTGATCCGGATGAAGAGCAAAGTGCTCTCTGATTGCGGCGGTCATTGCAAGACGAAGGTCGGAGTCGATATTGATCTTGCAAACAGCCATTGTTGCGGCCTTGCGAAGCATTTCTTCGGGGATACCGATTGCGTCCGGCATCTGTCCGCCGTACTTATTGATTTTTTCAACAAATTCGGGGATAACCGACGAAGCACCGTGAAGAACGATCGGGAAACCGGGAAGCTTTTCGGAAACTTCCTGAAGAATGTCAAAACGAAGCTGGGGCTTCTGGCCGGGCTTGAACTTATATGCGCCGTGGCTTGTTCCGATTGCGATTGCAAGCGAGTCAACGCCGGTACGGGTTACAAAATCGTAAACCTGGTCGGGATCGGTGAAGCAAGCCTTGTCGTCGGCAACGTTAACGTCATCTTCGATTCCGGCAAGCTGGCCAAGTTCACCCTCAACAACAACGCCGTGAGCGTGAGCGTAATCAACAACCTTTTTGGTAAGGGCAACGTTTTCTTCGTACGGAAGATGTGAGCCGTCGATCATTACGGAAGTGAAGCCGCCGTCGATGCAAGACTTGCAGGTTTCAAAGTCGGGGCCGTGGTCAAGGTGAAGAGCGATAGGAAGTCCTGTTTCCTTTTCGGCAGCTTCAACAAGCTTTACAAGGTAGGTATGGTTTGCATAGGCTCTTGCGCCCTTTGAAACCTGAAGGATAAGCGGAGCGTTGAGCTTTTTTGCGGCTTCGGTGATACCCTGAATGATTTCCATGTTGTTAACGTTGAAAGCGCCGATGGCGTAACCGCCTTCATAAGCGTCCTTAAACATTTTTGTGGTTGTTACTAATGGCATAATATCCACTCCTTAAAAGAATTTGAAATATCTTTCCGTGTAAAAGTATAGTCATTTCGGCGGCTGTTGTCAAGTCAATACGTTCAATTCATATCATAAACCGCCGCACGGAAAATATACCCGGGCAAAAGAAAAAAGGCTGCCTGTGAAAGACAGCCTTGGGTGATTGAATTAATAGTGCGCCGCACCGCAGGAACATTCCTTGTTTATTTTGAAAAGCTTCCAGAAGAAGCGTGCAATTTTATAGAAGAACCTTGAAATGCCGGTTTTGTGGCAAATGTGGGTGCAGGTCTGCGACGGTTTATCAGATATACCAACTAAAGTTCCGCAGATGTCGCACTTGCCGTCGTTGTTTAAGTCGCTGTGACCTTTTTTGACAAGTGTTCTTGTTTCGACTTCATCACAAATAAGGCAAATTCTAAATTCTTCTCCATCGTCAGTGCAAGTAGCGGTAGTCGTTATCGTCCATTCGCCGAATGTATGCTTGTGTTCTTCATCAAGGGGAATGAATGTAAAACCATTTTCATTAGCATAAAATTCAGATGTGGTATCTGGGTAGCCGTAAATGATAAAACCTTGTATTTTTTCATCCATACCACTAGAGGGGGACAAATAATACCCAAAAGCTTTGTTTCCTATGTAACCAACACTTTTAGGAATTGTTATACTTGTCAATTCAGTGCAATTATAAAATGCATCCCAATTAATTCCACTTACACTATTAGGAATTGTAACACTTGTCAATCCTGTACAATTCAAGAATGCACCCCACCCAATGTCGCTCACGCCGTTACCAATTGTTACATTCGTTAGAGCAGTGCAATTACAAAACGCATAATCTTCAATTTCAATTATTTCGTCAGGAATTGTTATGTTTTTTAAACCGGAGCAACCAGTAAATGCATGATTTCCTATACTTATTACACTCCCGTCGGATGGAATTAGACTGTTTTTACATCCTAAAATAATTCTTTTTTTACTAGTATCTATAATACAATTACCATTGCTATGATAAACTGGATTTTCACCTGAAACTTCAACTTTTTCTAAGTTATTACAACCAGCAAAGGCAGAATCATCAATGTTTGTTACGCTGCACGGTATTATTATACTTGTCAGACTGGTGCAATATGAAAATGCCTCTTCGCCAATATCATCAACCGAATCTGGTATATCAAAATCTTCCACTCCACTACATGAGTAAAATGCATACGAGCCTATAACTGCTAACTTCCCTTCGGTTGCAAATGTTATGTTTTTCAATTTATTGCAACCCATAAAGGCGTAAGCCCCAATATAAATTAAACTACTTGGAAATAACACACTTTCAAGTGATTTACATCCAAAAAAAGCACTATAAATAATAGTTTCCCAAAAATTTTCTTCATAATGACCGCTCTCTATTTCTTCAACTCCCTCAGGAATAACAAGGCTAATAATATCATTACAGTTGTAAAATGCTTTTCGACCTATCCTTACTACAGGATATCCACCCAATGTACTTGGTATTTCAACATCGCCACTAATACTTTCATCACAATCAATAATACTTGCCTCACCGCTATAAACGGTATAAGTATAATAACCTTCGGTATATTCCGCATATTCCGCACTCGCACCAATCGGTACAACACAAATAAGCATGACAAACGCCATAAAAATTGATACTGTTTTTATAATTTTGTTTTTCATTCCGATTTCATCCTTTCGATAAAAGTTGATTTCCTGTTTTTTTGATTTGACCTAAAAATCCTGCCCTCCTTTCTAAACAAACAAAAAGTGCGCCTCCAAATGAGACGCACTGCAAAAATGCAATCTCATTTGTTGGCACACAAATCGTTTATAACACATCCACAAAAGGCATAGTAAAACAGAGAATGCACTCTTACCAAAAAGTGTATTCCTTAAGTGAAAGTGTTAAATTGTGTGCCGAGATTAGTTTATCACAAGGCACACAAAAAATCAACTTTTTCAATAAAATAATTTTGTTTTCGTCTTAACGGCATAAGAACAAAAACAACCGCTTGACAAATATCAGGCGGTTTAGTATAATACAGATAAAGAGGTGCCGCAGTAAGCGGTTGCTCCATTTTTTGGTATTTTTTAAGAAACACCGCCAAGTGGAATCGGGCGGTGTTTCTTACTTTTTATGTAAGATTACTTCTTGTTACTAAAGATTGTGTAACAAAGAGAGATAACATCGACAAGCAATCCAAGTATTGCAACGATTAACCCAACAAGAGCCGCTTCTGTCATGTTATCACCTCCTCTTTTCGAGGAGTAACCGCCTACCGTATACCCGGCACCGACAATTATTCTATCATGTGCATCAAATTTTGTCAATTATAATATAAACCCGACAGCTTTTTACGTCTGTCGGGTTTTGCTTAAATCTTACTGTCCGTCCGGGGTATAAACCAGCATGAAGCAGTGCGAACGGATTTTTCCTTCCATAACCTTCGTTCTGAAATCGTTGCCGGAGATGACCTTTCCGCCGATATTCATTGAGGAAATGTAGCCCACATTGTCGTTTACGGCACGGTCGTGAGAGATGATTGTTATCCATGTTGACGGGTCGCCGCTCAGGTCAACGCCAAGCTTTTCTTTTGCGATTTTCTTGAAGTCGTCGCTTGAAATCACATAGGTCGTTTTGAAATCCTTTGCCTCATAGTCGCCGTAGCTCGGTCTTCCTCCGCCGAGGTACGGAACAGCCGTTCCGCCCCAAACGTTATAGAAGGACGTTGTTTTTCCTGCGCTGATTGCGTGGAACGGCGTGAGTGCCGCATCCGTTCCCGAATACGCAATGTAAAGGCCGTATTTCATAACTTCGTCAACCGCATCATAGCACGCCTGAGAAGGCGTTTTTCCGAATGCGTTTGAATCCGTTCCAAGGGTGTAATCATAATACTTTGCAAAGGTATAAAGCGCAACAACCTGTGCCTTGAGTGCCTCTTTTTGGAACGATGAACCCATCTCGCTTTCAAGCGCAGAAGCAAGGTAATCCCTTGTTTTATAGCTGTTGCCGTTGTATTTTATCGTTTCCGGATATGTATCACCGGAAACAAGAACGGTTCCGTAATAATAGTTTGCAAGGATTTTTGCATAGTCCCAGCCGAGCGAAGCAAGATAGTTTGCACCGTTCTGGCTCATTCCAACGCCGTGACCGTAGCCGAAAACATAGAACGTGAATTTTCCGCTTGTTGAAGGCGCAGGAGCGGCAGTCGTCTGTGCGGAATATTCGGTTGCGGTCGGTTCTGCCGGTGTTGTTCCGGCGTTGACGTTTGTTGTTGCGTTTGAATCTCCGATGCCCGGAAAACCGCTTGTTGTGCTTTCGCTTGCCGGCGCAGACGAAGATGTAAGGAACGGATTTTGGGTTGTTGTTTCTTCGCTTTTCCAAATCATTTTGACAAGGATAATCGGCGTGATTGCCGCAACAAGAAGCACCGCAGCAATGAAAATGATCATGCCTTTGGTGAGCTTTTTCTCCTCCGGCTTTTTTTCTGCCAAAGAAGCTTTTGCGGCTTCGCTTTCCTCTTCCTTTTTTCGAATTTCGTCAAGTTTTGCGGTCAATGTGTCGCAAAGGATTGCAATGCAATGAGGAAGAAGAAGTTCAAGGTCGTTCGGATTTGTTGTGTTGATTTTTTTCGCTTTTGCTTTCTTTTTTTCCGCAACGGCGATGTATGCAAAGTAATTTGTTGTTCCGTCCTCGTTTTCGCTTGTGATAACATCGGAAATTGCGGCACCGAAGTCGGATTCCGTGTTGAACATTGCTTCCCTTGCGTGGCGAATCGTTTTTACGGAATCGCTTTCGGAAAGCTCGTTGTCATCGCTTTTGTCTTCGTCCTCGTCAACAATTTCAACAAAATTGATAACGTCTGAAAGTCCGTCAATGCGGTTATAAAGGTTATATACCTGCATTGCGGCATCACCCGTTGCAAATGCGGCCGTTTTTCCAAGCTGAAGAAGGGCAGAAACCATTTTTGAAACCGACGGCGAAAAATCAAAAGCCGGATTTTCTTCCTTTTCTTCGCCTTCTTTGGAGGTTTCTTCGGGTTCGGTTTTCGGCTCGTCCGAAACGGTTTCCTCCTCCGGTTCTTCAAGAACGGTTTCAATAAAATCATTAAGAACCGCGTCAACCCGAACAAAATCAAGCGGCATATAAGTCAGCGTTCCGTTAAGCACAGCGCAGGTAAAACCGCTGAGAAGACCGTCTGTTGTCAGGTGGAACAGCGCACCTCTCGGAATAATGCATTCCTTTTCCATGTCAAACGAAGAATTACCGTCGTCTGCATTTTGCGAAATACGCTCTGCAATGTTCGGGCAGGAGTATTCGTCAAGCAAAAATTTTCCGATAAGCTCACGCTTAACGGGATTATAATCGGCAGAATCGGCCGCAATAATAACCCTGTCGCCGTCCTGCAAAGAATTAACTGCGGCATCAAAAAGCTCGTCATAATTTTCAAACGTAAAGACCATGTCATCCGTCAAACCGTAGTTTTCAAGAGTAAGACATATCTTATAGACCGCATCTGCGGAAAAAGCCGAAAGATTTTCAAGTGTAAATAGCTTTATCATTTCTTTCCTCGGTTCTTGATATCGGGCGAAAGCTCAAATCGCCGGATATTTTGTATTTGAATTGGGTAACTCAGCCAACGTCCCACCTTGCCGCATCATAATACGGATTGGTAAGTTTTTTTGCGGTGTAATATGCTTGCGGAAAACGCGGATTCGGGTTTTCCGTTGCCTTTGTAACATCAACCTCGGTGCTTTCGCCGGGGCGAACAAGGCGGGCAACAACAACAAACCTTGCGTCCTCAAATTCATGAGAGCAGGTTGAAAGCGTGAGCAGCTTGTCTGTTGGAAGAACATCAACGCCGGTGTCATAAAGCGAACGCTGGGCAAGCTCATTGAGATAAGCCGAAAAACGTTCCTGAGTTGAAAGGGACGTGAAGTAGTAACGGAAAATATAACCGTTATCGTCCTTTTCTTCGGCATTGGTGATAAACGCCGCAATAACTTTCCATTTATAGTTGTTATAAAGTGTGTTGAATGTGATTAAAGGTGCGCTTTTGAAGCCTTCAATGTCTTTATAATGGTCAAGTGCGCCGAAAATTGTTTTGTCGTTCATGTGGTGGCCGAAAATGACCGTGTTGAGGTCAAGCGGCTCAATATTGTTGAGATAGGTCACAAAAGGACAACCGTACTTTGTGCTTTGACCGTAAAAGTTTTTTTCAAGATAAACTTCATCGTTATTCGTTTGAACAACGGGGAGCGAAAGGTTCACGCCCTTTGCTTCAAGGTAACCGACAAAGTCGTTGTTGGTTGCATAAAGCTTTGCGTATTTAAGCTGAATGTTCGGCGGAAAAATCGTGTTCGGATATTCGGCTCTTATCTGCTCCCACTTTTGCTCGGTTGAAAGGGTGGTTTCGGTAACGTCGTTTTTATTCGGTTTGTTGTTTTTCTTTGTTATTTCGGTTTCCTCATCGCTGACAATAAGGTTTGAAACGTTTGATTCAAGCTTTTGGTTGTCTTTGTGAAGCTTGTATTCACGAATGAGTACCGCAGCCGAAATTACGATTGCAAGAGCCGAAACCGAAAGAACAACAAGGCGTATTATTTCAGATGTTGACATTTTCTTTTTATTTTTTTTGCCGGGTTCTTCAACGTCCTCAACAACAAGACTGTCCGATGCCGGAACGCTTGACGTTACGGTTGAAACGGGCGAATTGACGTTTGCCGGCTGAACGGGAATATTTTGCGGAATATATGCACCGCCGTCACGGTTTCTGCTTCTTATCACAGGCGGTTCGGCCGCAGCTTTCGGCCTTTGCGGCTTTTGAGGCGTTGTTTGCGAGCTTATGTCAATCTCGTCAACCGAATAATCGGCCGAATCGATGTCATCGGCTTTCAAAAGTGCTTTTTGCGTTGAAAAATCATAGTCTTCATCAAGTTCGTCATCTTCGTCATAGTCATAGTCAAGTTCATTGGGAATGACAGGTCCGCCGTATTTCGGAAGTCCTTCGTCCGGCATATCAAAATCGGGACTTTGAAAAACAATTCTTGTTCCGGCACGCTTTGATGCGTTGTCATTTTCTTTTTGAACCGATGTGAGAGCCGTGCTTTGCTGAACGTTTTCGTTTTGCGGCTGAAAAGCGGTGCCTGCGGCTGTTGGATTTGCATTCAGATATTGCTGAAGAAGAATCGCAATTTGCTCCTGAGTCAGCTTAAATTCCGGAATCGGCTGAGCCTTATCGGCAGGCTGTTCGGCTTTGGGTTCATCCTTTTGAGCGTTTTCCGTTTCGGGAATACCGGATGAAATATGCTGCGTCTCCTTCCTCGGTTTTCCGGAGGAACGGACGCTTTTAACTTCCGGCGGAAGGTTTGAACGGGAAAAGCCTTTTTCACCGCTGTTTTCCGCAGGACGGTTTTCGTCCCGTCCGTTTGAATCCTCATAAATAATATTCATATCTGCATTATCCTTTAAAATGATTTAATGAAAGAACATATATCTTTTTTGTTGTCCTCTTTTTCAAGAATAAACAATCTGACTTCGTTGAGGGCAACCGATGCGCTGACGGTTCTGTTGTAATCACGGCAGCCTTTTTCGCCGTGACCGGTCAAAAGCTTTTTGATTCTGTAATTTTCACCGTCGGTAACTGCAATATAAACAAGGCCGACGGGCTTGTTCGTGTTGTCCGAATCGGGGCCTGCAATACCCGTTACCGAAACGGCAAGGCTTGCACCGCTGACTTTTTTTGCACCGAGTGCCATTGCGGCGGCAACCGCTTCACTGACGGCTCCGTATTTTTCAAGAAGTTCGTTTTGAACGCCGAGAACGGAATTTTTGATTTCGTTTGAATATGAAACAATTCCGCAACCGAAAACAGCAGATGCACCGGGAATGTCTGTGATTCTTTTTGCAATGAAACCGCCCGTACAACTTTCGGCCGTTGCAAGTGTAAGTCCCTTCTCTTTCAAAAGGGCAACAACGGCTTCCTCCATGCTGCCCGTGTCAATGCCGTAAACAAGCGAACCGAGACGGCTTTTGATTTCGCCGATAACCGGAGCGATAAGTTTTTCGGCTTCTTCTTCGGTTTTTGCCTTTGCGGTAACACGAAGGAGGGCTTCGCCGCTTTTTGCATAAGGTGCAACGGTCGGATTTTGCATATCAAGAAGTTCGCCCGCCTTTTCCGCCATAAGGCTTTCGCCTATGCCGAAGGTACGCACCGAATGCGAAATTATAACATGAGTTGAAAACTTTTTAAGATACGGCAATGCGCCGTTTTCAAACATCATGTGCATCTCTCTGGGCGGACCGGGAAGAATGATGATGTGCTTTCCGTCTTTTTCAATTGCACAGCCGGGAGCGGTTCCGTTGTCGTTTTTAAAAACGACTGCACCGTGCGGCATAAGCGCTTGCTTTTCGTTGCTTTTGGGCATCGGCGAATTCTTAGCTTTAAAGTAATCGTGAACCCGCTTGAGGCTTTCTTCGTGCATTTCAAGCGGCAAAGAAAACATTGAAGCGCAAACCTCTTTTGTCAGGTCGTCCTTTGTCGGTCCGAGACCTCCGGTTGTGATGATGATGTCAGAACGTTCAAGTCCCTCTTTCAAAACCTCTTTGAGTCTTTCGGGGTTATCGCCGACCACGCACTGAAACAAAACGTCAAAGCCGAGAGCGGCAAGCTTTTTTGAAAGATATTGAGCGTTTGTGTTGAGAATATCGCCGAGCAGAAGCTCAGTTCCGACAAAAACAAGTTCACACTTCATAATCGATTACCTTCTAAAATATCTGTTGTTTCTTAATCTAACGTTGAAAAAAATGCAACGTTCCTTGGGTCGGCACAGGTTCGATCCCTACATGATGATTCTTTTTCGTAATGCGAAATCTCGAAACGCATCGTTTGGTTTGAGAGATATCTATTATCTAAAAATTAATTATTCCCCGTCAACGGAGCAGAACCTTGTTTCGTCCACTGCCTTTTGAATCATTTCTTCAAAATCAACCTTTGCTTCCGCTTCTTCAATAAGTTCAAACGTGGGGCGGGTTCTCGGGTGCTTCGGCGTGAATACCGTGCAGCAGTCCTCATAAGGTTCAAGCGAGGTTTCAAAGGTATCAATTTTTCTTGCGATTGAGATGATTTCCTCTTTGTCCATTCCGATGCACGGACGAAAAACCGGCATTGTTGAAACTGCGTCCGTGCAGGCAATTGCGCCGATTGTCTGCGATGCAACCTGACCGAGACTTTCGCCGGTGATGAGAGCCTGACACTTGTCCTTCTCTGCAATTCTGAGCGCAACCTTCATCATAAGGCGGCGCATGATAATTGTGAAAAGCTCTTCCGGGCAGTTATCTTTGATATGCTCTTGAATTTCGGTAAACGGAACAACGGCAAAGTTTATTCTTCCGCTGTACTTTGCAACAAGCGAAGCGAGCTTTTTAACTTTAAGCTCCGCCCTCGGGCTAGTATAAGGCGGTGCGGCAAAGTGAATTGCCGTCAGAACAAGTCCCCTTTTTGCCATCATATAACCGGCAACGGGACTGTCTATTCCGCCGGAAAGAAGGAGAGCCGCCCTGCCGGATGAACCGACGGGCATTCCGCCTGCACCCTTGATTTGGTTGCCGTGAACAAAAACGTGTTTATCCCTCACTTCAACCGTAACGGTAAGCTCGGGATTGTGAACGTCAACCTTGAGCGACGGAATTTTTGAAAGAATGTATCCGCCGACTTCACGGCAGATTTCCGGTGATTTATACTGAAACTTTTTGTCACTGCGTTTTGCGTTGACCTTAAAAGTTTTTACCGAACGAAGGTCGTCGCCGAGAAAATCCATTACGGCTTCCTTGATTTTTTCAAGGTCTTTTTCAGTCACTCCGGCAACGGAAAAAGCAACTATTCCGAAAACACGTTTGATGCGTTCAACGGCTTCGTCAAAATCAATGTCTTCATCCTGCGGTTCTGCAATAATTGTTGACTGAGCCTTTGTAAAGCCGAAGGTGCCGAGCGTTGAAAGCCTGCGGCGCATATTTTTAATCAGCATGTCCTCAAACGTTGAGCGGTTAAGCCCTTTGAGAACAAGTTCGCCGTTTTTGATAAGAATAACTTTTTTCATTTATTTTAACTCTCCGAGATGATTTTACTTTTTGCGAATTGCTTTGATTGCACTTTCAAGTCCCTCAAGGCAAAAATCAAGTTCTTCCTTTGTTGTGAACCTTGAAAGGCTTATCCTCAGTGAGGAATTGATAAATTCGGTTTCAAGTCCTGCGGCGGTGAGTGTCGGACTTCTGTGTCCCTTTGCACACGCCGAACCGGACGAAACAAAAATCCTTTTTGAAGAAAGAAAGTTGAGAACCGCTTCTGAAGGACGACCGGGAAGGGAAATGTTGACAATATACGGCAATGCGTTTTCGCCGCTGTTGATTACAACGCCGTCAATTTTTGAAAGCCCCCTCAAAAACTCATCACGAAGCACCGTAACAACGGGAAGTGTTTTTTTGATGTTCACTTCTTCTGCGGCACCGTAAAAAGCGGCAATTGCGGGGAGCGGCTCCGTTCCGGGACGAATGTTCTTTTCCTGTCCTCCGCCGAAAACGTGAGGAGCAAGGTGAACCGTTTCTTTAACAAAAAGCGCACCTGCGCCCTTAACGCCGTGAATTTTGTGTGCGCTGACGCTCATGAGGTCAATGCCAAGCTTTTTAACGTTCAGCGGTATTTTTCCGAACGCCTGAACGGCATCAACATGAACAAGTGCCGGGGAGTGTTTTTCCTTAACGATTTTTGAAAGCTTTTCAATCGGTTCAACCGAACCGAGCTCGTTATTGACTGCCATCATGCTGACAAGAACGGTGTTTTCGTCAACTGCATTTTCAAGGTCGCTCACCGAAACAACACCAAAGCGGTCAACCGGAATGCGAACCACCTCAAAGCCTTCCTGTTCAAGTTCGTCAAAAACCCTTGAAACGCTCGGATGTTCAACCGAAGAAACAACAAGCCTTTTTCCCCTTTTTTTCATTGCGTTCGCTGCGCCGAAAAGGGCAATGTTGTTGCTTTCCGTTCCGCCGCTTGTGAAATAAAGCTCGCTTTCCTTGCAGGACAGAAGAGACGAAACGGCTTTTCTTGCATCGCAAAGCAAAAGCTCCGCCGAAAGACCGATGTCATGAAGGGACGAGGGATTGCCCCAAAGAGAATCGAGTGCTTCATTGATTCTTTTTTTTGCGCCCGCACAGGGCTTTGTTGTTGCGCTGTTGTCAAGATAAGCTTCCAAGCAGGCAGACCCCCTCATCATAGTTATTGTTTATTATACAATAAATAGCAAGTATATGCAACCGCACAAGGGGAAATTTTATAGGGAAAATTAAGAATTTTTTGAAAATTTTTTTGTTGCATTTTTACACCAAGCGACAAAACCGCCGCCGAATGGTTGATAATCCATGTTTGCCTGATTATAAATAACACTTAAAATTAAATCTGACATTAAACGTAAAAAGGAACATTTTTCAGCCGTTTTGTCACCGCTCGATTTTTAGTATATAAATTCGTAAAATCGATTGAGTGAGGTAAAAACAAAAAAAGACCGCCGAAGCAGTCTCCTTTAATCATTTTGTTTTCGGTCTTGCAAAAATCGAAACGACCAATCCCGAAACCACAGCCGCCATTATACCTACGCTCGCCGAGGAAAGCGGCCCGTCAAGAACGCCCAAAAGCCCTTTTTCCGAAACGGCTTCTTTTGTTCCTTTTGCAAGGTTATAACCGAACCCCGTCAGCGGCAAGGTTGCGCCTGAACCCGCCCATTTTGCAATCGGCTCATAAAGCCCGACCGCACCGAGAAAAACGCCGCAAACAACAAACAAAACAAGAACCTTTCCGGGCGTAAGCTTTGTCAGGTCAATGAGAAGCTGACCGACAACGCAAATCATTCCCCCAACCAAAAACGCCTTGCAAAGGGCAAGAAAAAGTTCCACCCTCACATCACCGCCTTAATTTTTGAAATGCACTTTTTAACGCTTTTTTTGTTGTCGGTAAGGCAGCAAAAGGCCGCACCGAGTGCCGCAACGGCAAGCATTACGGCAAGCATCTTTTTCAAAACGCAAAGGCATTTGTTAAGCTTCATAAGACACATAAAAAATTTTAAGCATGAAAGAGCTTTCATTGATGATTACCCCCCTTTTTTTAAAAATGATCGCTTTTTATAAGAACGGCGTGTGCAATTCCGGGTATGCTTTCGCCCTGAAGCGAGGAAACCGGAGACATCAGCGCACCCGTTGCAACAAACAAAACGTTCTTGAAAAAGCCGTTTCTGAATCGGTTGAGAATATATGAACAAAAAACGCTTGCGCTGCAGCCGCAGCCCGAGCCTCCGGCGTGAACGTCCTGCGCCTCACGGTCAAAAATCAAAAGGCCGCAGTCATTGTGAACCGAATTAAGGTCAATACCTTCTTCACGAAGCATAAGCTCTTTAAAAAGGTCACTGCCGACTTTTCCGAGGTCGCCGGTCAAAATCATGTCATAATCCGAAGGTGACGTGTTTGTGTCACGAAGAAAATCGGCAACGGTCTTTTTTGCCGCCGGTGCCATTGCCGCACCCATGTTGTTTGCGTCGGTTATTCCAAGGTCGCAAATTGTTCCAAGGTGGATTTTGTCAACATACGGGCTTGCACTCTTTTTGGAGTTTTTGAGTACCGCCGCACCTGCTCCCGTAACCGTCCATTGCGACGTTGGTGTGCGCTGACCGCCGTATTCAAGCGGATAACGAAACTGCTTTTCGGCCGAACAAAAATGTGAACCCGTTGCCGCAATGCAGCAGTCAAAACCGCCCGTTTCAATCGCAAGCGATGCCATGCAAAGCGAAAGTGCCATTGTTGAACAAGCGCCGTAAAGACCGCAAACCGGCATTTGAAGCTCTCTCAGTCCAAACGATGAACCGATGCACTGATCAAGAAGATCGCCGGAAAAAACTGCGTCAACCTCGCTTTTTTCTGTTGCCGCATTCAAAAGTGCCTTCTGAACGGCACGCTTTAAAAGTTCGCTTTCGGCTTTTTCCCATGATTCCCGACCAAGCTTGTCATCGGCAAAACACAAGTCAAACTCTTTTCCGAGCGGCCCTTCGCTTTCCTTTTTTCCAACTGCGGCGGCGTTTGCAATTATCCGAGGCTTTTTTTCAAGAAAAATTGTGTGTCCTTTTCGTGTTGCCATTGTTTTTTTCTCCCTCAGTAAAGTTTAAAAATATAAACTATCAGTCCGTAAAGCACTGCGCTTCCGCAGCCGAAAACAATTACCGGCCCGGCAAGCTTAAACATATTTGCCGCAGTTCCGAGCACAAGCCCTTCGGAATGAAACTCCATTGCCGGAGAGACGATTGAATTTGCAAAGCCCGTAATCGGAACAGCCGTTCCCGCTCCGGCGTGCTTTGCAATATTGTCAAAAACACCGAAGCCGGTAAGAACAGCCGTAATTGCAATGATTATCACAAGAACAAGCGCCTTGACTTCTTCAAGAGTCATTGAGGTTTTTGAAAAAAGGAATGTCAAAAGCTCTGCAAAGCAGCAGATAAGTCCGCCAACGGCAAAAGCTTTTATGCAGTCAACAAAAACCGGAGAACCGGGTGACGAACGTTTCGCCATGTTTGAATATTCCTCTTTTGAAATAGACATCAAATCACCGCCTTTTCGGAAAATTTCATATCTATTTTTTACCGAACTTTTGCCTTTTATACACACTTTAACTTGACAAAGTGCGCCGGTAAAGATAAAATGAAAGCGATTATATCTTTCGGTTAGCCCGAAAAAGAAAAGAGGTTTTCAAAAATGGCTGTTTTTAAAGCTTTCAATGCAATCCGCCCGATTCCGGAAACAGCGGAAAAAATTGCCGCTCTCCCCTATGACGTAATGAACAGCGAAGAGGCTCGTGAAATGGTTAAAGGCAACGACCTTTCGTTTCTTCACGTTGACAAAGCGGAAATTGACCTTGACAGGTCAATTGATCCTTATGACGAAAAGGTTTATCTCAAAGCCCGTGAAAACCTTGATGCACTCAGCAAAAAAGGCTATTGCAAACAAGACGAAACACCTTGCTTTTATATCTATCGCCAAATTATGAACGGCAGAGCGCAAACCGGACTTGTCGGCTGCGCAAGCATTGATGATTACATAAACGGCGCAATCAAAAAGCATGAATTTACCCGTGCCGACAAAGAACAGGACAGAATCAACCACGTTGATTACTGCAACGCAAACACCGGTCCGATTTTCCTCACCTATCGTGAAAACGATTTTATCAGCAAAATTGTTTCTGAATGGAAAGAAAATCACGCTCCGATTTACGACTTTGAAAAAGAAGGCGTTCAAAACACTGTTTGGGTAATCGACTGCAAAAAAACCAACGATGAACTTGCCGAAGCTTTTTCAAAAATCGATGCGCTTTATATTGCCGACGGACATCACCGCTGCGCCTCCGCAGTAAAAGTCGGACTCAAAAGGCGTGAGCAATTTCCGAACTTTGACGGCAGCGAAGAATTTAACTTTTTCCTTGCCGTTGCATTCCCGAAAAACGAGCTTGCAATCATGGACTATAACCGTGTAATCAAAGATTTGAACGGCATGAGTGAAGATGAGTTCATGAAAAAGCTTTCGGAAAAATTCACCGTCGAAGAATACAAAGGCGAAGAAGCATACCGCCCGGAAAAACGGCACACCTTCGGAATGTATCTTGATAAAAAGTGGTATAAGCTTGAAGCAAAGGAAGGAAGCTTTGACGAAAGCGACCCCGTTTTAAGGCTTGACGTTTCAATTCTTCAAAACAACTGCATTGATCCGATCTTCGGCATTAAAGATCCGAGAACCGACAAGCGCATTGACTTTGTCGGCGGAATCAGAGGGCTCGGCGAGCTTGAAAGAAGATGCACCCTTGACATGAAAATTGCGTTTTCAATGTATCCCACCTCGCTTGACGAACTGATGGACATTGCCGACGCAGGAAAGGTTATGCCGCCGAAATCAACATGGTTTGAACCAAAGCTTCTCAGCGGTCTGTTTATTCATAAGCTCGGCTGATTTTTTCAAAACATACAAAAAGCCTGCTGTTATAAGCGCATAACAGCAGGTAATTTTTGATTTAGTTGTTCAAATTTTTTAAAGCCTTAAACTGATCTCTTCTTCAGTAAATCACGGCGGTTACATGAACCTCTTTCTTGCTTTCATCAACCCAAAAATAAACAAAAAAATTTTGAACGGGCATCTTATGTATACTGCGGCTGTGCCACGGTTCTTCCTCCGTCAGCGCAATGCGGTTGGGCATTGTTTCAAGAGAAAGGACGGCGTTTTTGATTTTTGAAAGAAGTTTTAAAACCGCATCGGGTTCAAGGAGCGTTTTTGCGATATAGCGGAAAATTTCGCTCATTTGTTCTTTCGCCTGTGGTATAATCTTAACGGTATATTCAGCCATTCTTTATCTCCCGCTCAAGGTTCTTAAAAACATCATCTGCAAAAATCGACTCTCCGTTTTTTGCTTGTCTCTCACCGTTTTGCATTATTCCGTCAAACGTACTTTTATCCATTTGGTCAAGTGTTTGCGGCACAGATGAACGCGAAAGCGGAAATGGAATTGACTTTTTTAAAATAATCTGTTTATAAAGCATATTGATAACAACCGAAACCGGTATTCCGAGTTCGTCCATGATTTCTTCTGCCTGCGCCTTGACTTCCGGTTCAATGCGGGCAACGACATTTGATATTTTTGAAGCCATTATAATTCCACCTTTCTTTCTACTATTATGCCACATTGTATAACAAAAGCAATACAAATTATTTACTTTTTATATTATCTTAAATAATCCGAAAGGAACACAAAAAGCCATGACCGAAAAGCTTTATGACCTTGACAGTTATGTCACGGAATTTACTTGTAAAGTTATATCACTTTACAAAGATGATAACTTTACCTATGTTGAAACCGACCGCACTGCGTTCTTTCCCGAAGGCGGAGGACAAACAAGCGACCGTGGTTTTCTCGGCGGCGCATATGTTGAAAACGTGCAGATTGAAAACGGTAAAATTACACATATCATGAAAAACGATGTGGAAAACGTTGACAAATTACAAATCGGTGCTGAAATTTTTGGAAAAATTGATATGAAAAAGCGGTTTTCCGATATGCAGCAGCACTCCGGCGAGCATATTTTTTCCGGAATCGTACATTCGCTTTTCGGCTTTGATAATGTTGGCTTTCACCTCGGCAACGACTTTGTTACCATTGACACAAGCGGTGAATTGAGCGATGATGACATCTGTAAAGCCGAATCACTTGTCAACGAAGCAATCTGGAAAAACCTTGAAATCAAGGTCAGTTACCCCACAAAGCAAGAGCTTAAAACGATTCATTACCGCAGCAAAAAGGAAGTTGACGGCCCACTTCGCATTGTTGAAATTCCGGGCGTTGACATTTGCGCCTGCTGTGCGCCGCACGTCAAAAGGACAGGCGAAATCGGCTCGTTCCGTGTTATTAAAAGCGAACGCCACCGAGGGGGAACAAGGCTTTATGTCCTTTGCGGCGAACGAAATCTTCTTGACTCAAAAGAAAAGCTGTTGCAAAACTATCTTGTCAGTAATCTTCTTGTTACAAAGGAGACGGAAACATTTTCAATGGTTCAAAAGCTCAAAGACGAACGCACCGCCCTTGCGGCGGAGGTTTCCACACTCAAAAGGGAGCTTTCCTCGCTCAAAGCGCAAAATGTTGAAAGCGGAAAAAGAATTGTTATTCTTTCCGAAACGGACGACATGAACGAAGCGAGGGAACTTGCGGACAAGCTTTCCGAAAAAGCAGAAGATTTTGCGGCTGTCCTTTTCGGAAAAAGCAATGAACGTTATGTGATAATTTCAAAAACCGGTTTTGACCTTTCTTCACTCTGCAAGGAATTTAACAAAACCTTTTCCGGCAGAGGCGGCGGAAGGGGCGCAATTGTTCAAGGCTCGCTTGCCTTTTCAAAAGGAGCGGAAATTTTTCTCAAAGAGTTTGAATTTTAAGCGTTGCTCTATTGAAAAGAAAAGCGCAAAATGATATGATAAAAAAAGACAGGAAAGAGGGTAAAGCATGAGCAACAACAGCTGCGAATTTTGCGAGCATAATCTTTATGATGAAGATGAGGAAGTTTACTACTGCGACGTTTCGTTTGATGAAGACGAAACCGCACGCTTTCTTGATGCAGAGTATAACTGCCCGTTTTTCAAATACTACGAAAACGAATATAAAATGGTTGAAAAACAGAATTGAGGTCGCTTTTTATGGAATCTCTCAAACATCTTTACAAAATCGGGCGCGGTCCCTCAAGTTCCCACACAATGGGTCCGGACAAAGCCGCCCGCCTTTTTAAAGCAAAATATCCCGATGCAGACAAATATACTGCATATCTTTACGGTTCGCTTTCCGACACGGGTAAGGGGCACAAAACCGACGTTGCAATCATTGACGCATTTGCTCCGACAAAAACCGACGTTATTTTTGCCGGTATGCCCGATTTTCCGCTTCCGCATGAAAACACAATGGATTTTTATGCCGAAAAAAACGGAGAAAAAATCGGCTTTGCAAGAATCATGAGCGTCGGCGGCGGAAACATTGTTGTTGAAGGCAGTGAGGTTGCAAAGCACCGTCAGGTATACAAAGAAAAATCCTTTGCCGAAATTGCGGAATACTGCCTTTCAAAAAACATCAGAATCAGCGATTATGTTTTTGAAAACGAGGGCGAAGAAATCAAAGATTACCTTATGCTTGTTTGGGACACGATGAAGCAAACGATTCATGACGGACTTTCAACAAGAGGCATTCTTGACGGCGGGCTTGAGGTTGAAAGAAAGGCTCAGTTCCTTTATAATCAAACGCACATTGACGAAAGCGACACAACAAAGGAAAACCGCCTTGTTTGCTCTTATGCTTATGCCGCAAGCGAACAGAATGCGGCCGGCGGAATAATCGTCACCGCTCCCACCTGCGGAGCATGCGCCGTTGTTCCTTCGGTTCTCAAATATATGCAGGAAAAACGAGGCTTTTCAAACGAGCAGATCGTCCGTGCGCTTGCCGTCGGCGGAATAATCGGCAACCTTGTTAAAACCAACGCTTCAATAAGCGGTGCCGAATGCGGCTGTCAGGCAGAAATCGGAACGGCGTGTTCAATGGCCGCCGCTGCACTTTGCGAACTTTTTTCAATGGGTCTCGGTCAAATTGAATGTGCGGCTGAAATTGCAATGGAGCATATGCTCGGACTCACCTGCGACCCGGTTTGCGGCCTTGTTCAAATTCCGTGCATTGAGCGCAACGCCGTTGCCGCAATGAGAGCCATCAATGCGCTTTCGCTTGCAAACTTCCTTTCAAACACACGAAGAATTTCCTTTGACGACGTTGTTAAAACAATGTATAAAACCGGAAAGGACATTTCATCAAGATATAAGGAAACCTCAAAGGGTGGTCTTGCCGAAATCGAACTTTCAAAAAGAAAGAGGGATTGATTTATGGATAAGCTTGAAACAATTCAAAAAATAAAAGACGGCGGTCTTGTTGCCGTTGTCAGGGCCAAGAACGAAGAAGAAGCCGAAAGAATCACCGAAGCCTGCATTGAAGGCGGCGTTGCCGCAATAGAACTGACCTTCACCGTTCCGAAGGCGCATCGCCTTATTGAACACATGGCAGATAAATACTCCTCCTCGGGAGACATAATAATCGGTGCAGGAACGGTTCTTGACAGCGAAACGGCAAGAATTGCAATCCTTTCCGGCGCACAGTATGTTGTTTCGCCTCACCTTGATGAAAGAATCCTCAAGCTTTGCGCAAGATACAGAATTGCCTGTATGCCCGGCGTTTTTACTCCGACCGAAGCGGTTAAAGCGCTCGAACTCGGAGCGGACATTCTCAAAATCTTCCCCGGAGATATTGCAACGCCGAAATTCATAAAGGCGCTCCACGGACCCCTTCCTCAGGCACAGATGATGCCATCGGGCGGAGTCAGCGTTGAAAATGCGGCAGACTGGATCAAAGCCGGAGCGATTGCCCTCGGTGCAGGCGGAAGCCTCACCGGTGCCGCAAAGGACGGAAATTATGCAGCAATTACCGAAACGGCAAAGCTTTTTCTTGAGCGCATTAACGAAGCAAGAAAATCACTGTAATCAAAAACGGCTGTCAACTTCATTAAAAGAAGTTCGGCAGCCGTTTATATTCTGTTTGTCACGGGTTATTTAAGCCCCAACATTTTAATTATATTACTTTTGGAAGCCTTGGTCAATACGATTTTAAAAAACAAAACGCCGTTCGATTAATTTTGTATACTCGCACAAAGAACAGCATTTTTATTCGTAGATTTTGCGAATTGAAAACCGCCCGGTCTTTTGCTATATTATAGACAGAAAGGGTGATACCAATGTACAGGTAAAAACCTCAACAAAACAAAGAAAGGAATGATACCGGTGTACAGGTAAAAAGTTCGGAACAATTCTTTCGGTTTCAAAAAACAAAAGACGTTCAAAAAATCACCGATAAATATCGGCCGAACAATCAATTGACATAGATTGAATATGAAAACAAAACATATTCTTAAAGGAACCGATTAAGAAAAACCGAACACCCCCAAAAAGATGTCACGACCGAAATTCTATTCAGCTTAAGCATCGGCAAACTCGCTTATGAGAAAACAAAAACACAAAAAGAAAATGCAAACGGCCGAAGATGAGAAGGAACGACATCGAAAATCCGCAGAAAGCGAAGGTATATAAAAAGATGTTAGATACTAAGAATTCGCAGAAATGACCCTTGACTGCAAAGAATGCCTGTAAAGAAAGGCAGCAGTCAAGGGTCATTTCGCATTTATAATACTTTTTTTGAAGTTGCCGTTTTTTTTGGCAGCTTTTTTATTTTGACCAAAAAAGGCCGCCGCAAAGCGACAGCCTCTTATGTTTTGCTTTTAAGCAGCAATTTTGTCAAACCATGAAAGCTTGATTCCAAACTTCAAAAGAAGCTTTGCGATAATCTGCTTAATACGAGCGATAAGCTCTGTGAGCCATGTCGGAAGCTTAGTCTTGTTTCCGCCGTCATCAGCAGTGGAAGTTGTGGTAATTTCACCTGAAGCAGCAACAACGCCAACAGCCATTACCGAAAAGACCATGAGAGCAGCAAGAAGAACTGCAAGGAACTTTTTCATTATAGAGCACTCCTTTCTTTAATATTTCGGCAGAATTGTCAAAATAATCAACAATACCCCACCATTTGTAATAATAATACACTTTATGTCATAAGTCAATTAAAAATTTATTAATAAATTCTCAACATCGTTCTCAAAACAAAAGCTGCCGCAAATGCGGCAGCTTGAAAATCAGAATATAAGTTTAAGCAAAAATTTGATGAACAATTTTTTGGAAACTTTTGAAAATACAAAATCAAGATGGGGAATAAGTTCTTCGAGCCATTCGGGCATGATATTCACTCCTTTCAGTGCGACAAAATGCGCACGACTGTCACCTCATGATCTTTTTGAAAGCCGATCGTTCTGGAATATATCAAAAACCCAACGTCGGATCAGAAAATCAACTTAAGGAAAAATTTTAAGAACATTTTTGAAAACCAAAAGAACATATGTATTCACTCCTTTAAAAAAAATCGGCAAACGCCTTATTATTAAACTGCGAAGCTTGTTCTCCGCTGATTAAATGATAATACACTTTGCCGATTAAGTCAATCAAAAAGCACAAAAAAGTTAAAAAAAAATTTAAACTTTTCAGCATGTTGTCAAATTACAACTTGTCCCGATCATCTTTTGCAAGATTTTTAATTTCTTCGGTAATCTTTTTCTTCTCTTCGGAAGAAAGAATTCTGAAATAAAGAATAAGTTCTTTTTCGTCCTTTTTTAAAAGTGCAAGAGGGTCCCCCTTCAAAGCCTGTCCGTTCTCATCAAAATTAGTCTCTGCTTTTTGCACCGTGTCATTTTCCTCAACACCGATAAGATATCCGACTGTAACGTTATATATTTGAGAAAGCTTTACAAGAGTGGCTGCCGAAGGTGCTGTTGTTCCAAGTTCATAAACGGTGTATGTCGTTCTGTCAACGCCAAGAACGTCCGCAATATTTTGCTGAGTAAGCTTATGCTCTTTTCTTATTTGCCTGAGTCTGTCGCTGATCATAATGAGGTTAACACCTTTCCCTTCAATATTTTCGGTTTAAAATTGAACAGCATAAAAATGATACAAATTAATGATATCATATTATTCTTCAAAAATCAAGAAAATCGAAACATATTTATTTCCCTCATAATGGTAAAAAGTGATATTTTGTCAATACTTAAAGCAAAACCTTTTATTTTTCGGACGGTGCTTTTATGAAAAAAAGCTTTTTGTTTTCTCAGCCCAAAAACCGCCTTGGCGCATTTTTACTTTCATTCGCTTCAACAATTCACAAACAGGCTTTGCTCGGACTTTTGTTTATTTTAACTTCCCTTCCGGTTTTCACTCTTCTTTCCTCATGGACGGCTCTTTTTTTCGTTTCAAAAAAACTGCTTTGCGGTGAAGAGGTAAAAACCGCAAAGGATTATTTTTCTTCATTCTTCTCCGGTTTTAAGAAGGCTGTTCTTCCTTCACTGCTGTTTTCGCTCATTTTTGCTTTGGGCGGATATTCGGCATGGATTTACTTTTCAAAAAGAACGCCCCTTTCGGTTGTCGGCGGTGTTTTGTGCGTTTCGTTTTTAATTCTTTCTGCGCTTGTTTTTCTCTTTTTTCCGTTGTGTGTTTGTTCAAAAAAGAAAAGCCTTTTCAGCCTTTTTGAACTTTTTGTTCAGCTTTTCCCCCGCCTTGCGCTGTCGCTCATTTTTGTTCTTTTGACTTCCGGCGTTCCGATTTTGCTTTTGCCCGCTTCACTGCCGGTTGTTTTAACGTTTTGCTTTCCGCTGTCAAATATGATCTGTGCTTTTATTCTTGACAAAAAAGGCAATGAAGAATAAAATTGTTTTATCGGGCAGGCATCTGTTTTGTGTTTGCCAAAGCGTTTAATTGTTAACAATAGCACAAAAAAGGAGCGATACTTATGAAAAAATTCATGGGACGGGACTTTCTTCTTGATAACGAAATTGAAAAGGAGCTTTTTGTTCTTTTTGCAAAGGATAAACCGATTTTTGACTGGCACTGTCACCTCAGCGCAAAGGAAATTTTTGAAAACAAAGAGCCAAAGGATCTTTGCGAACTTTGGCTTTCCGGCGACCATTACAAATGGCGTGCCATGCGTTCGGCGGGGATTGAAGAAAAGTACATAACCGGCGACGCAGAGCCGTTTGAAAAATTCCTTGCTTTTTCAAAAACTCTTGCTCTTGCCGCAGGCAATCCGCTTTATCATTGGAGTCACCTTGAACTTCAGCGATACTTTGGAATTGATACTCCCCTTTCGCCGGACACTGCGGAAAAAATTTGGAACGAATCAAAAGAAAAAATCAAAAAAGGCGGTTTCACTCCGCAAGAGCTGATTGCCTCCTCAAACGTTTTTGCCCTTTGCACAACGGACGATCCGACAGATTCGCTTGAATGGCACAAAAAACTTCAAAAGGAAAACCTTTCGTTCAAAGTTCTTCCGGCGTTCAGACCCGACAAAGTGATAAACATTGAAACCCACGATTTTCCGTCCTACCTTTCACTGCTTGAAAAGGCGGCGGAAACAAAAATCGATTCCTTTGCCGCTCTTAAAGATGCACTGTGCAAAAGAATGGACTTCTTTAAGTCGCTCGGCACTGTTGCTTCGGATCAGTCCGTGTCCTCTGTTCCATATGCGCCGGCAAACGAAGGTGAACTTGAGCAGATTTTTAAAAAGGGCAAAAACGGTTTCTCCCTTTCAAAGGAGGAACTTGAAAAATATAAATTCGCCGTTCTTTGCTTTCTCGGAAAGGAATATTCAAAACACGGCTTTGCAATGGAACTTCATCTTGGCGCAATGCGAAACAATAATTCCCGTGCGTTTTTGTCGCTCGGAGCGGACACCGGTTTTGATTCAATTGACGACCCACGCCAGGCAAGAGGGCTTTCGCTTTTTCTTGACACGCTTGACAAGGAAAACGCACTGCCCAAAACCGTTCTTTTCAACCTCAACCCGAAAGACAATTTTGTGCTCGGCTCAATGCTCGGAAACTTCCAGTCCGCCGAAGCAAAAAGCAAAATCCAGTTCGGTTCGGCGTGGTGGTTCAACGATAACATTGACGGCACGACAGCGCAAATCAAAGCGCTCTCAAACCTTGGAGTGCTCGGCTGCTTTGTCGGCATGGTTACGGATTCACGCTCATTCCTTTCCTATCCGAGACACGAATACTTCCGCCGCATACTTTGCCATATCGTCGGTTCATGGGTCAACGAAGGACTTTATCCTTACGATGAAAAATCGCTCAAAGCAATAATTGAAGGCGTTTGCTTTGACAACGCAAAAGAATACTTTCTTTCATAACGAGGTGAAAAATGACCGACAACATTTATACCGTGGAAAAAATCGGCGAAAAAACCTATCGCATTGACGAATGCGGAAGAGATAACTGCTATCTTCTTCTCGGCGAAGAAAAAGCACTTTTGATTGACAGCTCAATCGGAACGGGCAACATTTTTTCGCTTGTTCACTCACTGACAAATTTGCCCGTAACGGTTGCGGCAACTCATGCCCACGGCGACCACACCGGCGGAGCTTGCCAATTCAAAAAAGTTTATGTTCACAAAAGCGAATGCAATTTGAGTTTTCGCCTTCAAAACACAAAAAAGGTTCGTGCATCGCTCATTTCAAACAGAATGAAAAAGCAAGGCGTTGATAAAGGTGACGTTAAAGGCAGCGTTTTCAAAACAAAATGGATTCCGTTTGAGGAAGGCATGACGTTTGAGCTCGGCGGTCGAACGGTAAAAACAATTCACACTCCCGGGCATTCCCCCGGAGGAGTTGTTTTTCTTGACGAAGGCGAAAAGAAAATGTTCACCGGCGACAACGTCTGCGCCGTTTTGCTGATGAAGGTTATTTTCGCTTTGAGCATTGAGGAATGGCTGCCCGGTGCAAAAAGAACACTCGCCCTTTGCGATGAATACGAGCCCTGGGGCGGCCACGCCGACGGAAAAGAAAGCAAAGAACAAATTGAAAAAATCATCAGCTATGCCGAAGAAATTTTGCGCCTTTTTCCCGAAAACAAGAAGAGCAAAAAAAGCGTCTATCCTTCATTTTCAACCGAAGGCTGCATAATATTCGACGAAGCGAAGATACACAAAAAATAAAGTTTCTATACACAAAAGCAAAACCTGTCGAACAGCTTAAAAAATATTAATTGCCTTTTAACATCTTAGCAATAAAAATCCCCATATAAAAATTATACAATGCTTTTAGAAGATTTGTAATTTTATATGGGGGTTTTGTTATATGATTTTTGAAAAAGAAAAACTTGTTTCAAAAGAAGAAGTTCTTTCCGGCGTTGAAAAAATGAACAGCTTCGGCATAAGAACAACCGGTTCGGGTGCTCAGCGTGATTTTGTGAATTATCTCAAAGATGAGATTCATCAAATGGGACTTCCTACTTACAGCGACCTTTACTCCTTCAACCGTTGGAAGGAGCGTTCAAGCTCGCTCACCATTCATAATTACGGAAAAGACGAAGAAATTGAAGTTTCCTCCGCTTGGCCTTATTCGGGCGAAACGGGACCGCTCGGTGTAACCGCCGAAGTTGTTGAAATTTTCGGAAAGCACCTTAACTACCTTCCTGCCGCAGGAAAAATTGCACTCGTCAATGTTCACGATCTCGGAAAAATTCCAAGCGGAATCGCATTCAATCAAAGAAAGTCGTATCCGGCAGGACTCAACGTTCCGGCTTATTACAAAGGACCGGTTGCAACCTCGTTTGTCAACATTCCTTTGCTTTCCGCAGCAAAGCTTGCCCGCGTAAAGGCTGTCATCTGCATCTGGCAGGGAATGTCAAGAGAAATGGTCAAAGGTCAATACCTTCCGTTCATTCTCGGCTACCAGGGAATCCCCTGCCTTTGGGTTTGCGAGGAGGACGGAGAAAAGCTTATTCACGCCGCAAAGGTCAAAAACAAAGTCACTCTTGTTCTTGACGCAAAAAAAGAAAAAATGGCAAACTCCGAATCGTTTTACACCGTTCTTGAAGGCAAGAATAAGGACGAAGCAATCATTGTTAACACTCACACCGACGGCGTGAACTGCGTTGAGGAAAACGGCCCGATTGCAATGCTTGCAATGATGAAATATCTCAAGCAATGCGAGCTTGAAAGAAGCATCATTTTTGTTTTTGTTACCGGTCACTTCCGTCTTCCGTCGTTCAAGCAAAACGACATTCAGGCTTCCTCAAAATGGCTCAAAAATCACCGTGATATGTGGGACGGAAAGAACGGACACATCAAGGCCGTTGCCGGCGTTGCCGTTGAACACCTCGGTGCAGTCGAATGGAAAGACGTTGACGGCGTATATCAAAAGACCAACGACATTGACGCAGAGCTTGTTTACACCGCAAACAAAACAATGGATGACATCTACTATAAATCGCTTGAGGGAAGAACGCTTGTCAGAACAATTTCGCTCAAGGGACACAACATTCTTCACTTCGGCGAAGGTCAACCTCTTCGCAATGTCGGAATCCCGGACATCGGTTTTGTTCCTGCTCCGGATTACCTGACTGCAGTCAGCGAAAACCACGAAATGGATAAGTTCAGTATCGACCTTATGTATGAGCAGATTCAGTCGTTTGTAAAAATGGTGCTTCTCATTGATGAAACACCGACAAAAGAAATCGGCTCGCCCGACCCGTACACATTCATCATGGGTTCGGTTAAAGGAAACTGATGCATAAAAATAAAGCTGCCATGTTCCGATTTTGAATCGGAATACGGCAGCTTTTTTATAGGATAAGCGTTTTATTCTGCTTTTTCTTCTGCTTTCAAAGGCTCTTCTCCAACATGAGAAATAATCTTTTTATAAACATAGGAGTACGAAAGAACTGTAACGATGAGCGAGAATATTTCTGCAATCGGGAAAGACCACCAAACGTTTTCAAGCAATCCGGTTTTTGAAAGAAGATATGCAACCGGAACAAGTACAACCAATTGACGAGTGAACGAAACAATCATTGAAAAATAGCTTTTTCCAACCGCCTGAAAAACCGAACCCATTGCAATGTTGAACCCGGCAACAACAAACGAAAGGCTGATTATTCGAAGAGCCGGTATACCGATTGAAATCATATTGTCCGAAGCGTCAAAAATTTTGAGCATTGTTCCCGGGAAAAGCCACATAAGTGCCGTTCCGACCGCCATAATCGAACAAGCAAGAACCATGCTGAAACGGACGGTTTTTGTCATGCGCTTTTTGTTGCCTGCGCCGTAGTTGAACGCAATGATAGGAATTGTTCCGTTGTTCATTCCGAAAACGGGCATAAATACAAACGACTGAAGTTTGAAATATACACCGAAAACGGTTGCGGCGGTTTTTGTGAACGTCAAAAGAATCTGATTGACCGCATAGGTCATAACCGAACCGATTGCAACCATTATGATTGACGGAACACCGATTTTATAAATTTCTCCGATAATTCTTCCGCTCGGTTTGAAACTGCGGAATTTTACGCGGACTTCTTTATTGAAGTGGTGGTTAAGAATAACGGCAACAATGAACGCAACAATTTGACCTATAACGGTTGCAACGGCCGCTCCCTTTGCTTCAAGGCGGGGAAACGGTCCGATTCCGAGAATGAAAAGCGGGTCAAAAATCATGTTTATTGCCGCTCCGATAAGCTGAGTAATCATTGAAAGAACGGTTCTTCCCGTTGACTGCATCAGCCTTTCAACCATGATTTGGCCGAAAACGCCGAACGAAAGCGCACAACAAATTGAAAGGTAATCAACGCCGTAAGAAAAAATCGGCGAAGATGTTTCAATTTGAGTTTTGAAAAACAGCGGTGTTGCAAAAACGCCGAGAAAGAAAAACACAATTCCGCTTATAATTGCAAGAAAAACACCGTTTGAAGCAATGTTGTTCGCTTTTTCATAATCCTTTGCGCCAAGACTTCTTGAAAGCAAAGCGTTAACGCCGACTCCCGTTCCCGTTGCAACACCTATCATAAGGTTTTGAACCGGAAAAGCAAGCGAAACGGCCGTCAGCGCATCTTCGCATACACGGGATACCCACATACTGTCAACAATGTTATAAAGTGCTTGAACAAGCATTGAAAGCATCATTGGAACCGACATTGAAATAACAAGCTTTCCAATCGGCATTACGCCCATTTTGTTTTCCTTTTGCATTATAAATCCTCCGAAAATATATCTTATAAATCCGTCTGTCAAAATTTGACGGCAATAATCATAGAACGATATATTATAACATTTAAAGCCGTTCATTTCCACCGTCTTTTGAAACTTTTTTGTAGAATTTGAACACAAAAGTGCAGTCTCATTTGTGCAAAACTGCCTTTTTGTCAGCTTCCCTTGGCTTTTTAACATTCGCATGATAAACTGTTGAAAATTTAATACCAAGCTTTTTGCCACCGGGTAAAAAGAAATGCAAAATTTTTTCGCATTCGCAAACGCAGCGTTAGGTCATCGGTAACCGCAAGGTTACACGGAAGTTGTGTTTTCGGATGCTTATTTTTTTGTTTGGAGGATAATTTCAATGAAAAACGCAATTAAAAAAGCCGTTTTATATTTTTCAAAAGGCGAACCTGCACTTTGAGAAATTTCGATTATTTTCATTCTTTCATCGTTTTTTGTTTTTGACAAAGAAAACTATCTGACTCTTGCCGCTTCGGTAATGACGAGCTTTCTTGCGGTATACCTCACATTCAGAAGAAGTCGCTTTTTTGCCCTTGCCTATGCGGCGAACGATATTGTTCTCATCATTCTTTGGACTCTTGCGGCGTTCAGCGATATTTCATATATTTCGGTCATAATCTGCTTTGCGGTCTTTTTTGCAAACGATATTTACGGATTCATTAACCGGTCCAAAATGAGAAAAAAACAGGAAATGCAAAATGCTTGACAGAATATGAAACAGGTGGTAAAATAAGGAGCACAAATTAATAGGCCTCCTTAGTTAAATGGATATAATAAACCCCTCCTAAGGGTTAGTTGAGGGTTCGATTCCCCCAGGGGGTGCCATGAGACTTTCTAAATGGTTGGAAAGTCTCTTTTTACATTCGGAAAAAGGGGCAACCTCCTTAGTTAAATGGATATAAGAACCTGATGCTCCGCATCAGAACCTTGTTACTCGCATGGCTCGTAATAATAAACCCCTCCTAAGGGTTAACCCCGGGTTCGATTCCCCCAGGGGGTGCCAGAAAAAAGCACTTTTGAAAGTGCTTTTTTTAATGAAGTTTGCCTTTTGGCAAAGGAAGTATCGCTTTGCGATATGAAGCGGCTTCGCCATGAAGTTTTTTGTTTATCGTTTTCAACACAGGCGCAAAGGAGTTTTTCCATGAAAAAAACATTTGTAACCGTTATGCCGAACCATATCGGTGCTTTTTTGAAGGCAAGCCGCTGCTTTGCCGCAATGAACGTAAACATCACACGTGTCAGCTACAACAAAGCAGTGGATTCTCACATGCTCTTTATTGATGCGGAAGGCACGCCCGAACAGCTTTCAAAATCGGCAGAACTTCTGTCTCGGATAGGCTATCTTCAAGCCGATGACAACGCCAAAAATGTGATTTTGCTTGAATTTGCCCTTCGGGATATTCCCGGAAGCGTGACTGACGTTTTGGAACTCATAAGCGAATTTTCATTCAACATTTCTTACATAAGCTCTCAGGAAAACGGTTCGGATTATCAATATTTCAAGATGGGCATTGTTGTGAACGACGAAGAAAAAATCAAAAACTTTCTTGAAGAAGCAAAAAAGCTTTGCGATGTCAGGGTCATCGATTATAACCATGCGGACAAAATTTATGACAACAGCCTTTTTTATATTCACTTTGTCAACGAGCTTTCCTCGCTCATGAAAATTTCGGAAGATTCCCGTGAGGCGCTTTTGGTCAACACAAATCTTGCAATGCAGCAGCTTGACGAATCCGGCGTTTCTCCTTATCGTACCTTTGACAGCATCAGCCGCTTTTGCGAACTTCTTTCAAAAGCCCGGGGAGCCGAATTTTTGCCGAGAATTTCAAGACACAAAATTACCGAACAAACAGATATTTTTTTGATAGAACCGCCCTGCGGAAGCAATACCGTAATAATCAAAAGCGGCAATCAATATCTTTTTGTCGATACCGGCTACGCATACTGCAAAGAAGAGATGAACCGCATTTTTCGTGAACTTGTTCCTGAGTTTGACAAAATTGAAAAGCAGGTTTTTGTTACCCATGCGGACGTTGACCATTGCGGACTTCTTCCTCAGTTTGACAAAATTTATGCAAGTGCAAAAACCGCCGAATGTCTTCGACTTGAATCAAAAAGCGGCAACGGCTTCCGTGAACAGAACCCGCTGCACAAGCCCTATATACAAATCTGCAAAATTCTCACGTCATACAAACCCGTCGAGCCGGAAAAAATCAAAATTGTCGGCTCTGAAAGAAGCGGAGAAAGTGCGCTTGAAAGAACGGGTTCATTTGATTTTTGCGACCTTCATTTTGAACTTTTTGAAGGCAAGGGCGGCCATCTTTGCGGCGAATCTGTTTTGATTGATTATGAAAATCACCTTGTTTTCAGCGGCGATGTTTATATCAACATGAAAGACATGACGGCCGCTCAGGCAAAGTATAACCGCTATGCGCCGATTCTCATGACCTCGGTTGACACCGACCCCGACCTTTGTGCAAGCGAACGAAAGTCGATTTTTGCCCGCCTCGGAGCCGGAACATGGCAAATTTTCGGCGGCCACGGCGGAAAGAAAACTTATACCGTCAAGCCGGCTGAATAAGCTTTGTCATATAATAAGATTAAAAAAGTAATCGCCGCTGTTTGAACGCCGGGCGGTTACTTTTTCCTTTTGCAATCTTGATTTGTCATGCGTTATCCGCTATAATATTTCAGACAGATTTCGGCTTTGCAGGCCATATCGGAGATGAACAAAAAATGGAAGGACTTTCAAAAAAAGAGCATAACATAGGAAGAATTTTGATTGCTTTAACGGCAATTCTTTGGGGACTTGCCGGCGTATGCGTAAAATCAATCACATGGAGTTCGTTTTCACTCATGGCGGCACGAAGCCTTATCTCGCTTCTTATGCTTGTTGCCGTGAAAAAAACTTTCAAAGCAAAACTTTCAAAGACCAATATTCTCGGTGCGGTTGCAATGAGTGCAACGGGCATTCTTTATGTTGAAGCAATCAAACTTACCACCGCCGGAACGGCAATTGTTCTTCAATACATTGCGCCTATCCTTGTTTTTCTTTATACTGTTATTTTTCAAAAGCGAAAAGCAAAACTCAGCGAAGCGGTGATTACCCTTGCCGTTTTCGGCGGCTGCGTCCTTTCGTTTGCAGACAGCCTTGATCCGACAAGAATTGCCGGAAACATTCTCGGCCTTTTGTCCGGCGTAACCTTTGCCGCACAGATAATCATCATGAACAACGAAAACAGCGACAGCGACGACTGCCTTTATCTCAGCAACATAATTAGCCTTGTTTTTTGCCTTCCGTTCATGTTCTTTGATAAGAACCTTTCGTTTGACAAAACAAATGTTATTTGGGTGCTCGTTCTCGGAGTTTTTCAGTACGGACTTGCAAACATACTTTTCAGCCGGGGAATCAAACGTGTTGAAAAGGTTGAAGGCTCGCTTCTTCTTACAATCGAACCGATTTTCAACCCTATTCCCGTTGCAGTTTTTTGCGGCGAAAAAATGGGCAAGCTTGCAATTTTCGGCTTTGCGGTTGTTGTTGTTTTTGTCACCCTTTACGGACTTCTTCCGGCCATTGAAGAAAAGCTCGGCAAGAAGAAAAAACAATTGTAAAATGCCAAACTTTGTGATATCATGTTAAAAGATGGAAATTTTTGTTTCACACTATATTTGAAAGGTCAAAAATATTATGGAAGTTATTATCATGGACAACGCCCTTGAAATTTCAAAGGCCGTTTCGTCAATAATCATTGGTGAAGTAAAAAAGAATCCGAAAGCCGTTCTCGGTTTTGCAACCGGTGCTTCTCCCGTTGAAACCTATAAACGCATGATTGAGGCTTATGAAGCCGGAAAAGTCAGCTTTAAAGGCATCACAACGTTCAACCTTGACGAATACTGCGGCCTTGAAAAGACGGATGAAAACAGCTATTTTTACTTTATGAATGACAACCTTTTCGGAAAAACCGATATTGATTTTAAAAAAGTCAACTTCCTTTCCGGTAACGAGGCGCAAAGCGAACAAAACTGCCGTGAATATGAAGAAAAAATCGAAGCCGCCGGCGGAATTGATATTCAGCTTCTCGGGATCGGAACAAACGGACACATTGGCTTCAACGAGCCGTCGGAAAGCTTTTCAGACAAACCGTTCAAAGTGAAACTTACTCAAAGCACAATTAATTCCAACAGTAAATATTTCAAGGACAAAAAAATGCCCGGCTACGCTCTGACAATGGGCATAGGCGACATTATGAGGGCAAAAAAAATTATCCTTATTGCAACCGGCGAAAGCAAAGCAAACGCCGTTTTCAAAATGATCAAAGGCGAAGTTACGCCCTCCTGTCCCGCTTCGGTTCTTCAAAACCACAGTGATGCCGTCATTTATCTTGACAAAAAAAGCGCAAAGCTTTTATGATATCTTTTTAAAAAGGAAAACAAACAATGGCTAAAGATGTAATAAAAACAAAACCCGAAATTGTTTTTGCCGACGTTACCGACGAAAGAACGGTTGAACTTTCATGGAAAGAAGTTAAGGAAGCAACCGGATATAACATTGAGCGATATGACCGGGAAAAAGACAAGTTTGTGAAAATCGGTTCAGTAAATGCCGGAACAACTTCATTCACCTGCAAAAAAGAGATGCGTGACGGTGTTTATCAGTACCGCATAAATGCGCTCAAAGCAATTGAAGGAAAACTTCGTCCGCTTTCAAAAAAAGGTTCGGCTCGTGCGGTCAACATTTCTTCAATTCCGGCCGTGAACGTCACGTCAATCGGCAGTCCCGATTTCGGAAAAGTCAAAGTATGCTGGGAAAAGGACAAAAACGCCGCCGGATATGTCATCAACCGCCGCCTTGAAGACATGAACGAATCCGTTGTCAGGGGCGAAACAGGCAGTGAAAGCCTTTCGTTTATTGACGACACCGCCGTTTCCGGTCAAGTCTATTATTACAACATTCAAAGCTTTATTATTGATGAAAACGGTGAACGTGTTTTCAGCAATACCGGAAAAGAAGAATGTTTTGTTTGCGTTGACAGCACAAAAATTCTTGAAGTTAAGCGAAAGCTTTTCAAAAAAGTTACTTTTGATTATCGGATGACCGCAGGCGTTTCCTGCTATATTCTTTTGAAGTCAAGCAGCGAAGACGGCGAATTTTCAGAAGTTGCACGTTCAAAAAGCGGCACCGAGCTTTCGCTTTCCGACAAAGGAGCAAGCGGTGAAAAAACGGCCTTTTACCGCATAAAATGCTGCAAAAAAGTCAACTCAAAGGAATGGTTCGGAAAAGAAAGCAATACGGTTCAGGTCAGATATAAGCTTTAACTGCCTGTCATATAAAAAATATTTGAACAAAGTTTTTCAAAAAGAGGGAAAAAGTTTTAAAAAATCTTGACTTGAGCGTTCAGCTCGGTTATAATTACGATAAGATTAAAAATCTTTAAGGAGGATTCAATATGAATAAAACACTCAAAAAGATCATTGCGTTAGTTCTTGTTCTCACGCTTTCGGTTTCAATGTTTGCCGTTTCGTTCTCTGTTTTTGCAACAGAAGGAACAACAGTTGCCGCAGATGCCGGCGATGAAGAAGAACGCCACACCACCTCAATGATTGAACTGTTCGTAAAGTTCCTTAAATCGGTCGGCGATTTCTTCAAGTACATTTTTTATGAAGTATTCCTTGGAAAGCCCGCTCCGGACATTCCGAAACCTCCCCGTTCATAATTGAATTTTAAAATCTTCCGTCGCAAAGTTGCGGCGGATTTTTTGGCTCTCTGTCAATAGTTGGGGTAGAAAAAAGGAAATGAAGCGGGACTGTCGGATTTAGCGCAGAACAAAGAGTAAAAAGTCAAAATTAAAAATATAATTTACGGATGCCGTCAAAAAGAAAGTATACCG
>CAKTEU010000017.1 GCA_934552855.1 uncultured Eubacteriales bacterium | reverse complement strand
CTCTCTCTTTGTCAACACTTTTTTACCCTTTTTTTGCCTTTTTCTTCGCTTTTGTACACCGCTCCGGGTGTGTTGGTGGGTGTGACGGGATTTGGGTACTATATATTGTATACTTTGGTAAATTATTCGCAGATGAACTAAATATAGAGTAAACCATTCCCGGCGAAATTCCAAAGAACTCGCCGGGAAAAAGTTATACATTAATAATGAAATCTTTTGGTGTCACCTTGATTTTCTTCTTCCCGAAAATGTTATCCTCCTCCAAAAGATAAAAATCCAGACCGCTGATATATTCGGCAAGTTCCTTATCGGTCTTTCCGTTTTTGCGGCATACAAAAGTTGACTTTACCTCTTTTGTCTCACCGGGAGAAAGGCTTTCGGCTTTCATGTACGGTTCCAAATAGCAAATAACATCGTTATCCTTTTTTGGAATCAGATAGAGCGCAGACGTTGTCAGGACACTCGGATTGCAAACCTTGACGGCAACTTCGGCAATGCAGTATTCATCCGAAGAGGACAAATCAAATTCAAAGCCTTTGTGCATATAATCAATGTACCCCTTGCTTTTATCGGCATTGAAAGTATCAGCTGTTGATTTCAATGAATCGCCCGTTAAATTTTTCGTTTCAACATTGACATTCACCACATCAAAAGGCTGATATATAATGTAATAAAGAACTGTTCCCGTGACGGCAAGCGTTGCAACGCAGCCCAAAATGAACGCAAGAAGTAATTTTTTTCGCATATAAATAACCTCTTTAGATTAATTTTCAAGCTTTTGAATTTATTATAAACCGCAGAAAAGCCAAAAACAAGGAACTACCGAAAATCTTAAGGCTTCCTTAAAGAAATCTTAAGAATAAGCATTAAAACATGACAGGCGTAATCGTAATACTACGGTATACGCTGTTTTTTATGTATTGACTGTGTTTTTTTATTGATTTTCACAGCATCGAAACCGCAAAAGCAGGGGCTGTCGCATTTAGATGCAGAAAGCGTTTTCTTTACCCCGAAGCTGTATATAGATACTGCGAGCGGGTAAAAAAACGCTTAAAAGAGTAAAAATAATTCCTATTGGATTTAAAAATAAAGCTGTAATTCACGGTATACTTTCTTTTTGACGGCATCCGTAAATTATATTTTTAATTTTGACTTTTTACTCTTTGTTCTGCGCTAAATGCGACAGTCCCATCACATAATTTTAAATTTGCTTCATTCTTTGCCTTGCCTCAAAGCATCAAAACTCTTCTTCGTCCTCATCAACAACAAACGGAGAACCGGCCTTTTGAAGCTTTTTGACCGAAGAAATGCCAACAATCATAAACACCAGCAAAAGCGCATGAAAAACAATGTCAATGAAATATTCTTTTTCAAACGGACCAAAAAAACCCGACAGGTCAACGGCAATTAAAAAGACGGTATCAATTGAATAAAGCAAAAGCGAAAGCCAAAGCTTTGTCGGGTTCTTTTGCGCAAGAAGAACGCTTGCAATGTAAAGCCCAATGTATACCGATACTCCGGCAATTGCCGCAGCGGCGGGAATTGAACCGCTGTAATCCTTTGAAAATTCGGCAGCCTTGAGTAAAAACTCCGTCACCGCAGTGCAAAAATAAAAGTCAAACTCTTTTGTAAAAAGCCAGCGAACGATATAAACAATTGTCAAAACAAGTGCCATTGCACCAACGCCCTGGGCGGATTTAATGTCTGTGCGATATCTTTTTTCAAGCTGCGGTTTGCTCATATGTTTCATCGGAATAGGTCACCTCTTGCATTTCAACTTTTTCTTTGTCATAAAGCGAAACGTATTTGTCCTGATAATAGTTTTCTGCATGGCAGTCAAATGAGCCGTCCGGAGAAATTTCAATAACAGTGCAGCCTCGCTGTGCGCCAAGCTTGTAAATTCCCGGATAAGCAAGATAGTCAACGCTCATTCCGTATGTGAAGCGGATACCCTTGTAAATGAGCGAAAAGTTATTCTTATGGTCGTGGCCGACAAAAATGCCCTTTGTTGAACCAAGCTCTTCCATTGTTTCAAAAAGGTTGTCGTCGTGCATTCCGCAGTAAACAACGTTGCCCGTTTCACCCGCAACACCATAGATATATTTGACGTTTTCCGTGTCCTTATATCCGTTGTTTGCGTATTCATACCATGCGTCTCTTTGCTCTGTGAGCGGAATATGGAAAAAGGCAAGCGATTTTACGTCAGACTTCTTTTTAATTCCCTCTTTTTTGTAAAGAGCGTCATTCTTTGCGTTAACTGCCTTAACGTTGTTTTTGTACCATTCAACCTGGTTTTCGTGAATGTTGTCGTACTTCCACATGATGCCGAGAAAGTCGCCGTCGGTATAGGAATGACTGTCAAAAACATAAAGCGACTGAGTGATTTCGCCCTTTGTGTTTTTGATGTTGATAAGCTGGTTGCACGAACCGTCAACGTCTTCGGGACCGCTTGTGAAAATGCAGTATTTGAAGCCGCTGTTTTCATAAAAATCGGCAATCTGTTCACGGGAATAATAACTGTAAAGCTCTGTGTCATGGTTGCCGAACGCAACGGTCCAATATACGCCGAGCTGTTCCATGAGCGAAGCGAAAATTTTTGCCGAAGCTTTGTTGTTGAATGTACCTGCCTGGAAGGGAACGGGATAAGCCATATCACCCGTTACAACAACAAGGTCGGGCTTTTCTGCCGTGACCATTGCCGAAACGGCATTGAGAGCCATTGCGTCCTTTTTAAGGCTCATCCAGCCGCCGCCGATGTGAACGTCGGTAAGCTGAAGAACTTTAAACTTTCTGTCGGTTGTGAATGTCCAGTTTCCGTCCTCGTCCTTTTCCGGAACAAGGGTATCGTCCTTTTTCACCTGTTCAAACGACTGCGCTTTTTTTGTGTTCGCCTTGTCTCCAACAACGCTGACAACGGTTGTTACACCGACGAAAGCAACAAGAACGCAGAGAAAAACGCAAAGGATTTTTAAAAATACCTTGCCTCTTTTTTTCTTTTTGTTCTGGTCTTTTTGTTTCTTACTCATTGCAATTCTCCTTTGTTTTTATTGTAAAAATTAAATTGATTCCTGTTTTTTCTTTGCAAAGCCTTTGAAGGCTTGCTTCATCCTTTTGCAAAAAAGCGGAAAGAACAACAACCGCATATTCCTTTTCGCCCTCTTCAACCGAAAAAACGGTTTTTTCCGGCTTTATGTTTTCTTCCTTGAGGAAGTCAAAAAAAGCCTCACGCTTTTCCTTTTTAATGAGGCCGAGCACACCGCAAACCGCCCCCTTAAGCATTTTTATTGCCCCGGCGGTGATGAATATGCTTATCAAAAGGCCGAACACAGCGTCAACAGCAAATTCGGTATATCTTGTCAGAGTGAACGAAGCAAGGGTTGTCAGCGTTATAAAAAAGTCAAGCATACTGTCTGCTTTCATAACTTTTATAACGGACGAATCGTTCTTTTTGCTTTGTATGCCGTAAAAAACAAAAAGCAAAAGCTTTCCCAAAGCGGTTACGGCAATCATAAAAGCAAATTTTACCGAAAACCAAATCGGCGTGGGATACATAAACCGCTCAAGCGAAGAATATGCAAAGCTCAGCCCCACAAAGGCCACCGCAAGCGAAAGCAGAAGCGACAAAAGTCTTTCGACTCTTCCGACAACAAAGGAAAGTCCGCTTTTGACAAATTTGACCGAAACAAGCATACAAACCGCACCGAGCAGGCACGAAAGGCAGTCTGCAAGGTTATTGACTGCATCTGACCAAATGCTGATGCTGTTTGAGGAAAGGCTGACATAAAGCTTTATAAAAAACAGCAAAAGGTTCACGCCTGTTCCGACAAAGCAGCAAAACGAAACGTGTTTTTCTCTGTTAATGGCCGTTCACCCCCAATCACCAGCTGTATTTTGTCAATTGACCTTCGTTTTTGAGGCTGGGATAGCCCCATTGACGAAGAACTTCAAAAACACCGACGGCAACCGTGTTTGAAAGGTTCAGGCTTCTTGCTTCCTCTCTCATCGGAAGGCGAACACAGCTTTGTTCGTTTTTCTTGAGCAGTTCTTCCGGAAGTCCCGCATCCTCACGGCCGAAAACAAGAAAGCTTCCCTCGGGATAGGTCACATCGGAATAAACACGGCGGCCTTTTGTTGTGAAATAAAAAAAGTTTCCGCCTTTGTTTTTTTCAAAAAAATCTTCAAGGTCTTCATAATATGTAATATCAAGCAGATACCAATAATCAAGGCCGGCACGCTTAAGCTTTTTGTCATCAACATGAAAGCCCATCGGTTCAACAAGGTGAAGCTTTGCACCGGTTGCGGCGCAGGTTCGGGCAATGTTGCCGGTATTTTGCGGAATCTGCGGTTCAACAAGAACAATGTTGAGAGATGCCAAAATTTTTGCACACCCTTTCGGAGTATATATAATGTATTATACCATCACAACCGCACTTTTCAAGTGATAAAAAATTAAAATAAAAAATTTTCCTGTGAATTATTTCCCCTTCTTTGCAAAAAATAAGTGTATCAAATCAAAGGAGTTGACAATTATGAAAATGAAAAGCGTTATGACCGGTCTCGGCATAGGAATGGCAGTTGGCGCAGCGGCAGGACTTGTCGGCAGTGCAATGGGCAATCCTTCGGCAAAAAAAATGTATAAAAAGAAAGCCGCAAAGGCTCTCAAAACAATGGAAAATATGTTTGACGATATGCAGGATATGTTCAAATAAAAAAAACTTTGAAGCGGCGCATTTTTTCGCCGCTTCGCTTTTGAAAGGAAAACCGATATGAAAAAAATTCTTTGTTTGATACTTACGTTAACTTTTACGTTTTCGTTTTTCGGCTGTGTGAACGAAGACCCGAAGCTTTCCGAAACCGTTCCGAAGCCCACCGAAAGCCTGCCCTCATCGGAAAGCTCCTCAACCTCCTCACCGCAAAGCGGCGTTGAACGCACCGAACCGATGAATAAGCCAACCGAGGTGAGCATTACCGACGAAACAGCCGTTCCGAAAATTTCGCCCACACCACCGATGGTCATGACCGGCGCAAAGGGAGCGGACACTCTTTCCGGCTTTGCTCCGCTTGAAACGGTAAGCTATGAAGTTTTTGACCCGGAAAACACAAGAGGACTTTCAACAAAAAAAATCGGGCATTCCCACGGCCCGGCCTCAGGCGGAAAAGCTCACCACACCGTTATTGATTTTCAAAAAACGTTTGACAAATACGGCGCACTGACGCTTGACCAAAAAAGCAGTGAAAAGGTTTTGTATCTTACTTTTGACTGCGGCTGGGAATATGAAAATCTCACGTCAAAGGTTCTTGATGTGCTCAAAGAAAAGGGTGTTTCCGCAGCGTTTTTTTGCACACTTGACCACATCAAAAAGCAGCCGGAGCTGATTGCAAGAATGATTAAGGAAGGGCACATTGTTGGCAATCATTCAACAACCCACCCTTCCTTTCCTTCAATCAGCCGAACAAAAATGAAAAACGAGATTGAGCAAACGGAAAACTACCTTCGTGAAAACTTCGGCTACTGCGCAAAGTTTTTCCGCTTTCCTGCCGGTGAGTACAGCGAAAGTGCGCTTGACCTTGTTTCTTCGCTCGGCTATATGAGCGTTTTCTGGTCGGTTGCCTATAACGATTGGAATGTGAAAGAGGTTAAGGGCAAGGCTTACGCTGTCAAAACGGTTGGCGAACGCCTTCATCCCGGAGCCGTGATTTTGCTTCACTCGGTTTCAAGGGATAATGCCGCCGCCCTCGGAGAAATCATTGATAACGCAAGAGACGAGGGCTATGTGTTCAAATCGCTGACGGATTATGTTTAACCGTCAGTTTAAAGACAGGAAAAGAGTGATCCCGGAAAAGCCCTGAGAAGGAAAGTAGGCTTTTCCGGGATCTGTGAAAGGACATAATGAAGGGTGTGACAAAATCAAAACGTTCCGAAGCGTATATTATAATGAAAAGGTGATTTTTTGCACCGAAGACTGTGCGGCAACAGAACGAAGAGCACAAACGCTTAATGCATTTGTTTTAAAACTAATACGAGCGAATTATATCACTCCATTATACTGTTTGTCAAGAAACAATAACAAATATGCATGTAAAAAAACGGACGGCGTTTTTGTTCATTTTATCCAAATTCATCTTTCGATCTGATTTTTGATTATTGTTAACAGTTTTTACCTTGACCGGAAAAAGTTGTGTGTGTTATCATAGCTTTGTAAGATTTATGCGCATTTTGCGCTAAGAAAGGGAGAAACCAATGAAAAAAATTCTTTCAGTTGTTCTTGCACTTGTTATTGCCTTCGGCACTTGTTTTTGTGCTTCGGCGGCTTTCGGCAAAAAGAACATGACACTCCGCCTTGTTGTTCCCGAAGATTGGGAAATGGACATCGGCGACAGCAGAAGCGTTGAAGCGGTCTTTTCCGCTTCGGTAACTCACCGCACTCTCACATGGAGCGCAGAACCCTCATCCGTTGCAAAAGTCGATTCCTGGGGTCGTGTAACCGCCCTCAAAGAAGGCACGGCAACAATCACCGCAAAAAATGCGGACGGACTTTCTTCTTCGGTAACGCTTAAGGTTGTTTCCGCCGCAACAAAAACAGCCGTTCACAAGCAAAAACAAGATTACAACGGCGAAGCGGCAGCCCTCGGCGACAACCTTCAAAAAGTTGTTACCCGCTTCAAAAACGGCAGCAAAAAAGTTCCGGACAAAATCAAAAATTCACTCGATTACAAAAACGCTCAACAGGCAGTTACTGCCGACGGGGCAAAATGGACAATCACAAATTACGGTGTTCTTCGTGTTGACGAAAACGCAAAGAACGAACGTGACAGAGAACAGCGTTTCATGGGCGACAGATATTTTTATTTTGCCGACACAACAAACGGAAACGTTCTTGCAATCTATCCGGACGGCGAAAACGGAATTTGGACTGTTATGTCTCAGGGCTATACTCACATTGAAATGAAAAAAATGAGCGGCGAAGATAAGGCTGCGTTAATGAGCGAACAAACCCAAAAATATGTTGCACGCAGAGGAATGGTTTCAGAATCATATCTTGACGGCGAAACCGGAACATGGGTTCCGACCGAAAGCGACAACGACGGACTTTGGACAAGCATGTACGGAGCAGGCGAACTTATGAGATACGCCGTTCTCAAAAACGATCCCAATGCAACGGCAGAAGAAATTGCCGCCGCAAAAAAGACCGCTTATCTTTCAACTGAGGCCGTTTTGCTTCTCACTTATATTTCAATGAGAACCGGAACCGTTGAATCGCTTGTTCACGCTCAGCGCAACGGTTCAGTCGGTGATGTCAACATCGGAAAATGGTATTCAACCGATGTTCTCAAAAACGGCGGCGATTATTCACAGAACGTTCCCGAAGAAAGCCCCGCTTCGGCCTTTAAGTCAATGTATGACAAGTATCTTTCATTCGGCACAGGTTCATATATAATGAAGAATTCAAACCTCAAGGTTTTTGTTCCCGGCGACTGGGCAACTCTTGACGCAAACAGCACCGAAACCCCGGCAACAAGAACAAGACTTCTTGAGGGCTTTTGGGCAAGAACCTACTCGCTCACCGAAGAAGGCAAGGAAATTGACGGTTACATTCACTGGAAGCATAACGGAGACAAAACCGCAACCGGCGTTTCAACAAAGCACAGCGACAAAGCCGGCTATCTTCTCAACGGCGAAAACCTCAGAGGAGTAACGGTTGACGCTTCGGGCGAAATTCCGCAAAGACTTTGGAACGACCTCATCGGTTCGGGCTATGATATCAGCGACATCGTTTACAAAGGCGACACCAGCGCAGACGAAATCATCGGTCACCTTTTCATCTATAAGCTTGCTTATGACATTCTCGGACCGGAAGACCCGGAAATCAAGGCTCTTCTCACAAGAACAATCGACTCGTTCGCTCAGCACATTGTTGACAACGGCTATGCACTTTGTGACGGAAGCGGTCAGCCCACAACATGGGGCAAATTCAGCCGCACATACTTCCATAACGGTCAGGTTCTTGGCGGCGCACCGCTTCAAACCTCAGTTATTCTTTCCGCTTTCAAGCTTGCTTCATATATCACGGGCAGCCAAAAGTGGGAAAACGAATACAGAATGGCTGCCCTTGACCCGGCATATGAATATGCAAAGGTTATGACTCAGGAACTTGAAAGATACAACATGGCAATTCTTGAATATGCAAACAGCGTTTCACCGGTTATCGGCTTTATTATTCGTCCGCTTGTCAACACAAAGCTTTTCAAGTTTGTATATCGCCTTATTCTCAATTATTCCGATGAAGAGATGGCAATGCTTTCTTATTACCTTCTTTTCCAGATGGAGGACGACGAAAAGCTTCTTTCTTATTACAGAGAAGGCCTTAACGATTGGTGGTACTCAATTTCACACAGTGAAAATCCCTGCTGGTATTACATTTATCAGCTTGCATATCCGAACGAAACAAAGACCGATGTTTACGGAAACAGCCTTATTGAAACCGCATCGTGGTCACTCAGCCGTCACCCCATTGACACAAGAAAATATCTTGCTTCAAACAATAATCGTGACGACATTGCTTCGGTCAACCTCAGTGCAGCCGGCATTGACGGAACGGCAGAGCTTTCCTATGATCCGAACATTAAAAAGCCGCTTTTTGCAAACAACAAGTCCGGCATTGTTCAAATCATCGGCGTTGTTCTTTGCGGCGGAGACCTTCCTTGGAAAGTTGCCGCCCCCGATGAAAGAGAGCTTCATAAGTTCAACGGCTCAACCTATCGTCTCGGCTTGTTAAGCGAGTCGGGAACCATGGAAGGCTCAACAACCTATACGCTTCCTTACTGGATGGGAAGATATCACGGAATGCTGAAATAAAAAAACATAAAAATATTGTTAAACGGCTGCCGCATCGGTTTGATTGCGGCAGCTTTTTTCTTTTCAAAATCCGTTCCTTTAATCCGCAGGGAGGATTTTTCCGCCCGCTGTTTTTTGTTTCCGCTGCGTGAGGTTAATACGAAAATGTGATATTAAATCATAGGGGAGTCTCGTGAGGCTCCGTCAATTTCACCTTTTTTACTGTATTAATTCTTGCAAAATCGTGCTTTACCTTTGGCTCACCCCTGTCAAAAATCTCTTACTGTTTCACTCGTGTACTTAAGCCCAACTCCACTCCGTTTGGGGGTACTTTTGTCAATCATCACAAAAGTACCCAAAAAGACTTTTTAGTCTTACGGCGCAAGAAATGACGAAGTTTCCTTTTGCGGGGGAAAAAGAAAACATTCGCCATTAATGCGCCTACCGTGAAAAAGTGATAAAGGCAGTGTTCCTTCGGACGCTGCTCTGTTACGAATAGGAAACGTTAAAATGTTTCGGTTTACAGTTTGATGAACTAAAAATAATTCCCTTTCTGTCGCAGCTTTCTGCTATAGATAAAATCAGTGATTTTAGTAATACGTTTCTAAAACAAAAATGCAAAGAAATTCACAAGAAATCCGTGAGCGGCTAAAAGCAGTAACTTGCTTTTTAGAACACACTGATTTTAAGTCATAACAGAGTGTGGTTTAAAGAAATAACGGATTGATGTATTCTTAAATGGGGTTTAATAAAAATTTAATGTGTAGCCGCATTGGAGAACGATAACGTGATTTTTCCCCCGCAAAATCACGTTTCGTTTGACCTTGCGGCGTACTTAAAAGCGATCTTTTGGGTACTTTTGTATCAAACGACAAAAGTATCCCCGAACGGAGTGGAGTTCGGTTTAACCGCACGAGTGAAACAGTAAGAAATACTTTTGACAAAAGTGAGCCAAAGAGTTTAACCGCAAGAATTATCTATAAATTTTTGCGGTTTCAATGCTGTGAATTTTTATGAAACCGTTCGGTTAAAGGCGAAAAAAGCGTAAAGGTGTCTCCCTCAGTCGGCAAAGCCGACTATGAACATACCGAACGAAAGCAGATACAATTTCCGCTTGAAATAATCCTTCGGCTTTTATTAAAAATTTTTCAAACTTTTTTTGAAAAACGCTTGACTTTTTTTAGCAGACGTTGTATATTAATGACAGTGATTAGCACTCAGTGTTAATGAGTGCTAAAACATCACCAAAGGAGGCGAAGACATGGAGCTTGGAAAAAGAAAGGAACTGATCCTTTCCGCAATCGTTGATCATTATATCAAAACGGGTGAGCCCGTCGGTTCAAAATTTTTGATGAGTGCGCTTCCGATCTCTGTTTCTTCCGCAACAATCAGGAACGAAATGAGCGAACTTGCCGAAATGGGGCTTCTTGATCAGCCGCACACTTCAGCCGGCCGTGTCCCCTCTCAAAAAGGCTATCGCTATTACATTGACCATTTGATGAAGTGTGACGAGCTTTCGGAGGATGAGCGTGAAAACCTCAAGCTTCAGCTTGAACGCTTTGCCGGAAATCCGGAAAAGCTTCTTGGAAAAGCGGGCGAACTTCTTGCAAAAATGACCGACTGTGCTTCAATTGCAACAACGCCGACAGACGAAGGTGCGATAGTAAAAAAAATTGAGCTTGTTCCCGTTGGAACACGCCTTGCAATGATTGTTCTCATCACTTCTTCCGGAATCATAAAGAACGGAATTTGCAGAACGGATACGGAACTTACGTCCGAAATGGTTTCAAATTTTTATCGCATTACCGAAGAAACCTTTGTCGGAAAACCCGTCAGTGACATCGGAACAGTCATGATTCAAACGCTTGTTGCTTCGCTCGGAGCCGGTGCGCTTTCAATGAGTCCTCTGTTTGCTTCGCTTTCAGACATTGCTTCAAAAGCCGTTCAGGCCGAAATTCACCTTGAAGGCGAACAAAACCTTCTTCATCACCGTGAATTTTCCGACAATGTTTTTGAAATGATGCAGTTTTTTGACGAGGGCGAAAAGCTTGAACGTGCCGTTTCGGCAAACAAAGACGCACTTTCCGTAACAATCGGAAAGGAAAATATGTTCCGCCAGCTTGAAAACACAAGCATGATTATTTCAAGATATAACATCAAAGGCCATGAGACCGGCGCAATCGGAATTATCGGCCCGACAAGACTTGATTACGCAAAGCTTATTCCCGGAATTGAATATTTGACCGAACTTGTGAGCAAAATGCTCACAGATACGTTTGACGATGACCGGGAGGCAAAGGAGGATGACAATGGCTAAAACCCAAAAAGAACCCGAAAAAAAAGAACAAAAAGAAGCCGAAGAAAAGGACGTTAAGGCCGAAAAAGCTTCGGAAAAAGCTTCAGCCAAAAAGGAAGATAAAAAGAAAAAAGAAAAAGGCGAAAGCGAAGAAGAAAAGCTTCAAAAAGAGCTTTCCGCCGCAAAAGAAGCACATATCAGAACCCTTGCGGAATACGATAATTACAGAAAACGCACCGCAAGAGAAAAAGAGGCCGCTTACGGCGATTCAAAAGCCGATTGCCTCAAAGAGCTTTTGGGCGTTCTCGATAATTTTGAACGTGCAATAAGCGCAGGCGACACCGACCTTGAAAGCTATAAAAAAGGCATTGAAATGATTTATTCAAGCTTTTGCGAAACGCTTAAAAAGCTCGGCGTTGAAGCCTTCGGCGAAAAGGGCGATGACTTTGACCCCAACATTCACAACGGCGTTATGCACACCGAAGACGAATCCTTGGGCGAAAACAAGGTGGCCCAGGTCTTTTCAAAGGGCTATCGCCTCGGCGACAGAATCCTGCGTCCTGCAATGGTTCAGGTTGCAAACTGAAAAAAAGAACCTTTAGCTTGGCTTTCGGTTCTTCATATAAATTAAATTTTGATATTACATCATTTGGAGGAATAAATTATGTCAAAGATTATAGGTATTGACCTTGGTACAACAAACTCATGCGTAGCAGTTATTGAAGGCGGCGAACCCGTTGTTATCGCTAACGCAGAAGGCGCAAGAACAACCCCGTCGGTTGTTGCATTTTCAAAAACAGGCGAAAGACTTGTCGGTCAGGTTGCAAAAAGACAGGCAATCACAAACCCCGAAAGAACAATCTCCTCAATCAAACGTCAGATGGGTTCAAACTATCACGTTACCATCGACGGAAAAAACTATACTCCGCAGGAAATTTCCGCAATGATTCTTCAAAAGCTTAAAGCAGACGCAGAAGCTTATCTTGGCGAAAAAGTTACCGAAGCCGTTATCACCGTTCCGGCATACTTCACCGATGCACAGCGTCAGGCAACAAAGGACGCAGGCAAAATTGCCGGTCTTGACGTTAAGAGAATCATCAACGAACCGACAGCCGCAGCTCTTGCATACGGCATCGATAAAGAAGACGACCAAAAGGTTATGGTTTACGACCTCGGCGGCGGAACGTTCGATGTTTCAATCATTGAAATGGGCGACGGCGTTCAGGAAGTTCTTGCAACCGCAGGTAACAACCACCTCGGCGGCGACGACTTTGACCAGAGAATTATGGACTGGCTTGTTAACAACTTCAAGGCTGAGCAGGGCGTTGACCTTCGTTCGGACAAAATGGCAATGCAGAGAATCAAGGAAGCAGCCGAAAAAGCAAAGATTGAGCTTTCCGGCGTAACCTCCTCTTCAATCAGCCTTCCGTTCATCACCGCAGACGCAACAGGCCCGAAGCACCTTGAAGCAACCCTCACAAGAGCAAAGTTCAACGAACTCACCGCAGACCTTGTTGAAGCAACAATGGGACCGGTTCGTCAGGCAATGAGCGACTCCGGACTCAACACTTCCGAAATTGACAAGGTTCTTATGGTTGGCGGTTCTTCAAGAATCCCAGCTGTTACCGACGCAATCAAAAAATTCATCGGCAAAGAGCCGTTCAAGGGAATTAACCCCGATGAATGCGTTGCAATCGGTGCTTGCCTTCAGGGCGGCGTTCTCGGCGGCGACGTAAAGGGACTTCTTCTTCTTGATGTTACTCCGCTTTCACTCGGTATTGAAACCATGGGCGGCATCAACACAAAGGTTATTGAAAGAAATACAACTATCCCCACAAAGAAGAGCCAGATTTTCTCAACCGCAGTTGACAATCAGCCGTCAGTTGAAGTTCATGTTCTTCAGGGTGAACGTGAATTTGCAAAGGACAACAAGACTCTCGGCGTGTTCAGCCTTGACGGAATTATGCCGGCACGCAGAGGCGTTCCTCAGATTGAAGTTACCTTTGATATTGACGCAAACGGCATTGTTCACGTTTCCGCAAGAGACCTCGGAACAGGCAAGGAGCAGTCAATTTCAATCACCGCTTCAAGCAATATGTCAAAAGAGGACATTGAAAAGGCTGTTCATGACGCAGAACAGTTTGCAGAAGAAGACAAAAAACGCCGTGAAGAGGTTGACACAAGGAACGAAGCCGACCAGATGGTATATCAGTGCGAAAAAATCATCTCTGAAGAAGGAGACAAGTTTGACGCAAACGACAAAGCCGACCTTCAGTCAAAGATTGATTCACTTAAGAACGCATTGAACGGCCAGGATCTTAACCTCATCAAAAACGAAAAAGAAGCTCTTCAGCAGACCTTCTATAAGGTTTCGGAAAAGCTTTATCAGCAGGCTCAGGCCCAGGCCGGCGCACAGGGTGCGGCAGGTCAGCAGGGTGCTCCGTTTAACGGCGCAGACTTCAACCAGGGCGGCGCTCAGGGCGGAAACAACGGCGGTTACACCGACGCAGGTTATACCGACGCAAACTTCACCGACGCTAACTGATACTTTAAATATTAGACATTAGATATTAGACATTAGGTGCTGCTTTTAAACGGCTCTAATGTCTAATTTGGAGTTGTATATATGGCAGAAAACAAGCGTGATTATTATGAAGTGCTCGGAGTCAGCAAAACCGCATCCGAGGACGAAATTAAAAAAGCATACCGAAAGCTTGCAAAAAAATATCACCCCGATTTAAATCCGGGTGACAAGGAAGCTGAAGCAAAGTTTAAGGAAGCCAACGAAGCTTATGAGGTTCTTTCAGACAGCCAGAAAAAGGCAAGATATGACCAATACGGTCACGCAGGCGTTGACCCGAACTTCGGCGCAGGCGGCTTCGGCGGTGGTGGAGGCTTCGGCGGTTTTGGCGGAGACTTTGACCTTGGCGACATACTCGGAAGTATGTTCGGCGGCTTTGGCGGAGGTTTCGGCGGCGGAAGGCAGCAAAATCCCAATGCGCCGAGAAAAGGCACAACCGTTCAGGCAAACATTACTCTTTCTTTTGAAGAAGCCGCAAAGGGCTGCAAAAAGAAAATCAACATAACAAGAATTGATGCCTGCTCTGCCTGCGGCGGCAGCGGTGCGGCAAAAGGAACAACGGCAGAAACCTGCAAAACCTGCGGCGGCAGCGGTCAGGTCAATGTTCAGCAAAGAACACCGTTCGGCGTTATGAGCACGTCTAAACCTTGCTCTGCCTGCGGCGGAAAGGGAAAGATAATCAAAAATCCGTGTCAAAAGTGCCGCGGAACCGGCTTTGAAAGCAAACCGGCAACCGTTGAGGTCGATATTCCCGCAGGCATTGACGACAGACAGGCTTTGAACGTCAGAGGAAAGGGTAACGCCGGAGTCAACGGCGGCCCCACGGGCGATTTGAGAGTAAACATCAACGTTCGTCCGCATCCGTTTTTTGAACGTGACGGTTTTGACGTTTGGTGTGACTTTACGGTCACATTTGCGCAAGCGGCTTTGGGCGATACGCTTTATATCCCGACTCTTGACGGAAAGGTTAAGTATGAGCTTCCGGCAGGCACACAGCCGGGCGAAGTTTTCCGTTTCAGGAACAGAGGTATTCAGCAGCTTGGTTCAAGAGGCAGAGGCGACCAGTTTGTCAGAATTATTGTTGACGTTCCGAAGGGACTCAATCAAAAGCAGAAGGAGCTTCTTCGCCAGTTCAACGATTCGCTTCCGAACAAGCCGAAAAACAACATCGACGATGGAAAAACAGTCGGCGAAGAGAAAAAGAGCTTTTTTGACAGATTTAAATAAAAGCTTTTTTACTTAAAACAAAAACAACCGCTTGACAAATATTAAGCGGCAGGGTATAATATAAATACAAAGAAGGCAACCGTAGTAAGCGGTTCGCCCTCAAAAAGAGTTATTTATAGAAAATAACCGCCGAGTTTTGAGAGGTCCGGCGGTTATTTTTTATTATTCCTGTTGTCGTGATATGTTGAGCGTTCAACGGCAATTATGTATCCCGTTGCAAAAACGAGAACAAGAGCCATCACTGCAAAATATTTCATTACAACACTCCTGCGCATTTTATTGGAGGGAAAACAATAAAAATATCCCTCCTGAAAAAATCTTTCGTGAGGGTGAGCCGCCTGCCGTTTTAACGGTAGTCTTCTTTGCAAAAAAGATAATAACATATTTATTGCGCTTTGTCAATAAAAAGCACCGCACGTTTCCCTTCGTGCGGTGTTTGTGTTATTCAGCATAATTCTGCAATCACAGAGTTTGAAAGAAGAAAGCCTTTTTCCGTGAGGCTTATTTTTTTTTCGTCAACCCTCAAAAGTCCGTATTTTTGAAGTGCCTCTGCCTTTTTTCGTTTTTCTTCCGGATACTTTTTTTGGAACCGCTTTTCAAATTCCTCAAAAACAAGTCCCCTTGAAAGCCGAAGGGCAAGCATTGAAAATTCTTCTTCATCGCCACCGTTTCCGTCAAAAATCGGCGGCTTGTTTTTTATGAAGGAAGTGATATCGTTTTCATAATAAAAGCGTTTTTTGTTCAAAAACGAATGAGCCGAAGGGCCGAGACCGAGATACTCCTCACAAAGCCAATATTTGTTGTTATGTCTGCTTTGAAAACCCGAACGGGCAAAATTTGAAATTTCGTAATGCTCAAAGCCGCTTTCACAAAGCCTTTTGCAAACCGTGAGATACATATCGCAAACTTCATCTTCATCCGGAAGCGACAAAACATTTCTTTTTTCAAAAAGCGGCGTGCCCTCTTCAAGCTTCAGCATATATGCGCTGACGTGTTTTGTTTTTGAGGCAATGATAAAATCAAGACTTTTTTCAAGGCTTTCCTTTGTTTGAAACGGAAGGCCGAGCATAAGGTCAAGCGACGTGTTTTCAATGCCGAACCTTTTGCAAAGCGAAAGTGCGGCTTTAACCCTTTCTAAGTCGGAATTTCTGCCGATTGCCTTTCGCTCTTTTGAAACGGCAGACTGAACGCCCATTGAAATACGGTTCACTCCGCCTTTTTTTAAATATTCAAACAGTTCTTCGCTTGCAGAGGAAGGGTTGACTTCGGCAGTGATTTCGCAGTCCGGCGAAAGGAAAAAGCTTTCTTTAACCTTTGAAAGCACCTTAAAAAGCCGCTCACCGCCGAAAACAGACGGTGTTCCTCCTCCAAAATATACCGAGTCAAAACAAAACTTTTCCCTTTTGCTCCAATCGTCAATATGAAAAAGAAGTGATGAAAGGTATTCGTCCATCATCTTTTCCGAAGCGGCAAAAGAGTAAAACGAACAATAGCCGCATTTTGAAAGGCAAAACGGAATGTGAATATAAAGCCCCTTCAAGTTTAATTTTCCTCAAGCTTAAGAACGGCCATGAACGCTTCCTGAGGAACTTCAACCGTGCCGAACTGGCGCATACGCTTTTTGCCTTCCTTTTGCTTTTCAAGCAGCTTTTTCTTTCTTGTGATGTCGCCGCCGTAACACTTTGCAAGAACGTCCTTTCGCATTGCCTTAACGGTTTCACGGGCAATAACCTTGCTTCCGATTGCAACCTGAATCGGAATTTCAAACATCTGTCTCGGAATGGTTTCCTTAAGTCTTTCGGCAATACGTCTTGCCCTTGCCATGGCTTTGTCGGAATGAATGATAAAGCTGAGAGCGTCAATCACATCGCCGTTGAGAAGAACGTCAACCTTTTGAAGGTTTGAGCGGTCATAGCGTGAAATTTCATAATCAAACGAAGCGTAACCTCTTGTTCTTGACTTAAGAACATCAAAAAAGTCATAGATAATCTCATTAAGCGGAAGCTCATAATGAATGTCAACACGGTCCTTTGCAAGATAGGTCATATCTTTAAAAGTGCCCCGCCTGTCCTGGCAAAGATCCATGATTGCGCCGACATAATCCGGCGGAGAATAGATGTGTGCGTTTGTAATCGGTTCTTCCGAAAAATCAATGTCCGCAGGGTCGGGATAATGGGTTGGGTTGTCAACCTCAACAACCGAACCGTCACGAAGATGAATTTTATAAACAACGCTCGGAACTGTTGTAACAAGGTCAAGGTTATATTCCCTTTCAAGCCTTTCCTGAATAATTTCAAGGTGCAAAAGGCCGAGAAAACCGCAGCGGAAACCAAAACCGAGTGCACCCGAAGTTTCCGGTTCATAGGAAAGCGAAGCGTCGTTAAGCTGAAGCTTTTCAAGCGCATCTCGAAGTGCTTCATAGTCCGCACCGTCTGCCGGATAAACGCCGCAGAAAACCATCGGGTTAACTTTGCGGTAACCGGGAAGCGGTTCAGAAGCCGGACGCTCGGTTTTTGTAACGGTATCGCCGACTTTTGCGTCACGAACGGTTTTGATTGAAGCGGTGATGTAACCGACTTCTCCGGCAGAAAGCGTTTCACACGGTTCCATGCCCGTTGCCCGCATATAGCCGACTTCAACAACGGTAAACTGAGCCTGAGTTGCCATCATTTTCATCGTTTCACCGGCGGAAAGCGTACCTTCCATAACTCTGACATATACAATAACGCCTTTATAGTTATCATAAACCGAGTCAAAAATGAGTGCACGAAGCGGTGCGTCATCGTTTGCCTTCGGAGCCGGAATATCTTCAACAATGCGTTCAAGCACGGCTTCAACGTTTTCGCCCGTTTTTGCCGAAACCTTCGGTGCATTTGAACAGTCAAGGCCTATAACATCCTCAACCTCTGCCGCAACGTGATCCGGGTCTGCCGCAGGAAGGTCGATTTTGTTGATTACCGGAACAAGCTCAAGATTGTGGTCAAGGGCAAGATATGTGTTTGCAAGCGTTTGCGCTTCAATACCCTGCGAAGCGTCAACAACCAAAAGCGCACCTTCGCACGCAGCAAGCGAACGGGAAACTTCATAGTTAAAGTCAACGTGACCCGGAGTGTCAATGAGATTAAGTTCATATGTTTTTCCGTCTTTTGCTTTGTAATCAAGCTTGACGGCGTGAGATTTGATTGTTATTCCTCTTTCCCTTTCAAGGTCCATATCGTCAAGAAGCTGAGCGGTCATATCTCTTTTTGCAACGGAATCGGTAAGCTCAAGGAGCCTGTCCGCAAGGGTTGATTTTCCGTGGTCGATATGGGCAATGATTGAAAAGTTTCTGATGTTTTCCTTGGGTGTTGCCAAAAATATCACCTCAAATATATAATCAGTTCATTTTATCACAGTGAAGGCGGTTTGGCAAGAAAATTTTATTTTTACCTCAAAAAAGCAAAACCGCCGCAACCGAAAGATTGCAGCGATTCTGCTTTTGAGAAGAGAGATTTATAAAACTGTGTTAAAACAGCTTATAACAAACTAAAAATCACTCATGAAGCAAGAAGGTCATACATCTCACCAACGGTTTTGTGTTTGATAAAATCCGCCGGTTCAATTTTCTTTCCGAATTCCGAGTTGATTTCCTCGGTCATGCAGACCGTATCGAATGACGAAAGCCCAAGGTCGTTTTTAAAACGAAGATTAGGGGTGATTTCGCCGTCATATTCAACGTAGTTTTCAATTATACTGATAAGCTTTTCCATTATTATTCCTCACTTTTCAACAGCACATTCTTTAAGAAGATCTCCGACTTTTATTTTCGGATTCTTCGCAATAATATTCAGCGATTTTCTCATTGTTTCAAAGAAAACGTCAAGGTCGTGTTCAGGATTGGGAGTCAGACGATATTCAAAAATGAATTCGAGACCGCCGTCGTTTGCTCTGTGCCTTGCGGTGAGATAAAGCGGAATCATCGAAGCACCGTTGTTATACCAAACACCCTTTGCGCTTCTTGCCGTTTCTTCGTCAACGTTCGGAACAATCATGAGCGGCTGATATGAGAAGCCCATGCTGTCATAGGTTGAGTCCGGCTTTGCGTCGGCCGGCATTGACTTATGGCGTTCCACAAGCATTTCGGCAAAGCTGAGCGAGCAATGGCTGTAGATTTCGTTTTGAACGTTCATAATCTCTCGTATAGCATCGAATGCGGTCATGTCCGGGGTGACGATGCTGCGCATCGGGAAGAAGTTGATTCTGATTCCGCCGCTCTTTTTTTCAAGGAGACTTCCCCTTCGGTCAACAATCATCTTGAAGGAAACGTCCTCCTCGTTGTCGTTGAAAACGGAAAGAGCCGTTCTTACGCCCATTGAAAGTGTGGCACAAAGCGACATATCGTTTTCTTCGCACACTTTTGAAAGAGCGTTCGTTTCCTCTTCGCTCATGTCAAAAATCTTTGCCTTTGCCGCCGGAGAACCGGTGTGTATATCGGCAAAACGATGAGTCGGATGCTCCTTGCGCTGTTCCTTGAGTCTGCTTTCAAGCATATAGTCGGTGAAAATCGGTTCACTCTGCTTTGAAAGCGATTCTTCCCAGTACTTCTTGTCTTTTTCATACTGCTCGCTTTTGAGATAAGCAAGTTCGCCCATAAGTGCCTTTTCATAGGGGCGCATCGGTTTCGGATAAGGCATACCTTTAAGCTTGTGAAGATAAAGCTCCATAATGTCTTTCAAAAATACTTTGACCGAAAAAGCGTCCATTGCAAGGTGATTAAGCTTCATGAAAATTCCGTTGTAGCCTTCGGCAAGCTTCATGAGTTTGATTGTGTGAATTTCGCAATAGTACATCGGAATCGGTCCGCGTGAAAAAGCAAGAAGTTTTTCATGCGCTTCTTCGAGAGTCATGTCGCTGTAATCCCAGGTTTCAATTTTCATTTCACTTTTCGGTGTAATGTATTGCATAACCTTGTACTGCTCGTCCGGCATAAAGCGAAGGCGCATTGTGTCGCAGCGTGAAATCGCTTCTTCAATCGACTCTTTCATGAGGTCAAAATCCATTTCGCCTTTCCAGTAATAGCCGGAACCGATGTTGTTGATCGGATAGCCAACGCCGTACTGCATTGACATGAAAAGCATGAACTGCTGCGGAGTTGCAAGCGGATAAGCGTTAACTTTTTCGCCGGTTGGAAGTGTTTTTTCAAACATTGTTTTATATACCTCCGTTAATTTAATAAAAGCGATATAAAATAAGGTTATTTGTCAAAATAAAACTCTGTTCTTTTGATTTTTCCGGTTGAAGTTCGTTCAAACGGCTTTTTGCGAAGACGGAAAGAATAAATCTGTCTGTCTGACGGGGAATTGATGTTAACACGGTCAACAATTTTTTCAATTTCGCCTTTTATATCGGTAATTCCGTGCGCTTCGGCAAATTGAAGGTCGGGATAAATTTCGGCAATGAAATTGTCGTTCTCACCGATAACAACGATTTCTTTGATAATTCCGTCATCAACAAAGCGGTTTTCAATTTCTTCCGGTGAAACATTTTCACCGTTTGAAAGAATGATAAGGTTCTTTTTTCTTCCCGTGAGGAAGATGTGGTCGCCTTTAAGATAGCCGAGGTCGCCGGTATGAAGAAAACCGTCTTCGGTGAAAGCAACTTTTGTCTCCTGCGGACGCTTGTAATAGCCGAGCATTACCGACGGACCTTTGACTTGGATTTCACCGTCAATAACACGAACCTCGTTGACGGAAAGCACTTTGCCGTTTGAGTACTTGTTGACTTCGGAAAAATCCGAGGTTGAAATTCTCGGGCTGCATTCGCTCATGCCGTAGCCCTGCCTTACGGTTATGCCGTATTTTTCAAAGCCGTCAATTATTGCGGCTGAAAGGAACGCCGAACCCGCAATCATTCTTCTGAAATTTTTGCCGACAACCTTTTCTGCGGCTTCACGGGGAGAAAGGGAGGGATTCTGCCTTTCGGTGATTTTAATTCGGGTAAGAATGGACTTGCAAAGGGCGGGAACGATGCGCATAATCGTCGGCTCAAAAATCAAAAGGTTTTTATAAAGATTTTTGATCTCGCCGTTAAGGCAGAGCGTTCCGCCGTCATAAATTGTTTTAAGTACGTCGCACGCATAGCAAAAAACGTGATGCATCGGAAGAACGGAAAAGCTTACGTCCGTTGCGTCCATGCTATATTCGTTATAGCAGCTGTTTGCGGCGAGGTTGTGGTTTGAAAGCATTACGCCCTTTCGCCTTCCGGTTGTTCCGGATGTATAAATGATAAGGGAGCAATGGTCGGGATATTCGGTGATGTTGGAAAGGCCGTTATAAAATGAGCCTGTTTTATACTTTTCAAAGATGCTGTCAAACCACTCTGCATTACCGAGAGATATGATTTTTTTAAGTCCCTTGTATTGCTTTTGAACCTCCTTTGCTTTTTCAGAAAAAGCGTCTTCGCAAAAAAGGATTTCAATGTCTGCGTCGTCAAAAAGGTCGGCCGCTTCCTGAACGGTAATGTCCGGTGCAAAGGGAACAACAACGTTTCCGCTGAAAATCATTCCCGTGAGGCAGACAACGTATTCGTAATTTGTGCTTCCGATAAAGGCGATATGAATACGCTCTTTTCTCACCGAGCGGATATATCGGCAAACCGCAAGGCAGTCCTCTCTGAATTCACGGTAGCTTTTAACTTTGACTTTGCCGTCTCTGATATAGCGGCAAAAATCCTTTTCACCGTATTTTTCGGCGGCGTAGTCAACAAGTTTTCTTATGGTATCTATTGAATTTCTCATACTTTGATATCGTCCTTATACTTTCTCTTGATTTTAAGGCTGGTGGTCTTCGGAAATTCCGTATCTCTTGTTTTGATTTTGAGAATTCTCTTGTATGAGGGAAGAGTTGCGTTATAGTTTTTAACGTCCTCTTTAATTTTTTCTTTTGCGTCCGGGCAAACGGTTTCGTCAAGATAAAACTCTGCGGTGATGAAGCCGTCTTCTTCTGAAACGATTACTTCCTTGACATAATCAAGCCTTGTGAGCTGGTCTTCAAGCTCTTCCGGAGCAACGTTCTTTCCGTTTGAAAGAACAATAAGGTTCTTCTTTCTGCCAACATAGAAAAGGAAGCCGTCTTCGTCAATATAGCCGTAGTCGCCGGTCATGAACCAATCGCCGTCCATGACAGATGCCGTGGCTTCGGGGTCTTCAAAATAGCCGACCATGACGTTGTCGCCCTTTACGCAGATTTCACCTATGCCGTCCTCATCGGGATTTTTGATTTTGATTTCGCAGCCCATGGGCTTTCCGCAAGAGCCGAACTTATAGTTTTCATAGGTTGAAATTGTGATTCCCGGCGAGCATTCCGTTGTGCCGTAGCCGTTGAATACTTCAATTCCGAGGTCGCTGAGTCCTTTTTCATAAACGGGGTCAAGATATGCGCCGCCGATAACGATGTATTCAAGTTCGCCGCCGAGACCGTCGATAACCTGCTTGAAAAGCTTTCTTCTGACATCAATGCCGAACTTGCGAAGGAAGTTGCTGAGCTTGATGCCCTTGCGAAGCTTGTCTGCACGGCCGGTTTTTTCCGCTGTGCGCCAAACGGTTTTATAAATTGTTTCAATAAGAAGCGGAACGCCTGCAATATTCTGCGGGTGATACTTTTTCATGTCCTGCGGAATGTCTTTGAGTGAGCGGCAGATGTATCCCCAGCCGGTGAAAACGTTAACAAGGAAAAGTGCGCTTGCCCAAGCGAACGTGTGGTTCATCGGAAGGAAGCCGATTGCATGGTGACCCTGAATGAGTCTTGCCGAAGAAACGGCGGAAGTCATGATGTTTTTGTGGCTGAGCATAACGCCCTTGCTTTTTCCGGTTGTGCCTGAGGTGAAAACGATTGTTGCAATGTCTTCGGGAAGCGGAGGCTCGTCAAGATAGCTCTTGTTGCCCGCTTTAAGGTCGGCATGACCCTTTTCAATAAGGTCATAAAAATCGCTCATCTTAATGTATTCGGTTAGAACCACGCCGTCGGCTTTTTTAAGCTTTTCAACCGTGCCTGAAAATTCGTCGGAATAATAAATCGCATCGCAATGACTTCTTCTCATGATGTCAATGATGTCTTCGTCCATAAGTTTTGCGTCGAGGGGGATTACCGTGTATTTTCCGGTTAAAATCGAATAGAAGCAGACAATCCAGTAATAGCTGTTATCGCTGAGGATTGCAACCTTTTTTCCGGAAAGGCCGTGCATATAAAGATACTGGCCGAGACCGACGGTATCATACCAAACTTCGTTGAAGGATTTTGTTCGGTCATGCGTGCGTGTTTCGGGATAAACATACTGCTTTTGGTCACCGCCCTTGATGTGACCGTATTCAATCATTTCTCGTGCGGTGTGAAAGTCCGGGACTTCCATAAACGGATGGGGGTTTTTCATTTTTGCCATAATTCTCTTCTCCTCATAAAGTGAATTTGCAGCCGAAAAGAACGGCCGCAAGTGCCGCAAAAAATCACACAGGTGATTTTGTTTCCGACACCATGTTGATTAAAAGTATACACGTTATCCGAAATATAATCAACCTGTTTATCGCAAAAATATAAACATTTTATGAATATTTTTTTCCGTTTTGACGGTTTTCAAACAAAAATAAACAAATTGTTGGAGTAAGTACAGCGACATTTATCTAAAAAAGCGTTCTTTCGGTGAGCGGTTGTTCACTTTCAAAAAAACAAAAGGCGGGTCCGTCTTTCGGATACCCGCCTAAAAACCATATTCGATTATATTGCCGGTCATTTTGCAACAACCGTGTCAACAAGCCAGCCCGGCGTATACTGCGAATCGTAATATACTCCGTTTTTTGAAACGCCGTTGTTTATTCCGCCGCTGTAAATTTTATAGCGGCTGCCCTTTGAAAGCTCCGGGCCGGAAAACCAAATGTTTTTTGAATTTTTTGGAATACTCAAGCAAAACAACGCTCTTCCGTCTTCGTCCGTAACGGCAAAAAGTGTGTTTGACGGAAACGTTGCTCTGACCGAAAGTTCTGCACTTTGTTTTATTGTTCCTTTTCTTAAAGGAAGGTCGCCGCCGCAAAGAACCGTTCCGCCCGTAACGGTGTATGAGCTTTTTCCGTTCACCCCGTTTTCTGCGCCGAACGCAACAACGGTTCCGCCGCTTTGAGTAACATTGCCTTTTTCGCCGAAGGTGTTGCTTTCGGCGTTTATATATACGCTTCCGCCCTTTATTAAAACGCTTTTTGCTTCAATGCCTTCTGCGCAGTAATCAGCCTTTATGTTTCCGCCGGAAATCAAAATTTGAGAATCGGCAAAAAACGCAACCGAATCGGTTTTGATGTCAAAGTTTCCGTCGGCAATATGAATCTTTCCGCCGCTGTAAAGTGCGTCGTCAAGGCTGTTGACGGCAAATTCTCCGTTTGAAACAATGATTGATTTTTCGGCTCTTATTGCTTTTGATTCATTGATGTCAATCGTCTGCTCTCCCGAAGATGCAATTGCCGATTTAACGCCGGGCAAAGCTTCGTTTCGGTCCTTTTTTTCTGCCTTTCCGGTGCTTCCGCCGCCGCTTGAAAGGTCAAAGTTTCCGCCGCTTATAACAAGATTTGAGGCACTTTTGATGCAATCGAGTGCGCTTTCAATTTTGAACGAGCCGCCAAAAACGGCAATTGAACCTTTTCCTGCGTCGCCGTTTCCGGTTCTGAGACCTGCGCCCTTGCTTACTGCATTTAACGTTCCGCTTTTAAAAGCAATGCCGTTTTTTGCGCCCAATGCATCGTCTGCGCTTTCAATATTTATATTTCCGCCAAGGACCTGAACTTCCTTTTCGCCATAAATCCCTTTTTTATATTTTGCGCTGATTTTAAGCGTTCCTTCGCCCTCAAACAAAATGTTGCTTTTTGAAAAAACAACGGCCGGAGTGTAGTTATTTTTGTTTTTGAACCGTGCCGTTTCGCCCGAATTATCGGAAAGCTCATTCTCTGTGTTGTCGTTCAAAACAATATGGGCTTCACCGCCGGAAGACAAAACGCAAAGCGGAGAATCAGCGGAAGAACGAAGCGTTATTCCGCCAAGATGAAGAAAAATTCTTCCGCCGGGCTCTTTTAGGTCAACAACAATTTGCCCGTTTGAAAGCCTGCCCTTGAGAAGATAGGAACCGCTTTTTGAAATTGTGAGAACGGAATCGGAAAAGGACGCTCCTTCTCCGTTAATTGTTGTGTTTTCGTTGTTAAGAATGATATATGTGTCAATATCGTTGTTTGCCGTGTCGGCGTGAGAAGTCGGAACGGTAACCGCTTCGTTTCCGCTTATCGGTGAAACGGTTGAAAGCATAACCGTCGGTTCTTCGCACGGCTTTTTGCAAGCGGCAAAAGCAAGCGGCAAAGCCGCCAGCATAAGCGCCGAAAAAACGGCATTGAACTTTTTAAAAGAACGCATATGCATGTGAAGGGACTCCTCTTAAAGATTTTCTCCGTTTTCCGCAAGGCGGCAGCACATAATTTCAAGATTGCCGTTTCTGCATCTGAGCTTGTCAATGAACTCCTTTTCGCTCCCCTCTTTTTTGAGCGTTATCTCATATTTAAGCTTGAAAAGGCTGCCCATGTTTGTTGTTTTAACGCTGACAAGTTCGCAGTAATCGGTGTATTTTTCAAAAAGGTCGCTGAAAGCGTCGGTATAATTGAGGCTTTCCGGAATAACAATCAAAAGCTCCTTTTTTCTTTCGTTTCCCCTTGCTCCAAGCCGAAGCGCAGAATAAAGCGCAAGCAGCAAAAGCATAATCACGGCAAAAATCGCCGCAAAGGCAACATATCCCATTCCGGTTGCAAGTCCGGCGGCAAGTGCAATAAAAATTGCGCCAATCTCCTTTGCCGTTCCCGGAATGCTTCTGAACCGAACAAGGCTGAATGCGCCGGCAACGGCAACCCCTGCGCCGAGGTTTCCGTTAACCATCATAATGATTATTTGAACAACGGCAGGCAAAAGCGCAAGCGTAACAACAAAGCCGGATGTATAACGCTTTTCGGTTTTGATATATACCAGCGAAACCGCAAGCCCGATAAGCACCGAAGTCAAAAGACAAATAAAAAACGAAAACGGCGTTATTGAAGAAGAAAGGACGGACTGAAAAATTGCGGGCATTTAAAATTCCTCCATTTTTTTAACTCTCTCTTTTATGCGGCGAAAAATTCTGCCGCTGCCGGCTTCATCTCAAAAGTGCCGGCCGGTATTCACACGCTCACCTTTTCAAGCTGCGGCGCAAACATCATTTCATAGGCTTTTCCGTATTTTGAAAACGAACGGGGATAAATTTCAAGTTCGTCAAGTGCAGCGGAAAGCCAAAGCGGAACGCTGCCGAGACTTTTGACCTCAAAAACAAAAAGGTCGTCGTCAATAAGCTTTGTTCCGTTATCGCCGAGCGAAAGGTCAAGCATTTTTGTTCTGAATCTGATGTTTTTGTCAAACGTCAGCCGAAGTTCACGATCCTCTTTTGAAAAAAATGCGCTTCGTTCGCAAAAAATTGAAACCGTTGGGCGTACTCCCCGATAAAGCCCCATAAAATATGCAATTTCGCCGCAAACCTGACCGTTTATGCTTGAATAATTCCTTCGGCAAAGAAAGTCAACCGCCTGAGAATAGGTCATGCTGACACGGCGTTTATAAACAACGCCCTTATACTTTTTTTTAAGCTCAACAAAAACACTGCTGTTTTCGTCCGGAATACCGTATGAACGAAGGCGAAGCTTTTCTTTGAACACGGGACGTTCAATCGAATTTCTGATAAGTCTGTAATCCGGCGTGTCAAAATAAAGGTTGCAAACGGTACTTTCGCCGTATTCGTCCGGCATAATGTATTCACCGATAAGCCCAAGAAGCCTTTTTTGCTGAGCTGCGGTTATAACATATTTTTTTTCGTATCGTTCAAAAACAGACTGAAAGGCAGGCAAAAAATCACCCCTTTCTCTCCTTTCCGCCGATAATAAACAAACGGAAAGAAAAAATTTTACAAAACAACTTTAAACACAAGCGATTTTTCGTCTGCTGTCTCCGCAGAAATTTTCCCCTTGTGGCGAACCACAATAGCCTTTGCGATTGAAAGACCTATACCGTAGCCGCCGGTTTCTCTTGAGCGTGAATTATCAGCCCGATAAAAGCGGTCAAAAAGCCTTGGAAGCTGGTCTTTGTCAACCCGGTCGCAATCGTTATAAACATCAAGACAAACGTTTTTTGACGTTTTATAAAGCGAAACCGAAACCTTTCCGTTTTCGCTTGCATATTTCACTGCGTTGTCGCAAAGAAGCGAAACAAGCTGGCGAAGCTCGGCTTCATTGCCTTTATAAATAATATGTTCCTGAGCATTCACCGAAAAGTCAAGGCCTTTTGCCTTTGCAATCGTTTCAAAATTTGCCGCCGTGTCAAGAACGGCTTCGCTCAAATCAAAGTTTTCGTGCTGAACCTCCTGGGCCGATTCGTCAAGCTTTGAAAGTTCAACAAGGTTTTTAACAAGAACCGAAAGCCTTCTTGTCTGGTCTTTTATGCTTGTTATCCATTCGCTTTCGCCTTCGCAAATTTCAAGAACGTCCGCATCGGCAGAGATGATTGCAAGCGGCGTTTTAAGCTCGTGTCCTGCGTCGGTAATAAATTGCTTTTGCTTTTCAATGCTGTTTTTGACCGGTCTGAGTGCACGGTTTGAAATTTTATAAACAGGAAAAATCAAAAGAATAACACAAACAAGCCCAACAACAAACGAGATTGAAACCAGCGTCATGCAGGATTCAAGCTCACGCTGAAAATCAACAAAAATAATCATTGATTTTTTTGTTGAAGCGTCTTTGATATAGTAATACCGATAAGAATCAACAACGCCGAAGCCCGGAGCGTTCGGATAAATCCGAGCCGCAATTTCAAAAGCGTCCTTGTCCGTAACGGCCGCAATGTTTTCGGTTGAAATATCGGTAACGATGTTGCCTTCAAGTTTAACAACAAAATAACGTGTTGAATAAGGCGTTTCAACATTGAGCTCGGTTGAAACAAAGGGATTCCAAAACGAGGAATAGTAATCTTCAATGCTGACCGTTGAGGTCGGAAAATGGCCGTCGTTTTCAGCAATAAGCGTGAGCGTGTTTTTTAAATCGGTGTCACGCTGATAAATATTGATTGCATTGACGGCAAAAAGCTGAACAAAAACAATTGTAACAAGGGCAACGAACGCAATGGCAACAAACCTTCGCTGCAAACGTTTCAGCATTTGATTTCCTCCAATGTATAACCAACGCCCCTTGTTGCCTTGATTTCAATGTTTGCACCCAAGGAGGAAAGTTTTTTTCTCAAATATGAAATGTATACCCAAACAACGTTGATTTCCGCTTCGGTTTCATATCCCCAAATGCGTTCCATGAACTGTTCGGTTGAAATGAGTCTTCCGGCGTTGCTCATGAGCATTTCAATCATTTGAAATTCCTTGTTTCCAAGCCTCATTGAGCCGTTTTCGGTTGAAAGCTCATATGTTTCACGGTTGAGCGAAAGGTTGCCGAGCGAAAGGAGATTCGGCGAAAATTCGGTTTTTCTTCTTGTCATTGCCCTTATTCTTGCAAGAAGCTCTCCCGTTGCAAAGGGCTTTGTAAGATAATCGTCCGCACCGGAATCAAGGCCGAGAATTTTATCTTCGGTTTGCGCTTTTGCGGTGAGAATAAGAACCGGAGTTGAAATTCCGTTTTCACGAAGCTTTTTAAGCACATCAATTCCGTTCATCTTCGGCATCATGAGGTCAAGAATAATTCCGTCATAATTTTCGCTCATTCCGTAATCATAAGCGTCTTCGCCGTTATAAACCGGATCAACCGAGTAATTGTTATGTTTAAGGATTGCGCAAAGAGCCTTTGAAAGGTCTTTTTCATCCTCTGCAAGAAGAAGTCTCATTATTTGTTCCCTCCTGAAAATTCATAAAAACTTTTTCAATTCATATTATAACCGCCAACCGTTCTGTTGGCAAGAAAAACGGGCGTTTTTTAAACATCTTTTTTTCTTCGTTTTATTGTGTATATAATATAGTTTATAAACCTAAAACAAACATAAAGCGAATAAAAGAAAAGTGTCCGTGAAGCATTCGCCGAAAACGGCAAAACACACACGGACACAAGCCTTTTAATTTTTTTGCAGGCAAAAATTATTCTTTGCCAACAAGCCAGTTGATTGAAACGCCGAGAACGTCAGCGATTGCAACAAGTTCGTAATCGTTTACGCTTCTGATCTGGCCTTCAAGCTTTGAAAGGCCTGATGCGGTGAGTTCAACGCCTTTGATTTGAAGCTGAGTGAGAAGGTCAATCTGCTTCATGCCAAGTTCTTTTCTCTTGGCTTCAATCTTTGCGCCAACCATGTTGCGTGTTCCAAGTGCCTGTTTTCTGATTCTCATAAAATCACACCCCTAAAATATTTGACATTTTAATTCCCCTCGGAATTACCGTCAAGGTAAATGTTATCATAACATTTTCTTTTTGTCAATTACATCCGAATGAATATTTCTAAATTTTCAATCAAACAATCATTCTTTTAAGGGATATTGTTTGTATATTTTGACAAAAAGCTTTTAAAAACGACAAAATTTGCCGTTCGAATTCTGCTTCGTGTCATATTTTTGCCAAAAAACCCTTTAATTTGCCTCCAAAACGGAGTATACTATAACCGACCGCAAAAACAAAAAGTTTTCGGCTTTTATCATATTCATCTTGGGAGGAAGTATAAATGGGCAACACGCTTAAAGAAAGAAACCTTACAATGCTCACCGATTTTTATGAGCTTTCAATGGCGAACGGTTATTTTTGCAACGGACTCGGAAACAAAATAACTTGGTTCGATATGTTCTTCAGACAGGTTCCGGACAACGGCGGTTTTGCAATCATGGCAGGACTGCGCCAACTCATAGATTATCTTGAAAACCTTCATTTCACTCAAAAGGACATTGAAATGCTCAGGAAAAAAGGCTTTAACGAAGACTTCCTTTCCTATCTTTCCTCCTTCAAATTCAGCTGCGACGTTTGGGCAATTCCCGAAGGCACAGTTATTTTTCCGGGTGAACCGATTGTAACGGTCAGAGGTCCCGTTATTGAAGCGCAGCTTATTGAAACAATGGTTCTTCTCACAATCAATCACCAAAGCCTGATTGCAACAAAGGCAAACCGCATAAAGCGTGCCGCCGGCAACCGCACAATCATGGAATTCGGCTCAAGAAGAGCGCAAGGCTATGACGGCGCAATCTACGGCGCAAGAGCCGCTTGCATCGGCGGCTGCGACGCAACGGCCTGCACAATTGACGAACGTGATTACGGCGTTACCGCAGTCGGAACAATGGCTCACAGCTGGGTTCAGCTTTTTGACACCGAGCTTGAGGCTTTTTGCGCTTATGCAAGGCAGTATCCGGATCAATGCACGCTCCTTGTTGACACATATAACGTTCTCAAATCCGGCGTTCCCAATGCGATTGAAACATTTAAAAGGGAAGTTCTTCCCCGGGGCTTCAGGCCGCAGGGAATCCGCATCGACTCGGGCGACATCACCTACCTTTCAAAAAAAGCAAGAAAAATGCTTGACGACGCAGGTTTCCCCGATTGCAAAATCGTTGCAAGCAACTCGCTTGACGAAAACATTATTCGTGATATGCTCATTCAGGGCGCACAGCTTGATTCCTTCGGTGTTGGCGAAAGGCTTATCACTGCCGCCTCTGCTCCGGTTTTCGGCGGCGTATACAAAATTGTTGCCGTTGAGGAAGGCGATAAAATCATCCCCCGCATAAAGCTTTCGGAAAATGTTTCAAAAATCACAACGCCCTGCGCAAAAAAGGTATATCGCCTTTATGACAACGAAACCGGCAAGGCTCTTGCGGACGTTGTGACCCTTTTTGACGAAGTTATCGAATCCGGCAAGCCTTATGAAATTTTCGACCCCACATATACATGGAAGCGCAAAACGCTCACAAACTTCACCGCAAAGGAACTCCACGTCAAAGTTTTTGACCGCGGCGAAAAGGTCTATAACAGTCCCGATATCAAAGACATCAAAGCCTATTGCAACGAACAGGTTGATACCCTTTGGGAAGAAGTTAAGCGTTTTGAAAACCCGCACAAGTATTATGTTGACCTTTCGCAAAAGCTTTGGGACGAAAAGAAAAGACTCCTTGACGAATATTCGGTCAAGGACAGATAATTTTTATGAGAACACTTGAATACACAATCGGCGAACGTTATGACGGCGCAAAGCTTTACAGCTTTCTCAAAGGCTATGTTCACCTTTCCTCAAAGCTTATCCGTTCGCTCAAACGCACCGAAAACGGCCTTCTCATCAACGGCGAACACGCAAGAACAATTGACCTTCTCAAAGTCGGCGATACCGTTACGGTGAACATTCCCGAGGACGAAAAAACAGCTGTTCCCGGTTCGGTAATGCCCGAGGTTATCTATGAAGATGATGACGTTCTTGTTGTCAACAAACCGCCGTATATGCCTATACATGAATCGCACAATCATCAGGGCGACACACTTGCAAACAGCGTTTGCGGCTACCTTTCAAAAAAAGGCAAGTGCTGTTCCTTTCGTGCTGTCGGAAGGCTTGACAAGGGAACAAGCGGTCTTGTTGTTTGTGCGCTGAACAGCCATGCGGCATCACGCCTTTCCGGAAACATTGAAAAAACATATTATGCGATTGCAACCGGACGCTTTGAAGGAAGCGGAACAATTGACAAGCCGATTTTTCGGCCCGACCCGATGAAAACCTGTCGCACGGCAGATGACCGGGGTGACAGAGCCGTTACCAATTGGGAAGCGGTCAAAACCGAAAACGAACTTTCACTTTTAAAAATCCACCTTGAAACCGGACGTACGCATCAGATAAGGGTTCATTTTGCCTTTCTCGGCGCACCGCTTTTGGGAGACAGAATGTATGGAAAAGAGCGTGAGGACATTACACACCAGGCACTCCATTGCGGCGAAGTGACATTCACGCAGCCCGTTACGGGCGAAAAAATCATCTGCAAAGCGGATATGCCGAAAGAAATGAAAATGTTTTTCAAATGTGATGAAGCCACCAAATAAAAAGTAAACGCCTGTTAATTGAGAGCAAAACATACAGCCGGAATTTATGCCTTCCGGCCAACAAGCAATTACAAAAGGAGTGATTTTGATGAAACCGTTCGGTCTTGTTCTTGCCGGCGGCGGAGGAAAAGGTGCATATCAAATCGGCGCATGGGAAGCAATGCGTGAAATCGGCGTTCGCTTTGACGCAATTGCCGGCGTTTCAATCGGCTCAATCAACGGCGCATTGATTGCCGCCGACGATTTTAAGGCCGCAATCGACCTTTGGAACAATATTTCGCTTGACAAAGGCGTAAATATTTCAACTCCCCTTCCCGACCCGGAAAACCTTTTCAGCACAAAAAACTGGGGTGTCCTTTTCAAAGAATTCGTCAAAAACGGCGGCTTTGACGCTTCGCCGATCAAAGACTTTCTTTTGCAATATATTGATGAAGCAAAGGTTCGTGCAAGCAAAATTCCGTTTGGCCTTGTCACGGTTCAAATGAATCAGGGAATGACCGGCCTTGAGCTTTTTATCAACGACATTCCCGAAGGTCAGCTTATAGATTATCTTCTTGCTTCGTCAAACATTCCGCTTGCAAACAATATCGGTCCGGAAGGAGAAAAATTCCTTGACGGCGGCGTTTATGACAACACACCCGTTTCAATGCTCAAAAAATACGGTTGGAACCGCCTTGTTGTTATTGATATTTCAACCATAAAGGGCGTTAATCACAGCCTTGATTTTCTCAACTCAAACGTTGTTTATATCCGTCCTTACAACATTGACGACCTTGGCGCATCATTTGACTTTGACAGCGAAAACGTTAAAATGCGCATGAGAATGGGTTATCTTGACGCAAAAAAAGCCTTCTCATATCTTTGCGGAAAAATCTTTTACTTTTTACCGAAAACGTTCAAAAACATGGTTTTTGAATACGGTGCGGACGCTGTTATGCAGCTTGAAGAGCTTGCTTATGAGCTTAAAGTTGAACGCCTTTGCGTTTACACTCAAAAGCAGTTCCTTTCCGCCGTAAAAAAAGCCTTTGACGAAAAGAACGCCGAAGAAGAGAAAAAAACAAGGGAAGAAAAAGACGCAAAAGCCGAAACGGAAGAAGACGAAAACGATAAACACGAAAAGCACAAAGAAAAGTCAAAGGAAAAAGATGACAAGGAAAAACAAAAGGAAAATTCCCGAAATTCGCTCTTTCGCTTTTTCTTTTCAAAAAAGGAGGAAAAATCCTTTGACGAAGCGGTTGCTCTGCTTCAAAAGCTTTCATAAACTCTCGGCGAGCCTTTTTGGGCTCGCTTTTTTCTTTTCTTTTAAGAGAGTTTTAAGAAGTCGTTTCTTCGAAAAGTCACATTCAAATGAATTTCGTAAATCAAAAAGCTGCCACACAGAAAACCGTGTGACAGCATTTTTTATTGAATTTTATCTTTCTTCTCTGAAGTATGTCAAGCCGAGACTTGCCGGCGGCTGATGCTCCTTTTTCTTTCTTGCGCTGACCGTAACAAGAACCACGATTGTGATAAGGTACGGAAGCATTTTAATAAGCTCCTTTGCGCTTGAAGAAAGCCCGGGAATATAAACACAGATAATATAAAGTCCGCCGAAAAGGAACGAGCTGAGAATTGCCGACTTCGGCTTCCAAAGGGCAAAGATAACAATTGCAATTGCAAGCCAGCCTCTGTCGCCGAATCCGTCGTTCGTCCATGCGCCTGCGGTGTAATCCATAACAAAGTAAAGTCCGCCGAGACCTGCGATTGCGCCGCCGATGATTGTTGAAAGATACTTATAGCGGTCAACGTTGATTCCGGCCGCATCCGCCGTTGCCGGGTTTTCGCCGATTGCACGAAGGTTGAGTCCCACTCTCGTTTTGCTCAAAACATAGGACGCAATGAATGCGATGATAATCGCAAGATACGCAAGAAAGCCGAACGACAAAAACGTTTTTCCGAAAAGACCGAGACTGTCTGCAAACGGAAGCTTTGTTTTGTATGCAAGACCCGTATTAATAAGCGAAATTGAACCGCTTTCGCCAAAGAAGCTGAGAAGCGAACCGCCGAAGAAGTTGCCCACGCCCACGCCGAATGTTGTCAGCGCAAGACCGGTAACGTTCTGGTTGGCTTTGAGCGTTACGGTGAGGAACGAATAAATGAACGCCATGAGTGCCGAGCCTAAAACCGACGAAAGGAACGGAATCAAAATGCAAAGGAAAGCGTTCTGAGCAGTGTTGTTGTGTTCATAAAGATAGCCGCCGATAATGCCGGAAATGCCGCCGATATACATAATTCCCGGTATACCGAGGTTAAGGTTTCCGCTTTTTTCGGTGATGATTTCACCGGTTGCGCCGAAAAGAAGAGGTATTCCCTGAATGATTGCCGCATTGATAAAAGAAGCAATTGTACTAAGCATTTATTTTACCTCCTTTTTCTTTGTGCGGGTACTTTTGATTTCGTAATTGATGAAGAACTCGCAACCGATAATGAAGAAGATTATAACGCCGGTGAGAATATCCGCAACGCTTTCGTTAAGGCGGAAGTTTGTTGCAATTTCACCCGCTCCCCTTTGAAGAAAGACGATGAGGAACGAAGTTACAACCATAAGAATCGGATTGAATTTTGCAAGCCATGAAACCATGATTGCCGTAAATCCGTTTCCGCCGGCAAGCGTTTTTGAAATTGTGTGGTTTGTTCCGGAAACAAGAAGGAAGCCGGCAAAACCGCAAACGGCACCGGAAAGCACCATTGTTCTGATGATAACCTTTTTAACGTCGATACCGATATATCTTGCGGTGTTTTCGCTTTCACCAACAACCGAAAGCTCATAACCGTGCTTGCTGTATTTGAGATATACAAACATAAGAACGGTAAGAGCAGCAACAACAAGAATGTTGAAAAGATACTTTTGACCGAAAAGGTCCGGAAACCAGCCGGCCTTTGAATCGGCATTGATGATGCCCATAACGCTTGAGCCGCTCGGTACCCAAACCATGATTGCAAAGGAGACAAGCTGAGTTGCAATATAGTTCATCATAAGGGTGAAAAGGCTTTCGTTGGTGTTCCACTTTGCTTTAAAGTATGCCGGAATGATTCCCCAAATGATTCCGCCGACGATTGAAGCGACGAACATGATGAGAATGAGAAGAATATTCGGAAGCCGGTTGCCAACATAAAACATACACGCAATGCTTGCAAGACCGCCGATGAGCACCTGGCCTTCTGCGCCGAGGTTCCAGAAGTGCATTTTAAACGCCGGTGTAACCGCAAGCGAAATGCAAAGAAGTATTGCTATATTCTGAAGAAGAATCCAAACCTTACGCTGTGTTCCAAAGCTGCCTTTGAACATTGCGGCATAAACCTCAAGCGGATTTTGTTTTGTTAAAAGAACAATGATGAGTGCGCAAACAATGAGCGAAGCCACAATTGCAATGCCCCTGATGAGCCACGCCTTCCACCAAACCATTGAAGTGCGCTTTGCAACGTGAAAAAGAGGTTCACGAACCTTCGCTTCGTTTTCCTTACTCATTTTCTTCACCTCCCTGGGTTTTTGTCATAAGAAGACCGATTTCATTTTTGTTTGCAGTTCTTCCGTCAACAATGCCGGTAACCTTGCCGGAACCGATAACCATGATTCTGTCGCAAAGTTCAACAAGAACGTCAAGGTCTTCGCCAACAAAAATTACGGCAACGCCTCGTTTTTTCTGTTCGTTGAGCAGGTTATAGATAAGATATGAAGAGTTGATGTCAAGCCCTCTTACCGGATAGGCCGCCATAAGAACCGTCGGTGCGGCCGCAATCTCTCGTCCGACAAGAACTTTTTGAACGTTGCCGCCGGAAAGCCTTCTTACGGGCGTTGTTGCGCCGGGAGTGACAACTTCAAGGTCGTTGATGATTTTTTCTGCAAGCGACTTCGGCTTTTTGCGTTCAAGGAACATCGACTTGCCTTTTCTGTAAGAACGAAGCATCATGTTGTCAATGATATCCATGTTGCCGACAAGTCCCATGCCGAGTCTGTCCTCCGGAACGAATGAAAGGCGAACACCGAGCTCCCTGATTTGAAGCGGGGTTTTGTCACGAAGATTTTCGGTTTTTCCGGTCTTGGGGTTATTATAGATAATCTCGCCCGAATCAAGGTGCTGAAGTCCCGCAATTGCTTCAAGCAATTCACGCTGACCGCTTCCTGCAATTCCGGCGATTCCGAGAATTTCACCGCCCTTTGCCGTAAATGAGATATCGTCAAGAACCTTTACACCTTCACGGTTTTTGCAGTTGATGTTTTTAACAACAAGCCTGTCCTGCGGATTTTCCGGTTCGCTGCGTTCAATGTTGAGGCTGACTTTTTTGCCAACCATCATTTCTGTCAACTCATCTTCGCTTGTTTCGCTCGTCTTGACCGTTCCGATAAATTCGCCTTTGCGAAGAACCGAAACACGGTCCGAAAGCGAAAGAACCTCATGAAGCTTGTGGGTAATAATTACAATTGCTTTTCCGTCGTCACGCATACGGCGAAGAACGGTGAAAAGCTTTTGCGTTTCCTGCGGAGTCAGAACGGCGGTCGGCTCGTCAAGAATAAGAATGTTTGCGCCCCTGTAAAGGACCTTGATGATTTCAACGGTCTGCTTTTCGGAAACGGACATTTCATAAATCTTTTTCATCGGGTCAATGTCAAAGCCGTATTTTGCACTGATTTCGGCAACCTTTGCCGCAACCTGCTTAATGTTGTATTTTCCCTCTTCTTTAAGACCGAGGACGATGTTTTCGGCTGCGGTGAAAAGGTCAACAAGCTTGAAATGCTGATGAATCATGCCGATTTTGTGGTCAAAAGCATCCTTCGGAGAACGGATTACAACCTCTTTTCCGCCGATAAAAATCTGGCCTTCATCGGGAAAATAGATGCCCGAAATCATGTTCATGAGCGTTGTTTTTCCGCTTCCGTTTTCACCGAGAAGCGAAAGGATCTCGCCATTGTTCACAGTCAGATTGACGTTTTGGTTCGCCTTGATTTCGCCGAAAGTCTTACTGATGTTTTTCAATTCGATTGCCGGTGTTCCCAACTTTTTCAACCTCCGTTTATCTTTCATTTTTCTCAAAACAGAACAATCTGTTTAAAAATCACTCTCTTTTCAAAAAAACGAAAAACGGGCGAAGCGACAGCCTCGCCCGGTATATTTTTTTGAGTGAGAAATTATTTCTCGCTGATGCCGTCAATGTACATGATGTCGAAGTAAGGAGCACTTCTCATGCCTTCAACGTCTGATTCGCAGAATGTGCCGTCCTTAACAACTTCGGTATCCTTTTCAAACTTCTCATCGGGGATAACGTCAGCAGTATAAGAATCAAGTGCCTTGCCCTTAACGGTGAATGTTGAGGTATCGAAAACTTTGATTTCGCCTTTTTCAAGCTTAGCCACTGCTTCGTCAAGTGCTGCCTGAGTGCCTTCGGCTGCAACCTTTTCGTTGAGCTTTGTAAGTTCAACTGAACCGGTTTCAAGAGTACCGCACCAATCGGTCGGAATTTCTTCGCCCTTTGCAACTGCATTGATCATAAGTTCATAGTACGGTGACCAGTTGATCTTTGAAGAGATGATAGCGGTGTTCGGGCCCATTGAAGAAGTGTCGATGTTATAAGCAACGTTGGGAACGTTCTTTTCTTCGCAAGCCTTAGGAGCGCCTTCGGAGTCAGCGTGCTGGCTGATAAGAACGCAGCCGTCTTCAATAAGACCGAGAGCAGCTTCACGCTCAAGAGCGATGTCAAACCATGAGTTTGTGTAAGTAACCTTCATTGTTGCGCTTTCGCAAACCGAACGTGCGCCAAGGAAGAAGGAGGTAAGACCGGAAACAACTTCTGCATAGTTGAATGCGCCAACGTAACCGATTACAGCTTCTTTAGCCTTAATCTTTCCGTCCTTGATCATTTCGTTGAGCTTCATACCTGCGGCGATACCTGCAAGATAACGTCCTTCATAGATAGCTGCGAATGCATTGTGGAAGTTCTTGAGTTCGGCAGTCTTTGCATGAGTACCTGTTGCATGGCAGAACTGAACTTCGGGGAATTCCTTTGCAGCTTCCATGATGTAAGTTTCATGACCGAAAGAATCGGCAAAAATTACATTGCAGCCTGCGTCGGCAAGTTCCTGAGCAGCGGTAAGGCAGCTGTCGTCCTCGCCGATGTTGGTCTTAATAAGAACCTGTTCGTTTGAAAGGCCGAGCTTTGCCTGAGTGTCTTTAAGAGCCTGGATAAAGTTGTTGTCGTATGTTGAGTTTTCATCGTGAAGGCAGATAAGACCAACCTTAACTTTTGAATAATCAACATCTGTGTTTGCTTCGCTGGTGCTGTCACCGGCTGCTGAGGTGGTTTCGTTGTCTTTTGATCCCGAGCAAGCAGCGAACGAGAATACAAGAACGGCTGCAAGCAGGAGTGCAAGGAATTTTTTCATGCTTTTTTCCTCCGTAAAATTTGTTGCCTTTCGGCATAATATTTATAAACCGCCCGCAGGCAATTTATTTGAATTTAATCACGCCGTCGTCCATGCTTTCGATAACGGCGAGTGATTCAACGCGAACGCCCTTTTCTCTGATTCTTTTTGAGCCGGGCTGAAAGCCTTTTTCAACGGCGATTCCGCAGCCGACAACTTCGGCTCCCGCCTGCTTGCAAAGGTCAACAAGACCGAGCAGTGCGTTGCCTTCGGCAAGGAAATCGTCAATAATAAGAACCTTGTCGTTCTTGTTAAGGAACTCTTTTGAAACAATTACATCATAGGTTGTTCCGTGGGTATAGGATTTGACCTGAGTTTTATAAACCGTTCCGGCAATATTCTTTGTCTTTGTCTTTTTTGCAAAAAGAACCGGACAGTTAAAAAACTGCGCTGTTATACATGCTATTCCTATACCTGATGCTTCAATGGTAAGGATTTTGTTAACTTCGCAGTCCGAGTATATTCTTTTAAATTCTTTTCCGATTTCGTTGAGTAAATCAACGTCCATCTGATGGTTGAGGAAAGAGTCAACTTTCAGAATGCTTCCGGGATACACCTTTCCGTCTTTGAGAATCCTGTTCTCAAGAAGAACCATCGTAACTCACCGCCTTCTAAAAATTGAAAAGGACATTTTAAACATATCGGTTCAAAATGTCGCTGATGTGTCTTTTCGTTACAAGCTAATTTTATCAAAACCTGTCGAATTTTACAATACCCCATTCCGTTAAACTTATTAAATTTTAAGCACGGGCAATTGTGCATAATGCACAAAGTCGTTTTTTGCCGCCCGTTAAAGCGTTTTTTGTGACGATATCCGTCATCCTAAAGCCAAAAATACGCAGACCGAAGCTGTGCCGGCCGGCGTATTTTTATTCATTATTATGTAAAACTCAAAGCACGCTGCTGTGATATTCCGCCTCAAAAATCACTCATTCACGTCAATCTGACACATTTTCATCGTTTCAAGTGCGGCAAGATGAGTTTTCGGCGTTACGCCGGCACAGCACGAAGCATCAACCGAAATTTCCGCTTCAGGAAACAATGCTTTCAAAATCAGTGCATTTGAAACAACGCAGATATCCGTGCAAAGGCCGCAAAGTTCAACCTTTTCAAAGCTTTTTTTGCCCCAGCCGGTATAACCGAACGAAGGCTTGTCAATGATTTCTGCGCCATCTTCATAAAGCCCATCTGCAATCTGCCAGCCTTTTGTGCCCTTTATGCAGTGAACAACAGGAAGCTTTTTTCCTTCCGGCGTGTTAAGATAATTTTCCGTATGTGTGTCTCTTGTATAAATTATTTCATCACCGGAATTTTTGTATTCGTCAATCTTTTTTCTGACAAGAGGAACAATTGCCTCAGCCTCTTTTGTGCCGAGCGAACCGGCGATAAAATCGTTTTGCATATCAACAACAATAAGTGTTCTTTTCATTGGGCGGCGTTCCTTTCTTTTTTTACTTGCTGTAATGTCTTATAACTTCAACAGACATTGCAATAACGTCAACAACATGGAAAAATGCGCCGTCCTCTGTCGGATAAACGGTGATTCCCTCTGCTTCGGTCATAAGCGTTGCGGCTTTGCGTTCAAGAACAGTGCTGACTTTTCCGGTTTCAAGGTCTGCCGCATAAACGTGTTTAAGCTTATTTGTGTCGTTGCACGAAATATAAAGAACGCCGTCATAACATTCCGCACCCTGAACACGGTGGAACGAAGTTTCAAGCATAATTCTTCCGATCGGTTCAAGCGTTTCAATGTCAAGAACATTGACAAAATCGCCGCCCCTTGAAATGCCCGTGTAAAGAACGCCCTCTTCGCGGTTAGCGGCGCACCAGGAAAGGTTTCCCTCGGGCTGAATATCTTCGCTGAGAATTCTATACTGACCGGTAAACTCAAGCGTTTCTGCGCTGAAAACGGCAACGGCAGGGTGCTTTCTGAAAACGTCTTCAACCGCAACATAAATTTTCCCGTCATAATAAGAACAGCCGCCAAGATGGTTGAAAAGCTGTTTTTTCATTTCTTTCGGCATAGCGTCTCTGTTTTCGGCAACAACCTTGCCGGTTTTCATGTCGATTTTTGCAATACCGTTGAATCCGGTATAGGTTCTTGCTCCGGTGCAGTAATAATATGTTCCGTCGGTTGTTATACCCTGAGTAAGATAATCGCCGTCGCAAAGAACATAGCGGTCGGTTGAAACAAGCTTTGATGCGCCGAGAGTGTTTTCTCCGCCGTTGTCAACCGCATTTGCAAAAAGAAGCATTGCGCTGACAAAAAATGCGGCAATACGTTTAAAAAATTCCATAAATTTTCAGTCTCCCTTTTCGTTTTAAAATACGATGTATATTATATAGTATGGAAAGCCGTTTTTCAAGTGCTAAATCCGCCTGTTTTTTCATAATTATTTCAGGTAACCGACAATCGCCCGGCAAGCGCAAATCTCTTTTGCATATTTGAGCCGCAATTGTCAGGCGGTTACTTTTAGAAAGGCGGTGTCTTTTTGAACATAATAATCAACGGAGCAAACGGAAAAGCCGGAAAAGCTCTTTTTGAACTTTCAAAAACAAAAGAGGATATTCATGTTTCTGCGCTTGTTGACCCGACTTTTGAAACAAACGCAAAAAAAGGCATTTTCAAACGCATTTTTGAAACAGATGAAAAAGCGGACGCAATTATTGATTTTTCGTTTCATTCCTGCGTGCCGGTGCTTTGTGCCTATGCCGCAAAAACAAAAACGCCCCTTGTTATTGCAACAACGGGACACACCGAAAAAGAAAAAAGCATAATTGTTTCAACTTCAAATCAGATTCCGGTTTTTTATTCGGCCAATATGTCACTCGGCGTTCTTCTCACAATAAAAATTGCAAAAGCGGCGGCCGAAACTTTTCCCGAAGCGGAAATTGACATTGTTGAAACCCATCATGACAAAAAAGCCGATATGCCAAGCGGAACGGCTCTTATGCTTGCCGAAGCAATTAGGAGCGTTCGTCCAAAGCTTAAAATCAGATGCGGACAAAGCTTTTGCGGCGAAAGAAAGCAAAACGACCTTTTCATTCATTCGCTGAGGCTTGGAAATTCGGTCGGAACACACGAAATCATTTTTTCCCTTCCGTTTCAAACGGTAACAATCAAACACGAAGCCCATGACAGAAGAATTTTTGCACAGGGTGCATTGCTTGCCGCAGAATTTTTGCAAAGCAAAAGAAAAGGTCTTTTTTCCGATTTTTCAAGCGTCTGAACCCGTCTTGGCTTCGCTTGGATTTTTCTTGTTTCGGCGGTGCACACCGTTTGCCTAATTGTAACGCATTTAGATGCAAAAAGCGTTTTAACCGAAGGGTAAAAATTCTCAAACAGCTGAAAAAGCTATAATTCACAGTACGTTTCATTTTCATACCGTCTGTGAATTATAGCTTTTTTGTTTTGATTTACTCTTCGGTCTGCGCCGAATGAAACAGCCGCTTTGTTATATTAAAACCGACTTTTTGCTCCGGTTATCCCGCCGAAGGAAATTGAACTTCGCCTTTATTAACAACGCCGATATAGCTGTTTCCTCTGTTGACTTTTACGGTTTTTCCGTTTTCGTCTTTGATAACGATTTTGGAGTCGGCGTTCGCCTTTGTCCAAGTGATTTTTTTAACCGTTCCCAATGAAATGTAATATCCCGTTCCGCCCTTCCAGTTCATCTGAACGAGCGGTCCGCCCTCATAAAGCGAAACTTCGGTTTCAAGGGCAAAAACGTTGCGGTATGCAAGCTGCTTGTTTACTGCGCTGTCCATATGCGGCTTTCCGCTGTGCTGTTTGAGATAAAGCTTTCTTTTTGCGTCATAGGTGAATGTGCTGTAATATGAGTTTGAAAAATTGAGCGTAACCTCTTCGCATTTTTTCTTGCTCACTTTTTTTGGAGAAGTAAAGCTGAATATATAGCTGTCTTTTCCGTCTTTGTAATCGGTACGAATGCTATATTTTTTGAAAAGCTCCGGAATGTTTTTTCCGTCAACATATGCCGTGTGCTCACGGCTGTATCTTCCGAGACGTTCCGGATCACGGCCGAAAACAAGCTCGTCATAATTCTGCGAACCGTCAAAATAATCTATACCGAGCTTTTTAAGCGTTGCCGTTCCGAGTGATTTGTTGCTGCCGAAGCAAAAGTACACAGCGTCAAGCCCATAAGCAAAAATCGGAAAATAATAACGGCAGCTTCTGACCGAGCATACTTTCGGAACTTTTGTGTAATCGGCAAAAACGGCCATCATTCTTGTTATTCCGCCTTCAACAAGGCATTCAAACATGAGGTCTGCTCCGTATATTCCGTATTGCGGAAGCGATTGATTGATGTTGTTAATCATGATTGCAACCGGGCGTTTTCCCTTTGCTTCGTCTGAAAGGTTATCAAGGCCGGTAAGGCGGTTATAATCGGTTTTCTTTGGCTTTGTTGTTGTTGGAGCGGTTGTAATCGGTGCCGTTGTTGTTTCGGTTTTATCGTCCTTTTTGCAGGCAGCAACGGAAAAAAGAAGCGTCAATGCAAGCAAAGCGGCAAAAATACGTTTAATATTGTTTTTCATTTGGACTACCTCTGATTCTAAAGTTCAAGGCGGACAAAAATCACGGTCCGCAAAACAAAATTCCGCTTTCCTCTCAAAAGCGCAACTTTTATTTTAGAATAGTATACCAATTTTTCGCTGTTTTTTCAACAAATACCTCCATTTTACCTTCCAAAAATAACAGTAAGAAATTGTGTATTTTGATAAAGGAAGATTGCAAAAAACAATGGAACCCGACGTCCAGTGTAAAAACGTCGGGTTCCATCTATTTGAAAGGAGAGGGGAGTGCGGTGGGGAGGAGGGGGCAGGTGAAAAATCGGAAAAAACACACTGCGATCCCCATCGCACAA
>CAKTEU010000016.1 GCA_934552855.1 uncultured Eubacteriales bacterium | reverse complement strand
TCGCACATCACCCTTGTTCTCAAGGAAGCAGAATAAGTGAGGAGGAGGTAATACAATGGGTCAGAAAGTTAATCCTACCGGTCTCAGAGTAGGCGTTATTAAGGACTGGGAATCTCGTTGGTATGCTAAGAAGCAGGATTTCGGCGATACACTCGTTGAAGACTACAATCTTCGTGAATATCTCCTTGAAACACTTGCTCCCGCAGGAGTTCCCAAAGTTGAAATCGAACGCAGCGCAAGCCGTGTAAGAATCAACATTCATGTTGCAAAGCCCGGCATGGTTATCGGCCGTGGCGGTGCAGAAATCGAAAAGCTCAAAGCCACCCTTGAAAAGAAGCTTGGAAAGAGCGTTTCGCTCAACATTGTTGAGATTAAGAACCCCGATGTCAACGCTCAGCTCGTTGCAGAAAACATTGCCGCACAGCTTGAAAGAAGAATTTCCTTCCGCCGTGCTCTTAAGCAGGCAATCGGCAGAGCTATGAGGCTTGGCGCAAAGGGTATCAAATGTCAGGCTTCGGGCCGTCTCGGCGGTGCCGAAATCGCAAGAAGCGAAACCTATAAGGAAGGCACAATTCCCCTTCAGACAATTCGTGCCGACATCGACTATGGTTTTGCAGAAGCAAAAACAACTTACGGACGCATCGGCGTAAAGGTTTGGATCTACACCGGCGAAGTTCTTCAGGTTTCCAACAACGAAGATCGCCGTCGTCCCGAACGCCGTCGCCCCAGACAGCGTAAGGAAGGAGGAGCAAGATAATGTTAATGCCTAAACGTGTTAAACGCCGTAAAGTTCAGCGTGGTCGCCTTAAAGGCGCAGCCCACAAGGGCAATCAGGTTACTTACGGTGATTACGGTCTTGTTGCTCTTGAACCCGCATGGATCACTTCAAGACAGATTGAAGCAGCCCGTATCGCCATGACCCGTTACATCAAGCGTGGCGGTCAGGTTTGGATCAAAATCTTCCCCGATAAGCCCATTACTCAGAAGCCCGCAGAAACCCGAATGGGTTCCGGTAAAGGCTCGCCCGAATATTGGGTAGCAGTTGTTAAACCCGGCAGAGTTATGTTTGAAATTGCAGGCGTTGACGAAGCTCTTGCACGTGAGGCTATGCGTCTTGCCGCAAACAAGCTTCCCATCAAGTGCAAGTTTGCAACTAAGGCTGAACAGGAAAAGGATGGTGAACAGTAATGAAAGCAAGTGAAATCAGAAAACTGTCCGCCGCTGAGATGGACGCAAAGCTCGCAGAGCTCAAGAAGGAGCTTTTCAATCTTCGCTTCCAGCAGGCTGTTAATCAGCTCGACAACCCGATGAGAATCAGCGCAGTTAAGAAGGATATCGCAAGAATTAAAACTGTTCAGCGTGATATCGAACTTCACGGCGCAAATTCTTGAGGAAAGGGAGGTTAAAGACAAATGGAAAGAAACCTTCGTAAAACACAGGTCGGAATCGTAACCAGCGACAAGATGAACAAGACTGTTGTTGTTACGATCAAGGATAAGGTCAGACACCCGCTCTATAAGAAAATCGTTAACCGCACCGTTAAGGTTAAGGCTCACGACGAAAACGAAATTTGCGGAATCGGCGACCGTGTACTTGTAATGGAGACCCGCCCGATCTCAAAGGACAAGAGATGGCGTGTCGTTGAAATTATTGAAAAAGCCAAATAATTGGTGCAGCTTAAAGGAGGCCAAACACAATGATCCAACAGCAAACTTATCTTAAGGTTGCCGACAATACCGGAGCTAAGGAGCTTATGTGCATCCGTGTTCTCGGCGGTACCGGCAGAAGATATGCTAATATCGGTGACGTCATTGTTGCTTCTGTCAAGAAGGCAGCACCGGGTGGCGTCGTAAAAAAAGGCGACGTTGTTAAGGCAGTTGTTGTCCGCACTGCAACAGGCGTTCGCCGCGATGACGGAACGTATATTCGTTTTGACGAAAACGCAGCCGTTATCATCAAGGAAGATAAAAACCCCAAGGGTACCCGTATCTTTGGGCCGGTTGCAAGAGAGCTTCGTGAAAAGGATTATCTCAAAATCCTCTCCCTCGCTCCGGAAGTTCTTTAAGGAGGTGTCACGATGAGTAAGGTACATGTAAAAACAGGCGACCAGGTTGTTGTTATCAACGGCAAGGATCGTGGCGCCAGAGGCAAGGTCCTTCAGGTCAGCCCTTCGGAAGGCAAAGTCATTGTTGAGGGAATCAACGTTGTTTCAAAGCACGTTAAACCCCGCAAAATGGGCGAGCCCGGCGGAATCATCAAGGCTGAAAGTGCTCTTTATGCTTCAAAGGTTCAGCTTATCTGCCCGAAATGCGGCCGCCCGACAAGAGTCGGCCACGTTTATGAAGAAGTTAAGGGCAAGCAAAAGAAAATGCGCGTATGCAAAAAAGACGGCTGCGGCGCAAAGTTTGAATAAGGGAGGAACATGACATGGCAAGATTAAAAGAAGCCTACGTTAATGAGGTTGCACCTGCTCTCATGAAGAAGTTCGGCTATAAAAGCGTTATGCAAATCCCGAAGATCGACAAGGTTGTTGTTAACGTTGCTTGCGGCGAAGCAAGAGATAACTCAAAGGTTCTCGACGCAATCGTTTCAGACATCAGACAGATCACAGGTCAGCAGCCCGTTCTTTGCAAGGCTAAAAAATCCGTCGCTAACTTCAAGCTTCGTGAAGGCATGGTTATCGGCGTAAAGGTTACACTCAGGGGAGACAAGATGTATGAATTCATCGACAGATTCTTCAATCTCGCTCTTCCCAGAGTTCGTGACTTCAGAGGAATCAACCCCAATGCTTTCGACGGCAGAGGTAACTACACAGTCGGTATCAAGGAACAGCTTATCTTCCCCGAAATCGACTATGATAAGATTGACAAGGTTCGCGGAATGGATATCTGTTTCGTAACAACCGCAAACACTGACGAAGAAGCAAGAGAGCTGCTCACTCTTATGGGTGCTCCTTTTGAAAGACAATAAGGAGGAGGAATAACTTATGGCAAAGACTTCAATGAAAGTAAAACAAAAAAGACCCGCTAAGTATTCCACAAGGCAGTATAACCGCTGCAAGATCTGCGGCAGACCTCACGCCTATCTTCGTAAGTACGGAGTATGCCGTATCTGCTTCAGAGAACTTGCCCACGCAGGACAGATTCCCGGCGTGAAGAAGGCAAGCTGGTAAGTAATTGTCAAGGAGGTAAAGGAATAATGCAAGTAACAGACGCAATCGCTGATATGCTTACGAGAATCCGTAACGCAAGCGCAGCTAAACACGATTCAGTTAAAATTCCTGCATCCAACACCAAGAAGGCAATTGCTCAGATTCTTGTGGATGAAGGATACATCAAAAGCTTCACCGTTGAAGAAGACGGTAAGCAGGGAATTATGGACGTTCAGCTTAAGTACGGCCCCGGCAAGACCCGTGTTATCACCGGTCTCAGAAGAGTTTCAAAGCCCGGCCTCAGAATTTACACAAGCTGTGAGGATATGCCCAAAGTTATGAAGGGTCTCGGTATTGCGATCCTTTCAACTTCAAAGGGTATCATGACCGACAAGGAAGCCCGCAAAGCCAACGTTGGCGGCGAGGTCCTTGCGTTCATTTGGTAAGGGGGTGCCGAGATGTCACGTATAGGAAGAAAACCCGTCGCTATTCCCGCAGGAGTAGACGTAACAATCGACGGCAGCACCATCACCGTTAAGGGCGCAAAGGGTACTCTTACCCACACCGTTCATGAAAATATGTCCATAACAAAGGAAGGCGACGAAATCATCGTTGCACGTCCGAACGACAATAAGGAATACAGATCACTTCACGGTCTTACCCGCACACTTATCGCAAACATGGTTGAGGGTGTTTCAAAGGGATTCCAGAAGGAACTTGAAATCAACGGTATCGGTTACCGTGCGGAAAAGAAGGGCACCGACCTTGTTATGAAGATCGGTTACTCACATGACGTTGTAATGCCCGAAAAAGACGGCATCACAATCGAAGTTCCCGCTCCCAACAAAATCATCATTCACGGCGCAGACAAGCAAAAGGTTGGTCAGTTTGCCGCAGAAGTTCGCGAAAAGCGTCCGCCGGAGCCTTACAAGGGCAAGGGAATTAAATATGCTTCAGAGCATATCCGCCGCAAAGAAGGTAAAGCCGGTAAGGGTAAATAAGATTGGTAAAGGAGTGAAATTTCTATGGTCAGCAAAAAAGACAGCAATAAAGCAAGACTTAAAAGACGCAAAAGAGTACGCGCTAAGATCAGCGGTACTGCGGCTTGTCCGCGTCTGAGCGTTTACCGTTCACTCAACCACATCTATGCACAGCTTGTTGACGATGTTCAGGGTGTTACCCTTGCTTCGGCAGCAACAGTGGAAAAGGAATTTGAGTACGGCGGAAACAAAGAAGCAGCAACCAAGGTTGGCGAGCTTCTTGCAAAGCGTGCCGCTGAAAAAGGCATCACCGAGTGTGTCTTTGACAGAGGCGGTTATGTATACCACGGTCGTGTTCAGGCACTCGCAGACGGCGCTCGTGCCGGCGGCCTGAAGTTCTAAGCAAGGAGGATATTGATTTATGAATAAGATTGATGCATCGGCTTATGAACTTACAGAGCGCGTTGTTGCCATCAACCGTGTTTCCAAAACCGTTAAGGGCGGTCGTATCTTCAAGTTCGCAGCTCTTGTAGTTGTCGGTGACGGAAACGGAACGATCGGCTTCGGTCTCGGAAAATCGGGCGAAGTTCCCGACGCAATCCGCAAGGGTATCGAAGACGCGAAAAAGAATCTCATGAAGGTTGCCCTCAAGGGTTCAACAATTCCCCATGAGATCATCGGTAAGTTCGGCGCAGGCGTTGTTCTTCTCAAGCCTGCTGCACCCGGTACCGGCGTTATTGCCGGCGGTCCCGTTCGTGCTGTTGTTGAAACAGTCGGAATCAAGGACATTCGTACAAAGGCTCTTCGTTCAAACAACCCCTGCAATGTCGTAAGAGCAACACTTGACGGCCTTTCAAAGCTTCGCAACGTTGAAGAAGTTGCGGCTGTTCGCGGAAAGACCGCTCAGGAAATTTTAGGTTAAGGAGGGCGTAACAATGATTAAAGTTAAGCTTGTAAGAAGTCTTATCGGCTCAAAGAAAGATCAGATTGCTACCGCCCATGCTCTCGGTCTTCGCAAAATCGGGGACGAGGCTACTCAGCCGAATAACCCACAGACTCAAGGTAAGGTTAGAAAAATTGCTCACCTTATCGAGGTTACCGAAGCATAAAGCAAGGAGGTGCGAAAAATGAAATTGCACGAACTTTCACCTGCTGCCGGCTCAACAAAGGCTCGCAAGAGAATCGGACGAGGCGCAGGCTCCGGTCAGGGTAAAACCGCCGGTAAAGGTCACAAGGGTCAAAAGGCCAGAGCAGGCCGCGGAATGCGTCCCGGTTTTGAAGGCGGCCAGATGCCCCTCCAGAGAAGACTTCCCAAAAGAGGTTTCAACAATATTTTCAGAACCGAAATGGCAATCGTCAATTTGTCAGCACTCGACAAGGCTTTTGAAGCCGGCGAAACAGTAACAATTGACGCTCTCCTTTCAAAGGGACTTGTCAAAAAGGTTCTTGGCGGCGTAAAGGTTCTCGGAAACGGCGAGCTTTCCAAGGCTCTCACCGTTCAGGCAAATGCTTTCAGCGAATCAGCTAAGCAGAAGATCGAGGCGGCCGGAGGAAAGGCCGAGGTGATCTGAGATGATTAGTACATTTATAAATGCTTGGAAAATTGCAGATCTCAGAAAGAAAATGCTTTTCACGGCGCTTATAGTATTGATCTTCAGGATCGGTGCTGCTATTCCCGTTCCGTTCACAGAAATCACGACCGGAATCACACCCGAAGGCAGCGAGTCCTTCATGAACTACCTCAACATGATGACAGGTGACGCATTCAACTACGGAACAATTTTCGCAATGGGTGTTACACCTTACATCAACAGTTCAATTATTATCCAACTTCTTGCCGTTGCAATCCCCGCTCTTGAAAAACTTTCAAAAGAGGGCGAAGAAGGCAGAAAGAAGATGGCAACCATCACAAGATATACAACAATCGCTCTTGCTCTTATGCAGTCAACTGCATACTTCATTTATCTCCGTGCAAAGGGATATGTTGTTAAGGACGCTTCCGGCGAACTTTTCACCGGTATTTCGGCAGTCCTTCAGGGTCTTGTTGTTATTCTTGTTCTGACCGCCGGTTCCGCATTCATCATGTGGCTCGGCGAGCAGGTTAACGATAAGGGTATCGGAAACGGTGTTTCCATTATCCTTTTCGCAGGCATCGTTGCACGTATGCCTACCCTCTGCGTTCAGATGTACAGCTACCTCACAATGGGCGGCGCATACTTCGCTCTTGTTCCGATAGTTATCGTTTTCCTCATTGCGATGATTGCATACATCGTTTGGATGGACAATGCGGAACGCAGAATTCCCGTTCAGTACGCAAAAAGAGTTGTTGGCAGAAAGATGTACGGCGGCCAGAGCACACATATCCCCATCAAGGTCAATATGTCAGGCGTTCTTCCCGTTATCTTCGCTTCCTCAATTCTTTCGCTCCCCGCAACGATTCAGCTCTTCATTTCAGAAGACAAAATCACAGGCGGATGGAAGACGTTCTTCAATATGTTCTCAACGGACCATTGGTTCTATGCAATCATCTACTTCCTTCTTATCCTGTTCTTTGCATACTTCTATGCAAGCATTCAGTATAATCCGGTTGAGATGGCAAACAACATCAGAAAGAACAGCGGTATGATTCCGGGTATCCGTCCGGGCAAACCGACTTCCGATTATATCAAGAAGATCCTTTCAAGAATCACCCTTCTCGGTGCGCTTCTCCTTTCGGTTGTTGCGCTTTTCCCGAACATCTTGACGATCTTCACAAAGCTCATCAACAAGCCGATGGCTCTTTCGCTCGGCGGTACTTCACTCATCATCGTTGTCGGTGTTGCGCTTGAAACCGTTAAGCAGCTTGAAAGCCAGATGATGATGAGACATTACAAGGGCTTCCTTGATTAATACTTATTGAGGTGATACCTGATGAAGCTTATATTATTGGGCGCGCCGGGAGCCGGAAAAGGCACTCAGGCAGAAGTAATCTCCGAGCATCTTTCGATCCCGACCATATCAACAGGCAATATCATCCGTGCGGCACTCAAGGCACAAACGGAAATGGGTATTAAAGCAAAGGAATTCATTGACAAAGGTCTGCTTGTTCCCGACGATGTTGTAATCGGCATCGTCAGGGAAAGGCTTAAAGAAGACGACTGCAAAAACGGATTTATCCTTGACGGTTTTCCGAGAACCGTGCCCCAGGCACAGGCTCTTGATGACATGGGAATTGTAATCGACAAAGTTATCGATATTCAGGTTCCCGATGAAAAAATCGTTCAAAGGCTTTCCGGACGCAGAGTCTGCGGCGGCTGCGGCGCTTCCTATCATCTTCTTTATAAGAAGCCGGAAAAGGACGGCGTTTGCAACCACTGCGGCACACAGCTTGTTCAGCGTTCAGACGACAAGGAAGAAACAATCCTTGAACGTTTGAAGGTTTATCACGAGCAGACAGAACCGCTCGTTGAGTTTTACAAAAATAAGAACAAGCTTACTGTTGTTGAGGGACAGGAGGAGGTTGCAGACACAACCGCACTCACCCTCAAGGCATTGGAGGATTAAGCATGATCGTGCTCAAAACAACTCGTGAGCTTTCGCTCATGAAAGAAGCCTGCCGAATTTCGGCTGGAGCACTGAGAGTGGCAGGGGAAGCGGTAAAGCCCGGCATTTCAACCGCCGAGATTGACCGCATAGCTTATGAATACATCAAAAGTCAGGGTGCAGAACCCAACTTCCTGCATTTATACGGCTTTCCTGCTACCGCATGCATTTCCGTAAACGATGAAGTAATTCACGGCATTCCAAGCAAAAAGCGTATCCTTAAAGAGGGCGACATCGTAAGTATCGACCTCGGAGCAAAAATTCACGGCTATAACGGCGACAACGCCGCCACATTTGCCTGCGGAAAAATTTCCGAAGAGGCACAGCGGCTGATTGACGTAACCAGAGAAAGCCTTTATGAGGCAATTAAGGTTGCGGTTCCGGGCGGAAAAATCGGCGATATAGGTTCGTGTGTTCAACGCTATTGCGAGGAAAGGGGATTTTCCGTTGTGCGTGAGTACACGGGTCACGGAGTTGGAAAAGAACTTCATGAAGATCCCGCCGTTCCGAATTACGGAACAGCCGGCCGGGGCGTTCGCCTGTTACCGGGCATGACAATCGCCATTGAGCCGATGATCAATCAAGGCACAAAAGCTATTAAAAGGCTTTCAGACGGCTGGACTGTTAAAACCGCCGACGGAAAGCTTTCAGCCCACTTTGAAAACACCGTTGCCATCACAAAGGACGGCCCGGTGATCCTCACGAAAGAATGAGGTTCGCCCGATGGAGTTTAAAAAAGGGCAGGTAGTGCTGTCAAAAGCAGGACGTGACAAAGGACGGCTGCTTGCGGCGGTGCGCTTTGAAGGAAAAAGGGTTTTTCTTTGCGACGGAAAGGAACGGCCGCTTGAAAGAGCAAAAGCCAAAAACCTCCGCCACGTTGAATTTACCCCTATGTTCATTGACGAGGCTTCAATGGAAACTGATCGCAAATTGCGAAAAGCACTCAAACAACTCAATGATTTGAAGAGGTAGAAAAGTTATGTCAAAACAGGATATGATTGAAATTGAAGGCACCGTTGTTGAGGCTCTTCCGAACGCAACGTTCCAGGTTGAGCTTTCAAACGGCCACAAAATTCTCGCCCACATTTCCGGAAAGCTTCGAATGAATTACATTCGCATTCTTCCCGGAGACAAGGTTACGGTCGAAATGTCTCCATACGACCTGACCAAGGGACGCATCACATGGAGATCTAAATAAGCTTCCAATTTTTCGGATGTATTCACGTTCCTCAACGGCGTATTTTCCGCCGGAGCACACAATACTTTTTGCCAATACACAAAGTATTGCCTGCAAAGCCTTATGCACTCCGAACAAAAAATCCGCTCGCCGATAAACGCAAATCCACCGAAAAATCGGTCGCAGCTCCCGATTTTCGGACGTATTCCGTAGATTGGTTGCAATGTAAGCATTATAATTAACCGACAGGTTCAATTTTTAAAGGAGGTAGTTCACAATGAAAGTCAGACCTTCTGTAAAGAAAATTTGCGAGAAGTGCAAAGTTATCAAGCGCAAGGGAAAGATCATGGTGATCTGCGAAAATCCCAAGCATAAGCAGCGTCAGGGCTAATGGCGCTTAAACCAGATTTGGAGGTGTAACTGACAAATGGCTCGTATTTCAGGTGTTGACCTTCCGAGAGAAAAGAGAATTGAAATCGCTCTTACTTATATTTTCGGAATCGGTCGCAAAACAGCAGACGATATCATCGCTGCAACAGGCATCAACCCCGATACAAGAGTTAAAGACCTGACCGAAGACGACGTTTCAAAGCTTCGTGAGTATATTGACCATCACCTTAAGGTTGAAGGTGACCTCAGAAGAGAAACTGCGTTCGACATTAAAAGACTCACCGAGATCGGCTGCTATCGCGGCGTTCGTCACAGAAAGGGTCTTCCCGTAAGAGGTCAGCGTTCAAAAACAAACGCCCGCACACGCAAGGGACCCAAAAAGACTATTGCTAACAAGAAGAAATAAGTTAAAAGGAGGAGACTATTATGGCTGCTAAGGTTGGAAAAAAAGTTGCAACCATTCGTCGTCGCCGTGAGCGCAAGAACATTGAGCGCGGCGCCGCCCATATTCAATCCACCTTCAACAACACAATCGTTACCATCACTGATACTCAGGGTAACGCAGTGTCATGGGCAAGTGCCGGCGAAATGGGCTTCAGAGGCTCAAAAAAATCAACTCCCTTTGCTGCTCAGACCGCCGCTGAAACGGCTGCCAAGGCTGCAATGGAGCACGGCATGAAAACTGTTGAAGTATATGTTAAAGGACCGGGTGCAGGCCGTGAAGCCGCAATCAGAGCTTTGCAGACCGCAGGACTCGACGTAACTATGATTAAAGACGTTACTCCGATTCCTCACAATGGCTGCCGCCCGCCCAAGAGAAGACGTGTATAACGGGAGGTAAATTCAATGGCAAGATATACAGGTGCAGTATGCAAACTGTGCCGCCGCGAGGGTAAGAAGCTCTTTTTGAAGGGCGACAGATGCTATACCGGCAAATGTGCCTTTGAGCGTCGTTCATATGCCCCCGGCCAGCACGGTCAGAACCGCAGCAAGAACTCCGAATACGGACTTCAGCTTCGCGCAAAGCAGCAGGCAAGACGTTATTACGGAATTCAGGAAGGACAGTTCCACAAGTATTTCCTTATGGCTGAACGCAAGGCAGGCGTAACCGGTGAAAACCTTCTTCGCATTTGCGAAAGCCGCCTTGACAACGTTGTTTATACCCTCGGCTGGGCTTCGTCCAGAGCGGAGGCAAGACAGCTTGTTACCCACGGTCATTTTGAAGTTAACGGCAAAAAAGTTGATATCCCGTCATATCTCCTTAAAGCCGGCGACGTTGTTTCAATCAAATCCAAGAGCAAGGACAGCGAAAAGTTCAAAACCGTTCTCGAAGCAAACGCTTCAAGACCCGTTCCTTCTTGGCTTGATCTCAATGCCGAAGCTCTTTCAGCTAAGGTTGTTGCTCTTCCGGAGCGTGAGCAGATCGAAGTACCGGTTGAAGAACATCTCATCGTCGAATTCTATTCTAAGTAATCGGCGTTGACCGTAACACACATCCACAACAGAATAAGGAGGGTTTTGCATGATAGGAATTGAAAAGCCCAGAATCGAAACAGCTGAACTCGCACCGGACGGAACTTACGGCAAGATTGTTGTTGAACCTCTTGAAAGAGGTTATGGCATCACGCTCGGTTGCAGCCTGAGAAGAATTCTTCTTTCTTCTCTTCCCGGCTATGCAATCACAAGCGTGAAGATTGACGGAGTCCTTCACGAGTTTTCAACAATCCCCGGCGTTAAAGAGGACGTTACCGAGATCGTTCTTAATCTCAAGCGTGTTATCCTCAAAATCCACGCCGACGGACCGAAAACGATTTACATCGACGCTTCGGGCGAAGGTGAAGTCGTTGCAGGCGACATCAAATGCGATTCAGAAGTTGAAATTCTCAATCCGGAAAGCCACATTTGCACCCTTGACAAGGACGCTCACGTCAGCATGGAAATCACCTGCGACAAGGGTCGTGGATATGTTTCGGCAGAGCAGAACAAAAAGCTCATGCAGCCGGCGATCGGTGTAATCGCAATTGATTCGATTTACACACCGGTGCTGAAGGTTAATTACACAGTTGAAAACACACGTGTCGGTCAGGTTACAGACCTCGACAAGCTTACGCTTGAGGTTTGGACAAATAAAACAATCTCTGCAACAGAGGCGGTTTCCCTCGGAGCCAAGTTTCTCAACGAACATCTCGCTCTTTTCGGCGATCTGTCGGGAGAGGCATATAATACCGAGATAATGGTTGACAAAGGCGAGGACGCGAAGGAAAAGGTCCTTGAGATGACCATTGAGGAACTTGACTTGTCCGTGCGCTCTTTCAATTGCCTGAAGCGTGCAGGAATCAACACTGTGGAGGATCTTACAACAAAGACCGAAGAGGACATGATGAAAGTCAGAAACCTCGGAAAGAAGTCGCTTGATGAAGTTATCAACAAGCTTCATTCTTTCGATCTTGACCTTAGATCCGAAGACGAATAATTTGATTTTTCAACAAAAGGAGTGATTTCAAATGGCAGGTACCAGAAAACTCGGCAGAACCAGCGACCACCGCAAGGCAATGCTTAGAGGTATGGTTACTTATCTCTTGGAGAAAGGCAGCATTGAAACCACCGTCACAAGGGCAAAGGAAGTTCGCTCAATGGCTGAGAAAATGATTACTCTCGGCAAGGAAGCAACACTTCACAACAAGCGTCAGGCTCTTGCATACGTCACCAAAGAAGACGTTGTTAAAAAGCTCTTTGACGAAATCGGCCCGAAGTATAAGGACGTTAACGGCGGTTACTGCCGTATTATCAAAACAGGTCCCCGCCGCGGCGACGCAGCAGAGATGTGCATCATCGAACTTGTTTGATAGTACAAAGATATAAAAATTGCGACCGGTACAAAAGTGCCGGTCGTTTTTTTGCAAAAAAACGACTGCTACGGCGGAACAATCCGATCACAGCAGTCGTTGCCTTTTTATTTAAGCAGTTGACGATACAGTCTGATATATTCGTTTGAACTTCTTCCCCAGCTGAAGTCACATTCCATTGCACGCTTTACAAGCTCTTTCCAATGCGGCTTGTTGTAATAAGCATCAAGGCCTCTTCTTATTGCGTCAAGCATATCGTGTGCGTTATATGTTTTGAAGGTGAAGCCGTTGCCCGTTCCGTCGCCGCTGTCGGTGATGGAATCACGAAGACCTCCGGTTTCACGAACAATCGGAATCGTTCCGTAACGAAGCGCAACCATCTGAGAAAGGCCGCACGGTTCGCTTTTTGACGGCATGAGGAAAAGATCTGCCGCAGCGTAAATCTTTCTTGCAAGCGAAGGAACAAAGCCGATTCTGACGGCAATTTTGCTCGGGTAGCGGTCGCAAAGTTCACGGAAGTAGTTTTCATACTGCCAATCGCCCGAACCGACAACAACAACCTGAACATCCGTTGTTGAAAGGAACTCGTCAAAAATGCCCTTAACAAGGTCAAGCCCTTTGTGAGAAACAAGGCGGGAAACAATTCCAATCATCGGAACGTCCGCACGGACGGGAAGTCCCATGTTTTCCTGGAGGGTGGCTTTATTTTCCGCTTTGCCTTTTTCTGCGGTTTTAACGTTGTAATTCTTTTCAATCGCCGGGTCGGTTTCCGGGTCATAGCTTTCGGTGTCGATTCCGTTGAGGATACCTTCAAGCTTCCATTGCCTTGCTTTGAGAATTGTGTCAAGGCCGTGGCTGTACCACGGGTCAAGAATTTCCTGAGCGTAGGATGGGGAAACGGTTGTAACTTTGTCGGCACATTCGATTGCACCCTTCATAAAGTTTACGTCGCCGTCGTATTCAACAATTCCGGCGTCTTCGGGTTTAAGGCCGATAACGTCATTAACAAGATCCATTCCGTAGGTGCCTTGATACTGAATGTTATGAATTGTGAAAACGGTTTTGATTCCCTGGTACCACGGGTCTTTGCTGTACATTGTGGTATAGAAAACAGGAGTAAGTGCGCTTTGCCAATCGTTGCAATGAATGATGTCGGGTCTGAAATCAATGTGAGGAAGAATTTCAAGAACCGCTCTTGCAAAGAAAGTGAAACGCTCAGCGTCGTCGTAGTGACCGTAAATCGTGTCACGCTTAAAATAATACTGATTGTCTATGAAATAATAAATTACACCTTTATACTTTGCCTGAAAAACTCCGCAGTATTGACGACGCCATGCAACGGGAACGGAAATGCTTGTAATGAACGACATGGAGTCTTTGAGTTCCTGGCTTATTGTGTCATAAAGCGGCATGACAACACGGCAGCCGATGAGGCGTTTTCTCAGTGCCTGCGGAAGCGAACCGGCAACGTCGCCGAGTCCGCCGCTCGCCATGAAAGGCTGAGCTTCCGATGAAACGAATAAAACTTTCATTTTAATTTTTCCTCCTTTGTAGGAAGTTTAATGGGCTCAAATTGTGATGTTCTTTCCGATGTAAACGGGATAGGTTTCTGCACCGGAAAGTTCACGATTAGGCTTCACAACAACGTTTTTGTCAAGAATTGCGCAGTTGATTTTTGAACCGGAGCTGATATAGCTGTCCTGCATGATTACGGAGTTTTTAACAACTGCGTCTTCAGCAATGTATACACCCCTGAAAAGAATACAATTTTCAACCGTACCCTTGATTACGCAGCCGTCGGCGATGAGCGAATTTGAAGCCTTTGAGCATACGCCGTAAATTGCCGGAACATCGTCACGAACCTTTGTATAAATCGGTCTGTCCTTTGAAAAAAGTTCTTTCCTTGCGCCGGAAAGAAGGCGCATGCTGATGTCGTAATAGCTTTGAAGCGAGTCAATCATTTCGGCAAATTCTTCAACCTTGTATCCTCTGATATCAAGTGATTGAACGTTGCTGCCGATGATGTCACGCTCAAAGCGTGCGTCGGGGATTGAGGAAGCGTTGTTCATCAGCCTTTCAAGAAGAATACGACTCATGATAATGATGTTGAGCGAATAGTTTTTCGCTTCCGTGCCGAGCTCGCCGATGCTTGCCCTTGTGATTTTTGTTCCCTCAAGGTCAAAGGTCATGATGTTGGGAATTGCAGGCTTCACGCCTCGCTTATATGCGATTGTAATATCTGCGCCGGACTCAATATGATTTTCAATGAACTTTTCATAATCAATGTTGCAAATAACATTGCAGTCGCAGAAAAGGACATATTCCTTTGCACTGTGAGAAATATAGTTCATCATTCCCCTGAGGGCTTCAAAACGGTGGCTGTATACACCGGAAGCTCCGCTGAAGTTGAACGGCGGAAGAAGCGTGAGTCCGTCACGTTTTCTTGAAAGGTCCCATGCTTTGCCGGAACCGAGGTGATCCATGAGCGACTGATAGTTGCTTTTTGTGCTCACGCCAACCTTTGTAATGCCGCAATTGACCATTCCGGAAAGGCAGAAGTCAATAAGGCGATATCTTCCGGCAAAGGGAACGGAACCCATTGTGCGGATACCCGTAAGTTCGCTTATGTATTCGTCATAGACATTTGAGTAGATGATTCCGAGAACATTTGAAGCACGCATTACTTTTCCTCCTTTACGTCTTTGTCAACCATTGCTTTTGCGGCAACGGATGCATTTTTTCCGATGTGTACCTTTTCGCCGACAACGGCAATTCCCCAATCGTCAAATGCGTTGCTCATCTGTGCCGGGTCGTTGCCGACATGGGCGTTTTCGTCAATAACTGCGTTTTCCGCAACGATTGAATATTCAACAAGTGCGCCGGATTTGATCACCGTTCCGGGCATCACAATTGAATAGCGAACGGTTGCGCCTTCTTCAACGGTGACGTTTGAAAAAAGAATTGAATAGTCAACTTCGCCGTCAATTTCGCAGCCTTCGGCAATCATTGAGTTTTCAACCGAAGCTTTGTTTGAAATAAAGTGCGGCGGAGAAGCGGTGGTTTTTGAATAAATTTTCCAGCTGTTATCGGAAAGGTCAAGGTCAACCTTCGGATTGAGAAGGTCAAGGTTTGCTTCCCAAAGCGAATCGATTGTTCCAACGTCTTTCCAATAGCCGTCAAATTGATATGCAAAAAGTCTTTCTTCGGCTGCGTGCATTGCGGGAATAACATCGTGACCGAAGTCGTTGCCCGAATCGGGGTTGTTTTCGTCGTCAATGAGATACTTGCGAAGAACGCTCCAGGTGAAGATATAAACGCCCATTGAAGCCTTGTTGCTCTTGGGGTTTTTCGGCTTTTCTTCAAATTCGCTGATTGAGCCGTCGTCGTTGACGAACATCAAACCGAAACGGGAAGCCTCCTCCCAAGGTACTTCAAGCATTGCGATTGTGCAGGCTGCGTTCTTTTCCTTATGATATGCAAGCATCTTTGCATAGTCCATTTTATAGATGTGGTCGCCCGAAAGGACGGCAACATATTCGGGATTATAGCGGTCAATGAAGTTGATGTTCTGATAAATTGCGTTCGCAGTTCCTTTGTACCACTGAGTACCCTTGATCTGCTGATAGGGAGAGAGAATGTGAACGCCGCCGTGCGCACGGTCAAGGTCCCATGCGGCACCGTTTCCGATGTAATCGTTGAGTTCAAGCGGCTGATACTGAGTCAGAACGCCGACCGTTTCGATTCCGGAATTGATGCAGTTTGAAAGCGGGAAGTCAATTATACGATATTTTCCGCCGTAGGGAACGGCAGGCTTTGCAATGTTCTTTGTGAGTATTCCGAGGCGGCTTCCCTGTCCGCCGGCAAGAAGCATTGCAAGGCATTCTGTTTTCTTTGCCATTAGTTTTCCTCCTTTATAATTAAATCAAACTTTTCTTTTTTGGCTTTTCGGCTTTCTTTTCTTCCTTTTTTGGCTTTGGTTTATATGAAAGATATAAACACGAAAGGGGAGGAAGTGAAAGCGTAATGCTGTTTTCAAAGCCGTGCATCGGCTTTTTCTTTGAGGTTGCTTTTGTTTTTGTACCCCTGCCTTCTCCGCCGAATTTTACGTCGTCGGAATTGAGGATAACTTCATAAATCCCGTCCTTTTCAACGCCGAACGAATATTTGTCACGTTCAACGTTTGTGAGGTTGCAGACGCAGACGAGTGCGCCGCCCTCTTTGTTTTTTCTTGTGAAAGCAATTACCGAATTGTCACAGTCATCGCTGACGCACCAGGAAAAACCGTCCCAGCCGTAATCAATCTGCCAAAGCTCCGGATATTTTTTATAAATACCGTTGAGCGTTTTAACATACTTTTGAAGCAGGCGGTGCTTGTCGTAATCAAGAAGCAGCCAGTCAAGCTCTTCGTCAAAGCGCCATTCGATAAACTGACCGAATTCCTGACCCATGAAGCAAAGCTTTTTTCCGGGGTGAGCGGTCATATAGCCGAAGAACGCACGAAGCGTATCAAACTTTTCTTCATACGTTCCGCTCATTTTTCCGATGAGCGAGCATTTTCCGTGAACAACTTCGTCATGAGAAATCGGAAGAATGAAGTTTTCCGAAAAGGCATAGAAGAACGAGAATGTGAGAAGGTTGTGGTTATATTTTCTTGAAAGGCCGTCAAGCGAGAAGTATCTGAGAGTGTCGTTCATCCAGCCCATGTTCCACTTGAAGTTGAAACCGAGTCCGCCGGCATCAACCGGTTTTGAAACAAGCGGCCAAGCGGTGCTTTCTTCCGCAATCATGAGGGCATGGGGATACTCTCTGAAAACGGTTGTGTTGAGCGTTTTAAAAAATTCAATCGCTTCAAGGTTTTCGTTTCCGCCGTATTTGTTCGGTATCCACTGACCGTTTTCTCTTCCGTAATCGAGATAAAGCATTGAGGAAACCGCATCAACCCGAAGTCCGTCAATGTGATATTTTTCAAACCAAAATGCGGCGGAGCTGATGAGGAAGGAAACAACTTCGGCTTTTCCGTAATCAAAAACCTTTGTTCCCCAGTCCTTGTGTTCGCCTTTTCTCGGGTCGGCATATTCATAACAAGGCGTTCCGTCAAAAAGCGAAAGGCCGTGAAGATCCCTCGGAAAATGCGCCGGAACCCAGTCGAGAATGACGGAAATTCCGTTTTGATGGCAGGTGTCAACGAATTCCATGAGCTCGTGCGGTGTTCCGTAACGTGACGTTGCGGCAAAATATCCGGTAACCTGATAGCCCCATGAGCCGTCGAACGGATATTCCGAAAGGGGCATAAGCTCAATGTGGGTATAGCCCATATCTCTGACATAAGGAACAAGCTCCCTCGCAAGGTCAAGATAGGAAAACGGACTGCCGTCTTTGTATCTTCTCCATGAGCCGGCATGAACTTCGTAGATGTTCATCGGGCTTTCATAGGGATTGGTTTTTTCACGTTGTTTTTTCCAATCGGAATCTTTCCAGCCGTAACCGTCAAGCTCAAAGAATTTTGAAGCGTCGCCCGGGCGTGTCTCGCTGTGAAAAGCGTAAGGGTCGCATTTTGCGGCGGTTGTTTTTCCGTCGGGATAAGTGACAAGAAATTTATAACTGTCAAACACTTTTACACCGGGGATAATACATTCCCAGGTTTGGTTGTCCGAAAGGCGATACATTTTGTTTTCGCTTTCGTTCCAATCGTTAAAATCACCGATTACGCTCACCGAAAAAGCGTTCGGAGCCCAAACACGGAAAGTTACGCTGTCTTCTTCCGGCGTTTTGTGTGAACCGAGATAATCATAAACACGACAGCCTTTTCCCGAATGGAAGAAGTAAAGGGCAGTTTCGTCGCCTTTTTTTATTCTTTCTGGCATTTGAACACCTTCTTTTTTATATGGTTATCCTATTGTATTTATAATATCACCTGACGAAGAAAAAGACAAGTGGTTTTTGTTATTTTGTTAGAAACCTTCAAAAAGTTTTCCACAAAAATTGTGCAGTTTGTTAGAAAAGACAGTAACGCCGGAACAAAGTTCCATTATACGAAAAGCAAAACGAAAAAAAGCACTCTTTTTGTCGGACAAAAAACTTTCGGTGTCTTGACAAAATTATGCTTTTTAAGTTAAAATTGAAAAGAACATGGACGGCAAAAAGCCGTTCAATAAAAAAACAAGGAGGCACCACCGAATGAAGTATCTTACAAAATCAACAGCGATGTTCCTTGCACTTTTCTTTTTTGCCCTTATCGGCTTTCAAACCCCAAAGCACGAAAGCTATAACGTTTCCGATCCGGAAAACTGCCGCCTTTCGTTTTCGGTTGTTTCCGACAGCCATATCGAGGGCAACAATCTTTCCCGCTTCAAATCGTTCATGGCTCTGCTTGGCGGAATCAAGGCAAACAAAAGAAAAAACGATGCCGTTGTTTTTCTTGGCGACAACACCATGAACGGTCAGGACATTGAAAATCTTCTTTTTTCCGGGGCAATTCTCAGAGCGGATTTTAAAACACCGGTTCTTGCGGTTGAGGGCAACCACGACGTTGGAAACGGTGAAGGCGATTACAACAAACTGACAAAGCGATTCCTTTCCTATGCAAACAATGCGTTTGACCTTAACATTGACAAGCCGTATTATTGCAAGGAAATCGGCGGCTATTACTTCATTGTTCTTTCTTCCGAATGGTATGAGGGCAACAATGTTCACGGTTTTTCCGACGAGCAGCTTCTTTGGGTCGATTCCATGGTTCAAAAAGCAACCGCAGAGGGCAAGCCGGCTTTTGTTTTCGGCCATTATACCTTTTGGGAGGTAAAAAGTGCGAACCATGTTCTTTACGATATCCTGACGAAGTATAAAAATGTATATTATTTTCACGGACACAACCACGCCGACTTTGATGAATACAGCCTTTCGTATTTTGGCGGCACGGCAATAATCAATCTTCCAATGTGGGGCAGAATGCCTGACGGCGAAACTTCGCTTGACGGCAACACCGGCGCAGGTGTTCTTGTTGAAGTTTATGACGACAGAGTTGTTGTTTGCGGGCGTGATTTTATCACAGACAGAGCTCTTGCCGAAAGGACATACAGCTTTGACGGGAACAATTACGATTATGCTGCTTAAAATCAATAAAGAGTACCGAGGCTGCCGCATTTAGCACAGAACAAAGAGTAAAATAAAAAAGCTATAATTTACGGATACCGTCAAGAAGAAAACGTACCGTGAATTATAGCTTTGTTTTTAAATTCAAATAGAAATTATTTTGCTCTTTTAAGTGTTTTTGCCTGTTATTTTCTGTTCACGGCAACAACATTTTTCAAAACGTCTTTCTGCCATTGTATAATTTTTTCATGGTCAAATTTTTCCGGCGCGTTTTTGAGCGTTTTTGAAACCTTTGAGCCTTTTATTATTCCGCCGAGAATTGCAAAAAAGTATTTCGGCCTTTTCATTCCTCTGACAAATTTTCCGAGAAGAGTAATTATGGAAGTGTTTCTTCCGGCACCGGAAAGATCGGAGGCTTGAATAACGGCACTTTCAAAAAGAAAGTCAACGCCTTCGCCGTCAAGTTCAAGAAGCGAGTTTTTCAGTCCCTCGTTCTTTGCCGTATCTCCGCCGTAAAGAAGATGAAATTGCCGGTTGTATTCCCACAGTGCTTCCTGCGAAGCGCTGTTTTTTTTGTTCACCGTTTTTGCAAGAAGCATTCCGGCAAGGAGCGAAAGGTCAATTCCCATTCCGTTCATCGGCGTTGTCATGAATGCACTGTCGCCGACTGCGGCATAGCCGTTTGCAACCATCAACGAAAGCGGACGGCGAACGGGGAGTACGCCGTTTGTTCCGCCGTGAAGAACTTTGGTTGAAATATACGGGTGACTTTTTTTGAAAAGATTTGTCAGATTTTCAAGTTTTTCTTCGCCTATGGGGTCAATTCTTCCAAGGAGAATGTCAACGCTGTCGCTGTTTGTTGAACACCATGAAAGTCCTTGCTCACGGTTATGGCAAAGATAAACCTCAAACGGAACATCCGGAATAGCTGTTGCGTTTGTTTTTGCGTAATACGTTCGTCTTGCAAAGAAAACGTCGCCTCGTTTCGGCTCTTTTTCAATTCCGAAAGATGAGGGCAGACTCATTCTTACGGGAGAGAATACGCCGGCGGAATCGATTACAAGGTCTGCCTTAAAAATGTCTTTTTCGGTTTCAATTCCAATAATCTTGTTGTTTTCGATAATTGCCCGCTTGACCGGCGTTTCAAAAACAAGTTTAACTCCGTGTTCTTCGCAGGAAGAAAGGAGCATATTGATAATCGGCTTTCGCCACATGATTTTTTGGCGGTTTTCATCGGTATAATTGATTATGACTTTTGTTTTGTAATTCGGTGAAACAAAAGCGCAGTCGCCTCTGTAACGCCAGCTGTTTTCGGGCAAAGTGTCTTTTTCCGCCGCTTCAAGAAGATATGAAAAAGTAAATCTGTCCTCCCAGTCATGGCCGAGGTTTTCACGCTTTTCCTTTTCAAAAACCGTAACGTCATGGCCGTTTTTTGAAAGCTTGATTGCGGCTGAAAGTCCGCCGTGTCCTGCGCCTGCAACAATAATTTTCATTTTTTGTTTTCCTTTCGGTTTTTCTCTGTTTTTGATTATAACAAAAATTAAAGAAAAGTCAAATCGGTCATGCAAAATTGCCAAAAATGATGATAAATTTTGTAAATTTTTCCATAATCAACTGAATTTGTTGACTTTTACTTTTTGTTGTGATATATTTATATTACAAAATAAGTTTATTACGAAAGGAAATGTTGAAAATGGTGAAAAAATCAAAAAGCTTCATCTCCTGCCTTTTGGCCGTGCTGATGATATTGACCGCTGTTCCGCTTACGTTTGCGGAAGAAAATGATCCGTTAAATTACTCATATTCAAGTGACTATACTTATGTTACAGTCACAGGCTGCAAATCGGATGTAAGCGGTGAAGTTGTTGTTCTCGCAGAACATGACGGAAAACCGGTAAAAACAATCGCAACACAGGCCTTTGCTTATTGCAATAAAATTGAAACAGTTATAATTTCCGAAGGTATTGAAACTATTGAGGAGTATGCCTTTGCGGAGTGCTCTTCTTTGAAAAAGGTTTATGTTCCGAAAAGTGTTACCGAAATCAATGTTGCCGCATTCAAAAGCTATCCGATGCTGTCTGCAAAAAATTTGAATGTTACTGTTTGCGGCTATCCCGGAAGTGTTGCCGAAACATTTGCAAAAGAAAACGGCCTGTCATTTGAAAATGCCTGTAAGCACACCGAAACCGAAATCAAAAACGCTGTTGAAGCAACCTGCACAAAAGAGGGCTATACCGGCGATAAGGTTTGCAAAGAATGCGGTGATATAGTTGAAAACGGTTCGGTAATCAGAGCGACCGGACACACACCCGGCGAAGCAGTAAAAGAAAATGTTGTTGAGGCAACCTGCAAAGTAAACGGTTCTTATGAATCTGTTGTAAAATGCACCGTTTGCGGCGATGAGCTCAGCCGTGAAACCGTACCAACAGACAAGCTCTCCCACACTTATGGCGAATGGGAAGTAACTAAAAAAGCAACCTGCAATGCAAAGGGCGAAGAAAAAAGAACCTGCGAAAATTGCGATGCTTTTGAAATAAGAGCAATTGAAATTGATCCGACTAATCATGTTGGCGGAACCGAAATCAAAGATGCAAAAGATGCAACCTGCAAAGAAGCAGGCTATACAGGTGATACATATTGCCTTGGCTGCCACCAAAAAATTCAAACCGGAACGGAAATCGCAACGCTCCCCCACACTCCAGGCGAAGCAAAGGAAGAAAACGTTGTTGCCGCAACTTGCTCGCAGGAAGGCTCATATGACCTTGTTGTTCGTTGCACGGAATGCGGCAATGTTCTCGACACTGAGCACAAAACAATAGAAACGCTTGCTCACATCCCCGGTGCTCCGGTAAAGGAAAACGAAGTTGCCGCAACCTGCAGAGTAAAAGGCTCATATGACAGCGTTGTTTACTGCACGGAATGCAAAACTGAAATCCGCAGAATTACTATTGATATTGACCTTGATCCGAACAACCACACTTTCGGCGACTGGAAACCGATTACCGAATCAACCTGCTCGGTAAAGGGTACAATTGAAAGAGTCTGCTCCGGCTGCGGAGAAACCGAAAAAAGCAACCTTGAACTTGACCTCAATGCACATACCTATGACGAAGGCAAAATAACAACGCCTGCAACCTGCAAAAAGGAAGGTGTAAAAACCTTTACCTGCACCGGATGCAGCGCAACAAAGACCGAAGTTGTTCCCGTTGACCCCAATGCACACACCTATGACGAAGGCGTAATCACTACAGCACCCACCTGCTCTGCAAAGGGCGTTAAAACATTTACCTGCAAAGATTGTAAAGCAACGAAAACCGAAGATGTTGATGTTGATCCCAATGCACACACCTATGACGAAGGCATAATCACCACGGCATCAACCTGCTCTACAAAGGGCGTAAAAACTTTTACCTGCAAAGATTGTAAAGCAACGAAAACCGAAGATGTTGATGTTGATCCCAATGCTCACACTCCCGGCGAAGCAAAGGAAGAAAATATTGTTGCCGCAACCTGTTCACAGGAAGGCTCATATGACGAAGTTGTTCGCTGCACAGAATGCGATTCAGTAATCAGCAGTGAACCCAAGACAACCGAAAAGATTGCTCACGACTTTGATGCGTGGATGACATCCAAAGCGGCAGCTTGCAACAAAGACGGCGAAAAAGAAAGACATTGTAAGAACTGTACATATGTTGAAGTAGAAAAAGTTCCTGCAAGCACAGTTCCGCACAAATATGACGAAGGCGAAGTAACAACGCCGGCAACCTGCACAAAGGAAGGCGTTAAAACTTTCACCTGTTCTGTATGCGGCAATACTAAAACCGAAGCTGTTGATGTTGATTCTACTGCTCACACTCCCGGCGAAGCAAAGAAAGAAAACGAAGTTGCCGCAACCTGTTCACAGGAAGGCTCATATGACCTTGTTGTTCGTTGCACAGAATGCGATTCAGTAATCAGCAGTGAACACAAAACAACCGAAAAGCTTTCCCATGTATATGGCGAATGGGAAGTAACCAAAGCGGCAACCTGTTTAGAAAAAGGCGAAGAAAAAAGAACCTGCGAAAATTGTGATGCTTTTGAAACAAAAGCAATTGACCCTAACCCGAACAACCACGTTAACGGCAGCGAACTCCGTAATGCAAAAACAGCAACCTGCAAAGAAAAAGGTTATACCGGCGATCTTTGCTGCGTAGACTGCAAAACACCCCTTGAAAAGGGCAAAGAAATTCCGATCGACCGCTTTAACCACACCGGCGAAACCGAAACCAGAAATGCTAAAGAAGCAACCTGCACCAAAGACGGATACAGCGGCGATATATATTGCCTCGGCTGCGGCGTTCGCCTTGAACGCGGCCAAACAATCTCCGCTTTCGGCCATGAGGACGAAGACAAGGACGGCCGCTGCGATACCTGCGGCGCAGAGTATTACACTCACGAAACCTGCCCGTGCAGATGCCATAAGTCAGGCTTTGATAAGTTCCTCTTTAAGCTTGCACTGTTCTTCCAGATGCTTTTTGACAAGAACCAGATTTGCAAGTGCGGAGACATTCACTATTAAAAATTGATTTTGCCGCCCGAAGGTTTTTCGCTTTCGGGCGGCTGTTTTGCGTCACATCATGAATTTGAGAATAATTATTGCGGCGGCCGCTCCGCAAAGGGCGGAAAAAACAAGCTTTATCACTTCAAAATATTTGTTGCGTTTAAGCTTTGTCGGCGGCGGCATTGAAGATGAATCCGCAATCATTCCGGCCCGTTCTCTGATTTTTCCTTCGCTGACCGAAGCGTACTCCGGTTTTACAAAAAACATTATCTTTTCAAAATATTCACACTGCGTTTCGTTGACTTCAACAACTTGGCGGTTAACTCCTTTAATCATCGGCAAAAGCGCTCCTTTTCCTGAATCTTTGTTTCTTAACATATTTTTCACCGCAAAAAGGGCAATATTCCGATTGCTTAATGTTTCTGCGTGTAAAAATTTTGAAAAAACAGGTTTTAACATCAATGTTGAAAACTATGTGGAAAATGTTGAAAAACATTTGTTCTTTCCTTTGTTTTCCATATTTTTAGCGCACTTGAGCCATGTTGAAAGCATTAAAACACTTTTTAACATTGATGTTGAAAAACTTTTTTGCAAAAAGTTTAGCTTTTTTTGACGAAAGCACGGCTTTTTCTTGCACAGCTTTGAAAAATATGATATCATTAAAAGTGGAACGAAAAATCAAACGTGGTTTTTATTTTGCCTTTGAAAGGAAAGATATATATGGAAAATAACATTCCCGAAAAAAAGAAAAAAATTCTCAGCTGTATTCAGCCGTCCGGTATTCCCACACTCGGAAACTATCTCGGCGCACTCAAAAACTGGAAAACCCTTTCCGATGATTTTGATTCGGCTTTTGCCGTTGCAGACCTTCACGCAATCACAGTAAGACAGGAACCGGCAAAATTCAGAAAACAGATTACCGAAGTTTTTGCTCTTCTTCTTGCAATCGGCCTTGACCCGGAAAAAAGCATCATCTTCATTCAAAGCCACGTTCCGGCTCATTCTCAGCTTGCGTGGATTCTCAACTGCTATACTCAGTTCGGCGAAATGTCAAGAATGACCCAGTTCAAGGATAAATCAAAAGCCCATGCAGACAATGTAAACGTCGGCCTTTTTGCATATCCGGTTCTTATGGCGGCGGATATTCTTCTTTATCAGGCAGACCTTGTTCCAGTCGGCGTTGACCAAAAGCAACACCTTGAAATTGCCCGTGATATTGCAAACCGCTTCAACACGGTTTATTCTCCAACTTTTACAATTCCCGACGCTTACATCGGAAAGCAGGGCGCAAAAATTATGTCGCTTCAAGACCCGACAAAGAAGATGAGTAAGTCCGACCCGAACCCGAAGGGATACGTTTCGGTTTTCGATGCACCGGAAGTTATCGTCAAAAAAATCAAAAGCGCAATCACCGACTGCGAAGGCAGCGTATATTACGGCGAAGGAAAAGACGGAATCAACAACCTCATGTCGATTTACTCCTGCTGCACCGGTCTCGGTTACGACCAAATCACAAAGGACTTTGAAGGAAAAGGTTACGGAGACTTCAAAGCCGCCGTTGCGGATGCCGTTGTTGAAGAGCTTCGCCCCGTCCGTGAACGCTACGACGAATACATGAAGGACAAGGGTTATCTCCTTGACGTTGCCGCAAAGGGAGCGGAAAAGGCTTCAAGAATCGCTGACAGAACACTTAACAAAGTTATGAAAAAAGTCGGCTTTGTTCTGCCGAAATAATTGAAACAAAACATAACGCCTGTACAACCGGATTCGGCTGTGCAGGCGGTTCTTTTTGGCGGTATTGACATTTTGCTTCAATTGTGATAACATATTCTTTGTAAGATAACCCGTTTAAAGGGGAGTAGTTCGTTTTTGCTGCAAATCATCATCACGTTTTGAAAAAGCTTTCTTTGTTCAAAACTGGTTTGCAGGCTGCTTTTGCGGTAACAAGACCTTTAACAAAGCACTGTTTTTCCGGATTTTTCCGGTTTGAACTGTGTTTTGCTAAGGGTCTTTTTTGCGTATACTTTTTATGAAAGGAAGAAACAGAAAATGAACTGCTGTCTCAAAACAACCGATGAGGTTTTGCTTGACCTCAAAACAACAAAAGACGGGCTGGCGCAAAAAGAAGCCGAAAACAGGCTTTTGAAAAGCGGAAAAAACAAACTTGCAGAAGCAAAAAAGGATTCCGCCTTAAAACGCTTTTTTGCCCAAATGAAGGACCCGATGATTATCATTCTTCTTGTTGCCGCCGCCGTTTCCGCAGTAACGGATATTGTTGAAGCCGGAAAAGCCGTTGTGCCGACCGATTCGCTGATTATCCTTTTTGTCGTAATCGTCAATGCGGTTTTAGGCGTTGTTCAGGAAAGCAAGGCGGAAAAAGCGATTGAAGCACTTCAGGAAATGTCTGCCGCAACAACAAAGGTTTTGCGCAGCGGAAAAACCGAAACCGTCAAAAGCGAAGACCTTGTTCCGGGCGATGTGATTTTGCTTGAAGCCGGCGATGCCGTTCCGGCGGACTGCCGCATAATCGAATGCATGAGCATGAAAATTGAAGAAGCCGCTCTCACGGGAGAATCGGTTCCGGTTTCAAAAATCGTAGATGCCCTCATGCAAAACGGAAAAGATGATATCCCTCTCGGTGACCGCAAAAACATGGTATACATGGGCTCAACCGTTGCCTACGGACGAGGAAAGGCCGTTGTTGTTTCAACCGGAATGAACACCGAAATGGGCAAAATCGCCTCTGCAATCTCCTTGACTCAAGAGGGCAAAACTCCGCTTGAAATAAAACTTTCCGAACTTTCAAAGGTTCTCACAAAGCTTGTTCTTGCCGTTTGCGCTTTCATTTTTGCTTATGATATCATTGCAAAATTCTTCCTCGCTTCTCCAAAACCGGAGTTCATTGATGTTGCGCTCAGTTCTTTTATAACGGCAATTGCTCTTGCCGTTGCCGCAATTCCCGAAGGGCTTGTTGCCGTAATGACAATCGTTCTTGCAATCGGCGTTACCAATATGTCAAAAAAGAACGCAATCATCAGAAAAATGACGGCCGTTGAAACTCTCGGCTGTACTCAGATTATTTGCTCCGACAAAACCGGAACGCTCACACAAAACGTTATGACTGTTGTTGACCGATACTGTGAGGACGAACAGTTTCTTGCCTCTGCAATGGCGCTTTGCACAAATGCCAATGTTGAAAAGAACGGAAAAAGCACAGGCGAGCCGGACGAAGTTGCACTCATAAAATACGCCGAAAAAATCGGCATAAGCAAAGAGAAGCTTCTTGAATCTCAACCAAGAACGGGCGAAGTACCGTTTGATTCCGGAAGAAAAATGATGTCCGTTGTTCATAAATATGAAAGCGGATATATTCAGTATACAAAGGGCGCACCGGATGAAATTTTAAAAAAATGCTCTTTTGTCTGTGTCGGAAAAGACGTTGTTCCCATGACGGATGAAAGACGTGAACAAATTCTCAAAGCGAATACCGAAATGGGCAACCGTGCGCTCAGGGTTTTCGCCGCAGGATACAAAACCTATGAAAAAGAACCGACGGATTACTCGCCGGAAAAACTTGAAAACGGAATGATTTTTATCGGCCTTGTCGGAATGATTGACCCGGTTCGTCCGGAGGTCAAGGCGGCGATTGAAGAATGCCGTGAAGCCGGAATAACGCCCGTTATGATTACCGGCGACCATATCAACACCGCAAAGGCAATTGCCCGTGAGCTTGGAATTTTGACCGATGACACAGAGGCGATGAGCGGAGCGGATATTGAAAAACTGAGCGATGAGGAATTTGAAAAAACCGTTCAAAAAATTCGTGTCTATGCTCGTGTTCAGCCGGAACACAAAACAAGAATCGTTAACGCATGGCGTTCTCTCGGCTATGTTACGGCGATGACGGGCGACGGCGTTAACGACGCACCCTCAATCAAAAGCGCAGACATCGGAATCGGAATGGGAATCACGGGAACAGACGTTACAAAAAATGTTGCGGATATGGTTCTTGCCGACGACAATTTTGCAACAATTGTTTCCGCAGTCGGAGAGGGCAGAAGAATTTATGACAACATCAGAAAAGCGATTCAGTTTTTGCTCGGTTCAAATCTTTCCGAGGTGCTTTCAATTTTCTTTGCTTCAGTGATGAATTTCACCATTCTCAAAGCACCGCATCTTCTTTTCATCAATCTTGTCACAGACTGTTTTCCGGCTCTTGCGCTTGGACTTGAAAAGGGCGAAAGCGACATCATGAAAAGAAAACCACGCTCAAAAGATGACGGAATCTTTTCCGGCGGACTTGGGTTTGACTGTTTTTATCAGGGCGTTTTGGTAACGCTTCTCACGGTTGTTTCGTTTTATATCGGCGAATTTCTTGAAACGGGTCACTTTGTTTTCAGAAATATCGCAGACAGCAGTGAAGGCACGACGATGGCGTTTTTCACAATGTCGATGTGCGAAATTTTCCATTCGTTCAACATGCGCTCTCAGCGGCATTCCTCAGTTGCAATGCTTTTCAAAAAGCACCACAACAAAGCACTTTATCTTGCAATGGCGGCATCGCTCCTTCTCACGACCGCCGTTGTTGAAATTGACTTCCTCGCTTCGCTTTTCGGTTTTGCAAAGCTTGACGCAAAGGCTTATGCAATTTCTCTCGGCCTTGCGTTACTCATCATCCCGATTGTTGAGCTTGTTAAGGCAATTCAAAGAGCGGCCGAAAGAAGAAAAGCAAAGTAAAATATTTTTTTCCATAAAAAACTGCGGTGAAACGATTCGGTTTCGCCGCAGTTTTTGATTTATTCCGGTTTTTCTTCTTTTGGTTCGGCTTGAACCTTAATTTCATTCGTTTTGAAATTGTCGGCGGAGGTAACGGTTATCAAAAGGCCGTTATAATGAAAAACATCGCCTTTTTTCGGAATTTTTTCGCTTTGCTCAATGAGCCAGCCGTTGACGGTTGCACTTTCGGTTTCAATCTTATCTTTCAGCTTAAAGAATTCTTTGAAATCCTCAACGGAAACGCTTGTCAAAACTTTGAATGCGCCGTTTCCAATCGGCTGAAATTCGTGAATTTCTTCGTCCCTTTCGTCCCAGATTTCGCCGACAAGTTCTTCAATGATGTCCTCCATGGTAACAATTCCGGACGTTTCGCCGTATTCGTTTACGGTGATTACCATGTGGGTATGCTTGCGCTGCATATTTTTGAAAAGAGTGTCAAGGTCAACTGTTTCCGGAATGAATGAGGGCTTGTGCAAAATCATCTTCACGTCAAAACCGGGATTTTTTCTTGCAATGAGATAATCTCTTGCATGAAGAATACCGACAACTTTGTCAATGCTGTCTTTAACAACGGGCATTCTTGAGTAGCCCTCATTTTTGATTATATTCATAATCTCTTTGTCGCTGTTTTCAAGCGAAACGCAAACAATGTTTTTGCGAGGGGTCATAACGCTTTCGGCTGTGAGACTGTCAAGCTTGAAAACATTTTTGATGTATTCCATATCGTCTTTGTCGAGCGCACCCTCCTGTTCACCTTCACCGAGAAGGAGAAGAAGCTCTTCCTGAGACATTTTGCTTTTTTTGTCAGACTTGAAAAGCTTTGAAACAAGCTTTTTCCAAGCGGAAAAAACAAAGTTCAGCGGAGTGAGCACGGTTATGAACGCTTTTATAATCGGCGTTGAAAAAGCCGCAAATTGCTCCGGATAATCCTTTGCAATGCTTTTGGGCGTAATTTCGCCGAAGATGAGAACAACAACGGTGATAACGATTGTTGAAACGGTTGCGCCGCTGTTTCCGAGCAAATCAACAAACAAAACCGTGCCCATTGAAGCAAGGGCGATGTTAACAATGTTGTTTCCGATAAGAATTGTTGAAAGCAGCTTGTCATAATTTTCTGCGGTTTTGAGTGCGGCTGCGGCTTTTTTGTCGCCCTTATCGGCACGTGCTTTGAGCCTTGTTTTGTTCAGCGAGGAAAACGCTGTTTCTGTTGCCGAAAAGTAAGCCGAAAGAACGATGCACAAGAGCATCAAAATAATTTTAATCAGCATTTTTATTTTCCTTTCAGTCAGAACTGGCTGTTATAAAGTTTTGCATAAATTCCGCCCTTTTCAAGAAGCTCCTTGTGAGTACCCTCTTCTTCAATTCCTTTTTCGGTGAGAACGAAAATTCTTGAAGCGTTTTCAACCGTTGAAAGGCGGTGAGCAATTGTGAACGTTGTTCTTCCCTTTGCAAGAACGGAAAGCGACTTTTTGACGAGCTGTTCGCTTTCGTTGTCGAGCGCACTGGTCGCTTCATCAAGAACAAGGATAGGCGGGTCTTTGACGAATACACGGGCAATGCAGATTCGCTGCTTTTGTCCGCTTGAAAGCATTGTTCCCCGTTCGCCCACGAAGGTGTCATATCCGTTCGGAAGTTTGCTTATAAAATCATGTGCACCTGCGCTTTTTGCGGCGGCAATGACCTGTTCTTTCGTTGCGTTCGGGTTGCCGTAAAGAATGTTGTCCATAACCGAACCGGAAAAAAGATAGACTTCCTGTTCAACAACGCCGATTGCACTTCGCAGCGTTTGAAGGCTGTAATCTTTGATATCTTTTCCGTCAAGAAGAATTTCGCCCTCCTTAACGTCATAAAAACGGGGAAGAAGACTGCACATTGTTGTTTTTCCGCTTCCGGAAGGTCCGACAATTGCAATGTTCTCTCCCTTTTTGACCGAAAGATTGATGTGCTCAAGAACATCTCCTTTTTCCTTGTCATAGCTGAAAGAAACGTTTTTAAATTCAATTTCGCCTTTGACCGATGAAAGATCTTCTTCGGTTTGTGCTTTGCCGATTTTTTCATATCCTTCGCTTTCAACTTCCATAACCGAAGCAAAGCGTTCAATGCCTGTAACGCCCTTTTCAAATTGTTCGGTGAATTCAACAATGCGCTTGACTGCGGCAATGAGCATTGCAACATAAAGAAGATAAGCGGTGTAATCGGCGGTTGTGATTTTTCTTTTCATGATGAAAAGTCCACCCATGACGATGAGGACGATATACATAAGTCCGTCAAAAAACCTGACTGCGGCATTGAGACGAGCCATATAGCGATAAGAATCCTTTTGAACAAGGGAAAGAGAGGTGCTCTCTTTTTTAAATTTTTTGCTTTCGACTTCCTCGCCGGAAAAGGATTTGACAACACGGATTCCGAGCAGAGAATTTTCGGTTTGAGCGTTGACTTCGCCGGCAATTTCACGCCTTTTTCTGAACGCTTCACGCATTTTCTTTCTGAAGTATCTTGTTCCGAGGAACATAAACGGCAAAACAACAAAAGCGCACGCCGCAAGCGGAAGATTGATTGAAGCGAGGATGACAAACGAAGCGGTGATTTTGACTCCGGCGATAAAAAATTCCTCCGGGCAGTGATGAGAAAATTCCGCAACCTCAAACATATCGGTTGTGATTCTTGACATAAGCTGACCGATTTTGGTTGTGTCGTAATAACTGAACGGAACACGAAGAAGGTGAGCGAACATATCCTCACGCATATCCTTTTCAATTGAAACGCCCATGCAGTGGCCGACATAGCTCATGTAATAGCCTGCAAGCATATCAATAATTTTAAGCACGGCAAAAAGCAGCGCCATCTGCAAAATTACCGTTACGGTGAGTTTTGAAATATCGTTCGTTGCAATTTTTGTAATTTCTCTGACAATCATCGGCAAAACAAGCTCGCAGCCGGTTGTGAAAAGTGCACAGAGAAGGTCAAGGCAAAGGGTTTTGCGGTGTTTTTTGAAGTACGGCAAAAACCACTTTTTTATCATTCCGCTTTTTTCGTTCATTTTGAACACCTTCTTAAAATATTACACCGCTGATTATAGCATTTGAAGGGAAAAATTTCAAGACGGCGAATTAAGAAAAAAGCTGCCGCAAAAAAATAGGGACTGTCTCATTTGGCGCAGACAGTCCCATGAATATGCTTTTGTTTCAGCCGACAAGGTTTTCCGGCGGGGCGGTCGGCTGTTTGCTTTCGGAGTATCCGGCGGTTGTCATAACCGGGAAGTCCGAATCGGGATTATACGAAGGTTCGCTTGCTGTTTCTTCCGGATTTTCGGTTCTTACCGAGTTCTTTTCAATAATTTCAAAAAGCGGTTTTATGTCGTTTTCGGTGAACTTAAAGATGAGCCTTTCTGTTGAATAGTCGCTTTTAAATTCAATGTAACCGTCGGAATAAACCGTTATCCAAAAATCATCGCAGCCGCCTATATGAAAGAAAATGTTAAACGTTTTTTCGGCAGAATTTTCAATTAAAAGTTCCGACTTTTTTTCTTTGTTATTTTTTAAAAGGTCAAGGAATACAGAAAAAACATCGTCTGCTATTTTTCTTTCGTCTTTTGAAGAAAACTCATAGAAACAGTTTTTTTCATAAACAAACGAAACGTTATTGCAGATTGCAGCGTTTTCAAAGTCGGAATCGGAAAGAAAGGTTCCGAGCGTGTCGGATTTATAAAATTCATTCAGGTATAAAAAGTATTTGTCGCTATTTTTGAATTTTACCGCAACAACAAGGTCGGGCGAAAAGTTTTTGACAGAGTAAACCTCAACCGTTTGAGTTTTTGTAGTGTTGCCGTTTTCTCCTTCAGCTTCGGCGGTATCAAGAAAAACAAGGTCGCCTTTTTTGATGTCTTCTTTTTCAATATACATTGAAGAGTACATATTTTCGTTCTTAAGCGTAACAATATCATATCTTTCGTTTCCCGGGATTTTTTTCCATTCACTTTCGTCGTATTCGGTATATAAAGAACGTGAAGTTTCGCAAATGGCAGGCGGATTTGTTACGTCGTTTTTTCCAACGTGGTTCGTTTTCAAAACGGCAAACGTTCCTGCGGCAACAATGACCAGGCTTGCGGCAATTGCGGCGGCAAGCTTAAAATGGAAACTGCGTTTATTCTTTGAATAAGCCACGGCTTTTTGAATTTTATCGTCCGAAATTTCATCAAGGACTTTTTCAAAATATTCTTCGCTCATACGTTAACACCTCTTTCTTCAAGATAAGCCTTAAGCTTTTTTCGTGTTCTTGAAAGCTTTTGATAAACGGTGTCCTCACTTATTCCAAAGTCCTTTGAAATGTCTTTCACCGAAGAGGAAAACCAGTATCTGCGAACAAAAATCGCCGCACTTTCCTCATCGGTTTTTGAAAGAAATTCGTCAAGGAGGGTTCCGAGCCGCTTTGCGGAAACTGCGTTTTCAAGCGGTTCGCCGCAAAGAATGCCTTCAAGTTCAGAAAGCGGAACGGTTTTTGCCGAACGTTTTGCCGCCGTCATTTTTCGCCTTTTTGAAAGCGAAATGTTCCGTGCAATTCGGCAAACAAAGGCGCAAAGCGAGGTGGGCTTTTGCGGCGGTATTCGGCTTTTGACCGCAAGGTATGTATCGTTCACACATTCTTCCGCATCCTCCCGGTTTGAAAGAACATTGTCGGCAATCGTAAAGATCAGACGTTCATATTTTTTTGAAAGCTTTTCAAGTCCTTTTGGGTCGTTTGAAAATAACAGCGCAGTAATCTCTGTGTCATTCATCTTTGGTTTTCCTCCTTTCATAAATTAAGTCGCATTTTTTCGCTTTTTCTGACAGAAAAAAGCTGCCGCAAATTAAACTGCGGCAACTTTTAAAGTGGCTTTATTTGATATCGTCACGCATAAAACGCTTGTCCTCTTCCTTGAGGTCAAGGCCGATTGTTCCGCCCGGATTCATGTTATACTTCGGGTCAAAGTAATTTTTGAGTGCTTTAAATACACCGTATTCGGTTCTTCCAAGGCTGCCCTCAAGCCACGGAGCAAACATTTTTCCTATGCCGTGGTGGTGGCTGATTGCTGCGCCGGACTTTTGAATTGCGTCAAGAATGCTCGTGTGGTATGCCTTAAATTCCTCGGATGACGACATTTTTGTCAGGAAGATGAAGTAAAGGTTTGCGCCCTGCGGATAGCAGTGAGACATATGAGTCGTTACGATTGTGTTCGGAAGAGCCTTGCAGACTTTGCGAACGTCGGCATGAACCTGAGCCATGTTTGACCAGTTGACGGTGCATTCAAGGGTATCGGTTGTTACGCCGAAGTCCATGAGCGTGTCACGGAGATACGGGTCGTTGAAGCGTCCCTTTTCCCAGCTTTTGCAAACGAAGGAGGTAAGGCTCATTGCGCCGTATTTTTTTGCGATTCTTCTGATGTTCTTTGCAACGTTTGCCGAATAGCCCTTTTCGCCGTCGGTGAAGCCGAGGAAGAGGCAACGCTCCATATCCTTGAAGCCGGTCACGTCAAGAAGCTTCCAAAGCGGAGTTTCATCAACGTTGTAAAGGCGAAGCATGAGGTTGGTTTCTTCCGGGTCGGAAAGGCGGAAAACGGAGGAGAAGCCGCATTCGCACTGCATCATTTCTCTTCCTGCGTCCATTGCGGTTTTCCAATCCTTGAAGATGTATGAAAAACGCTTTCTGTTTTCGGGCATATATCTGAAAATGCGAAGCGTAACTTCGGTGAGTACGCCGAAAGTGCCTTCGGAACCCATCATGATTTGATTGAGGTTCGGACCGGTTGCTTCACGGGAATAGTGGCTGGTTTGGAAGTTGCCGATGGGAGTTGCGTATTTTTGCGAAAGGACAATGTCGGTGATGCAGCCGTAATATGTGCTGTTTTGTCCTGCGCCCCTTGTTACGGTCCAGCCGCCGACGCTTGAATATTCAAACGACTGCGGGAAATGGCCGCAGGTATATGCCCTTTTTGCGCCGAAGTTTTCAACCGCATTGTTGAGGGTTTCTTCAAGCTTCGGTCCTGACATACCTGCTTGAACGGTGATGGTTTGGTCAACTTCGTTGAAGCGGATAACCTTGTTGAAACGCATTCTCATATCAAGCGAAACGCCGCCCTTGATCGGTTCAACGCCCCTTGTTACCGTTGAGCCGCCGCCGTAAACATAAAGGGGAATGTCATTTTCGGTGCAGTATGCAACAATTTTTTCAACCTGTTCGGTTGTGTCGGGATAAATTACAACATCGGGAAGCGAATCAATCTTTCTTTCACGAAGGCGAAGAAGGTCATATGCGGTTTTTCCGTATGCAACGGCAAGGCGGTTGTAATCTGCGGTTGAAACATATGCATCGCCGACAACTTCACGGAAAAACTTGAGGTGTTTTTCGTCCATGTTGCTTTTTTGGGTGAGCTGAACGGTTTCCCAGCCGATGTCAACGGGATATTCTTTGAAATCATCGTCGGTCATGATGAATTTGTCTTTCATCATTTTGTAAAGACTTTCCTTCGGATATTTAACAAAGTCGGGATCGCCCCAACGGAAAATTGAACGATAGCTGTCCTTCGGTGCAGCTTCCTTAACCCATTTCGGTTCAAATCCTTTATACGGTTTTGTGCTCATATCATCGTCTCCTTATATTGAGTTTTGATTATTTATATATTTTTCTCAGCCGTTTGTAGATTGGCTCAAGTTTCGGATACATTCTTGAATATACGTTTTTATAAATTTTGAGATAAAGCTCGTGGTTTTTCATGTTCGGCTCAAACGTTTTTCTTATTTGAACCATGTTTTCCGTTGCTTCCTCATAGCTTTTAAATTCGCCCTTTGCAACAAAAGCAACCATTGAAGAACCGAGTCCGCAGGCTTCGTGGGTTTGAATACACTTGACGGGAAGTCCTGTAACGTCAGAAAGAATTTGACAGATTGCGGGGCTTTTTGAACCGCCGCCGCCAACAAAGATTTCGGCAATCTTTTTTCCGGAGCGTTTTTCCATCATTTTGAGTCCGTCCAAAAGCGCAAGGTCAATTCCTTCGATTATTGCACGGTAAAAGTGATGCCTTGTGTGAACGTCGGAAAAGCCGATCATTGCGCCTTTTGCAAGCGGGTTTGCAATTCCCGGAGTCCAGTAAGGCTGAAGAACAAGTCCGTCGCAGCCCGGCGGAACGTCATCAAGGTGAGAGTCCAGTACATGTTCAACCGACCAGCCTTTTTCCTTTGCCTCCTTGCGTTCTTCTTCGGCAAATTCTTTAATGAACCACGATACCATCCAGTATCCTCTGTAAACCTGAAATTCCGGGTTATACATATCGTTTGGAACAGCAGGGTAGGAGGGCAAAAACTGCTGCGGTTCAAAGTAATCTTTGACCATCATTTGAACCGTTGCGGTTGTGCCGAACGAAACCGCCGCCTGATTGTCTTTGAGAACGGAAAGACCAAGCGTTTCGCAGCCTTTGTCCGAACCGGTTGCAATCAGCGGCAAGCCTTCGGGAATACCGCTGAGTTCGCTTATCTTTTTTCCGATTGTTCCAATCACTTCTCCGGAGGGAACAAGCTCGCAAAGCTTTTCTTCCGGAACGTCACAAACGCAGCGGGTGAGGTTGTTCTTTGTCATCCAGCGGCGATTTTTGTAATCGAACGGAACGTGGCCTACCATGTTTGCTGCGCTGTCGCAAAGGCGGCCTGTGAGTTTATAGTTGAGATAAGTCGGAAGCATGACATATTTTTCGGTCTTTTTCCAAATTTTCGGCTCGTTTTCCATTATCCAATTGCAAACGGAATTGCGTGCCTGATTTTTAACGGTTTCCTCCATCTTAACAAGTTTGAAGATTCCCTTTTTCAAAAGGCCGAACGGTTCGTCGTTTTTTGCCTGCCTTTCGTCAAGCCAAAGAATAATATCCCGAAGTGCCTTATTATCTTTGTCAAGGCAAAGCACGCTGTCACGAATAACGGTGAGCGTTACGGCGATTATATCGGGAAGTTTTTTCTTGTTTTTTTCGCAAAGTTCTTTTGAAACACGGCAGATTGCGTCAAAGTAAAAATCGGGGTGCTGCTCGGCCCAGCCGTGTTGTTTTGAAAAATACTGCGTTTCATAGCTGTATTGACAAACGTCCTCAAGCTGACCTTTTTTGTTGACGAGCATCGCCCTCGTGCTTTGGGTTCCAACATCAAAAGTCAGAACAAGCTTGTTAGGCATTGTTAATTTCTCCTTTTTCTCCTTGGTGAAATTTGTGTTTATTTATTTTCCGCTTTCTTTTTTGCGGCGGGCTTTTTCTTTGCCGGGGCTTTTTTCTTCGGCCATTCTTTTGCTGCCGGTTCTTCTTCCTTAACGCTTTGAAGAACGTCGCTTGTTGCAATAACGTCAACGCCGAGCGAAAGAACGTTTTTGATTACAACATCGCCCCTTTTAAGCTTTTTTTTGACCGTAACGTGGTTTATCTCGTTCATAACGTCAAAAATCTTTTCTTTCGGAATTTCATCGGAAACTCTGACGGGAAGCACGGGTGCTTCTTTGAATGCGGTTTTAACAACGGAGGAAATTGTTCTTTTCGGTGCGGTCATTTCGTCGGTTGCAAACTTGATTCCTCTTTTGCACTTGTTTCCGCTGACAGAAATTCCGTCTGCGGTTTCTTCAATTGAAAGTTCACAGCTGTTCGGGCAAACGATGCAAACTAATTTTTTCATTTTTTCTCGCCCTCCAATGTAACCGTGATTTTGTCGTTCTTTTTGAGTCCTGCCGCCGAAAGGTCAAGAACAAGCCTTTCCATCTCCGGCGGACGAAGGAACGGAAACTTCTTTTCTTTGATTGTTTTTCCGTTTGCCGAAAACGTCAGCGTACATTTGTCAAGAACATCTCTGCTTCTGAAATAGAAGCAAACTTCGTTAATGCTCTTTGAAAGGTCAATTTTTTGCGGAACGATGTATGCAACGTTTTCGTTGGGGGCAACTTCGGCAAAATCTTCACTTTCCTTTTCAAAGCCGCAAGCTCCGTCTGCGGCAGTTACGGCACTTTCGGAAACATAGTCAACAAGGTCGTTGACGTGAAGTGCGTTGCCGCAGCTGAAAATTCCGGGCACACTTGTCATAAGGTTCTGGTCGCAAAGCGGTCCTTTTGTTTTCGGGTCAATTTTTACTCCGAGACGTTCGGCAAGCTCGTTTTCCGGAATAAGTCCGACAGAAAGAATAAGTCCGTCACATTCAACATAGCTTTCGGTGCCTTCAATCGGGCGCATATTTTCGTCAACCTTTGAAATTTCAACACCCGTCAGTCTGTCATCGCCGTAAACACGGGTAACGGTATGAGAAAGATAAAGCGGAATGTCGTAATCGTGAAGGCACTGATGAATGTTTCTCGTAAGTCCGGACGGTGTGCTTTTTGCTTCGTATACGCCGATAACCTTTGCACCCTCAAGAGTAAGGCGGCGAGCCATGATAAGCCCAATGTCTCCCGAACCGAGAATGACGCACTTCTTTGTTGGAAGCTGACCGAGGAGGTTCGTGAGGTTTTGCGCTGTTCCGGCGGTGAAAACGCCTGCCGGTCTTGTTCCGTGAATGTTGACCTGCTTTGCGGTTCTTTCACGGCATCCGGTTGCAAGAATGAGTGTTTTTGAGCTGACGGTGAAAACGCCTTCACGGCTGACAAGTGTAAGCGTAAAAATGCCGTCCTTTTTTTCAATGTCGGTAACAAAGGTGAGCGTTGTTACGTCGCACTTTGTTTCTTTGAGCATATCAATATATCTTTCGGCGTATTCGGGGCCGGAAAGCTTTTCGGAAAAGCGGATAAGACCGAAGCCGTCGTGAATACACTGCTTCAAAATTCCGCCGAGCCTTGCTTCACGTTCAACAAGAAGAACGCTTTTCCTTTTTTCGTTGCATCTGACTGCGGCGGCAAGACCTGCCGGGCCTGCACCGATGATTACAACGTCATAAAGAGTTTTCATCTCACTTGCCCTCCTTTGTTTCGCCGAAAACGATTACCGAGTCGCTGTTTCCCTTTCGGACTTCCGAAAGGGGAACGCCCAAAAATTCGGCAATGATTTTCATGACAACGGGCGAACAGAAACCGCCCTGGCAGCGTCCCATTCCGGCACGGACACGCTTTTTCACGCCGTCAACGGTCGGAACGCAAATCGGTGAGCGAAGAGCGTCAAGAATTTCGCCCTTGCTGATTTCCTCACAGCGGCAGACAATTTCGCCGTAATCGGGGTTCTTTTTGATGAGTTCGGCTCTTTCCTTCGGCGGCATATCACGAAGAAGGGGAATCGCATCTCTGTGCGGATTATAGCTGTTGTTGCGCTTTGGCTCAACGCCGACACAGCGAAGCACCTGAAGCGCCATTTTTTCAATGTCTTTTGCAACAACGGGAGCGGTTGTGAGTCCCGGCGACTGAATGCCTGCGCAGTGAATGAGATTGTGCGTTTCACGTCCACGTTCAATAATAAAATCTTCTTCAAATGAGGGCGCACGGACACCTGTGAAATATGTGATGATGTCTGAGCGTTTAAGCTTGTCGGTTGCGCCCTGCTGTTTATTGAAAACGTTGGTGATGCTTTCCGGGTTTGTTGCGTGGTTTTCTTTTTCAAATGTTTCAACCGCATCGGGACCGACAAGAAGATTGTGGTGAACGGTGTGAAGAATACCGCCGCCCTTTGTGTGCCCTGCGCTTTTTTGAAGCGTTTTGATTGTAACAACAGAATGAACAAACGCACCGGCCTTTGTGTCAAGTATGCTGTTTGTGCCCCTCCTGGGATGAATCGAATAAAACCTGTCGCCCGCCATTTCGGCAATGTCATCGGCAAAAACGCCGGCGGCATTGATAACGATTTTCGGATATATCGTTCCACGGTTGGTTTTGACTGAAAGAATTTCGCCGTTTTTTGTTTCCATTGAAAGAACAGCGGTGTTAAGGCTAAGCTTTACGCCGTTTTTAACTGCGTTTTCGGCATATGCAATTGTCAGTGAATAAGGGCAAACGCAGCCGGCCGAGGGATTGTAAAGTGCAAACTGAAAATCCTTGTTGAGGTTCGGCTCTGCGGCGAAAAGTTCTTCTTCTGAAATAACTCTTGTGTCCTTCACGCCGTCAACGGTTCTGCGCTTTGCGGCATAGGCTTCAACAAAGGGTTTGAGTTCCTTTTGAGTAAAGCCGACATACTGGCCGCAGCGTGAAAACAAAACGCCGAGTTCACGGCAGATATCGCCGTAGATTTCGTTGCCCAAAAGCACATAGTGCTGCTTGAGACTGCCTTTTGAAAGGTCAACGCCGGGGTGAACTTCGCCGTCATTCCTTCCGGAAGCACCGAGAGCAAGGTCGCTTTCTTTTTCAACAAGAAGAATGTCAAGCTTCCACTTTGAAAGTTCTCTTGCAATTGAAACGCCGGAAATTCCGCCGCCGATTATAAGAACATCGGGCGTTTTTCCGTCAAGGGCGTTATCGGAAAGCGAGGGCAGGCGCATTTTTGGAATCTTTGCACCCGTGAAGCGGATATTGTTGACAACGTGAACGTCTTTTTTCCCCGTCACAGCCATTTGACAGGCTTTGACAATTCCGTCCCAGGTGTTCCATTCGCCGGTCATTACCCTCATTCGGTTTTTATCGGTAAACTGAATTTTTCCGCCGTATTGCTCATCCAGCTTTTTTTTGAGTAATCTTTTGTTCATTTTAATCACCATTCAATGATTTTTTTGCGCCGATGGGCACGTATACAGTTATCATACACTAATTTGAAGGTGATGTCAAAATAAAATTTGTTAAAATTGGATAAGATTGGATTGGCTTTAAAGCCACAATTGCTTTTGAAAAAGCGTTTTGGCATAAATTGCAGTGAAAAATGAGAAATTTATGCATAATATAACGCATTTACCTTGACTTTTTGTATAAATGATGTATAATTAACCGGTAAAATAACCATGTATCGGAGGAAAGAAAAATGCCGCTCTGGACAGGAAGATTCAAAAAACAGCTTGACAAAAAAACAAACGATTTCAATTCCTCAATTTCCTTTGACTGCCGAATGGCTTCGCAGGACATCAAAGGTTCAATCGCACACGCAACAATGCTCGGAAAGCAGAACATCATTGAAAAAAGCGAAAGCGAAAAAATCGTTGCTTCGCTCAAAGATATTGCCGCCGACCTTGAAAGCGGCGAACTTCAAATTGATATGACTGCCGAAGATATCCACACCTTTGTTGAAGGCGAACTGACAAAAAGGCTCGGAGACACCGGAAAGCGCCTTCACACCGCAAGAAGCCGCAACGATCAGGTTGCGCTTGACCTTCGGCTTTATCTTCTTGACGAAATTGAAAAGCTTGACCTTTCGCTCAAAGATTTCATTGACGTGATTCTCAAAAAAGCAAAGGAAAATTACGATGCAGTAATGCCCGGTTATACTCATCTTCAGCGTGCTCAGCCGGTAACGTTCGGTCATCATCTCATGGCGTATGCCGCAATGCTTCTTCGTGACAGGGAACGCCTTGAAGATTGCAAAAAAAGAACGGCTGTGTCGCCGCTCGGTTCGGGTGCTCTTGCCGGAACAACATATCCGCTTGACAGACAGTACGCCGCAGAGCTTCTCGGCCTTTCGGGCATCTGCTCAAACAGTCTTGACGGCGTTTCCGACAGGGATTATGTCATTGAACTTCTTTCCTGCCTTTCAATCATTATGGTTCATCTTTCACGCTTTGCGGAAGAAGTTGTAATGTGGTGTTCGTGGGAGTTCAAGTTCATCGAGCTTGACGACGCTTTTTCAACCGGAAGCAGCATCATGCCGCAAAAAAAGAACCCGGACATTGCAGAGCTTGTCAGAGGAAAATCCGGCCGTGTTTTCGGTTCGCTCATGACTCTTCTCACCGTTATGAAAGGTATTCCGCTTGCGTATAACAAAGATATGCAGGAGGACAAGCAGGCGGTGTTTGACGCTGTTGACACGGTTCTCATCTGTACCGACACATTTTCCGCAATGCTCGACACGGCAAAGGTTCTCAAGGAAAATATGCGTGCCGCCGCCGCAAAGGGCTTCATCAACGCAACCGACTGTGCGGACTACCTCGTTAAAAAAGGTCTTCCGTTCAGAGACGCATACAAGGCCGTCGGAGAAATCGTCGCCTTCTGCATTGAAAACGGCTTTACGCTTGAAACGCTTCCGCTTGAGGAATACAAGCGTGTTTGCGACCTTTTCGGAAACGACGTTTTTGAAGCGATCAATCTTGACAACTGCGTAAAGGGCAGAACGGTCAAAGGCGGACCCGCTCCGAAATGTGTTCTTGAAGAAATCGAAAACGCAGAAAAGCTGAACAAGTAAAAAAGCAAAAACCGGATACGGCGAAAAAATTCGTCGCACCCGGTTCTTTTTTATTCAACTGTGACCGATTTTGCAAGGTTTCTCGGTTTGTCAATGTCGCAGCCTCGGAAAAGAGCCGTGTAATAGCTCAAAAGCTGAAGAAAAACAACTTCAATTGAAGCGGAGAAAAACGGATAAACCTCCGGAACGGTCACAACAAAGTCAAGGTCTTTGCAATCGTTTTTGTGCTTTTCGGTTGTAACAATAAGAACCTTGGCTCCACGGGATTTTACCTCTTTGATGTTGCTCATTGTTTTTGAAAAAAGTTTTTCGTTGCAGGCAAGGGCAATAACCGCCGTTCCTTCTTCGATGAGAGAGATTGTTCCGTGCTTGAGTTCCCCGGCGGCGTAAGCTTCACTGTGGATATAGCTGATTTCCTTCAGCTTCAGCGAGCCTTCCGTTGCGGCGGCGTAATCAAGGCCGCGCCCGATGAAATACGAATGTTCAAGCGAAGAAAACTCTTTTCCGATTCTTTTTGCTTCGCCGCTCACGCTTTCAATCGTTTCTTCGATTTTTTTCGGGACAGCATGAAGATTTGAAAGGTAAAGTAAAAAATCGTCCTTTGAAAAAGTTCCCTTCCTTTCCGAAAAGTATGCGGCAAGAAGATATAAAACGGCAACCTGAGCGGAAAATGCCTTTGTTGTTGCAACGGCAATTTCGGGCCCTGCGGCAGTGTAAACAACGCTGTCGCTTTCGTTCGCAATCGTGCTTCCGACAACATTTACGATTGAAAGGACCTTTGCACCCTTTTCTTTTGCAAGTCGAAGGGCGGCAAGCGTGTCGGCCGTTTCGCCGCTTTGACTGATGATTATGACAAGCGTGTTTTTATTAAGAATCGGGTCACGGTATCTAAATTCGGAAGCAATGTCAACCTCAACGGGGATTCTCGCCGCCTTTTCAATGACGTATTTTCCGATTATTCCGGCGTGATACGCCGAACCGCAGGCGGTGATGATTATTCGGTCAATTCTTTTCACGTCTTCCTTTGAAAGCGAAAAGTTTTCAAAGTCCATTTTTCCGTTTCTGATGTGAGGGCTTATTGTCCGCTCAAAAACGGCCGGTTGTTCAAAAATTTCCTTGAGCATAAAGTGAGCGTAGCCGTCCTTTTGAGCGTCCTTTGCGGTCCATGAAACGTGTTCGTTCTTTTTATCAATCGGTGTTTCGTCAAAAGTATAAAAAGAAAGCTTGCTGCCTTCAATGAGGGCAATTTCTCCGTCGGAAAGTTTGAAAATGTCGGCCGTATGCTTTAAAACCGCCGTTACATCCGAAGCGGCAAAAATTCCGCCTTCGCTTTTTCCAAGAACGAGAGGGCTCGATTTTCTGACAAGAACCATACTTTCCGGAAAATCTTTGCAAAGTATCGCAAGCGCATATGCGCCGTCAAGATCTTCAATCGTTTTTGTAACGGCGGAAAGAAAGTTTCCGTCATAGTTTTTTTCAAGCAAGGCGGCAATCACTTCTGTGTCCGTTTGTGAAGAAAAGTGAACGCCGCTCGAAGAAAGCTTTTCTTTAAGTTCGCCGAAATTTTCAATAATACCGTTGTGAACAACGGCAAAAATTTTGTTTTCGCTCAGGTGAGGGTGAGCGTTTTCGTCCGTCGGCGCGCCGTGCGTTGCCCAGCGTGTGTGGCCGATTCCGATTGTGGCTTTGCTCGGCTCCTTTTTTTCAAGCTCGTTTTTAAGAACGCTCAGCCTTCCGCTTTTTTTGGTCACGTTTATTTTTCCGTTTTCAATCACCGCAACTCCGGCTGAATCGTAACCTCTGTATTCAAGTTTTGAAAGGCCTTCAATGAGATATGGAACGGCAAAATCCTTTCCGATGTATCCGACAATTCCGCACATAGTAAAACTTGTATGATATAGTCAAAGCTACATCATACCCTTTCTGAATTATTTACACTCACCTCAAAGATAGGCATATAAAA
>CAKTEU010000015.1 GCA_934552855.1 uncultured Eubacteriales bacterium | reverse complement strand
GGGCAAGGAGCGAAGCGAGGCGATAGGTGCGGGCAGCACCGGGACAAAGTCCCTCTTGGCGCGCCATAAAAGCTTCGGTTATTTTTAGCCGAAGCTTTTATTTTTTTGACTTGCTTTCTTTTTTCAAACGCAAGAGGGGCTCGAACGAGGAGGGAGGAACGAAGTGACGGAAAAAAACAGTCCGGTGGACTGTTTTTGCCGACGGGGCAAGGAGCGAAGCGAGGCGATAGGTGCGGGCAGCACCGGGACAAAGTCCCTCTTGGCGCGCCATAAAAGCTTCGATTTTCATCGGGGCTTTTATTTTTTTGTGATTTTATTAATTTTGACTCGCTTCGATTAAAAATTTGCTCCGAATGTTATATAATTGTGACTGTAAAATAAACTTTTCGGAGAATGAATAATGATTAACGAATAACAGACAAAAAATCATTTTGCAAAAAAGCTTATTGAACTTCGCAAAAAGAAGGGCATGACCCAGCTCAGCTTGCGCAAAACCTCAATTACAGCGATAAAGCCGTTTCAAAATGGAAACGGGGCGAAAGCATTCCGGACGCATACACCCTGCTGAAAATTGCAAAACTTTTTTTCCGTTCTGCTTGACAGCGATTACACACCGCCGGAAGAAAGCAAAAAGAAAAACACCGAAAGCTTTTCTCAAAAAGTTCAGGGAAAAAAGGCGGAACATATTTTTATTCCGTTCATTGCCGCCCTCGGAACATACTTCATTGCTTCGGTTGTGTTTTTTGTTTTCAAAAACATACCTTCCGTGCAGTCATATGCGCCGCTTGCTTTTCAGTATGCAACCGTTGCGGTTTTCATTGTTTTGACTGTGTTTTCCTCGCTTTGGTGGAAACGGGTTTGGCAATGCCTTTGCGTTTCCGGAATCATTTGGTCAGTCGGTTTTTGCATGACTTATCCCGTGTTTATGGAAAATTTCAAGTATTTTCTTATTCCTTGCGCATTCTTGCAATGCATATGTATTCTCATTTATCTTTTTGTTCACTTTTTGAAAAAGGACAAACAAAACAAGCAGTAAAAATATGCTTTCACATACTTTTTGAATATAAAAAATCCCGACCGGAAAACGATCGGGAATTTTTTATTGTTCGGTTTTTAAGCGGCCTTTGCTGCCGAAGCGGAAACAACATCAAATTCCGCCGAAGCAACTTCGCCGTTCGGGAAGGTTTTTGTCAGCCTGTAATTGCCTTCGGTAAGAAGAGTGATTCCCAAAAGCGGAGAGCTGAGATTGATTATTCTTGTTGAAGAGGTGAGCGGTTTAATGTCACCGGAAACGATGTCCTTGTTAGCGCCGAGAATGGGAACTTCTTTCCATTCGCTGCCAACCTTTTGTTCAAGCTTATAGCCTGAATAACCGGTCTCGTCCTTAACGGTATTAAAGGTATAGTTACTGATTTCAATAACAATCTCTTTGCTGTTTGTATTAACTTCGCCAACAACACGCATTGCAAGCTTTCCGGTGTTTCCGGTTGAAATCATTGTGAAAAGAGCAACGATTGCAGCAAGAAAGCCTGAAAAAATCGACTTGAGCGAAACATTTTCAAAAAGACCTTTAAGATAGTTTTCAATAATTGATGCCATTGGTTTTTACCTCCTTGAGTTCATAAGTTTTCCTCGGACTTATTGTCTATAAAAGATAATACCACTTTTACACTTCAAAGTCAAGGAAAAGTTGCAAAATCTTGGAACGAATATGAAAAAAATTAAAACCAGATGAAATCTTTCAAAGAACAACAAAACAAAACGCCGCCGCACGGACAAACCATAATGCAGCAGCGTTAAATTTTTATCTTATTTTGATGTTATCTTTTCGAAGAGATACTTAATGAAGTTTATAAATCTCTTTATAAAATCTTTCAGCATTTGAAGCGGACTGCCGCTCGGGCGGTTTTCATCTGCCGCAGGAGCATTGTCCTCGTTGACGGGTGAAAACTTATCTTCATTCTTTGTATAAAGCATCCATTGAGGCATATCTTCATAAGTATCAATGCTTGCATAGCTTTCGCTTCTCATAAGGCGAAGAAGATACGGGTTAAATGAATCCGGATACATTTCGTGAGACATATTTCTAATGTACCATGTGTGTTCCGGAAGAACGCCTGTTGAAGCGTCAATCATTTTATCCGGAGAGATGAACTTTTTGTTTGCAGAAGCAATATATTCATCGCTAAGTGTTTTTGCAATGTCTGCACACGTTGCGCCGTTATAAGTTTGTTTGTATACTGAAACCGTGCTGTCGCCGAGAATTGATCTGTTTTCAATAACAGGATACATCTGGTTGTTATACTTTGCAATTACATATACCTTAACGCCGTCATTAGCCATTTTTTCAACAATATCTCTTGCATAGATTTTGTGGTTATAGTTGTAGTTATCAATCTTTGCAATGAGCTTATCATACTTTCCGTCGGCATTGTCGCCCAAAAGGAAACTCTTGGCCTTTTCGAAATAATCAGGACTGATAAGGCTGTACCAACCGGGGCATTTACCAAAAATGTCACGAACAAGACGAGACATAATATTTGGGGCCACCTTGTTGTAAATCTTCTGAATAAACTCGGTCAAGTTATCAAGAACTCCTGCATACTCGGAAGCTTCAACGCCGGAAAGAATAAGGTCAAGAACCGGTGAAAGACCAAGAAACTCATAAACAAATCTGTTGAGAGATGTTCCGTCAAGAAAAACTTCTCCGGTAAAGCAAGCGTTGGCAACTTCTGTTCCGCAAGCGATTGAGTTATAAATAACAACGCTTTCAATATCGTCCCAGCCGTAAACACTGAAATATGCGTTTTCAATTACGCCGCCTTCACATCTTCCGAGGATGTTAACCTTTTTGTGACCGGTGATTTCCTTAACGGCTTCAACAAGCTTGCGAAGGTTAGCCACATTAACAAGCGGATCAAGGCGCATATCATACTGGAACTCATACATAAAGATATTATCTTTTTCAGCGATATGGCGTTCTCTTCCGCCTTCATATGCTCTTTTAAGAATGTTTTCAATGCTCCATTCGGGGTTAATGCCACTCTTGTTATCGATTTCTCCGTCATTATTGAGAGAATACTGATCATAAATCGGCATAATTTCTTCATAAAGAACATCGCAATAATTATCCCAATTGTCAGTAATCATTGCGCCGGCAAAAGCCTTTGAAATATTCACCGTCGTTTCAATTACTGCGTCCTTTCCTCCGGAAACCTCTTTTTCGGCTTTGCCGGCTTCAAGGTTTTCGGTGTCCTTGTAAATAACGGTTCTGCCTTTGATGTAAATAATAGGTGTGTTTCCGCAAGCGCAACCGTCAACAGCCAAAACAGACATTGCGGGGATCATGACTGTAAGCAACAGTACAACCGATAGCAATAAAGACAATATTCTCTTCATTTTTTCAACCTTTCTTTGCTAATAAAGTTTTTCAAATTTTGCGTACAAATTGAGAATTATTTTTTAGCGCACATCACAAATGAAGTGTATCACATTGTTGTTCATATTTCAATAATATTCTACAAATTTCCAAAACATTTTATATTCATGGTAAAAATCACCCCGAAAAGCTTTTGCCTTTCGGGGTAAGAGGAAAACTCAATTAATCAACAGATTAATAAGCAGCAACAAAAATCTTGCGAAGGAAATCTACAAGCATGTTAATGTGCTTGTAGATTGTTGCGACAATTTCGTTCATTGTTCGCAACTCTGTTCATGATAAAATTATCTGAGTATTCCTTTTGAATTAAAAAAGAGGATCGATTCCCAAAAGCTTGTTAAGGATAGCAAAAAGCGGTGCAAGATATTCCTTAATCTTTGCGATAAGAGCTTCCATTCTTTAACACCTCCTTAAAAATAATATTAACAATTTGTTTCTTGTCTGTTAACAGAATAACCGAGATACTTTAAACAAACCTTAAAGATTACCCAAAAGTTAGCAGAAATATGAAATTTTCATGAATTTTAATACTTGAAAATTTGTTTTACCCTTTTGCGTTTTTATAGCTGAGCGTTATATGGCAAACGGCAAAAATCACCGAAAGAACAATCAGCGGTATGCTAAGCGTGAAAATTCCGCTTTCTATAAACAAAAGCGACGGAATAATCGAAAGCGCAAGCGCCTTGCGTACCGAGCTTTCCTTCCAAAATAAGACCCACCCAAGGCAGTACAAAAAAAGAAGAACCGAACCGGCAATCACATATACCGTTTTTGCCCCCTCAAACCAAAAGCCAAGTGTAAGACCCGGAACGGACACAAACATCAATATAAAACAGCCAAAACGACCGATTTGCTCAAAAAGCTCAACCGCCTTGTTGTGCCAAGTGTTTTCAAAGCCGTCCTTGTGCGTAACGGCAAAAACAATGTTCGGAACAAGCAGAATAAGAACAAAAATCAACCCTATAAAATTAAACCATTCCATTTTATTTCGCCTTTTCAAAAATAAGTTTTCCCTTTGCGCTGTTGCCTGTGATTTCAATCGTATACGTTCCGCTTTCCTTGCAAACAAGGGTAAAGCTTTCGTTTTGAACAAGCGTTCCCCGATAAAGCGTTTCGCCGCCCTTCGGCGCAACAAAAAGCGAAACTTCGCCTTCGGATATCTCTGCTTTGACGGAAAGTTCGTCGCCTTTTTTGAGCTTCAGCGTCTCCTTTTGCATTCCGTTGAGCACTGCAAAGGAAAGCAGATATTTATCGCTTGTTTTGATTTTGTTGCCGACAAAATTCGCCTTGCACGAAGCAAAAAGAAACACCGTGCAAAGAACAAGACACAATGATATAAGTCTTTTTGTTTTCATTAGTAATACCTTTAAAGTGTCATCACAAGCGTTCCGGCCGCAATCAGAACGCAGCCGATGAGCGATTTTACGGTAAACTTTTCATGAAGAAAAACGAACGCAAGAACAAGCGTTAAAACAACGCTCATTTTGTCAATCGGAACAACCTTTGACGCATCGCCAATCTGTAATGCCTTGTAATAGCAAAGCCATGACGCACCCGTTGCAAGGCCGGAAAGAATAAGAAAAACCCAGCTTTTTTTGCTTATCTCGCCGATTCCGCTTTGGGCATTCGTAACAAAAACCATCAGCCACGACATTGCAAGAACAACAACCGTTCTGAGTGCCGCCCCAAGATTTGAGTTCACGTTTTCAATTCCGACCTTTGCAAGTATTGATGTAAGCGCCGCAAAGACCGAAGAAAGAACCGCATAAAGCCACCACATAAAAAATCCCTCTTTTAAAGATTTTTATAAATTTCCGTGCCTTTGGTTTTGAGCCGGCGGATAAGAACAAGCGAAAAAACCGTAAGCACGGCGGCAACAATTGCAATATAGATGTAATCTTTAATCACTGCGCCGAGCGCAAAGTAACCGAACGCACAAGCGATTGAAACAATCCAACCGATAAAAAGCGTGATAAGAACGCTGAAGCTTTGCTTGACTGCGGCGGTTTCGTTTGTCCAATTGAGATTAGGCATTTTCAAATTGATAACAAGTCCGAGTACCGCACCGAAAACGGAAAAAATGAACGGCAGTGCAATCATTGCGGCAATCACTCCGATCGACGGGCGAAGCACAACGCAAAGGCACACCGAAAGGAAAAGTGCGGGAATTGCCGTTAAAAGAATATGCAGCTTAAGCTTTGAGGAAAAAATCTGCCAGACCGAAACAGGCAGCGACTGCGAAAGCCAAATATTTTTGCCCTCAAGCGAAACTGACGGAGCCGTGATATCGTTCATTGAAGCAATTGCACAAACCGCAAAAACGGCAATTACCGTAATGCTGCCCTTGTCAAGCGGAAGCGACTGCGTTATCATTGAAAGGAGCTTTTCGCCCTTGATTAAAAGCACTATACCCGCAACCGGCATGAGAAGCGTTCCGAGCGCACAGTTGAGCATATACGTCGGGCTTGAAAGAAAACGTGAAAACTCTTTTGAAAGCAGTGCGCCGTTTGCGCTTTTTGTTTTAACGCTTTTTTCACGGTACACCTTTCTTTCGCTCTTTCCGCTTGAGGTTGCGATTTTAAGAAAGCTTTTTTCCATTATCACATAAGTAACGGCAAGAATCAAAACCGAAAACGCAATCACCGCAAGAACGGGAAAAAATTTGCCCTCGCCGCATTTTCCGAAAATATACAGCGGATATGCCGCGCCCTTGACCTTTTCGCCGATTGCTTGAACGTTTTCAATAATCGTCTCCAAAAGATTAAAGGCGTTCGCATACGCATAGTAGTACACTCCGAGAAATACAAGCGAAGAAATGACGGTGACAATGCTTTTGTTTTTGAGCTTATCGCTGATTTTTGCAACGGCAAGACCGAGTATGCACGAAAGAACAAAAACAACAACCGTACCCGAAAGAACAAGCACAACCGAACCGAAAAACGCCGAAACGGAAAAACCGACCGTCATAAGATACACAATCACCGCCGGAACGGTAATGATAACGCTGTACATTGCTCCCATGAGGTATACGCCCAAAAGGCGAACAACAAGAATTTGCCGCACGGGAATCGGAAGCGAAAGAAGAAGGTCGTTGTCCCTTGCTTTATAAAGGCTTGCATAGGTGTTGAACACACTTCCGAAAACGCCCATCATTATGCCGATAAGGCTTTGAAGCGCAAAGTAAAGCCAGCCGTAGCCGTTCTTCACAAGAGGTTCGCAAAGCATTTTTGAAAAGTAAAAGAACATTCCGCCGAGCACGCCGACCATTATCACAACAAAAAAGGCAATGAAAGCAATCGAACTGCCCTTTGAACGGGCTTTGCCCTTTTTGCTGTCGTAAAAAAAGCTTTGGTTCAGCTGATAAAGCTGTTTTTTGAGAAGAGCTTTAAACATTATTCACCCTCCAGTTCAAGAAAAACTTCCTCAAGGCTGTCGTCGCCCCGAACTTCTTCCATCGTACCCGAACGGATAAGCTTTCCGCTTTTGATGATTGCAACTTTATCGCAAAGCTTTTCCGCAACCTCAAGAACATGAGTGGAAAAGAAAATTGCGTTGCCCCTGCCGCAAAACTCACGCATCATGCCTTTGAGAATATGCGCCGCTTTGGGGTCAAGACCGACAAACGGTTCGTCCATGATAATAAGCTTCGGTTCATGAAGCCACGCCGAAATGATTGCAAGCTTTTGCTTCATTCCGTGGGAGTATGCGCTGATGGGTTCGGCAAGGTCCTTTGTCAGCTCAAAAAGGTCGGCATATTTTCTTATGCGTTCTTCCCTTTCCTTTGCACCGACACCGAAGATGTCCGCAATAAAGTTGAGATATTTGATACCGGTCATGAACTCATAGATGTCCGGGTTATCGGGAATATACGCAAGCATTTTTTTGCAGGCGAGTGGGTTTTCCTTGACGGAAACGCCGCCGATTTTGATTTCGCCCTCATCAAATTGAAGAATACCGGCAACGGCTTTGAGCGTTGTTGTTTTACCCGCGCCGTTGTGACCGATGAAACCGTAAATTTCACCCGGTGCAATGTGAAGCGAAAGGGAATCGACTGCCCTTTTTTCGCCGTATGTTTTTGTTAAATTTTTAATTTCAAGCATTTTCTCTTACTCCTTTAAAAGCGCATAAAGCGCCATATCAAGAATTTTTTCGTTTGAAAGAATGGCTGCAAGTGCAGAAGCGTCGCTGTCTTTCCATTCTCTTATGCCTGTTTTCATTTTGCTACCTTTTTATAAACTTAACTGTCTTATCTTTCATTGAAATTTTGCTCACTTCAAACCCGAAAGCAAGCAATTCCTTTTTAAAAGTCAAAAAACTGTGGTCAATCGGAAAGCCGAGCACTTCTTCGATTTTTTCAAAAGGAAGTGTCAATTTATTTTTGTTTTCCGCTTTGACATATTCCCAAAGCTTTTGATATTTACTCATCTTCTTCACCGTTCAAAAAGTTTTCAACGTGGGTGTTAAAAGTTTTCGCTTTTTTGTTTGCGATAAAATGATCGCCGTCCATGATTATAAGTTTTGCGTTCGGGATTTTTTCCGCAATCAGCCTTGTGTGGCTTTCCTTAATCATGTCGTTCGTTCCTGCGATTACAAGAACGGGCATTTTCAAAAGCTTCAGTTCATTTGGCTCAATGTATGGGTCGTTCACCATGAGGGAAAGCATTTCGGCGTTTTTCTTTGCCTTTTTTGAAAAACTTGAAAACGGCTTTGCAATTTTGTATCCAAGCTCAATCGGAAGCTGAACAGAAGCTTTGACCCCTTTCGGAAAAAGGTTTGCACCGTTCAAAACAAGCTTTCTCACCATGTGCGGATACCTGAGCGCAAACAAAAGCGCAATGTTTCCGCCGTCGGAAAAGCCTAAAACGTCCGCCTTTTCAATGCCGTGTTCAAGAAAGAACGAATGAAGATCTTCCGCAAAACGGCGGATTGAAAATTCACCGCCGCCCCTTTCGGTTTTTCCGTGTCCCCTTGTGTCAATAGCAATTACACGATGCTTCTTTGAAAAAAACTCAATCTGGCTTTTGAAATATGTGTGATCCTCGCCGTTTCCGTGAAGAAGAACAAGCAAAAAGCCGTTTCCCTTTTCTTCATAAAAAAGTGAAATATCCATTTTCGCTCCTTTAAATCTTTTTCCTGTACCATTTTTCAAGAATTTTTTCATCGCCCTCAGCCATGAACGGATGCTCGCTGTTTTCTGACACGGTAAGCTCACAGCCGAAAGAGCGGCAAAAGCTTTCAATCACTTCTCTTGACTGAAGATTGTCCTTTCCGCCGTAAAGAATATGCGTCGGAATTTTCCAATTTTTGACCGGGTGGGCAAGTATATAATTGTAATAATCCCACCGAAGCGTATCAACCGGCGTTTCAATCTCTTTTTCGGCTTTGAGACGTTCTTCGGAAACGTCAAACCACAGCATCATCTGCTTAACAAGATACCTCATATCGGCAATCGGAGAAAGGAACAACGCCTTTTGAAACGGCATTTTTCCGAAAGTTTCAAGCGAAAAATACGCTCCTATGCTACACGCAAAAAGCGAAACGCTTTTCCACCTTGTAAATGCGTAATCGGCAACTTGAGAAAGGTCTTTTTTTCCGCTCCAAACGTCAAGACGTTCGCCGTCCGTTCGTTCGCCGTGTTCCGGAAGGTCAAAGCTCAACGTTTGAAAGCCCTTTTCTTCTGCAATTTTTGCAAATTGTTCGGCGTACTCCTTGCGGCTTTGCTTTCCGTGAACAAAGATGTATGCGCTTTCGCTCTCTTTGCCCCAAATGAGGGCAGGTATGTTTTTAATATAAATTTTTTCGGTTTTCATTTTTAATATATTACAGAACAAACGACTCTGTTTTAAGGTCGCGGTAATGCCGCCCTTTTTCTGCGGTAAATTTTAAAACGCAGTAATCCGGATCGGTAACGCCTTTTTTATAGAACATTGTGTCGCCTGTTCTCCAAATCTCCTTTTTTGTCTCTTCATCGGTAAGGACTTCCATTCTTCCGATGAGCATAATGCCCTCATAGCTGAAACGTCCGCGCTTATAAAAATATATGCTTGCCTTTTCGTTTTCAAGGTATTGGCTGACTCTGAGCGATGAGGTGTTGGTTGTAAAATAAAAGCAGTTGTTTTCAATTTTTCTCGGCGCAAGCATTGCCTTAATGTTGGGAAAGCCGTCGGAATCGACCGAAGCGATGAACGCCGTTTTTTGTGCCTTGATAAAATCAATGTACTCCATCGGTTTCTTTCCTTTCTTCTTTCACGGTTTTAACGTCACCCTCACGGCAGCACACACTTTTAAAGCCTGTACGTTTTATGCCCAGAAGCGAATCCATTTCGTCCGCCGCAGAGGTAAAATCGCTTTTCATGTGATGATAGATTATGTAGTCCGCCTCTTTGATTTTTCCGTTTTGCTCTTTGCAAAATTCTTTCATCGGGGCGGCAAGAGTGAATACCCATATGGGCGAACAAATTGTCACATGGTCATACTTTGAAAAATCAAGGTCGGTTTTTTCAATCGGCATTGCCCATTTGTGCATTCCGAACCTTCCGCACCACCAAAAGCCGAGCGTGCCTTCGGTGCGTTCCGTCGCCTTAACTTCAAAAATCTCTGCGCCGGTTCTGTCGGCTTCTTCATACGCCGCACTTTTGACGTAGCCCATGCGAGAGAAATATACAACAAGCCTTTTCGGGTTCGTACCGATGTTTTTGTAATCCGCTTCGTTCACCTTAAAGCTTTCCTGTTTTTGAAAAACGCAGGCGGCGTAACCGGTTGCGGCCTGAAGAAAACCGAAGATGAAATATGTCGTTGACATAAAGTTCATCGGGAACATATAAAACTGAATACAAATCCAAAGCATCAGCGTTATGCCGAAGATTCCGCCAAGGTATGCGCCGCTTTTTTTCTTCATGAAAAGCAGTACCGCCGCGGTCAGGTTTGTTAACCCGTTGACGATTAAAAGCGCATAACCGGGGAAAGTGAAGTTTTGAAAAAGTACGTTGGCAAACGGAAGCTTTTGAAAATATGGCAGCATTGCGTCCATTCCCATTGCCTTTCCGGTCGGGTCAACAAACATTCCGACTGCACCGGCAACCGCACCGATTCCGACAAAAAGCGTCCAAAAAATCAGTATTTTCCTTGCCGTGTTATATCTCGATTTCATAATTCAAGACTCCCTTTTTAAAATTACATTAAACAATATATAAATCAAAACAAGAACCGCAATCGAACCGCAAAGAACACCGTACATTGCGCCGACGCTCACGCTTTTTTCAAAGAAATAAAGGTTGCAGTCCATTGCGTCGCGGATTGCAGAAACCGCTTCTTTCGGAAAGCCTTGGTTTTCCATTTCGGCAAAAGCGCCCTGCATTGCGTGGTTGCGGATAAGACTTGTTGCATATGTTCCGGGCAGAAACGAAAGCACCTTTTGAAGACCCGAAGAAAAACTGCTTATCGGCATATATGCGCCGCAAACAAAGCCGTAGCCTGCGCTGACAATTGTTCCGACGGCGGAGCCTTGACCGTTTGTTGAAAGGAAAAAGTTTACGCATGAAGAAATTGCAACGCCGAAAAGGGTGAGCAAAAAAACATCAAGCACCAAAAGCGCAACGTCCAAACCGGAAAGGTACCAGCCCTTTTTAAGAATATACAAAAGGCAAACGCCGAGTGCGGTAAAGGTGATAATCAAAGTTGAAAATGCGCTTGAAAAAAAGTATGAAACCGCAAGAGCGGAGCGTTTCACCGGCGAAACGCAAAAATCACGTCTTGCACCGCTTATCTTGTCTTGAACCATCAGCAAATTTGAGCAAAACGCAACCGTGACGCAGCTCACCGCAAGGAGCGAGGAAACAAGCTGAGCGGCAACCGCACCGTCAAGCAGCTTTTCGTCAATTTTCAAAAATTCCGGAATTACCGAAGCAAAGCTGTCCTTATATACGTTTGCAAGAAAAGTTGCATAAAGCACAAGCAAAATCAGCGGCGTAATGAGCGACGTGAAAAACATTCCCTTGTCCTTGAAAAAAAGTTTTGTGTTTCGTTTTATAAGTGCAAAAATTGCGTTCATTTTTCTTCGCCTCCCATAAGTTTTTTGCCTGTTACGGAAAGGAAAACGTCATCCATTTTTCCTTTTGTAATTTCATAATCGGTGAAAAGCGACGGATATTTTCCTATAAGCTCCGTTGCCTTTTTCGTGTTTTCAACCTCAACACGAAAGCTTTCGCCAACCTTTTCATAAGGCAGTGAAAGCGTTTTAATCTGCTCTTCACAAAGCGAATAAAACGTTATGAAGTCGCCGGTATAAGCGTTTTTAAGTTCAAGCGGCGTTCCCTCAGCGGCAATTTTTCCGCTGTCAAGAATAACAACATAATCGGCATCGGCGGCCTCCTCCATATAATGAGTGGTGAGAAAAACCGTCATGTTGTTTTTTTCACGCAAAGCTTTAACAACGTCCCAAAGCAGCTTTCTTGTTTGGGGGTCAAGACCCGTTGTGGGTTCGTCGAGGATAAGAATTTCCGGCTCATGCAAAAGCGCACGGGCAACATCAATTCTTCTTCTTTGTCCGCCGGAAAGCTTTCCGACAGGACGTGAAAGGATATTTTCAAAGTCAAGCAGCTTTGAAAGTTCAAAAAGTCTTTTTTTGAACTGCTTTTTGCTCATGCCGTAAAGCGCAGCCCGGCTTTCAAGGTTGTCCTTAACGGAAAGGGCTTTGTCAAGAACGCTGTTTTGAAAAACAACGCCAAGCTTTTCGGCAACCGCAGCGTTTTGCTTTCCGGCCTCTTTTCCGCAAACAAGAACGCTTCCGTCGTCCTTTTTAAGACTGCCGCACAAAATCGAAATTGTTGTGCTTTTTCCGGCACCGTTCACGCCGAGAAAGGCAAAAAGCTCACCCTTTTTAACATTGAACGAAAGGTTGCTGACGGCTTTGACTTCGCCGAACGACTTGTTAAGATTTTTAATTTCAATAATATTTTCCATTGATTTCTCCTAATATTACAAAAATGTTACAATTGACAACGCTTGTTGCGTAACTTTTGTTACTATACGCTTAATTGAACGGTTTGTCAACTGTTTTTTGCGGAATTTTTGAAGGTGCATCAAGTTTTCCGGCCTTTGCAAGCATCATCATTGCCGCAAAGTCGGTTCCAAGCATTTGAACAAGCTCCTTTTCAGAAAACCGACACATTCCCGTTGCGCACATTGCGCCGATTCCGAAGGTATAAATCCAAATCTGCTCAAAGAAAATCATTGCGTCCTTTTCGCCGAAGCCAAAGTTTTCTTTGAGAAATTTAAGGCACATATCCGCCGTAATTCCAAGGTTTTTCAAAACATCGTCAAAGCTTTCTGCGGTTTTGTTTTCGCTCATGAACAAAAGCTTATAAAGCTTCGGCTCCTCGCATGCAAAAAGAACCATCTGCATTCCGACCTTTTTGAGCAACGGAGTATATCCGACCGCTTTGGTTGCGTATTCTTCAAAGCGGTGCATTGCGGCAAGGCGAACTTCGTTTGAAAGCTCCTCCATATTTTTGAAAACGGTGAAAATCGGGCGTGCCGAACTTCCAAGCCGTTCGCCGAGTTCCCGTGCAGTGAGTGCTTCAATCCCTTTTTCACTGACAATTTCAAGTGCGGCAGAAACAACTTTTTCTTTTGTAAATTTTGGTTTTGGCGGCATTCTTTTTCCTCCTGCCCATATCACCGCATGGCGGTGTGTTCAATTTAAATCAAGCATTTTGAAACCTTTGTTTTAAAACATCTGTTTTAAGTATAGCTTTTCTTTATTCGTTTGTCAATTCCTTTTTCTCATTGTGGTTATGCAGCGGCGGAATAATGCTTGAAAGTTATCGGCCAAGGCAACCGAAGATGTTGAATTTTTGCCGCATTCGTGATATCATAAGAAAAAACAACCGTAAATCTTTCAGCTCGTTTTTTTGAGGTATTATGAAATTATATTACGATTTTCATCTTCATTCCTGCCTTTCGCCGTGCGGCGACAACGAAATGACTCCGTATAACCTTGTCAATATGGCAAAAATTCTCGGTTTTGACATCATTGCTTTGACCGACCACAACAGCACAAAAAACTGCCGTGCGGCCATATCCGCCGCAGAAAAAGCCGGCATAACCGTTGTTCCGGGCATGGAGCTTTGCACAAGTGAGGAAATTCACGTTGTCTGTCTTTTTCCGTCAGTTGAAAAAGCAGAAAATTTTGGCGCATACATATATGAAAACATTCCGAAAATCAAAAACAAGCCGCAAATTTTCGGCGACCAGCTTGTTATGGACGGCGAAGACGGTATTCTTGAAAACGAAGAACTCCTTTTGACCACTGCAAGCTTTATAAGCATAGATGCCGTTCCGGAACTTGTGAACCGTTTTGGCGGAGTCTGCTTTCCGGCGCACATTGACCGAAGCTCTTACAGCATTATCTCCGCCCTCGGAACATTCGGCGAAGATCTTAATGTAAAAGCGTTTGAGCTTACCCCCGATGCCGATGAAAAAGAATATCTTGAAAAGTACCCGGCAACAAAGGGAAAGCTGATTTTTCGCAATTCCGATGCGCATTATCTTGAAAATATGCGCCTTCCGGAACACACAATCAACCTTCCGGAAAACAGCGCACCTACCCTTATCGAACACCTGAAAAATTTCAACATATCGGAGTGACGCACATGAACAGACAAGAAAAAGCAAAAGAACTTTTTAAAACCGGTCTCAACTGTTCGCAATCGGTTGCTGCCGCTTTTGCCGATATTCTCGGCCTTTCCGAAACACAAGCCGCAAAGCTTTCATGCGGACTCGGCGGCGGTGTCGGAAGACAGCGGGAAGTCTGCGGTGCGGTTTGCGCTGCGGCAATGATTCTCGGTTTTGTTTTTGGCGGAGAGGACGGAAAAGACAAGCTTTCGGCCTATAAAAAAGTTCAGGAGTTTTCAAACGAATTTAAAAGCCGCAACGGTTCAATAATTTGCCGTGAGCTTCTCGGACTTTCAAAAGAACAAAAAATTGTTCCCGTTCCGGAAGCGAGAACCGCCGCATACTATAAAAAACGTCCTTGCGCCGACCTTGTTTTCGATGCGGCTGACATTTTAGAAAATATGCTTGACCGAAAAGACGGTGAAACCGATGCGTAACTTTCAAAAAGAGCTTGAAAAAATAATTGAAGAAAACAAAAAAAGCGGCGTTGTTCCGTCGCTTTTGCTCCATTCATGCTGTGCTCCGTGCAGCAGCTATTGCCTTGAATATCTTTCCGATTACTTTAAAATAACCGTTCTTTATTATAATCCTAACCTTTATCCCGCCGAAGAATACGACCGAAGAGTCGGTGAACAGCAAAGGCTTGTTTGCTCTCTCAAAACAAAATATCCCGTCTCGCTTGCCGAAATCAAGGGCGACCCGAAAGAGTTTTACAATGCGGTTAAAGGGCTTGAACACATCAAAGAGGGCGGCGAAAGGTGTTTTGCCTGTTTTAAGCTTCGGCTTGAAAAAGCCGCCGAGTACGCAAAGGAAAACAACTTTGATTACTTCACAACAACGCTCACCATAAGCCCGCTCAAAAACACACAAAAGCTTAACGAAATCGGCGAAGCCGCCGGAGAAAAATTCGGCGTTTTGCACCTTCCGTCAGACTTCAAAAAGAAAAACGGCTATAAGCGTTCGGTTGAGCTTTCAAAGCAATACGGGCTTTACAGACAGGATTACTGCGGCTGCGTTTTTTCAAAAAAGGAGCGTGAAGAATTTGAAAAAGAAAAGGAAAAGCAAAAATGAACTATCAGGATATCAACGCAAAAACCGTTGACTCATGGGTAAAAAACGGCTGGGAATGGGGAAAACCCGTTTCTCACGAAGCCTTTGAAAACGCAAAAAAAGGCAGCTGGAACGTTCTTCTCACTCCGACAAAGCCCGTTCCGCACGAGTGGTTCGGCGAACTGAAAGGCAAAAAGGTTCTCGGTCTTGCAAGCGGCGGCGGACAGCAAATGCCGATTTTTACCGCACTCGGCGCAGAATGTACCGTTCTTGACTATTCGCAAATGCAGCTTGAAAACGAGCGTGCGGTTGCCGAAAGAGAAGGCTACGATATCAAAATTGTGCGTGCGGATATGTCAAAACCGCTCCCGTTTGAAGACGAAAGCTTCGACCTTATTTTTCACCCCGTTTCAAATATCTATGTCAAAGAGGTTTTGCCGATATGGAAAGAATGTTTCCGGATTTTGAAAAAAGGCGGCGTACTTTTGTCCGGACTCGACAACGGAATCTGCTACGCTTTCGGTAACGACGAAAAAGAACTTCGATTCACTCTTCCGTTTAATCCGCTCGAAAACGAGGAACACCGAAAATTCCTTGAAGCAGACAACAGCGGTTTTCAATTTTCACACACGCTTGAAGAACAGATAGGCGGACAACTTAAAGCCGGCTTTGCTTTGACCGACCTTTTTGAGGACACAAACGGCGAAGGCAATCTTCATGAGCACAATGTTCCGACTTTTGTTGCAACAAGAGCGGTGAAAAAATAACATAGTACAAAAAACAAAAGCTGCTGCGTTCAAATGGCGCAACAGCTTTTTTGTTTATGATTCAAGTGCCGCCGCAAGCGACGTGTCGCCGAGGAACGTGTCCATGTTATAAACAAACAAAACATGGGTAAACTGCGTTTCACTCATAACGCCCTTGAGACTGTCCGAAAAATATCTTGGGTCAATAACAACAATTTTTGAAAAATACGGCGTAAGCATCGGAAGAAGGCAGTTGGCATAGGAATCCTTAAAAACAAGGAGCGTTGCCGTTGTTTCTGCTGTTGTTGAAATGATAACCTTGTCATAGTTTCCGCCGAGGAAAACTTCGTATTGATTTTTTTGACCGAGCTTTTCGTTTTCAAAAAGCGTTGCGGTTTTTCTTCCGGAGGATTCATAAAGAACGGTATACCTTCCGGCCTGCTTTTTCGGAACACAAATTTCAATTTTATCCGCCGCATTGTTCACCGCCGCCGATGACGAAAGCGTACCCTGAAACGAATCGGAAACGGTGTAATATGCATAGCCTTTTCCTTTTGTTTCAAGACCCCATGCGTTCGCAAGACCCTTGAATGCAAGGTACGCCGCACGGGTTGTCCAGTGGTGGTCGGTGCGATAGAAAAGTTCGGTTTTATCTTCACGTTTTTCAAATGCGGTTTTGCAATCAACCCACGTGAAAGACGAAAGTGCTTTTTGAATTGTTTTGAAAGCACCGCTTCTGTCCGGAAGTGAGAGTGCGGCCGGAAGCTTATCCGTCAAAACATCCGAAGAATTGGGCGAAAGAATAAACGCCCGTTTAAGTTTTCGGTTGCTTTTTGAAAAAGCTGCAATTGCGTTTGTCAGTTCGGTCAGCTTCTTTTTTTGAACCTTTGCCGGCGCTTCAAAAAGAAAACCGTCTTTTCCGATGTAAACTCCGTTTTCGTTCGTTTTTCCGAGTGCACGTTCAAAATCGGTTTTAAAGCCGATTAATTTGTCACGAAACGGAAACTGATCATTAAAGTATGTTTCAAAATTTTTCATGAAACTTCCGTCAAAAATCGAAGAAAGCGAAACGGACGGAAACTGTTTGAGAACACGGTTTTCGCTCTCTGATTTTTCACGGTCGGGAATTGCAATCGCAAGAGCGAGCACACCGAAAACGATTACAAAAAAGACAACCGTTGTCACTGCGCAAACGGCGGTAATACGCTGCTTTTTGCGGTTCGGTTTTTCGGTTTTTTCAGTGTTGTTTGTCATTGCCAAAACCTCTTAAAATCTGAAATAAAGGAACGGGTTATACGTGCTGCTGACGATAAAAACGATGCAAAGAACAAAAACGATAATGTATCCGGCCGCCTGGAAAGTGAGACGAAGCGGAACGTTTTTGAGCGTTGGAAGCTTTTTGAAAAAGCCGAGTGCACTGAGACTCATAACGGCAAACGGGAAAATGTTGTTCAAAAGAAGATACTTTGTGTCGGCCGAAGCATAACCGTTTGCGCCGAACATTGCACGAAGAAATTCAACCGCCGCCGAAAGATTTTCGCTTGAAAAGAACACCCAGCCGATTATTACAATGAGCATTGTGAGCACCCTTCTGACAGGGCGGGGGATTTTTTCAAGCACATCTTTGAAAACATACTTTTCAGCAATGAGAAGCACGCCGTAAAACGCACCCCACGCAACAAAGTTCCAGCTTGCGCCGTGCCAAAGTCCGGTGAGAGTCCAAACGACGGCAATGTTGAAAATTGTTCTTGCCGTGCCCTTTCGGTTTCCGCCGAGCGGGATATAAACATAATCTCTGAACCAGCTTGAAAGCGAAATGTGCCAACGGCTCCAAAAGTCCTTGATTGAAACGGCGCAGTACGGAAAATTGAAGTTGTGAACAAAATCAAAGCCGAACATTTTGCCGAGTCCCACCGCCATATCACTGTAACCGGAAAAGTCAAAATAAATCTGAAGCGTGTAGCAAAGAATTGCAAACCATGCGTCAACCGCACCAAGCGAAGCTGTGCCGCCGGAGCAGATGCTTGTATATACTGCACCGATTGTGTTTGCAAAAATGACCTTTTTGCCGAGTCCTCTTATGAAAAACAGCGTTCCGGCCGAAAACTTCCGAACGTTATGTTCACGGAAGGAAAGTGCTTTTTCAATGTCGTTATACTGAACAATCGGACCTGCAATAAGCTGAGGAAACATCGAAATATATGTTGCAAAATTGAGAAGACTTTTTTGAACTTTGCAATCGCCCCTGTAAACGTCGATAACATAAGAAAGAACCTGAAAAGTATAAAACGAAATTCCGACGGGAAGCGCAAGCGGCTCATACTTTATGTTAAGCGAAAAAATTGAATTGACGTTTTCAACAACAAAACCGGAATACTTGAAAAAGCCGAGAACAAGAAGATTGAATATGACCGCAAAAACAAAAATTCGTTTTTTTGCCTTCGGGTCATCCGCATTGTTTTCAATGTCAATTCCTGCGTTGTAATTATAAAAAATGCTCAAAAGCATTAAAATTATATATACCGGCTCGCCCCACGCATAAAAAACAAGGCTTGACAGGCAGAGCACGATATTCTTTTTTGTAATCTCTTTTTGTTCGTCGTTTTTGAAAAGCGGAATAAAGTAAAGCGTAAAAACAACAGGAAGAAAAACGAACAAAAAGGTTGCGCTGCTGAAAACCATTAAGCAAACTCCTTTTTACTTCTTCGATTTTTTATCGGCATTTGATAGCTTACAAAGCCTTTTTAAAAGCTTTTATCGCCGCTTCGGGCGAATCGGAAACAATATAGAAAACAAATTTTCCTTTTTTAATCAGCGTATAATTTTCCAAAAGTGCACTCTGTTCGGGTGCATAATTTTTGAAAAGAGCTTTTTTTGATTCAACACGGCTTTGAATTGCTTCCGCAATTTTTTGAACGTCGTCCTTGCTTTTTGCTTCAACCAAAAGAAGCTCTTGAACCTCCATAATCGAATCAGAGGAAATGTACATCACGGTTGCAACGTCCTCTTCGCCGAACGAAAATTCTTTTTTGAGCGTCTTATCGTCACGAACTTTGAGCTCACCCATATTGAACGCTTCAATAACCGGAGTGAAAACTTCTTCTCCGGTTTTTGAAGAACCGCCGTTTTCAAAAAGCAAAAAGCCAACAAACCCGACAAGCAGAACCACGCAGAGAATTTCAAAAAACTTTTCTTTGCTCATGCGTAAATCTCCATTTCTCTCATAATAAAATCAAGCCAGTAATCATGATAGAACGAATATGAAAGGTGAATTCCGTCCGCACCGTAAAAATCATGGCCGACAAAAATGCTTGAAGAGTCAAGATATTCAACGCCAAGCTCCTTGCTCATCTGAACAAGGCGGCTGTTATATCTTGAAACATACTTGAACCTGTTCGCCGTTGCAACAGAAGTATCAACCGGAAACAAAAGGCTGACGATTATTCTTGTATCGGGAAGCTTTTTTTGAAGCTTTTGAATGTCTTTTGTATACTGACTTATAAAGCTGTCAACGTGGTACTGCTGGTCGCCAATCATGTTCAGTCCGTAATGAAGAATGAGTGTTTCCGGTCTTACGGAAATGATTTTCGGCATAACCGATTCAAGGTGTGAAAGGCTTGCGCTGACCTTTGCAAAAATATGGTTGCTGTTGAGTATGCTGTAAGCTTCAAGACCTTCCATCAAAGAGTCCCCGGCAAAATAAACGTTTGAAAAAACCTTTCGATAGGAAAGTTTTCCGGCTTTGATATATTTAATATCTTTTTCAATAAGGCCTTTGATTGCTTCGTCCGCAAGAATTTCCTCCTGCTTTTTTTTTGCTTCGGCAACAGCCTTGTCTGCTTTTTCAACCGAAACGGCGGCGTATGAATCAAGAACCGAAACGCCGGCGGAGGTATCTTCCGTGACAGTATTCTTTTTTGATTTTATGATAAAAAAGTTTGTTGTCGGATAAACGGCAATAACCGCAAGAACAACAAACGCAGCTATGATTTTTTTCAAAGCGAATACCTCCTTCAAATTTTTATTCTGTACTTTTAATGCACTATTGATTGTATACTTGAAGCGAATATAAATCAATAGCAAAGTTACATAATTAATATTAAATTTACACGATTTTATTATACAGAAAAGCTATGAAAAAAATTCATTGCCGTTATCAAAATGTTATCTGACCGAAAAAGCCGAACGTCATGGTATACAACATGAATAAACCGTAATCAATAATTCTCTTTAAGTTCAACAATAAAAAGGGGCTGTCGCATTTAGATGCAGAAAGCGTTTTCTTTACCCCGAAGCCGTATATAGATACTGCGAGCGGGTAAAAAACGCTTAAAAGAGTAAAAATAATTCCTATTGGATTTAAAAATAAAGCTGTAATTCACGGTATACTTTCTTTTTGACGGCATCCGTAAATTATATTTTTAATTTTGACTTTTTACTCTTTGTTCTGCGCTAAATGCGACAGTCCCTTTCGGTCAACCTAACAATTATTTTGCAACGGCGATGTCATATGTGTCCTTTGCAATCATAAGTTCTTCGTCGGTCGGAAGAACAAGGAGCTTGAGAGCCGAATCTTCGGTTGAAATTTCAATTTCTTCGCCTCTGACATGGTTCGCTTCTTCGTCAACCTTTGTTCCGAGAAAAGCAAGCTTTTCGGCAACTCTTGTGCGGTAATGCGGATTGTTTTCGCCTATACCGCCGGTGAAAACAACTGCGTCAACGCCGCCCATTGCAGCGGCAAAACCGCCGATATACTTTGTGAGCTGATGACAGAACATTGATTCAACAAGCTGAGCACGCTTGTCGCCGTTTTTTGCTCTGTTTTCAATCGTTCTGTTGTCGCTTGTGGCTTCGTTGTTTTCGTCGTCCGAAGTAAGGCCGAGCATACCGGACTTTTTGTTGAGAAGAACGTCAATGTCCTTTCCGGAAAGGCCTTCCTTTTCCATGATGAACGGGATGATTGCCGGGTCGATTGAACCGGAACGGGTACCCATCATGATTCCCTCAAGCGGAGTAAGACCCATTGTTGTGTCAAAGCACTTTCCGCCCTTGATTGCGGAAATTGAAGAACCGTTGCCAAGATGACAGGTAACAATTTTGAGCGTTTTTTCGTCGTACTTTCCGGTATACTTCTTTTGAAGGAAGTCTGCGGTGCGAAGAGCGATATATCTGTGGCTTGTTCCGTGGAAACCGTAGCGGCGGATTCCGTACTCTTTATAGTACTTATACGGAAGAGCGTACATATAAGCTTCCTCCGGAATAGTCTGATGGAATGCAGTGTCAAAAACGGCAACCTGAGGAATACCCTTCATGATTTTTTCGCAAACTTCAATGCCCATAAGGTTTGCCGGATTGTGAAGCGGGCCGAGGGGGATACATTCTCTGATTGCGTCTTTAACCTTTTCGTCAACAAGAACGCTGCCGCTGAATTTTTCGCCGCCGTGAAGAACTCTGTGGCCGACAGCCGCAATTTCGTCCATTGATTTGAGAACGCCAAATTCTTCGCCCGTGAGGGTTTCAATAAGCTTGTTGATTGCGTCGGCATGAGTTGCGCCGGGTTCAAGGGCAAGCTTGTCAATAACTTTTACAAGTTTTCCGTTTTCGTTCGGAAGCTTGTGAGTAAATGTCGGAAGCGGAGTTGTAAGCTGTTCAAAAATACCGTTTGCAAGAACTTTTTCCTCCGGCATGAGGAAAACGGTATATTTGAGTGAGGAACTGCCTGCGTTGACGATCAATTCTTTTACGCTCATTTTTTTCTTTCTACCTTTCGTTATGAAAATCTTTTTCAGCCGCTCAAAACGGCTTTTGTTCGGCGGCGGAAAACCGCCGTCGACACACTTTTTTTAATTATATCATACCGTTTTGATTTTTTCCACATTTTTTTATGATTTCTTTATTTCACTGCGGCAAGAAGAAAAAATTACCGGTCAATTTTTTGAAAGTGTTACATTTTTTCTCAAACGCTTTCTTTTGACCGTATTTTTTTTGTAAATTTCAGGTTATCATAATAACATAAAAGATCAAGGAGGAAAGAAAAATGAATTTTCTGCGTTTTGCAAAGCGATGCTATATCATAACATCTTCGCTTTTTATTCTGCTTGGCGCAGCGTTCCTGTTTCGGCCGCAGACCTCGCTTTCGGTTCTTGCACGGATTGCCGGCGTTGCAATGCTTTTTTCCGGAGCGGCAAAGCTTATCGGATACTTTTCAAACGACCCTTACCGGATTGCGTTTCAATTTGATTTTGCAATGGGCATTTTGACCTGTGCATTCGGTTCGGTGCTTTTGCTTTTTCCTGACAAAATCGCAAAATATCTGACCGTTATGATCGGCGTTTTTGTAATCATAGATTCGCTGTTCATAATTCAGAATGCGATTGAAGCGTTCCGCTTCGGAATCGGAAGGTGGTATCTTCTTCTCATCGGCGGAATTATCACGCTTGCGCTCGGTGTTTGCGCTTTAATCAAGCCTCTTTCCGCAACAATGCTTGTTACCCGTCTTGGCGGCACGGCACTTTTGGTTGACGGAATGCAAAACATTATTGTTGCCGTGTTAACAATAAAACGAGAAAAATAAGGAGTAACAGTTTATGAATGAAGTTAAAAAACCAAAAAAGCCGCTGATTTTTTATTACAGCATCGTCCTTTTGATTATCCTGCTTTTCAACGTTATCATTGTTCCGGCCGTTCGCCAGCTTCAGATTAAGGAAGTTGATTACGGAACGTTCATGACTATGACGGAAAACGGCGAAATCGGAAAAGTTGAGGTTCAGGACAACCGCATACTTTTTACCGATAAGGAAGGAAAAACAATTTATAAAACCGGCGTTATGGACGACCCGGGACTGACTCAAAGGCTCCACAACTCCGGCGCACAGTTCACAAAGGAAATTGTTGAGCAGATGTCGCCGATTGTAAGCTTCCTTTTGACGTGGATTTTGCCGATTGCAATCTTCTTTATTCTCGGTCAGCTCCTTTCAAAAAAGATAACCGAAAAAATGACGGGCGGAAACTCGTCAATGATGTTTAACCTTGGAAAAAGCAACGCAAAGGTCTATGTCAAGTCCTCAGACGGCATAAAGTTTTCCGACGTTGCCGGAGAGGATGAGGCAAAAGAAAACCTCACCGAAATTGTTGATTATCTTCACAACCCGCAGAAATACACTTCAATCGGTGCATCAATGCCAAAGGGCGTTTTGCTTGTTGGCCCTCCGGGCACAGGTAAAACAATGCTTGCAAAAGCCGTTGCCGGCGAAGCGAACGTTCCGTTCTTTTCAATGTCCGGTTCGGAATTTGTTGAAATGTTTGTCGGAATGGGTGCGTCAAAAGTCCGTGACCTTTTCAGCCAGGCAAAGGAAAAAGCCCCATGCATTGTTTTCATTGATGAAATTGACGCAATCGGTCAAAAACGTGACGGAAGAATGGGCGGAAACGATGAGCGTGAGCAAACGCTCAACCAGCTTCTCACCGAAATGGACGGATTTTCCGGAAACACCGGCGTAATCATTCTTGCCGCAACAAACCGACCGGAAACGCTTGACCCCGCTCTCACAAGACCGGGAAGATTTGACAGAAGAGTTCCCGTTGAACTTCCGGACCTCAAAGGCCGTGAAGCGATTCTCAAGGTACACGCAAAAAAAATCAGGCTTGCACCCGGTATCGACTTTGAACACATTGCAAGAATGGCCTCCGGTGCTTCAGGCGCACAGCTTGCAAATATTGTTAACGAAGCGGCTCTTCGTGCGGTCAGAGACAACCGAAACGAAGCAACACAGGCCGACCTTGAGGAAAGCATTGAAGTTGTTATTGCCGGCTATCAAAAAAAGAATGCGATTCTTACCGACGAAGAAAAGCGCATTGTGGCTTATCACGAAATCGGTCATGCGCTTGTTGCCGCAAAGCAGACAAATTCCGCACCCGTTCAAAAAATCACAATCATTCCCCGAACGTCCGGCGCACTCGGCTATACAATGCAGGTTGAAGAGGGCGACCACTATCTCATGAACAAGCAGGAGATTGAAAACAAAATTGCAACCCTCACCGGCGGAAGAGCGGCAGAGGAAATTGCCTGCAATACGGTTACAACCGGTGCATCAAACGACATTGAGCAGGCAACAAAACTTGCAAGGGCAATGATTACACGTTACGGAATGAGCAATGATTTTGACATGGTTGCGCTTGAAACCGTAACAAATCAGTATCTCGGCGGCGACACATCGCTCGCCTGCTCCGCAGAAACTCAAAGCCGCATTGATTCGCTTGTTGTTGCCCTTGTTAAAAAGCAGCACGAAAAGGCAGTTCGGATTTTGACGGAAAACCGGGCAAAGCTTGATGAGCTTGCAATGTATCTTTACAGCAAAGAAACAATAACCGGCGAGGAATTTATGAAAATCCTCGGTGAAGAATGATTATTAAAGCAAAAGAGCTACTGCCGAAAGCAGTAGCTCAATTTTCGTATTTCTCTTTTTAAAAGCATTCTCCGTCAATATGCTCGGCAGCCGGTGCTGCCCTTCACTTTGATTGACATTATAGGACTTTTTCACCGATAAATCAATATAACAAATAAACAACAATATCATCTTCTTTTTGTTTAATATTGCTCTTGAAAAATGAAAGCACTGACACATTGCACAATCAATGCACTCAGGTTTTGTTTGAAATATTCAAACGTTAGAAAAATTTCAAAAAAGCAGAACAAAGTTGACAAATCATTTTTGCTGTGCTATAATTCCAAGGTATAAGTGAGCAAAGGCGTTCATTCACAAAAGAGTAACCCTCTTTAAGGATGGATGCCTTTGCCTTTTTTCTTTCAGTAAAAGCGTTAAGCGGCCGCTGATTAACAAAGCGTTTTGCTTGACCGAAAGGACGATTAAAATGAAATTGGAAGGCGAAATCAGAATTCCGTCCGGCTGCGCAATCGCCGCAGTCATTTCAAAAGACGGAAACAAAATGACGGGAGAAACCGTTATGAACGGCATTGAAACAATGCACGACCGTTCAAACGGCCTTGGCGGCGGCTTTGCCGGCTACGGAATTTATCCCGATTACAAAGACTTTTATGCATTCCATATTTTTTATACCGACAACGACGCAAGAGTGGAATGCGAAAAATATCTTAAAGACAGCTTTGAAATTGTCAAAGCCGAAAACATACCGATAAGAAAAATTCCGGAAATTATCGACGTTCCGCTCATTTGGCGATATTTTGTTGCTCCGCTTGCTTCTATTCTTTCAAGGCTTCAGCTTGACGAAAAAGAGTATGTTGCAAGAACTGTTATGCACATCAACACCATCTTCAAAGGCTGTTACGTTTTTTCAAGCGGAAAAAACATGGGCGTTTTTAAAGCGGTCGGCTTTCCCGAAGATGTCGGAAGGTTTTATTGCCTTGAAGAATACAACGCCTATTGCTGGACGGCTCACGGAAGATATCCGACAAACACCCCCGGCTGGTGGGGCGGCGCACATCCTTTTGCGCTTCTTGATTATTCGGTTGTTCACAACGGCGAAATTTCGTCTTACGACGCAAACCGCCGCTTTATTGAAATGTTCGGCTATAAATGCACCCTTCAAACCGATACGGAGGTTATCACCTATATTGCCGATTACCTTCTTCGCCGCCAGGGACTTACGCTTGAAGAAACAGCTTCGGTCATTGCCGCACCGTTTTGGAGCACAATTCAAAACAAGGACGAAGAAAACGCAAAAAAGCTTTCCTTCCTTCGAACGGTTTTTTCTTCGCTTCTCATCACAGGTCCGTTCTCAATTATACTCGGCTTTAACGGCGGACTTATGGCACTCAACGACAGGCTGAAACTGCGCTCAATGGTTGTCGGCGAAAAAGACGACAAGGTTTTTGTTGCAAGTGAGGAAGCCGCAATCCGTGCAATGGAACCGAATGCCGAAAACATTTATGCACCCATGGGCGGAGAACCGGTTATTGTTAAGGTTAAGGAGGGCAGATATTAATGGGCATTTCATATATTTTCCCCGAATTTGAGGTAATGCGAAATTATGACCGCTGCATTGCCTGCCGTGTTTGCGAACGACAATGCGCAAACGAAGTCCATTTTTTCGACCCCGAAAGCGGTATCATGAGAGCGGACGAAGAAAAATGCGTTGATTGCCAACGCTGTGTTTCGCTTTGCCCGACTCATGCGCTCAAAATTGTCAAAAACAACTGTGCTTTCCGTGAAAACGCAAACTGGAAGGAAGACACAATCAAGGAAATATACAAACAGGCAACGGGAGGCGGAGTTCTTCTTTCATCAATGGGCAACCCGAAAAGCCTTCCCGTCTACTGGGACAAAATCCTTATCAACGCTTCTCAGGTTACGAATCCGCCTATCGACCCGCTTCGCGAACCGATGGAAACAAAGGTATTTCTCGGAAAAAAGCCCGAAAAAATCGAGCGTGACGAAAACGGAAAACTCAAAACCGAACTTCCGCCTCAGCTTGAACTTTCAATGCCGGTAATGTTCTCGGCAATGAGCTACGGCTCAATCAGCTATAATGCCCACGAAAGCCTTGCAAGGGCGGCAAAAAAGCTCGGTATACTTTATAACACCGGCGAAGGCGGACTTCACGAAGACTTTTACTGCTACGGAGAAAACACCGTTGTTCAGGTTGCGTCCGGCCGTTTCGGCGTTCACGAAGAATACCTCAACACCGGTGCGGCAATCGAAATTAAAATGGGTCAGGGCGCAAAGCCCGGAATCGGCGGACATCTTCCCGGCGCAAAAATCGTTGGCGACGTTTCAAGAACCCGAATGATTCCGGAAGGTTCCGACGCAATTTCACCCGCACCGCACCACGATATCTATTCAATTGAAGACCTTCGTCAGCTTGTTTTCTCGCTTAAGGAGGCAACGAACTATAAAAAGCCCGTAATTGTCAAAGTTGCGGCCGTTCACAATATTGCGGCAATTGCAAGCGGAATTGCCCGCAGCGGAGCGGACATCATTGCAATTGACGGCTTCAGAGGCGGAACGGGAGCCGCTCCGACAAGGATAAGAGACAATGTCGGTATTCCGATTGAACTTGCTCTTGCTGCGGTTGACAAACGGCTTCGTGACGAAGGAATAAGAAACAACGTTTCGCTTGTTGTTGGCGGAAGCATCCGTTCTTCGTCAGACGTTGTCAAAGCGATTGCTCTCGGTGCAGATGCCTGCTATGTTGCAACGGCGGCTCTTCTTGCGCTCGGCTGTCACCTTTGCCGAACGTGTCAAAGCGGAAAATGCAACTGGGGCATTGCAACCCAGCGTCCGGAGCTTGTAAAACGCCTCAACCCCGACATCGGCGAAGAAAGGCTTGTTAACCTTATGACCGCTTGGAGACATGAAATTAAAGAGCTGCTCGGCGGAATGGGCATTAACTCAATCGAAGCACTGCGCGGAAACCGACTTATGCTGCGCGGCGTGAGTATGACGGAAAAGGAGCTTGAGATTCTCGGTATCTCACACGCAGGAGAATGAAAAGAATTTTTGTTAAAGAAGAATGGTGCCTCGGCTGCCATCTTTGCGAATACAACTGCGCCTTTGCAAATTCCGGTCTTGACAGGATGGAAAAGCTCAGAGGCAAAAGTATATATCCGAGAATCCGTGTTGAAGGCGAAAAGGACATTACCTATGCCGTTTCCTGCCGCCATTGCAAAGACCCGCTGTGCGTAAAAAGCTGCATTTCCGGTGCGCTTCATTTTGAAAACGGAGCAGTTTGCATTGACCGTGAAAAATGCGTCGGCTGTTTAACGTGCGTTCTTGTTTGCCCGTTCGGAGCGGTTATGCAAGGCGAAAACGGAGCCGTTCAAAAATGTGAACTCTGCCTTAAAAATTCATGCGGCGAACCCGCCTGCGTTGCGGGCTGCCCGAACAAGGCAATCGTTTTTGAGGAGAGGTGACGGAATAATGAAAAAATATCTTATCATCGGAAATTCGACTGCGGCAGTCGGCTGCATTGAAGGAATCAGAAAAAACGACAAGAAAGGCGAAATCACCGTTGTTTCAAAGGAAAACCGTCACACCTATTGCCGTCCGCTTATTTCATACTATCTTGAAGGAAAAACCGACCTTGAAAGAATAAAGTACCGTCCCGATTCGTTTTATGAAGAAAACGGCGTAAAGGTTCTTTACTCACGCTCCGCCGAAAAAATCAACAGCAAAAAAAAGACAGTAACCCTTGACGACGAAACAGAGCTTTGCTATGACGAGCTTTGCGTTGCGGACGGTTCTTCGCCGTTTGTTCCACCGACGGAAGGCTTTGAAAAAGTTAAAAATAAAGTTTGTTTCACAACGCTTGACGATGCACTTGCACTTGAAAAAATTGCAAGCAAAAAAAGCCGTGTTCTTATAATTGGTGCAGGACTCATCGGTCTCAAATGCGCCGAAGGACTTTTTGAAAAAGTTCAAAAAATCACCGTTTGCGACCTTGCCGACCGTGTTCTTTCAACAATTCTTGACAAAGAAAGCTCCGATATGGTTCAAAAAAAGCTTGATGAAAACGGAATTGATCTTCTTCTTTCAGACTGCGTTTCACGCTTTGAAGAAAATAAGGCGTTCATGAAAAGCGGAAAAGAAATTGAATTTGACATTCTTGTTACCGCAGTAGGCGTTCGCCCGAATATCAAGCTTATTGCCGATATCAAAGGAAAATGCGGACGGGGAATAGACGTTGACAAACACATGAAAACTTCGGTTGAAAACATTTTTGCCGCAGGCGACTGCACGGAAAGCACCGACATTTCCGACGGAAAAACAAAAGTTATGGCGCTTCTTCCGAACGCATATATGCAGGGCTTTTGCGCAGGCGAAAACATGGCAGGAAAGCCCTCGGTTTTTGAAAGCGCAATTCCGATGAACTCAATCGGATTTTTCGGCGTTCACATCATGACTGCCGGAAGCAGACCGACAAAAGAAGAAGGCGCAGAGGTTTTTGAAGAAACAACCGAAGACAGCCTTAAAAAACTTTTTGTTAAAGATAACCGCCTTGTCGGCTTTATTCTCATCGGCAAAACGAATGCCGCCGGAATTTATACCGATATGATAAGAAGCAAAACAGATATCCGAAGCGTTGACTTTGAATATCTTAAAAAGCAAGCGGCACTTTTTGCTTTCGGAAAAGACAAAAGAAAAGAAATGCTGGGAGGAGTAAGCAGATGACGGTTATTGACGCAAAAAATGTTGCTTTTTCGGCTCTTAATCAAAAAATCAGGGAATCCGGTTTTGAATGTGTTCTTGAAAACTGTCTCGGTCAACGTTTTATCGCTTCGGGAATGAGCGGAAAAAGCATAACAATCAACGGCGTTCCCGGCAATGCACTCGGTGCATACCTTAACGATTGCACAATCACCGTGAACGGAAATGCACAGGACGCAGTAGGCGACACAATGAACAACGGAAAAATCATTGTTCACGGAAACATCGGTGATGCGGCAGGCTATGCAATGCGAGGCGGCGAAATTTATGTTAAAGGCAGCGCAGGCTACAGAGCCGGAATCCACATGAAAGAATACAAAGAAAAAAAGCCGGTAATTGTAATCGGCGAAAGGGCCGGAAGCTTCCTCGGCGAATATCAGGCCGGCGGACTTATAATTGTTCTCGGCCTTCAAAAGGACAAAAAGCCCACCGTCGGCAACTTTCCCTGCACGGGAATGCACGGCGGAAAAATGATTATCAGGGGAAGCGTTGACAAAATCCGTTTTCCGGCTCAGGTTTCGGCAAAAAAAGCAAGCGAAAGCGACATGGAAGAAATAAAGCCGTATATTGAAAGCTTTTGTGAGCTTTTCGGATTTGAAAAAGAAAAAATCCTTTCTTCTGAATTTACGGCAATTACGCCGGACAGTAAAAACCCTTATAAGCAGCTTTATGTTGCAAACTGAAAAGAAAAGATTTTAAATATAGCAATGCCGCAGATTCATTCATTTTCTGCGGTATTGTTTTTTCTGCGGCCGATTGACATTCAAAATGCGCCTTGGTATAATTAAACAAAGTTAACCAAACAAACAGACAGCGGAGAAAAAACATGAATAAAATTAAAAAAATGCTTGTCATTTTAAGGCGGAGAATCCTTTTCTTTTTTCTTTGGCCGCTTTGCTTTGACCTTTTCAAAAAAAAGCCCGTGAAAAAAAAGCTTATCCTTTTTGCATACAACAAGAATTATACCGAAATGCCCGATAATATGGTCGGCCTTTATGACTATTTTAAGAAAAAAGGCTATGACTGCAAAATTATGAATTCGCCGCAAAGCGGAATAAAACGCCTTTTTTTCAATTTTAAGTTTGAAAAATATTATGCTCAAAGCAAGTGCGTTTTTTTGACCGATAATTTTGACCCGGCATATGCCCATGCACCGAGAGAAGGCTCTTTGGTTGTTCAGCTTTGGCACGCCTGCGGAGCGTTCAAAAAATGGGGCTATTCAACGCTTGACCTCGCCTGGGGCGGAGACAAAAAAACAATGCTCGCTTTTCCGATGCACAACACTTATACCGACGTTTTTGTTTCTTCAAAAGAGGTTGTTCCGTGTTATGCCGAAGCGTTTTCCTGCGATGAAAAAATAATAAAGCCGTTCGGAACGCCGAGAACCGATATCTTTTTTGACAAAGACTTTGTTTCATCATCAAAGCAAAAGCTTGTGAAGCTTTTTCCCGCCATCGGAGAGCGAAAAATCATTCTCTATGCCCCAACTTTCAGGGGAAACAATCCCGACGATTCTTTCAACGAAAACCGCCTTGATTTTGAAAAGCTTTGTTCCGCCCTTTCAAAGGACTATGTTCTTGTTTTGAAGCTTCATCCGTTCACGGCAAAAAAATTTGACCTCACCGAAGAAGAAAAGAAAAAGTATCAAAACTTTGTTTTCAATGCGTCCAATCTTGCCGGAACGGACACCGCCCTTTGTGCGGCGGATATTCTTATTGCGGACTATTCATCGCTTGTTTTTGAATTTTCGCTTCTTCAAAAGCCGATGCTGTTTTTTGCCTATGACCTTGAAGAATATGACAGAGACAGAAGTTTTTATTATGATTACAAAAGCTTTATTCCGGGAAAACTTGTAACCGATACGGACGAAATAATCTCTGCCATTGAAAAAAAAGACTTTGAAATTCAAAAAATCCAACCGTTTAAAGAAAAATTCATGTCCTCATGCAACGGACAAAGCACCGAACGCATTGCCGAATATCTGATTGAAAAAATGAACGGTTAAAACAACAAAACCGCCGCTTTCGGAACAAACCGATTGCGGCGGTTTTTGGTAACCGCTTGTTAAGAAGAATGCAGGCATACAATTTAAATTTGTGCTTATCGGTTAACCGGCGGCTGCCTTGTTATTCCGCATTTGAAGAAGCGGAAGGCGAAGAAGCGCTTTCGCCGACAGTACTTTCTGCACTTGTGCTTTCACGGCTTGAGCTTTCGCTCGGGCGTGATGTTTCAGAACTTTTGCTCTCTGTTGTCATGCTGCCCGAGGAGGGCATTGAGGTTGTCATGTCTCCGTTTTCGCCGCAGCCCGTCAAGCAAACAAGGCCAACCGCAAGAACGGCGGCAAGAAGAATTGAAATAATCTTTTTCATGCTGATATACTCCTTTTGCCGGAAAAATTCCGGGAATATGCTCGGTTTGACCGAAGCGGAATTTGTTCCGCCGAACAATGGTCACAATCAGTATTCCCGTTCTTTAAAAACTTATTCGGCAAAAAGCGTAAAAATGAATTTTTCCGAAAATTCGTTCAGTTTTTTAAAATCCATGCTTTCAATATAAAGCTTTTCAAGCTTATCGTGAACATTTTTTGCTTTTGAAAGCATTTCAACCGCACTTTCAACAAGCTCACAAGAAAGCGTTCGGTTGAGCAAAAGCCGCCTTTTTGAACCGGATGTGCCGCCGTCTTTCAAAAAGCGGCGAACATGAATTTTTCTTGAAACGGGAAGCGAAAAATTATGCGTGCTTCGAAGCGACACAAGCGAAAGCGAAACTTCGGGAATTATAAGGTGTTCGCAATATTCCTTCGGCCTCATCGGGCAGCGGCAGAAAATTACGTCCCAGCCGTTTTTTGCCGCCGTTTCGCCGATTCTTTCAAGAAGCATTCCGGCGCAGCAGCAATATTCATCTTCAATTCCGATTATACGGTTTGAATAGGCTTTGACGGTTTCTTCAAAAAATACAACACCTTCGGGCGTTATTCCCGAAAGAAGACAAATGCTTTTCTTGCCCGGGGCGGCGTTCTTTTTTTTCGGGGTTTCCCGTGCGCAAAATCTTGAGGCAAAACCGGAAAGCTTATCTTCAAGAACAAGTGAGGAAAGCAGTTTTTCGTTTTCCTTTTCAATCGGTCCGGCGGCGGCAAGGAAGCGTGCCGAGCGGCGATGATAAATTGAATTTTCAAGGCTGAGTGCACGAATTTCATTCCGCTTTTCAAAAAGCTCCTTTTCATTCCAAAAAGCACCGAGGTTGATTATGTTTTCTGCTGCGCCGGGGAATCTCGGTTCAAGAACATGGGGCGACGTTCCGTCTGCAATTGAAAAAGAAAGAGCCGGAATCATAACGCCGTCAAGGCTTTCGGGGTCACTGCTGCAATAAACACGAATAACGTCATAACCCTTTTTTTCACCTGCGGCGGCAATTTTTTTCATGAAAGACGATTTTCCGGTTCCGGGCCCGCCCTTGATGATATAAGCATGGCAATCTTTATACGGATTATAAAGCTCATCAAAAAACGAAACAAAACCGGAAGGACTGTTTGCGGCAAGAAAAATCTTTTTTTTGTTGCTCATTTCGGGATACCTCCGTAAAAATCAGAATAATCTTCGTGTTTCCTGATTTATACTATTCCCATTTTTTTGAATTGCTACCGAAAAAACGGTTCTTCACGGAAAAACAGAACGTTAAATTCGGCTGTTTTTCAAAGTCCGTGAGGAACCGTTTGTCATTTTTAACGGATAATTATTTTGAAAGATTTTTTATGGATTCTTTCGCCGTGTTCAAAAGCTTTTTCACCGCATCGCAAAAATCATTTGCCGCATCTTTCAAAACTTCGTCATACGGAAGGTTGTTCATGTCAAGATCTTCCGGAAGGAGTTTGTTTGTTGTTATTGCGCCGACTCCGAGCGCACAAAGCTTTCTTGCCGAAGTGACATTGTCAACCGTCCACGCAACAAGTTTAAGCCCGGTCAGCCTTAAAAACAAAACCGAAAGCGAAACATTTTTTGTGTAATTGAACGAAATCCCGTCAATTTTATGTTCCTTGCAAAACTTAACGTGCGATGGCATAACTTCGTTTGCAAGCATCCACATTTCGGCTTCCGGCAAAAGCTCTCTGAGCGGCGCAAGAAGCTCCCATGTGAACGAAATGAGCGTGTATCCGTTTGAAAAGGCTCTTGCTTTCAAAATTCTTGAAAGACCTTCCATGTCTTCGGGCTGTCCGCTCTTGACCTCAATAACCGGACGAAGCGAATATTTTTCGCAGATATCAAGTGCTTCTTCAAGAGTCGGAATTTTTTCGTCCGGATAGGCTTCAAGGTTGTTGCCGGCATCGATTTTAAGCTTTGAAATTTCTTCAAATGTCATGTCTGAAATTTTTCCGCTTCCGTTTGTCATTTTGTCAACGGTATTGTCATGATTGACAACCCAAACCTTGTCCTTTGTGGGGTGAATATCAAATTCGCAGCCGTAATAGCCCTTCTCTCCGGCAAGACCGAATGCGGCAAGGGTGTTTTCCGGCGCTTGTGCGCTGTATCCCCGGTGGGCAACGGCCTTGATTTCTTTTTTGCTTTCAATTCCGCAAAGGGCAAAAGCGTTTGCGCAAAGTGAAAAAGCAAGCGTTACACAAAGCAAAAGGCAAAAAACTTTTTTAAAAACCGTTTTCTTCATTTTCGTTACTCCTTTTTAAGTTCTGTTTGGTTTTGAAAAGTATTATACTATTGAAAAAAGCATCTGTCAATAAAAACCCTGTGCGGAAAAACACGGTCGAAATACAGCAGAATATATCAGTTATTGGTCTTTCCTTTTGAAAAGATTATGCACAGTGAACAAAAATTAATGCACAAAATTAGTTATTAATAAGTTTGAATTTTTGGTGATTTTATGATAGAATGTTTAATGTTAACTTCAGATATTTCAGATATAAAGATATTTGAGTAACTAATTTAATATATAGGCGGAATTTTTCCGCCGTGAAAACGAATCGTGCCTCGGGAGTGTCGTTCCCCGCCGTGCGGTTCAAGGAGGTAAATTGATATGAAATCTTACGACGCAAAAAACATCAGAAATATCGCCATTGCCGGCCACACCGGAAAAGGTAAAACAACTCTTGCCGAAGCAATGCTTTTCCTTGCAAAAGCAACCGACAGACTCGGAAAAGTCAGCGACGGAAACACGGTAATGGACTTTGACCCCGAAGAGAAAAAGCGTCAGTGCTCTCTTTCAACGGCATTCGCTCCTCTTGAGTGGAGAGACACGAAGATTAACCTTCTTGACGCACCCGGAAAGTTTGACTTTGAAGGCGGCGTTTATGAAGCAATGCGTGCCGCAGAATGCGCCCTCATCGTAACAAGTGCGGGCTCCGGCCTTGATGTCGGTGCCGAAAAAGCAATCAAAGCCGCTGACAAAAGAGGCATTGCAAAGTTTTTTGCAATCACCAAAATCGACGCTGAAAACAGAGATTTCTATAAAACCTTTGAAGCTCTTAAGGAAGAAATCGGGCCGAAGCTTTGCCCCGTTGTAATTCCTCACATGGTCAACGGAAAAGTTGAATCCTATGTTAACCTTTGCAGCAACAAGGCTTTCAAATATTCAAACGGAAAATCAACCGTTGTTGACATTCCCACAGACCCCCATTTCGGCGAAATGAGAGACGTACTCATGGAAGCAGTTGCTTCCGTTGACGACGACCTCATGATGAAATTCTTCGACGGCGAAGAACTCACCAAGGAAGAAATCATCGACGGCCTCACAAAGGGCGTTGAACAGGGCGAAATTTATCCCGTATACGCTTGCTCGGGAACAACTCTTGACGGCGTTGACCTTCTTCTTGACGCAATCGTTTTTTCCGCTCCGTCACCGGAACAGGCCGGTTCGGAAAAGGCTGAAAACGACGCAGGCGACGAAATTGACGTTAAGTGCGACCCGAACGGACCGCTTGCCGCAATCTGCTTCAAAACCGTTGCCGACCCGTTTGTCGGTAAAATGTCATACATAAAGGTTATTTCCGGAAAAATCACAGCCGAAGTTCCGGCATACAACGCAAGAACCGGCGAAAGCGAAAGAATGGGCAAGCTGATTTCCGTCAAGGGCAGCAAGCAGGAAGATATCGCAGCCATCACGGCAGGCGACATCGGCGTAATCACAAAGCTTTCCGGCCTTGCAACCGGCGACACAATCTGCAACGCAAAGAACATTATAAAACTTCACGGCGTAGACTTCCCGGCTCCGTCGCTTTCAATGGCAATCGTTGTCAAGAAAAAGGGCGAAGAAGACAAAGTTGCCGCCGGCCTTCGCAGAATCATGGGCGAAGATCCTACTGTTGTTTTCTCAAATAATGAAGAAACAAGAGAAATGATTCTCTCCGGTCTCGGCGAACAGCACCTTGACATTGTTCTTGCAAAGCTCAAGTCAAAGTTCGGCGTTGAAATTGACCTCAAGATTCCCCGTGTTGCATACAGAGAAACAATCCGCAAGAGCTGTCAGGTTCAGGGCCGCCATAAGAAGCAGTCCGGCGGTTCGGGTCAGTTCGGTGACGTTTGGATTCGCTTTGAGCCGCACGACGGAGACGAGCTTATTTTTGAAACCGAAGTTGTCGGCGGTTCCGTTCCGAAGAACTACTTCCCGGCAGTTGAAAAAGGACTTCAGGAAGCAATCCTCAAAGGACCGCTTGCCGGCTATCCGATGGTTGGTCTTAAGGCTGTTCTTTATGACGGTTCGTATCACCCCGTTGACTCAAACGATATGGCGTTCCGTACCGCAGCAAAAATCGCATACAAAAACGGTATGGCACAGGCAAACCCCGTAATTCTTGAGCCTATCGGCGACCTCAAGGTTTATGTTCCGGACGCAAACCTCGGCGACATCATGGGCGACATCACAAAGCGCCGCGGCCGTGTTCTCGGCATGGGTGCAGCAGACGAGCCGAAGATGCAGGAACTTGTTGCCGAAGTTCCGATGGCGGAAATGGGCAACTTTGCAACAACGCTTCGTTCCGTAACCGCAGGCAGAGGACACTTCTCGCTCACCTTTGCACGCTATGAGGACGCTCCCGGAAACGTTGCTCAAAAGGTTATTGACGACGCAAAGGCAGAAGCCGACGATTAATTTGAATTCTTGTTTTTCAAAATAAATAAACACACAATTTTTCAAAGAGCTGTTGCTGTGCGACGGCTCTTTGATTTTGCCTTTGCAATGCGAAGCACCAAACCCATGAATTTGCACCTTTTTTCATATGATCACAGCCGGAAAAGAAAAAAATTCGCTTGCCCTTTACTTTTTTTGCTTTTTGTGATAAACTCATTTTATAATTCTTTTATAAAGGAGAATAAAATTATGAACGTCAAAAACGGACTGAAAAAATCGGTTGCGGTGCTTCTGTCGGTTGTCATGGTGCTTTGCGCCGTGCCGGCGGCAGGGTTTGTTGGTGTTGACCTTTCCGGCGTTGCGGATTGGTTTTCAACCACGGCACAGGCGGCAACATCCGGAAAACTGACTTATACTGTTGGAAACGGCAAAGCAACAATTACCGACTGCGACACATCAATCAGCGGAAGCCTAAGCATTCCGTCAACTCTCGGTGGCTATCCGGTGACGAGCATCGGCTATTGGGCATTCAACGGTTGCACCGGCTTGACAAGCATAACAATTCCGGACAGCGTAACTTATATTGGAAGCAGTGCTTTTTACAATACATCATGGTATAACTCACAGCCGGACGGTGTTGTTTATGCCGGAAAGGTTTTGTATGATTATAAAGGCACAATGCCGGAAAATACAAGCATCGTGATTCGGGAAGGCACGAAAAGTATTACCGCTTATGCATTCTACGGTTGCACCAGCTTGACAAGCGTAACAATTCCGGACAGCGTAACAAACATCGGCAATTATGCATTCAGCGGTTGCACCGGCTTGACAAGCGTAACAATTGGCAATAGCGTAACCGGCATCGGAGATGAGGCGTTCTCCGGCTGCACCGGCTTGACAAAAATCAACTGGAACGCAGAAAATGTCAGTGGTTATTGGGGTTCCGCCTTTTCAAATGCCGGAAAAGCAGGTGACGGAATTGATGTTGTCTTTGGTGACAATGTGAAAAGTATACCGGCATATGCTTTTTATCGTTACAATTATGAGGAATTCACTCCGAACATCAAATCGGTAACGATTGGCAACAGCGTTACAAGCATTGGTGATGATGCATTCAGAAATTGCACCGGCTTGACAAGCATAACAATTCCGGACAGTGTAACAAGCATTGGCAGTTCTGCATTTGAAAATTGCACCGGTTTGACAAGTGTGGCAATTTCGGATAGTGTAGAAAGCATTGGCATTTCTGCTTTTGACGGTACAGCGTGGTACAATGCTCAGCCGTTCGGTGATGTTTATGCCGGAAAAGTCTATTACAAATATAAAGGCACAATGCTTGAAAACACAAGCGTTACAATTAAAGACGGAACAAAGGGGATCGCCGGCGGTGCATTCTACTGTTGCTATGGTTTGGTTGATGTTACAATTCCTAATGGCATTACCAATATTGGCGATGAAGCGTTTTCTAACTGCGGCGAATTGACCGATTTAACCATTCCGGGCAGTGTAAAGATTATCGGAGACAGTGCATTTGCAAACAGAATTTTTGCGAGTGATAACGTTGGTTTAAAGCGTGTAAAACTTGAAAATGGCATTGAAATTATTGGTAATAATGCATTCGCTGGTTGTTGCCGTCTAAGCAATATTAATTTTCCTGACAGTGTAACATTCATTGGTGATAGTGCATTCAGTGATTGTTTTCAACTTGCAAACGTACATATCCCAGGAAGTGTAAAATATATCGGTAAAGATGCATTTGATTTTTTAACATTGGTTATACTTGACGAAGGTATCGAAATTATAGGAAATAATGCATTTTGGGGAACTGAAATTAGTCAGATTGTTATCCCGGATAGCGTTAAGAGCGTTGGAAATTATGCATTTTCATCATGCGGATCATTAACAACAGTAACAATTGGCAGTGGCATTGAAACAATCCTTTCCGGCACTTTCCAAAACTGCCCCAACATCACAACAATAAAAATCAAAAAGGGTCTCAAAACAATTGAAAAAGATGCCTTCAACGGAATCAAAGCCATTCCCGACATCTTCTTTGAAGGCAGTGAGGAAGAATGGAAAGAAATCTCCATTGACCAGTCGAACGATATGATTCTTCGTGCCAATATGCATTATAACGCCGACCTTTCGCATGAACATTCCTACACCGAAACGGTCAAGGAAGCAACCTGCACCGAAGACGGACTCAAAACTTTCACCTGCTCCTGCGGAAGAAGCTATACCGAAAAAATTCCGGCAACGGGTCATGATTTTGATTATGTTGTTGTTGAACCGACCTGCATTTCAATCGGTTATGAAACAAACACCTGCAAAAATTGCGGCTTGAGCTATTTTGTACGCTCGATTCCTGCAACGGGTCACCACGATTATAACGGTGACGGCCGGTGCGACGCTTGTTCAAGAAAAATGAGTGATGCGGAAGAACCGGATAAGCGTGTTGTTGCAGATGAAAAAACCGGTGTAACCATTGAGTTTCCGCTCGGCACTTTCGGCGGCAACGTAACCCTCAGCACCGAAACCGTCACAGAAGGAAAAGCTTTTGAAATTGTCAACGCCGAAAAAGGCAACTTTAAAAAGACGGTTTATAATATCACAACGCTCGTCAACGGAACAACCGCTCAGCCGAACGGAACCGTATCGGTAAAAATTCCGCTTCCCGAAGATTACAGCGCCGAAAACAGCAAAGTGTATTACGTTTCCGAAGACGGTACGCTTGAACAGCTTGATTGCCGTGTTGAAGACGGATTCATCGTTTTTGAAACCGATCATTTCAGCTATTATGCCGTTGTTGACGAAAGCGAAAACAGCATTACACCGGAAAACTGCCCGTGTAACTGCCACAAAAAAGGCATTGTAAAGTTCTTCTTCAAAATCGGTCTGTTCTTCCAAAAGCTCTTTAAAAAGAACCAAATCTGCAAATGCGGTGTATGGCATTATTAATAAAGCCAAGCATAAAAAACTGCTGCAGCCAAAACGGTTGCAGCAGTTTTTGTTTTGTTCAAATGTTTATTTCACGCTGTCGGAAACCGAGATGAGGCCGTTGAACACGCCGACATAAGCGGTGCCGTTCGGTCCGATTGTGATGGGGCCGTAGCTGTTGTTCCAATTTCTTCCCGTTCCGGTGAAAACCTTGTATACGGTTTCGCCGGTTTCAAAGTCAATTGCGGTGAAGTACCACGCAACCGCCTTTTTCGGAATATCGTTGTTCTGCTCTCTTGTGTAAAGATAAACAAGGCCGCTTCCGGTTGAAAGCTTCGGAACAACGGTGCAGGAAGCTTCTCTGCTTTCCCAAACAACTTCGGCTTTTGTGCAGTCTTCGTTCAGGTCAATTCTTGTAACGCCCGGATAACTTGTCGGATTTCTTTCAAGAAAGCCGGAACCTGTTTCGGTGTAGTTGTTTTCAACAATGATTGAACGTCCGTTTGCAATGAGGCTGTTTTCGCTGACGGAGTAGCCCTCGTCAAAAACGGGAACCGAGTCAATAACTTCGCCTGTGAGTCTGTCATAAATAACAACGTTTACACGCTTATCGGCGTTATCGGTGATTGCACAAATTTTTCTTACACCACCGTTTTTGCAAGGTACGTCAAGGAGGGTCGGGGTTGTTCCGCTGCCCTGATTGATTGCGCCGGGCTTGAGGGTTGTTCCTCTGTCGTACTCGGTTCGCCATGTGAAATACGGTGTTTTGTTTTCGTCAAGGTCAAAGCGATACATTGCGGTGTCGGAAACGATATACATTCCGTCTTGTGCAACGGCAAAGCTGTTTTGAATTTCTTCGTTTTCAAGCTTTGTCATGCGTACTTCTTTTGTGTCCTTGTCAATTATTCCGACTTCGCCCGGACGGGTGACGAACCAAATGTTTCCGTCATAATCGGGAACTGCGTCGGTGATGAACGAGCCTTCCGGAAGATACGGCATAAGGTCATATTCTTCGTCAACAACCCATTCGCATTTTCCGTCCGTTTCGTCAACACGGAAAATTTGAATAACATTGTCCGAGTTTCCGATAATCGGTCTGTCGCCCTTGAGAAGGTGGCAGTATGCGCCGCCGGAGGTGTCGTTTGAAATCACGTCAAAATTAAATGTTCTGAAAAATTCTCTTGTTGAAGCACGCTGAGGAAGCCTTGTTTCGGCAAGAATTTCAAGCGTATCGGCATCAAGCAAAAGCAGGCGGAAGCCAACAACGTTTCCGCTGATGCACATGATTCTTCCCTTGCTGTCAAACATAAGCGTTGCAACAAGGCCGCCGAAAACGTTCATTGAACGTGACTTAACAACCGGGTTCTTGCCAAGCGGGCCGGTGTAATCATATGTACCGGTGTTGTAAGAATTTCCGTGCATTCCGTTAACGCCTTCGGTTGCAAGAAGCGGGTGCTGCGGAACGCTTGTTTTTTCGGTTGGTTTTGCGGTTGCCGCCTGACCGTAATAAGCGGGGCAGGCTTTTGAAATGAGCGGCTGTCTGATTGCGCCGCCGGGGCTGAGGAAAAACATCAAAAACGCCGAAAGCGCAGAGATGATTTTGAGGAATACGCCCGAGAAAAATGCTGACATTGTTAATCTCTCCTTAATTTTATTTGCGTATGCACAATTTGATTATACACAGAACATTATTAAGTGTCAATTAACGTGTTGTGTCCTAATTATTAAAATTGCTGAAAAGTTTCTGCTTTGCGCCGATGTTTTTGTTGACAGTGCCCGTCGGTTGTGTTAAAGTAATCTTGAAATTATCGGTTGCGATGGTTTTGAATTTTTGAGGAAAGACATTATATGAGGAGAAAATACTTATGAAATATGATTTTTCAACCGTGTATGACCGAAAATATACAGGCTCAATGAAATGGGGCGACACCGAAAAAGGAAAGGCTTTTGAAAACGCAATTCCCTTTTCAACGGCAGACATGGAATTTGCCGCCGCACCGCAAATAAGAAAAGCCGTTGCGGCTTTTGCCGAAAGGGGCTTTTTCTGTTACACCGGAGCAGATGAAAAATACAAAAAAGCGGTTTGTGATTTTATGCTTCGCCGCCATGACTTCAAGGTTGAGCCGGAATGGATCGTTCCGACTTACGGCATTGTCAGCGCACTGAACACCGCTGTTCGCTCACTCACAAACGATGGTGACGGAGTCATTGTTCAGCGGCCGGTCTATCGTCCGTTTTCAGCCGCAGTTGAAAACAACAACCGAAAGCTTGTCAACAACGCCCTTGTTCCGAAAGACGGTACCTATGAAATGAATTTTGACGAACTTGAAAAGCTTTGCAAAGACGAACACAACAAAATGATGATTCTTTGCTCGCCGCATAACCCGATAAGCCGTGTTTGGACAAAGGAAGAACTCACCCGTGTTGCGGATATCTGCCTTGAAAACGGCGTTATCCTTGTTTCGGACGAAATTCATTTTGACATCACAAGCGAAAAGCATCACGTTCTTTTGTCACTCGGCGAAAAGTACCGTGAAAACACAATCGTCTGCACCGCAACGTCAAAGTCGTTCAACATTGCCGGCCTTTCAACTTCAAACATTATCATCCCGTCAAAAAAACTTCGTTCTGCGTTCACGGCGCTTATCTCACGTGACGGATATTCCTGCATCAACTGTGCCGCTTATCCGGCAACGATTGCCGCATACACCGAATGTGACGATTGGCTTGACGAAATGAACGCCGTTGTTAACGACAACTTTGACTTTCTTGAACGGTTCTTGAAAGAAAACATTCCGCTCGCTTTTATGGCAAAGCACAGCGGAACTTATCTTGCGTGGATAAACGTTTCGTTCCTTAACATGGAAGAAGACGAACTCAAGCGCTTTTTCTATGAAAAGGTCGGCATTGTCCCCTCGTTCGGCTCATGGTTCGGCGAGGAGGGAAAGGGCTTTATCCGCCTTAACATTGCCGTTGCGAAATCGGTTCTCAAAAATACGCTTGAACGCTTCAAATCGGCGGTTGACTCTCTTTAAACATAGTCCGTGCAATCGCAAAGCCCGACATAAACGGGCGAAAGCCTGTCTTCAAGGAACGATGTGAACGGCGGCGCATGGTATCTTTTTCCCCTCGGAAGGTCAAGCGAAAGCGCCATTTTGGCCGAAAACGAGTTTTCATTTGACGAAAAGAGCAATCTTCCTGCGTGGAGCCTCGCCGTGTTTTGAACGCTCAAAAGGCCGCTTTTCGGCTTAATGTGAGAAAGATCTTCGTGTTTTGCTTCGTCCGCAACCGTAATTACGCATTGCCTTGCTCCGGAGGAAAGCGACGCATGAATATTGCCGGAAGAAAATTTCACCGCATTTGAAATAAGATTGAGAAAAGCGTCAATAATCAAAGACGGACAGCACGAAACCGCAATTCTTTCCGGTTCAAAATAAAGCTTTATATTTTTATCCGAAAGCAAAATATTGCTGCAAAGGCAAACATTTTCCAAAAGTCTGTCAAGTTCAACAAAAAGAAAGCCGCAGTTTTCAAGCTCTTTTTCTTTATTATTGTTGAAAACACGCAGCTTTTTGAGGCAAAGCGAAAGAACCCGTTTTGCTTCTCCGGGATTGCTTTGGTTTTCAGCCAGTTCATAAAGTTCACAGGAACGGGAAAAAATTTCAGAAATAAGTTCCCGAATTTCACTTTCGTTTTTCCTTGTTTCGTCAAGCGACAAAAGTCGTGATACTTTTTTTAAAAGAGATGAGGACACGGCGTTTCACCCTTTCGGTTTTTTCGTCAGTATTATGCCCTTTTTGGCTTTGATAAACAATATTTTGTTCAGCTTGACAAAATTTGGAAAAGAAATGAATTTTTTGATTTTTCTGTTGAAAAAATCCAACAATTAGAGTAATATATATGTGCAAAAGTTTGTAATTAAGATTATCGGAGGTAATCACTATGTCAGTTAAAGTTGCTATTAACGGATTCGGTCGTATCGGCCGTCTTGCATTCCGCCAGATGTTCGGCGCAGAAGGCTATGATGTTGTTGCCATCAACGACCTCACAAAGCCCTCAATGCTTGCTCACCTTCTCAAATATGATACCGCTCAGGGCGGCTACTGCGGAAGAATCGGCGACGGCCTTCACACCGTTTCAGCTGATGACGAAAACAACACCATCACTGTTGACGGAAAGACCCTCACCATCTATAAAGAAGCAGACGCAAACAACCTTCCCTGGGGTGAACTCGGAATCGACGTTGTTCTTGAGTGCACCGGTTTCTATTGCTCAAAGGAAAAGAGCATGGCTCACATCAACGCAGGCGCAAAGAAAGTTGTTATTTCCGCTCCGGCAGGCAACGACCTTAAAACCATCGTTTTCTCGGTAAACAACGATACCCTTACCGCTGAAGACCAGATCATTTCCGCAGCTTCCTGCACCACAAACTGCCTTGCTCCCATGGCTAAGGCTCTCAACGACTATGCAGCAATCCAGAGCGGCATCATGTCAACAATTCACGCTTATACCGGCGACCAGATGATTCTTGACGGTCCGCACAGAAAAGGCGACCTCAGAAGAGCACGTGCAGGCGCAGCAAACATCGTTCCCAACTCAACCGGCGCAGCAAAGGCTATCGGCCTTGTTATTCCGGAACTCAACGGAAAACTCATCGGCTCCGCTCAGAGAGTTCCCGTTCCCACAGGTTCAACAACAATCCTTACCGCTGTTGTTAAGGGCGAAAACGTAACCAAGGAAGGCATCAACGCCGCTATGAAGGCTGCTTCAAGCGAATCCTTCGGCTACAACGAAGATCCCATCGTTTCTTCAGACGTTATTGGCATGAAGTACGGCTCGCTCTTCGACTCTACTCAGACAATGGTTATCGACCTTGGCGAAGGACTTTACGAAGTTCAGGTTGTTTCTTGGTATGACAATGAAAACAGCTACACCAGCCAGATGGTTCGCACAATCAAATACTTTGCAGAGCTTGCATAAGTATTGCGTAAGCAAAAAATTAAGGGACTGTTTCGGCAGTCCCTTTTTTGTTTTTGTTTATAACTCACAAAATAATATTTTTGCTTGAAAAAGCAAAAAAAGGGGCCTGTCAAAACAGCCCCACTTTTTTTGCTCATTTTTTTGCATTGTTTCCAGGATCTGTGTTATCATCATTTGATTTAAAAATTGCAATAATTTTCAAAATAAAATCAATGAAGGCCTGAATGTATGCCATAAAACCATTATCCATGTTGGAACCTCCTTCGTCAGGTACACCGATACATCTTTCTGCAATGTCCATTATATAGCATAGCTCAAACTTTGTCAATAATTTATTCAAAAATTTTTAACTGTTTGGAAAAGATTGTAATGTTTATCGGATAATGAATTAAACGGTTTTTTCTTTAAGTTTTTCGGGAATTATTGCGTCTTCTTCAAACAGCGGATTTTGCGGAGAGCAAATTTCAACCGCCTTTGAAAGAACGTGAATCATGACGATTTTGTGTGCTCCTCCGTATTCGCCGTCCAATGTCCACGGCACTTCTTCGGGAGAAGTGATTTTTGCTTTGCTTGTTCTGAGAAAAATAATCTGCTTTCCGTCGTATTCCTGGCGAATAACCTTTCCCGCAATCAACGGCGCCGTAATGGGTTTGATTTTTCTGACGAGAAGAATTTCAAAAAATCCGTCGTTGAGTTTAACGTCGTCAATATTGAATTTGAATATTCCGGCAACGGACGTTGAATTTGAAATTGCGCCGAAGGAAAAATCATCTTCAATAACTCCGCCGTCATATTCGATTCTCATATGAACCGGCTTCATATTTTTCCATTCGCCGAGCCCGTTTATAAGATAAGCAAGATGACCGAGCCGGTTCTTCATTTTCTGGCTTGTTGCATATGACGATTTTGTGAATGCGCCGAACGAAGCAACATATGAAAAATATCTGTTGTTGAAAAGGCCGATGTCATAGCTGTTTGTTCTTCCGGACATTATCAGGTCCGTTGCCGCATCAATATTGCGGGGAATTTTCAGCGTTGAGGCAAGGTCGTTTGTTGAACCGGTCGGGATATAACCAATCGGAATACGGCGCGGAATATCCATAACACCGTTGATTGTTTCATTGAGTGTTCCGTCGCCTCCGCAGCAAACAACAAGGTCTTTTCCTTCGCTGTTGTTTTTAACGATATTTGTTGCATCACCCTGACAGGTTGTTGTTTGAACAGAAAACTCATAATCGCTTTTTGAAAATTTATCAACTATATCGAACGTTGCCGCCCTTGATTTTGTTCTTCCGGCGCATGGGTTAACGATTAAAAGAACCTTTTTCTTTTCGTTTTCCATAGTAACACCTCCGATTAAACCGAACCTAAACTTCTCCTGTTCGGTCTGATATACACATTTTAGCAACTGAAAATTGACTTGTCAATCAACTGTGAACTCTTTTTTAAAAATTAATCAACTTTGTTACCTCTTGTTATAAAAATTAAAAAAGTTTCAAGTCATTTTTTGCTTTTTTGTTGTTCTTTTCCCACTTGTGAAAAACGCATTGACAGAATATGGCAAAAAAGTTATAATTAAAAAGATAAAATTATTTCGCTTATAGCGAAAACAAAAGGAGAAATACTTATGAATTTTTATGACGTGCTTTCCGAAAAAAGAAAAGCCGTTCCGACTCCGGAAAATGTTGTTGACGAAAACGGAAACGCATATTTCGGAACGTTTGACAAAGAATTTCCTCGCATGGACTTTTTGAAAGTTAACAAACCTTCAAAATTTCCCAACGCACTTAACAAAATGAAGCTCACTCTTTGGGAAGCAATTGAGCTCAACCTCAAAGATATCATTGTTCTCACGGCTGTTTGCGACATGGGCATTTTCGGAACGGGACTCACGCTTGTTTATGACAAGAAAGCAAAAAAAGTCACAAAATTCCAGGATATGTTTCCGAAGAACTGCGCCGTAATTTCCGACACTCTCCTTAACGGAGACACAACCGAATCAAGAGGAAAGAACGTTGTTCTCAAATGCATCAATCATTTTGAAAAAGGTCAGGCCCTTGTAACGGGTCATGCAAAGGACGAAAAAGGCGGAAATTCCGTCAGCTATGACGTTGAACTTAACCGTGTTTCACTTCCGAGCATTGTTTCAATTCCCTTTGGCGCAAACCGTCCGCTTTATTCGCAAAAGGACCTTTTCAAGCTTTCCGGTTGGGTGGAATTCAACGGCGTTAAATATGAAACCGATGAAGAAAGCACCGCAATTATTGACGACCACAGAGGTTACTATCCTTATGTTGCCCATTATGACTGGGTAACAACCATGGGCAAAATGGATATTAACGGCGAAAAAAAGTTTTTCGGATTCAATCTTACAAGGAATCAATCAACCAACCAAAACGATTACAACGAAAACCTTATCTGGTTTGAGGGCAACACAACTCTTCTCACTCCCGTTCGTTTTGAACATCCCGAATATAACAAATGGCGCATTCGTGACGTTTACGGAATGGTTGACATCACGTTTGACATTGGCGACCGGTTCATCATGCGTGTTCCGGGCGGCGTAATCGATATCAATTATCATGTTACATTCGGCACACTTTCCGGCTATGTCTGTGACCCGGACGGAAACAAGTATATTCTTGACGGAATGAGCGGAATAGGCGAAGATAAGAGCCTTCGCTTCTGATTGATTTTCAAAACAAAAAAGGGCTGTCGCAGTATGAACAAGTCCGTAAAAAAAGGACAATAGAAAAAAGGGACCTCCTATGGTAGAATAAAAACTATCATAGGAGGTTTT
>CAKTEU010000014.1 GCA_934552855.1 uncultured Eubacteriales bacterium | reverse complement strand
TTTACCCGCTCGCAGTATCTATATACAGCTTCGGGGTAAAGAAAACGCTTTCTGCATCTAAATGCGACAGCCCCTTGAATATTATATTTTCTCACAAAGGAGGAGCTGTTATGACAAAGGGAGAAGCTTTGAGCCTTCTTGAAGAATATAACAAAGGAGAATTCCATCTCAAACACGGAAGAATTGTCGGTGACGTTATGCGCTGGTTTGCAAACGAGCTCGGTTACGGCGACGAAGCCGATTTTTGGGAAACAGTCGGAATTTTACACGACCTCGATTTTGAAATGTATCCCGAAGAACACTGCGTAAAAGAGCAGGAAATCATGCGTGAAAAAGGACTTGACGAACGCCTTATCCGTGCAACTGCAAGCCACGGCTACGGAATTTGCGTTGACATCAAGCCCGAACACGAGATGGAAAAGGTTCTTTATGCAACCGACGAACTCACCGGCCTTATCGGTGCGGTTGCCGTTATGCGCCCGTCAAAGAGCGTTTCGGACCTTGAGGTTTCCTCGGTCAAGAAAAAGTTCAAGGACAAAAAGTTCGCCGCCGGCTGTTCAAGAGACGTAATCAGAAACGGAGCGGAAATGCTCGGCTGGACTCTTGAAGAGCTTTTTGAAAAAACAATTCTTGCAATGCGTGCAAGCGAAAACGTTGACTGAATAAAAACGCTCCGCAGCCTAAAGTACCATGCTTTAGGCTGCGGCTTTTTTATGTTATGAATAAAGCTGCCCGGAAGCAAAAGCCCACGCCCTGCTCCATGCGTCTCTGCCTTCGGGAAGAAGAGAGCCGAAAAGCTGAAAAACGTGCCACATTCCGCTGTACTCCGTAACTGTTACGTCAACACCGGCGGCTTTGAGTTTTTCGCTTATGGTGATAGACTCGCTGTAAAGCACCTCTCCCGTTCCAACCTGGATATAGGTTGGGCAAAAGCCGGTGTAATTGGCATAAACCGGCGACACTCTCGGGTCGTGAAGATCGGCATCGCCTGCATAAATTCTGACGATATCCTCAACATCAAGTTCTTTGTTTGTACCCTCTTTAAAGCCAAATATCGGATCTTTATAGACGTTGGTTTTATACGCTTCGCTTTCGGTTGAAAGGTCTGCCCAAGGCGACATAAGCATTGCAGCTTTCGGAAGTGCTTTCTTTTCGTCACGAAGCGAAAGAATGAGGTTGAGCGCAAGGTTTCCGCCTGCGCTGTCACCTGTAACAACAACATTTTCCGGCTTATAGCCGTTATCCGTAATCCACTTCCAGCCGTCAATAACATCTTCAATCGCACCGGGAAAAAGCGTTTCAGGTGCAATTCTGTAATCAATCATCACAACCGTTGCACCGCCGCACATTTCCGACCATGTTTCCGCCTGCCAACGATAAAGGTCAAGAAGGTCAAAAAGGAATGCGCCGCCGTGAATTTGATAAATCACCTTGTCGCTGTTTTCGCTGTTCTTTTTTGTCAGCACTTCAATATGGCAATTTTCAAGCTGAATTTTTTCCCTCTCATAGCCGAGCTTAGGAATATAAACCGAAGGAAGATGCGAAAGCGGTGTTCCGGCAATCTTTTTAAAAATTCTTCCGCCGCCTTCGGGGTTGACAATCTGAATAATCGTTCTGAGTCCCTCTCGCATAATGAGCGAAGGCGTTGAAAGGTCGGTATCAGCCGCAAACGAAGAAAGCAGTCCGAGAGAAATTCCAAGCGCAACAACGAGAGAGACTGCTTTTTTGAAATAAGCTTTCAGTGATTCAAAAAGTTTCATTTTTTCACTCTCCTGATTCAAAAAATATACAAAATCGGCAATTTTGTCACCGAATGTAGATATATTATATCGGATGTTAACAAAATGTTAATTACTTGCGGTAATTATAAACAAAAAAGCTGCGTTCAAAAACGAACGCAGCAGAAAATTAAATCAAAGATTATTTTGTGCCGAAAATTCTGTCGCCGGCATCACCGAGACCGGGAATGATGTAGCCGTTTTCATTCAGCTTTTCGTCAAGAGCGGCGCAATAAAGGTCAACATCCGGATGAGCCTTTGTGAAAGCTTCAATTCCTTCCGGAGCGGCAATGAGGCAAAGGAAACGGATTGATTTAGGATTTCTGAGTTTGATTTGACTTACTGCATCGATTCCCGAACCGCCGGTTGCAAGCATGGGATCAACAACAAAAACGTCACGGTCGGAAATATCTTTCGGAAGTTTGCAGTAATATTCAACGGGCTTGAGGGTTTCCTCATCTCTGTAAAGACCGATATGACCGACTCTTGCCGAAGGAACAAGAGAAAGGATTCCGTCAACCATTCCGAGACCTGCACGAAGAATCGGAACAACGGCAAGCTTTTTGCCGGCAAGATGCTTAACAGTAGTTTTGCAAATCGGGGTTTCAATTTCAACGTCTTCAAGCGGAAGGTCACGGGTTGCTTCATAGCACATGAGCATTGCAATTTCTGAAACAAGAGCACGGAAATCTTTTGAAGAAGTCTTTTTGTTTCTGAGGATTGAAAGCTTATGGAGAATGAGCGGATGGTCAAAAATTGTTACGTTCTTATTCATTTCATCAAATCCTTTCTTTTGCCGCACGAACGAAAAAGCTTTGCTGACCCCTTTGGTCAGTTTTTCCGGTCGCAGTAACCTTCAAAAAAAGCAGAAAAACTCAAAGTCACACGCTTTCAAGTTCAAATTTCGTTTACCTCATATTTTTGGGCAAAAAAATTTTGTGCTCATCAAAAGAGCGCTTTTGTTTTTCAAGCTGTTTCCGGTTACTTGATTTTTAATATTATAACCCCTTGCTAACTAAAGTGCAAGGGGTTATTAAAAGCTTTTTAAATTTTATATATTTTCGCTGAAAGAGTACGGAATTTTTCGGCAACTTTCATACATTTAGCTCTGACCATTCAGATGTCAAAGACATTGAGTCCCGTTTCGTCACAGTGTACCCTCTCAATTGTTCCGTCAAGAACGGTGATAAAAATTTCTGCCGTTGCGCCTATCACGCCCTCATTGAGGTGACCGCCGAAAGCATGGCCGTTTTCATCCGCAAGGGACGCATGAAGATGAATATAGCTGCTGCCATCCATAACGCTTGCATTTCCGCAAAGAGCGGTAAGCTCCGTAAAGCAGATGTATTCATTCGATTTATACACCTTTGTGTCCATGTTGAACACGCCGACAACCGCCTTTTTGAGTGCGCCGATTCCGGTGATGTAAGCCGCCTTAACATTATGACGGGTACAAACGTCCTTCACGCTTTCAACAATTTCTTCGCCGATTTCAAGGCGAAGAACAATTGTGTTTCCTATAACTTTTTCTTTCATTTATTACACCTTCAATTCCGAAAAGAAATCTGTTTTGAGTGCCTTTTTTGCGTCCTCATAGCCTTCGTCATAAAGGGCGGCCATGTTATTGCTGTCTCTTGTCAATGTGTCAACGCCAAAGCAATCTTTCGGCTCAATAACAAGAAGCTTGCCTTCCTTTTCAAGCTTTTCCATCTCGCTAAGAAGCACCTCGCAGCGAGTGTGGAGCGACTGAATTTGCTTAATCATATACGGCGTTTTGTGAAGAATAATATTAGTCAAAGTCTTTTTTCCGAACGGGATAAGATAATCCTTTCTCGGCTTTGTCAAAACAACAATAACTTTATCGCAGCCTTCGTCAAACGCTTTTTGAAACGGAATCGGCGAAGCTATGCCGCCGTCGTAATAATCGGTTCCGTCAATGTTATACGGCTTGCAGACCGCAGGAATACAGCACGAGGCTTTAAGGACTTTGTAATCGTCCTTTTTGATGTCATCGTTCGTGAAAAAATGTGCCTCGCCGTCAACTGCCCTTGTTGCACCGACAAAAAACTTTACGCCCGAAGAAGCGAATGCATCATACTCAAGCGGAGAATCTCCGCCGGTATTTGAAAGGTCGGAATAAATATAGTCAAGCCCGATGAACGAACCGGTTTTTCTGAGGTTTTCCATACTCATAAACTCCGGCCTTTTTGCAAAGTCTGTGTAAAACTCATAGGTTCTTCCCCGCTGGGAGCAGGCATATGTGATAAGGTTTGCACTGCCGGCAGAAACGCCTACCTGACACGGTATCATAATTTTGTTATCGAGAAAGCAGTCGTAAATTCCGGCGGAGTAAACGCATCTCATTCCGCCGCCGACATCAACAATTCCGAGCATTGATTTTCCCCTTTCAATCGCCTTTATTCAAGTTCTTCAAACAGCCTTTTTGAAAGTGCAATATGGCTTTCGTCGCTGTTTTCAAAAATAATCTCGCCCTTTACGTTTTCGTCTCTGAGAAGATTTTTTTCTTCAAGCAACTCTTTTGTATGTTTTGCCGCTCCGAACGCTCCGTCAAAAAGCGGAACCTCATTTCCGATAATCCGAAGAATCGACTTTTTTGCAAACGGAAAATGCGTGCAGCCGAGAACAATGCGCAATTCGTTTTTATCTTTAAACGGCAAAAAAAGCTTTTTCAGATATTCATCCATTTCTCTGCTGTCGCTTTTTCCGCTTTCAACAAGCAAAACTATTTCGGGAGCCGGAAGCCCGATAATTTCTGCTTCGTTTTCAAAACGTGAAACCAAAGCGGCAAACTTTTTTTCACGCAGCGTAAGCTCCGTAGCCATAACAAGAACGGTCGGATGGTCGCCGGAAAGAGCCGCAGGCTTGAGCGCCGGCTCAAGCCCGATTATCGGAAACGACGGATACTTTGCCCGAAGATCGGCGGCAGCAGCAGCCGTTGCGGTGTTGCAGGCAATAACAAGGGCCTTGGCACCACTCTTTATCAGCTTTTCCGCCATATCAAATGTCAATTTGCGGATTTTGTCGGTCGGTTTAACGCCGTAAGGCGCATTTTTTGAATCACCGAAGTAAATATATCTTTCGTTCGGCATAAGCTGCCACAGCCGTTTGAGAACACTGACTCCGCCGACTCCGGAGTCAATAACGGCTATGGGACTTTCAGAAGTTATCATTTTTTCGTCCCTCTTATTTTATGCTTTGTGCCATTTTACACCCTGTGCGGTATCCTCAAGAACAATGCCTCTTGCCTTAAGATCGTCACGGATTCTGTCGGCTTCGGCCCAGTTCTTTGCTTTTCTTGCTGCGTTTCTTTCTTCAATAAGACGTTCAACTTCTTCGTCAAGGCTTTCTTCGCCCTTCCTGTTATAAAGCAGGCCGAGAACGCCGGTGAGTTCGTCAAGAGCCTCTGCTGCATATTCAACAATTGATTTGCTTTGAACACCTTCGTTAACGTTTGTGTTAATATCACGGACAAGTTCAAAAATCACACCGATTGCATCCGCCGTGTTAAGGTCGTCCTCCATTGCGTCAACAAAATCCTTGCGGCGTTTGTCGATGAGCATCATGATTTCGCCGTCATCCTCGCCGGCTTCATCAACCGCATTTTTGAGCGCAAAGTCAAGGTTGTTGCGGCAGGTATACATTCTTTCAAGAGAGGCCTTGCACTGTTCGATTGCGTCAAAGCTGTAATTTATCGGGCTTCTGTACTGGCAGGAAAGCATCAAAAAGCGAATCGGTTCATAACCGAACTGTTCTGCAACATCACGAACCGTGAAGAAATTGCCGAGCGATTTTGACATTTTAACCTTGTCAACGGTGATGAAGCCGTTGTGCATCCAGTAATTTGCAAACGGAACGCCGTTGCAGCATTCGCTTTGTGCGATTTCGTTTTCGTGATGCGGGAAAATAAGATCCTGACCACCGCAGTGAATGTCAATCGTTTCGCCGAGATATCGCCTTACCATTGCTGAACATTCAATGTGCCAGCCGGGTCTGCCGTGACCCCACGGGGACTCCCAATAAGGTTCGCCGGGCTTTGCGCCTTTCCAAAGTGCAAAATCCATCGGGTCTTTTTTAACTTCGCCGACATTGATTCTTGCGCCGGCTTCAAGGTCCTCAAGCGGCTGATGCGAAAGCTTGCCGTATTCCTTGAACTTTTTTGTGCTGAAATATACGTCGCCGTCAACGGCATAAGCGTAACCTTTTTCGATAAGCGACGAAACAATATCGATGATTTCGTCAATATTTTCGGTTGCCTTCGGGTGAACGGTAGCTTCACGGATGTTCATGCCCTTTGCGTCAATCCAAAATTCTTTAATATATTTTTCGGTGATATCCTTATATGTCACGCCCTCTTCGTTGGCACGGCGGATAATTTTATCGTCGATATCGGTAAAATTCTGAACAAAGGTAACCTTGTTACCCATATATTCGAGATAGCGGCGAAGAACGTCAAAAACGCAGAGCGGACGGGCGTTGCCGATGTGGATAAAATTATATACGGTAGGACCGCAGGCATAGATTTTAAATTCGCCTTCGTTAATCGGAACAAGTTCCTCTTTTTTTCTTGTCAGAGTGTTAAAAACTTTCATTTTGTTTTCTTCCCTTCTGTATTATTGTCTGTTTGATTCTTTTTCATTTCCTTTTCAAGCATTTTTTCAAGCTTTTCAATTTTGGAGCGCATAATGCAAAGCTCCTGTGCAACCGGGTCGGGGATATGCACCTGGTCAAGGCGGTCAACTCGCTTTCCGTTGCGTTTAACTACCCTCGCCGGTGAACCGACTGCGGTTGAGTTCGGCGGAATTTCGGAAAGCACAACCGACCCTGCGGCAACGTTTGAATTGTCACCGATTTTAAACGGACCGAGCACCTTTGAACCGGCACCGATAAGAACATTATTGCCGATTGTCGGGTGGCGTTTTCCGGTGTCTTTTCCCGTACCGCCAAGCGTTACACCCTGATAAATTGTCACATCGTCGCCTACAACTGCCGTTTCGCCGATTACAACTCCGGTTCCGTGGTCAATAAAAAAACGTTTTCCTATCTGTGCGCCGGGGTGAATTTCTATATTTGTTTTTCTTACGCAGCGCTGTGAAACATAACGGGCAAGAAAGAACAGTTTGTGTTCAAAAAGCCAATGCGATTTGCGATACATCCTCACCGCCTTGAAGCCCGGATAAAGAAGCATGATTTCGACTGTGCTTCTTGCCGCCGGGTCACGGTCTTTTACGCATTGAATATCTTCTTTAAATCTTTCAAACATGGAATTCTCCTTCTGTTAAAATGATTTATCCGCTTTCCTCTTTCAAAAAAACTTTTCAAATATTAAAAAAGCCCCCGCGGGAAAACCCACGGAGGCGCAAAAAACGCGGTTCCACTCCTGTTTGTTACTCAGGTGACTTTCAAAAAACCAAAAGCCGCTTTGCCTTTAACGCGGGCATACGCCGCAGGATACTCTTCTTTTCCCCTGCGAAGCTCAAGGGTGCATTTCAAAACTTTGCGCCGAAACCTTTCACCAACCGGTTCCTCTCTGAAAGCGCAGGAAAGCTTTTACTTCTCCCTGTCATCGCCTTTATAATATCTTCCGTATTATTATACTACAACTTTTCAAAAATTGCACTACTTGTTTTCTAAAAAATTTATTTTTTTTGCCGCCTGCCTTATGTATATTATGCCGGAAAGAACGGCAACAACCGCCGTAAACGCAAGCATAACGTTTGAAAACAAAGGCAAATCAAACGGCAGAGTTTTTCCGAGGTACAACCATTCGTTGAGCGCAATTATCAGTGCAATAAAAATCATTTGCGATGCGGTTTTGATTTTTCCGAAAATGTTCGCCGGAATAACAATTCCGTCCGTCAGCGCAATCATGCGTACTCCCGTAACGGTGTACTCCCGAAGAAGAATGACGAACGCCGTGAAAATGTTGCATTGTCCTTTGAGCATGAGCGCAAGAAGTGCCGCCGTGATAAGCATTTTATCGGCAAGCGGGTCAAGAAGTTTTCCGAGTGAAGTGACCTGGTTTGTGCTTCTTGCAAGTTTTCCGTCAATAAAATCTGTAATCGACGCAGCACAAAAAACAATCAGCGCATAAAGGTTTGCGTGCGGAACGTCCATGATGAGAAGCACAAGGAACACCGGCGCAAGCGCAATTCTCAAAAGAGTCAGACGGTTCGGTGTGTTGAGCTTTTTTTCTTTTTTACTCTGTTTCATAATAATTTTTTGCGAAAAGACCGCCGAAAGAAATCAGACAACCTCTGCTTTTCAGGCGGTCACAACCTCGCCAACAAGGTCGCAATCCTCCGTAGCAATAATTTTGACAGAAACAAACTCGCCGGGAAGAAGCTCTTCCTCCGTTGAAATTATGACAATGCTGTCAATTTCAAGGCAATCCATATATGTTCTGCCGGTATAGAAAAGGTTTTCTTCGTCAAAGCCGTCAACAATAACCTTGAACGTTTTTCCGATCTTTTCGTTTTGTTTTTCCTCAAAAATTCGGTACTGCTGCTCCATGATAAGCTCTGCACGGTGTTCTTTGACCTCAGGCTCAATCTGATCTTTCATCTTTGCGGCAAGAGTCCCCTCCTCCGGAGAAAACGCAAAGCAGCCGAGGCGGTCAAATCTTGCTTCTTCAACAAAACGTGAAAGCGTTTCAAAATTCTCTTCTGTCTCGCCGGGAAAACCGACCATAACGGTTGTTCTGATGATTACGCTGGGGATACGCTTACGAAGCTTTTGAACAAGCGCAAGAAGCGACTTTTCGTTGCCGGTGCGGTTCATTCGTTTGAGAACGCCGGCATCGGCGTGCTGAAGCGGAAGGTCAATATACTTGCAGATTTTTTCTTCCTCTGCAATCGTGTCAATCAGCTCATCCGTCATACATTCGGGATAGCAGTAAAGCAGACGAATCCATTCGATGCCGTCAATTTTGCAAAGCTCTTTGAGAAGCTTTGCAAGCATAAATTCGCCGTAATTATCAGTGCCGTAACGTGTGATATCCTGAGCGATGACGGCAACTTCTTTTACACCGGAAGATGCAAGATTTTTTGCTTCTTCAAGAATGCTTTCCATTGTTCTGCTGCGAAGCTTTCCTCTTATTGCGGGAATGGCGCAATAAGAGCAACAGTTTGAACAGCCCTCGGCAATTTTAAGATATGCAAAATGATGCGGCGTTGAAAGGATTCTGTCGCCGTCAATCGGAAGCGAAAGCTTACTCGGAAATTCGCAAACACGCTTTTTTGAAAGAACCTCACGGCAAATTTCGGCAATATCGCCGTTTTTGCCGATTCCGATAATTCCGTCAATCTCGGGGATTTCTTCAATGACCTCGCTTTTATATCTCTGCGCAAGGCATCCGGTAACAAGCAGTGCACCGACAAGCCCCTGCTTTTTGAGTTCGGAAACGGAAAGAATCGTTTCAATCGCTTCCTTTTTCGCCTCCTCAATAAAGCCGCAGGTGTTGACAATCACAAGATCTGCACCCTCAACTTCGGGCGAAATGACAAAGCCGTTCTGCTTTAAAAGTGCAAGCATTGCTTCTGCGTCAACCTGGTTCTTCGGGCAGCCGAGAGATATCAAAGCAATTTTTTCATTCATCAAAAAATTCTCCTTTGTTTTCGGAAATTTGCGAGAGTGCATCTTTAATCTCGCCAAATCCGTATCCTGCACGAAGAAGGGCGTTGATTGTTTTTTGAACGCCCTTTTCCGTTTCTAAATTTCTGTAATATTTTCTTATTATAAGTTCGCAAAGTTCGTTTTCATCAAATTCAAGAGAGTCAAGAACTTCTGAAACAATTTCGCGGTCAATGCCCTTTTTAAAAAGCTCCTGTTCAATTCTGCACTTTCCGAAGCGCTTTAGCCTTTGAAGCTCCGAGGCATAAGAAAAAGCAAAACGTTCGTCATTGACATAGCCGTAATTGCGAAGCTTTTCAATTGCCGCCTGTGCCCCTTCGGCAAAACCTTTTTGACGAAGTTTTATCAAAAGCTCTTTTTCGCTGTGATCTCTGCGTGAAAGAAGTTCGCTCGCCTTGTTGAACGCACGGCGAACGTTAACCTCCTCTTCAAGAAAAGCAAGTTCATCTTCGTCGATTTCGCTGCCTTCATGAACGGTTGCAAGAAGCGGAAAATCTCTGTCAACGGTCATTTTGTATTCACCGTCAATCATGATGTGAACTTTGTTGTTTTTTCCTTGTTTATATGAAATTTTCATCAATCGTCGTCATCAACGGCAATGTCAATTTTTGCCCTTGCTTTTGAAACACTGCGAACAGTCGGAACGGGTGCAGCTTTAGGTGCAGACTTTTCTTCCGGTTCATGGTTCTTTTTGTTGCTGACGGCTTCAAAAATTTTCTTTTCGATTTCATCGGCAAGACCTTTTTCTTTTTGAAAAAGGAGTTTGACGTTTTCTCTGCCCTGGCCGAGTCTTGTTTCGCCGTATGAGAACCATGCGCCGCTTTTGTTGATTACGCCGTATTCAACGCCGAGGTCAACAAGTTCACCCTCATGAGAAATTCCCGTGCCGTACATAATATCGAAAAAAGCCTCTTTAAACGGCGGAGAAACTTTGTTCTTAACAATTTTTGCCTTTGTTCTCGAACCAATGAATTCGCCGCCCTGCCCTTTGATAACTTCGGCCTTGCGAACATCAATTCTGATTGAGGAATAAAACTTGAGCGCACGGCCGCCGGTTGTAACTTCAGGACTTCCGTAAATTACGCCGACCTTTTCACGAAGCTGATTAATAAAAATAACAAGAGTGTTTGATTTTGCAACAACACTTGTGAGCTTTCTGAGTGCCTGCGACATAAGCCTTGCATGAAGACCAACGTGGCTGTCGCCCATTTCGCCTTCAATTTCCGCACGGGGAACCAAAGCCGCAACCGAGTCAACAACAATGATGTCAAGCGCACCCGAACGGGCAAGTGCTTCGGTGATTGAAAGTGCGTCTTCGCCGTTATCAGGCTGAGAGACAAGAAGCGAATCAACGTCAACACCGAGTGCCTTTGAATACACCGGATCAAGCGCATGCTCGGCATCGATGAATGCCGCCTCGCCGCCGGCCTTTTGTGCTTCGGCAATGCAATGAAGTGCAAGCGTTGTTTTACCGGAGGATTCAGGACCGTAAATTTCAACAATTCTTCCCTTCGGAAGTCCGCCGACACCCGTTGCAATGTCAAGCGCAACAGAGCCTGTATGAATCGCTTCAACGTTGAGTTCCGTGCTTTGACCAAGGCGCATGATTGCACCCTTGCCGTATTGTTTTTCTATTTGAGCGAGCGCCGTATCCAAGGCGGTTTTTTTGTCTGCCATAGATGTTCCTCCTGTTGTCGTACAAATGTTCGTTTGTATTATATATCATTTCAAGCCAAAAATCAACCGTTTTTTATAAATAATCTTTGCTTTCAAAAATAAAAAAGGGACTGTCGCATTTAGCGCAGAACAAAGAGTAAAAAGTCAAAATTAAAAATATAATTTACGGATGCCGTCAAAAAGAAAGTATACCGTGAATTACAGCTTTATTTTTAAATCCAATAGGAATTATTTTTACTCTTTTAAGCGTTTTTTTACCCGCTCGCAGTATCTATATACAGCTTCGGGGTAAAGAAAACGCTTTCTGCATCTAAATGCGACAGCCCCCGTGGTTTTAAACCGGGTTTACATTGAAATGCTGATTCCGAAAATCGAAAGAATCTTATAGATAATAGCCTTGATCATTTCAATAATGTTGTTAACCTTTACGGTACTGCCAGTGCTGTCGCCGCCGTCAAGAACATTGATGTCGATGTTTGAATTAAGGCCGTATACGGTGAAGAACTGATAGTTTGATTTGTAGCAGTTAACGGTAACTCTTCCGCAGCCGTTGAATGCGTCATATTCGCATCTTGCAAGTGTTCTCGGAATGTTGACGGTTGCAAGTGAGGTGCAGTTTTCAAAAGCTCTGCTTCCGATGCTTGTAACGCCTTCCGGAACAGTGATTGAAGTAATCTTGTTGCAGCCGGAGAATGCGGCCGAACCGATTGCCTGAACGTCATACTTAACGTTGTCGATAGTTGCTGTTGAGGGAATAACAACGTCGGTTTCAAAAATAAGGCTGTTCGTAACTTTGACAAGAGTGGCTTTTCCGCTTTCGTTCACTCTGAATTCATAAGCGAGCGCATTGAGATCAATATTGATATCAACAGCAGATGCGCAAACCGAAACCGTGCCGAAAAGCATTACGATTGCAATTAAAAGTGAAAACGTCTTTTTAAAAGTCTTTTTCATAAGAATAAATCTCCTTTTAACAAAATTCACCTATATTATAGTTTGCAAAGCATAAAATGTCAACTAAAAAAAGAGAATGTAAAAATATTTAATGAACGAACCAAAACTTTTTTTCAAAAAGACTTGCTTTTTGGGGCTTTATCTGATAAAATATTTCTCGCTTATGGTTCACTAATAGTTTTAAGGAGGTGCTGAAGATGGCAAAATGCGATTACTGCGGTAAGGATGTATCCTTCGGCATTAAAGTTTCTCACTCACACAGACGTTCCAACAGAACCTGGAAGCCCAACGTTAAGCGTGTAAAGGCTATCGTAAACGGCTCACCGAAGCGTGTTTATGCTTGCACACGTTGCCTTCGCTCCGGCAAGGTTACCCGCGCAATCTGATTGAAATTGAAACTTGGGGCTTTCACTCAAAGCCCCTTTTTTCGTTTTAATCGCTTGACAACAAAACGGAATTATTGTATAATTCCAACATGATACGCCGGCGTGATGGAATTGGCAGACGTGACGGACTCAAAATCCGTTGGTAGCGATACCGTGCGGGTTCAAGTCCCGCCGCCGGCACCAAACTCAAAAATTCGCAGAATCCTTTATGTCGAGGTTCTGCGAATTTTTTTATCGGCTTTTGCCGAAAACAGATTTGCTTATTCACTGCAGCAAAGTCTGCCCGTTCGTATCCGTTACGTTCGGGCAGACTCTTTTTCGTTAATCATCACAGAAGCGTAAAACACTTTTTCGTCCGCTTTAAAGCTGCAAAAGCCGTCATACTTTTCGGTAATGCTTTTGACCGATTCAAGTCCGAATCCCCTTTCGTTTTGCTTTGTTGAAAGAAAAGTTTTGTTGCTGTTTTGCCTGACTTTTCCGTCAAAGCTGTTGTCAACGGCAAAGCAAAGTACCTTTGCCTCATAAGAAGCCCGAACCGTAATTCTTCCGTTTTTCAATTGACTGCAGGCCTCAACGGCATTTTCAAGAAGATTGCCGAGAAGAACCGAAAGGTCGGTTTTTTCAACGCCGATTTTTTCGGGTATTTTTACATTTGCGTCAAACTTTATTCCGTTGCTTTTTGCAAGTTGAGCAAAATAAGCAATGACTGCGTTCGCCGCAGAATTTTCGCAAAAAACAAACGGTGTGCTATCCGAAAAACTTGTGCAATACTCTTGAAGATAGCTTTCAAGAGCGTCATAATCCTTTTTGTTTAAAAGCTCCTGCATCAAAACAATGTGGTGGCGCACATCATGCTTTGCACGCCTTGCCTCGGCAATTCTTTCCTTAAGGTTTTCATACTGAAGTTTTTGCATTGCAAGAAGATGATTTTTTTCACGCAGCTTGATATTTTTATCACGCTCTGTAATAAGCCTTGCAACAATATAATAAACCAAGCTTGCACCGATATTTATAAAAAGGAGAAAAACCGCATTCTTCGGCTGAAGCGCAACATGAAGGCTCGACTGCGAAGAGTCAACATAGATTTCATAATACCACAAAAGATAAAATGTTGCCGGAATAAGCCAAAGATATCTCCATTCAAAACCCGAAGGCTCTTTTTCAACCGCAGGAGTATAGACCTTTTTCATGTATCCGAAAATCGGAATCATCATAAAGATTTCAACAAAAAACGTTACGAGTGAAAATGACCAGCGATACGCCTGCGGTGCAAGGGTTGAAAAAAGCAAACCTTCAATACACTTTGAGCCGACAACGGCAAGGTTCGCCGTGTTGGATATCATCAGCAAAGTGAACAGTGCCTTTCCCAATGAAATTTTGACGCTGAAAAAATAAAATGCGGCATAAAGAACCGTGCTGACCGCACTGACAAGCCCTGCCCTTCCGTTTGAAAAAAACGCCGCCCACAAGCCGAGCCAAAGTTGAATCACCGTCAAAACGCCTATCAGCACACCGGTTATCGGCTTTGAAAAACGGAGCCGATGCCTGAACGGATAAAGCGCAAGAATCAAAAACGGAAGAAAGTTCAAAATGGAGTATATGCAAATTTCCGCAATTCTGTAAAACGGCGGCATCATTCGTCACCCCCGTTGCGCAAAAGGTCAAATCGAAAATTCGCATAAGCTTCTTTAACCTCTTTAAGTTTTCTTCGGCTGATGGGAATCCTTGCGCCGCTGCTCAACAAAAAAGTGTCGTCGTCCATTGACCGAACCTCATAAAAATTGACTATTACGCCCTTTGACGGACTGCAAAAATACGAGTATCCGCAAAGGAGCGGTTCGGTTTGCGCAAACGAAATGCGCGAGATAACGTCGCTCCCGTTCTTGCAGTGGAAGGTCATGCAGTGCGACGAAAAATCGGCATAAACAATATTCCGAAGCACAACCTGCTGTCCGTCGGGAAGTTTCAGCGAACGCATAAGTTCAAGCTTATCAAGCTCAATGCGGTCAAGCATTGCACAAAAATTTTCGTCGGTATACGGTTTTCTAAGATAGTAGCAGGCGCCGACCTCATAACTTTCAAAGGCAAATTCATTGCTTGAGGAACAAAAAATGAGCTTCACCTTTTTGTCGGTTTCGCGAATTTTTCTTGCCGTTTCAATCCCGGTAAGCTTTCCCATAAAAATGTCAAGAACAATAAAATCATAGCTTTCCGGCGCAAAAGAGAAAAGGAACTCCTCCCCGCTTGAAAAGTGCTTGACCAAAACGGAATTTCCTATATTGTTTTGCAAAAGTTTTTCAAGGCGCTCAACGGAATCGGCGTCGTCATCAACAAGAGCGACTTTCATTTTTGTCACCTGCCCAAAACTATATTATTTTTAATATATCACATTGAGCAAACAAAAACAAGAGATAAAGAACGCAAAATAACCGTTTGTGCCAAAAAGTGACCGCTTGTGCCAAAAGCATTGCATATTGACAGCTTTTATTATAGTATTATCGGTGACAAAGATTGCTGTTTTCGGTTTTAAACCGATTTTCGGCAGAAAAACAAAAGGAGGAAACCTCATGAAAAAATCCAACGCCCTGCGCCTTTTGTCGGTAATTCTGACAATCGTTATGGTGCTTTCCGCAATGCCGCTTGCAATTTTTGCGGCGGACAGCTGCGAGCACCCCTCGGTAACAGACGATAACAAATGCACCGTCTGCGACACCGAAATGAAAGCAAGAGTAACAAAATCAAACGCCACAGACATTTACTTTGAAAGCGTTGAAAGCGCCCTTGCCGCCCTTCAAGGCACGGGATACTACGGCGCAACGCTCACACTTTTCGGCGATTACAGCTCGGATATCGAAGTCTCTGCCGGCAACTTCAAACTTAATGCAGGTGATTATACCGTTTCGGGCAACATTTATATCAAAGAAGGCACTATTTTTTCAATCACCGGCGGAACTTTCAGCGGTAGCATTGAAGCTTTCGGCGGTTCCTCTGTTTACCTTTCCGGAGGTACTTATACCGGCACTCTCAAATCTCACGTTAAGTACGACGGTTTTAATTTAGGTGACATTTCCGTTCCGGGAAAAGTCATCGCAGAAGAAAAAGGCTTCGGCTTCACAATAAACAGAGGTGTATACACGGGCGAAATTATAATTTCCGGCGGAGCAGATGTAACTACCGGTTATAGCGGCAATCTGGAAATTTCTAACAACTGCGTTGTTACCGTCAGCGATGAAAACAACGACGGCACATATTTCTCTGTTGAGAACGGCACTTTTTATGGTGCTGTAAACGTTCTCGGCGGTACATTTGAAGTGGACGGCTACGCAAGAATTGCCAATCTCAATGTTGCCGAAGAAGCAAACGTATCCTTGAGCGGCGGTACATATTTCAAAATCAACTGCACCGGCGAAAAGAAATTATTTGACCTTCTTAAAAAAAGATATGTTTTTGTCTCGGCATTTTCTCCCAACCCGGTAGTACCCTGTAAAGACGTTTCCTCGCTTTCTTCATCTGTTAAGGTCGTCGAATGCCCGGACCACAGCTTTGACGAAAACAATGCCTGCCCCGTTTGCTACGCCTTGGCAGAAGCGCTTATTATTGCAAGCGACGGAACAACTACCACACATGACTACTTCGGTGATGCCATGAACTATGCCCAGACTCTTTCGGGCGTTGCAACGGTAAAACTTTTTGATGATGTTTATACCAATGCTCCGGTAACGGTTATGTCCGGGGACGGAATTGTTCTTGACATGAACGGAAAAACATTTTACGACACATCCACCGGATACGACTCCTGCGGTATTATTACGTTTAAAAGCCTCACTGTTACCGGAAACGGAACCATGAACGGCTACCTCGGAGCTATGGCAATGAGCGAGGACACAGTCGGCGAACTCACAATTGAAAACGGAACGTTCAATTCGTTCGTTGCAGCCGTTGGCGCTTCAAAGCTCAACATAAACGGCGGAACTTTCAACAGCTACATTTATGCCCAAACACAGGACGAAAGCGCTCCCAAACTCAAATTTAACGGCGGAAGCTTTAAGATGATTTTCAGCAGCGACGCCGACTACAACTGGTACTCCGCACTCGGCGAAAACAAGGGTTATGAAACCGATTCATCGGAAATGTTCAAAACCTTCTCTTTCCAATATACTGACGTTTTCGGCTTTGACGGAACGGCAAACGGCACAATACTTTCGGTTGTTGACCACACAAAGCACAATTATAACGACAACAACATCTGCATCGGCTGCGGCGCAGAAAAGCCGGAAGAACCTTCAACCGAGCCGACTGAACCCACAGAACCGTCCGAACCCTCTGAACCCTCCGAGCCCACGAATCCGACCGAGCCGTCCGAACCCACAGATCCTTCCGATTCCTCCAATGCGGATAAGAGGTCACTCTTTGAAATTCTTCGTGACTTTTTCATGAACCTTTTCAAGCTTATCAAACAGATTATCACATTCTTTACAAAATAACCGACAGTTTTAAACATTCATTTTTCTGTTTGTCAACCGTAAAAAACAGCCCTGCGAGCCATAAACGCTCCGGGGCTGTTTTCATGTTATAAAACTTTTGATTAGAATTTTGAAAAAGATTGCCTCTTTCGGTTGTCTTATGTGCGAGCGGTTTCAAGGGCGTTTTTCCGCTTTAACCTGACAAAAGCAAATCAGAACCGAAAGCCGCAGAACTTTTCGGCTAATAAAAAAACGAGTCATTAAAACCAAATAAGCTTTGAGCCGCCCGAAACAATCGATTCAAAGCTTATTTTTTATCACAATTCAACCGGAAATTCAACGCAAACAAAAAGTTTTTTGTCCTTGTATTCTGCCGAAACAAATCCGCCCATTTTTTCCGTGAGCAGCTTTGCAATCGAAAGGCCGAGACCTGTTGAGCCGCTTGCGGTTTCAACGGTATAAAAACGGTCAAAAAGACGTTCGGTTTCAACACGGTCAAGCTTTTTTGCCGAATTTGAAAAGGTTATCATTCCGTCTTTTGAAAGTTCAACTTTCAAATCGCCGTCGGAATACTTTGCGGCATTGCTCAAAATGTTGTCAAAAATTCTTCTCAGCGCAGTTTTGTCAAGTGTCCTTTCAACGGGAGCGTCTGGAATTTTGATTTCGGGAACGATTGAACGCTCGGAAAAAACGCTGTAAAATGCCGCAAGGCTTTGCTCAAGAATGTCATTAAGGCTGACTTTTTCCGGCTTTAAACCTTCTGTTTCCGATGCGACGACGGAATACTTGAAAAGCTCTTCCGTGAGATTTCTCATGGAATCCGTACGTTCGCAGATTACGGAAAGGTATTTTTTGCTGTTTTCTGTGTGTTCTTCCCTCTGCAAAAGGTCAAGATAGCCGCAAATTGCCGTCAGCGGCGTTCGCAAATCATGCGAAATGTTCGTGACCGCTTTTTTCAGCTTTTCATCACCGGAAATATATTTCTGCCGCTTTTCGCTAAGTATACGAAGTTCACTGTTAAGGGAAGATGCAAGTGCTTTCATGTCTTTGTCGGAAGAAGAAATTGAAATGAGGGTGTTGGTGTCGTTTTCAAGCTTTTCTTTCATTGACCGCTCAATCTCTTTTGCGGATTTTTTCATCAGCAGAATTTTTGCCGAAAGTATAAGCACCGCAAAAAATAAACCTGCCGACAGAAATATCAGACAAGAATCCATAACAGTTCACCCTCATTCGTCATTGTTTTTATGAAAGTTGTTCTTTTTTGAAAATCAGCACACCTGCCGCAGTGATAAACACCGAAAAGCCGAGACTGTAAAAAGCATTGATATATTTATACACGTCCGAAGCCTTTTTTAATTCAACATCGCTGCTGTAATGAGGCGTAAACCAAACTCCGTCTTTGTCCGATGAAACGGATATATTTGAAAGAATCGACATGTGTGACGTCGGAAGTATATTGCTGACAGTTTCAAGAATCTTTCTCTTTGTACCGCCGCAGTATTGCAAATTAGGTCCTTTTTTATATGTTATTTCCGCGTCGGACGGAATAACCGAAACTTGGTCATACGGCACTCCGTTGATTTTGTCAACGGTCAAATTATATTCCGGTTCGCCGAGAACCGAACCGATTGTCGATGTTAACGCAAACATTCCGGCAAACAGCGCAATAAGAACCACCGTCGGAACGGTGCGACCTCTTACAACAAAAGAAAAAAACGTTGAAATACAGCTGAAAGCAACCGCAGAAACAACGCCGAGCGAAACCACGGCAAAATAAATACCTGCCGGAAAAACGCCGGCTTTTATAACGCCGATTCCGCTCAAAGAAAAAGCGGCGGAAAACACCAGCGAAACAAAAAGCGAAACTATGCTGTTTGAAAGATAAATCTGTGTTTTTGAACAGCCGCAGAAAAGTTTGTTTCTGATTGTGTTGCTGCTGAAATTCGTTCCGATGAAAAATGCTGTTGAAACCGCAATCAAAAAAGCAACAGCCGGCATCATCTCAAGCGGATAAACCGTTATGCTTTCCTGCCTTTTTGCCGGAGAAGGCGAAAGCGCCCCGTAATTTGAAAACGCACAATAGGCGGAAATGACAAAAATACCCGCCGTAAAAAGATAAAACATTTTGCTTTTGAAAAGCCTTGAAAAATCGGCTCTGAGAAGTTTAATCATTTTTCATCACCTCCGACAAGGTTGATGAAATAGCTTTCAAGGCTTTCGTCATGTTCTTTGATGCTGTATACGATACAGTTTTCTTTTTCAAGTGCCGAAACAAGTTCGGTAACCTGAAAATCGGCGTATATGTCGGCCTTTGAATTGTCAATGATTTTGTATTCAAAGCCTTTTAAATCGAGAACATACGAAAGCGTTTTAATGTTGCTGACCTCAATGCGAACGCATTTTCTGCACTGCATTTCAAGTTCTTCGGTGCTCATTTCTTTGATGATACTGCCTTTGTCAATGAAACCGTAATGAGTTGCAACCTTTGAAAGTTCATCAAGAATGTGACTTGAGACAAGAACGGTCACTTGCTTTTCACGGTTGAGTTTTAAGATAAGTTCACGCATTTCGATAATACCTTGCGGATCAAGTCCGTTCATCGGTTCATCAAGAACAAGAAAATCCGGATCGCCGCAAAGCGCAATCGCAATTGCGAGTCTTTGGCGCATACCGAGCGAAAAACGACCGGCTTTCTTTTTGTCCGAATCGGACAGACCGACAAGAGAAAGAAGTTCTTCTATTCCGTCGAACGACGGAAGGCCGAGCACCCTGTACTGCTGTTTAAGGTTTTCTTTTGCCGTCATATCTCGATAGATTGCCGGCGTTTCAACAAGCGCTCCGATTCTTCGGCGGGCTTTATAAATCTCTTTTGTTCCGTTTTGTGCGCCGTAAAGTTCAATTTTTCCGTCGGTCGGTTCCTGCAAACCGCAGATGAGTCGTATAAGCGTTGTTTTTCCGGCACCGTTTCTTCCGATAAAGCCGTAGATTGAGCCTTTCGGAACGTGCATCGAAAGTCCGTTCAATGCGGTGAATTTTCGATAGCGTTTTGTCAGCGCATCTGTTTCAAGCACATATTCCATGTAACAAATACCTCCTTTTGCCTGATGAACACAGTTTACACGGCAAAAGTTAAGAAAGCGGTTAAGAAAAAGGTAAAGAAAAGGTTAAGATCATCACCCGATTTTAAAACCGATACCCCAAACGCTTTCGATGTAATCTTTTTCACTTTGTTCACGAAGCTTTTTTCTGAGATTACTCACATGAACTTTCAGCGAGGATTCAACGCAGTCGGGTGTATCATAGCTGAGTTTTTCAAGAAGCACCGATTTTGCAACAACATTACCTTTGTTTTGAAGTAAAATTTTAAGTATCGAAAATTCTGTTCTCGTCAGTTTGACTTCTTTATCAAAAACAAAAGCTTGATGCAAATTTTCGTCGAGCGTAATTTCTTCAAAAGTCAGCAAAGGCGAAGAAGAAAGCTTTTCGGCATTTTTCAATTGAAGCTTTATTCGTGCAACAAGTTCCCGAATGTCGAACGGCTTTGTAACGTAATCCGCCGCACCGCCTAAAAGAAGATTGACTTTGTTATCAATGGCAACCTTTGCGCTTACGACGATTACGGGAATGTCTCGGATTTTTTTTAGAACCTCTTCTCCGCAAACTCCCGGCAGCATGAGGTCAAGCAAAACAAGGTTCGGCGTGTGTTTTTCAAGCATCATCAGCGCTTCACTGCCCGAAAAAGCACGAAGAACATGAAAGTCCTCTTTTTCAAGCACTTCAAAAAGCATATTATTTATATTTTCGTCATCATCAACAATAAGTATGGTTTTCATTTTTTCCTCCGCAAAGTAGTGTGAGCACATTGTATCACAAAACAAAGAAAAATACAAAGCTAACAACAAAAAGAACCGCACTGCGAAGAGAAAACTCAACGCAATGCGGTATTTGTTAAATTAAGTCGGTTCCATTCAAAAAATCATCAGTTATAATGTGCAACTCCGCAGTCACAAAACTTCTGAATACCGAGAAGCTTATAAAGCGATCTTACAATTTTCCAAAGAATCTTTTTAAAAATATTGGTTGAATGGCAGAAATGCGAACAGTTTGCTGAAGGATCAATATGCGTAATCTCTTCGCCGCAAACGTCACACTTGTTGTCATCGTTTTCATCAACGTGACCGAGTGCAGGAAGCTCCTCACCGGGAAGCTCCGCCTTGCAAACAACACAAACTCTGGCTGCTCTGTATCCCTTTTCGGTGCAGGTTGGTTCTATATCATCATCACCGGGAACAATTGCATATTCATGGTCAATCAAAGCGGTTTCAACCGGCTCTTCTTTATAATCGCAGCGAGTGCATTTTCTGCCTGCGGTCTTGCCGTGATCCTTGCAGGTTGCCGGTATTGCAACTTCATAAGTAATCATATCATGGCCGAGTGCTTCGCCGGTGGTTTCCTGAGCCTTAATAACAGCGTTGCAGCGTTTGCAGTGTGAGCCTTCGGTTTTTGCGGGTTCGGTGCAGGTTGCAGCTGAAGCCGGGTCAATTTCAATATCATGACCGAGAGCGGTAAGTTCTTTTGAAACCTCTTTAAGGTCGCAACGGGTGCAATGTGCGCTTCTTGTGCGACCCTTTTCGGTGCAGGAAGGATCTTTGGCCTCAACATCAGTTACCATGTTATGACCGAGAGCCGGGTAAACAATAGCATCCTCCGTAAAGCCGCATACAGAACAGATATGACCTGCCGTATGGCCCTTCTTGGTGCAGGTCTGAGCAAGGTACTCTACTTTCTGCATATCGTGTCCCAATGAATCGAGAACCTTTACAGGCTCAAGGACTTCACCACAAACTTCGCACACTTTCGAATCACTAAATCCCTTTGTTGTGCAGGTTGCAGGTTGACCTTTAATTGTCTTACTCGTATGACCGGTAGACTTTATCGTTTCTGATTTAAGTACATAATCGCAACGAGTGCAGTGTTCGCCCTTGGTGCAACCGTCTGTGGTGCAGGTTTTTGCAACAGGTTGAACATCAACAACAATGTCATGACCGAGAGCCGGAAGTTTAACAGTAACTTCCTTGCCGCATCTTTTGCAAATACCCTTTGCAGAACCGGGGGTTGTGCAGGTAGCAGCATCTATTACTGCATAGCCTTCGCTGTCTTTATCAACAACATGTCCCGCCGGAACAGTTTCGGTTTTAACGTAATTACAGCCTTTGCATTTATATTCAATTGTGCTTTCTTTCTCACAATCTGTTTCGCCCACAGGTGTACCTTCGTCAAAAGTATGAAGTATGCTCTTGACGGACGGTCGGAATGTTACATCGCCCTTAACGGAATCATATGTAGATTCCTCCTTGTTGCCTTCGTAGACATACCAATTACCAAAGCCGTAATGATACCACTGGTTCGGATCGGAAAAAGTAACCTTTTCTTTAAGTGCATCGCCAATTTCGGCGGCGGAAGCACCGTAATATACATCGCCTTCGCCGAGCTTTTCTTCGCCGTATCTTCCAAGGAAAATTACATGAACCTTATAAGCTTCAACTGTAAGAGCAATAACTTTAGAAGCAATGACTGTATCTTCTTTTTTTGCGGTAGCCTTTGCATAAATGATAGCTGTTACGCCGTAGTCCTTGACGTAATCCTTAAACGAATTCTCAACAGTAACGATCGGCTGTTTAGAATCTTTGATTGCAAAGCTGGGCATCTTGAATTCATTTTCACCGTTGGAATCGGTGCAAAGCGAATAAGTAATCTCACCTTCGCCGCTTTGAAGCTTGGCTTCGGGAAGAGTGAGTGTGTTCGGTGTGTCGGTTGACGGAACTGTAACGGTTTTTTGTTCATCTTCAACAAGCCATTCAAGGTTATTTGCAGCAACATCTTCTGCGCTCGCAAACGGAACAGCAACAGATGAAAGCATAAAGATGCACATAATAACAGCTAAAAATTTCTTCGTTTTCGTAATAGCCGGTTTCATGGAAACGCCTCCTTAAATATACTTGATGTAATTATACAACGAAAAAGTACATAAAGCAAGATATAATTCAAAAATTCTTCAAAAATTCAAAACCGGTTTGCAAAAATTCAAGCGCAAAAAACAAAGGGCACCGAAGTGCCCTTTGCAAAATTTTGCTATTCAGCTGTTACACCATGCCGAGAAGGTGTTTAACAAGGATAAGGAGTCTTGTGAGCCAACCCATGAAACCGCTGGTCTGATGCTTGTTCTTGTCACGGTTAGCCTTATTCTTATTAGCGTTGTTGATTGCATCTCTGAGCTTTTCAACAAGTTCGGTGATTTTTGCGTCTTCTGCGCTGTCCTTTTCAACCGGGTTTGTTCCCTTATCAAGGTCAACGCCCTTTTCATCAAGATAGTCTTCAAGCTCTTTCTTTGCGTCTTCAACCTTCTTCTGGTCTTCGTCATAGTAATCGTCGTTATTAATTACTTCTTCAGCGTCCTTAATAACTTCCTTAACGTCATCCATGTTTCTGGGTTCGCTGTACTTAGCGGTGAAGGTTGCGTCTTCGGTTGCGGTTTCCGGAACAGCCTTATCCCAACCGAGGAATCTGTAAGTGAAGTTTGTTGCGGTGTCTGTGTAATTTTCAACAACAGGAACAACAATTTTTTCGTTCTTAAGATATTTTACCGAAGATGAGCCGTTGTGCCAATTGAATACGATTGTGTAATGATTGAGTGCTTCGTCCTTCGGATTTCCGTCCTCGTCGGCATACTTATTAAGAACAGCTTTGAGCTTATTAGTAGCATCGTCTACGTCCTGCTGTTCACCAAAGAGGTTCTTATAAATTTCGCTGTATTTGTTTTCTTCGTTCTTATAGCCGCCAACGCAACGCTTTGAGAAGTCGTTTGCTTCCGTAAGTGCGTTTTGAATTTCCTTTCTGCAATCATCTGTAAGATCATATCCGAGAAGGTCTTCAAGTGCTTTCTTTGCTGCATCAAATTCTGTATAAATGGCACGCTCAACTTCTTCTGTTTTCTTGTGGCTTGCATCGTTAAGGCATGTATAGGTGATTGTGCCCTTTGTTCCGTCTTCAAGCGGTCTCGGGTCGATTACGCCGTTTGCATAATCATAGTTATGACCGAGCTTATTGGTTGTCTTATGTGTTCTGCTGATTTCAGCTTCGCATACTGTGCAGTATACTACTTCGTCATATGAACCGTCTGTTTCGCAAGTTGCGGCTACTTCGTTTTCCTTTACAGCAGCACCGAAAGTGTGAGCTTTCTTAACAATTGGCTTTGTTTCTCTGCTGAGTTCAGCATGGCATACTTCGCAGTATACTACTTCATCATATGAGCCTTCTGCAGAGCAGGTTGAATCAACTTTGTTTTCGATTACAGCAGTACCGGCTTTATGACCCTTGGCAGAAACAGTCTTGTTTACTCTGCTGATTTCAGCGCCGCATTCTTCGCAATATACCACTTCGTCATATGAGCCACCGTCTGTGCAGGTAGCTTCTGTAGCATTTTCTTTTACAGCAGCTGCAGGAGTGTGAGCTTTCTTAACAATTGGCTTTGTTTCTCTGCTGATTTCAGCATGGCATACTTCGCAGTATACTACTTCATCATATGAGCCTTCTGCAGAGCAGGTTGAATCAACTTTGTTTTCGATTACAGCAGTACCGGCTGTATGAGGCTTCATTGGGGTATCCGTCTGTGCAACGATAACAACATTGCAAGCTGCGCAATGTGAACCTTTGGTAAGACCTGTCTTGGTGCAGGTTGCTTCAACCGCTGCATCTTCAACTACATTAGTGTGGCTGTTAGGATCAAGCGGCAACTCGTTTATGGTGCTGTATGAGCATTTTGTACAATACTCATAAGCGTCCCAACCTTTTTCAATGCAAGTTGAAGCCTTTGCTTCCATTCTTTTGATATCGTGATCTTCAACTATCTTATGAAGTGTTCCGGTTACATCGCAGCCTTCACGGGTGCAAGTTCCGGTATGTGTTCCGTCGCCGTTATCAACCCAATCGCCATAAATATGGCCGAGAGCATCAACGGTTTTTTCGTTATACTCATGACCGCAGATATCGCATTTGTGATTGATGTAGCCCGCTTCTTCACAAGTTGCGGCAAAGTTTGTGTCTGTGTAAGTATGCTCTTCCTGAGTTGCATCAGCTTTGATGTCTGCGTTTGCTTTAACGGCAGTCCAAGCTGCATTGCCCTTATTCCATCTAATATTGGTATAATGATAGGTATTATCAGCTGCCTTTGTGGGAAGTGCGGGAGCGGTTGCGTTTTCGCCGAAGCGAACAGTTTGAGCATCACCAATGAGGTTTCCGTCAAAGTCAAGGAATCTGATGGTGTAAGTCGGATAGTTGTCGTTTGTTAAATCATTCGAATCAACGAGAACCCATGTGTGTTGTCCATTAAAACGATCTTCTTCCTTAGCCCAACCTTGTCTACGAAGGGCTTCTTTGCTACCATTCTTAATAATTGACTTTCCACCGCTAAGCCAAGCCTCTGCTCTAAGACCCAATGTAATTAAATTGGGGTCGCGTCCGGGAGCATGAAGGTCAAATACAATAGCAATCTGAGAAACTTCACTCGAAATTTCAAATTCAACTTCTTTGCTTTTTTTGGCAATTGTGGTAGTTCCCGCAAAGCCTCCTATCCCAGCCTTTAAATCCGGTAAAATATCCTTTTCGTGAGGAATTCCGTTCTTTTCAGTAACAACAACCTTGAAATACTTTGAATCAGAATATATAGAAAGCGGATCTGTTACTTTAATTTTAACTGTAAGCTTTAAAGTATCTTCTGCACTTGCGATAGGAGCAAAGACAAAGCAGCTCATAATCATAAGCACAGAGAGCACCAGGGACAAAACTTTTTTGCCGTTTTTCAGTGAATTTTTCATCTGAATTTTCCTCCATTTCAATTTTTCTGATGAAATTTTCGCATCTTCCGATGTGACCGACACTGCGAATCTTTTAGGCCGAACGCTTGGTGTTCTCCATACCAAATATGCGTTCAAAAACTTTCGCTTTCGAAAAAAGTTCAAAACAGCAAAACGTCTATCGTATACAATTTATATATACGTCAAGTTGCCGCCGCTCAAAAACGCATTTTAAAAGGGCGTTTCCCGATTTTTGTTTTACAGCGCAAATGCACTAACTGACCAACAAAACCCGGTTTTGATGCTTAATCCGAAATGGCACATCGGAACATATTGCATGGTTATAATAGCATTTTGTTGGTTAATTGTCAATATTTTCTTCAAAAATCTTGACCGAAAAGAAGGATTTTTTTTCACAAAAATGTAACATTTTGCCCATTAATATACACAGCATCCGTTTTTGTCGATTACAGATTGTTATCTTAAAAACCAAACAAATGAAAACAAATCGAATTGCCGTTTATTAATCAATAAGGCTTTTTATTGTCAAAAGCAAAAAATCCCGCCTCAAATGAGACAGGATTTAAATAATTTCCGATTAAGCGATAAAATCAAACAACAATCGTGTTTCCGAAAGAACGGCTTGAAGTTTTCCCGTCCTTAGACGTGAGGAACGCCGCCGGAACGCTGAAACTTACGGTTGAACCGCTTTCAAGATTATCAACGCCGCTGAGGTCAATGAAAATCTGCTGACAGCCGCTTGCGTCAAGGTTGGTTGCGCTGATTTTGCAAGGGATGTTGTCGTAATCTTCGCCGTCAACCGTGATTGAAATAACAGTTGAATTTGACTTGAAGCTTCCGCAGGACGGGTCAATCGAATAAATGATTCTTTTTCCGCTGCCGTCAAGACCTACTCCGGCATCCATAATGTTGACCGTTTTTGTTGAAACGCTTGTTGCCGGTTGTTCGGTTTTTGATGCGGTTGTTTTTGACGAAGCGGAGCTTGCGCCGTCAGACGAACCGGCCGCCGAAGAAGTAACCGTGGGTACCGACGGAAGCGCAGAAGAATTGACAACCGGCGCAGTGATTGGAGCCACCGTAAGGTTGAAATCGGTCGTAACCGCCTGAGACGTGAACGGGTCGGAAGAAACAATCTCGTTCGCTGGGTTGAACGGCGTTGTTGCAACAGACGGAACGGTCATGTCCGGCGTTGTTGTAAGCACATAGGTTTGCTTTACGTTTTCCGCAGACGGATTGGTAACGCCGACATTGCCGTCCGAGGATGAAGAAGCCGCATCCGATGCATTTGATGAGCCGAACGGCGAACTTGTTCCGATAACGGGATTTGTCGGTTCATTTTTATCCTTGCACGCCGCAAAGCATACGATGATAGCAAATGCCAAAAAGAAAGGCAGAAGCTTTCGCATTATATCGCCTCCAATAAAATTTTGGGGAACAAACCTGAACAACAGGTGTTATTATACACTTTTGAAAGAAAAAAGTCAATTGCAATCGCAAAAGGCTTTCGGGTTTTCCTTTATATATTTTGCGGCAGAAAGCTTAATAAGACTTAAAAAGCCCTCTTTTTCAAGCTCTGCGTCAAAATCTTTTACCCTTTGTTCATCAAGCGACGTTGTTTCGTCTTTGTCGTCAAACATCAATGCAACCGGCTCAATCCGCTTTGCATAAGACGAAAGCGAAACTTTTTCAAGCGCAGGAACAAGTCGTAATTTGAGAACGGCGGAATTTTCCTTGAAAAATTTTTCAAGCGTTTTATCCTCGGTAAAAATATCGAGCGTATAGATAAGCTTTTTTTCGTCTGAAAGCTTTTCAAACTCTGCTTCAAGGTCGTCCGTTTTTTGAAGGGTAATCTGAAGTCCAAGCGCAACGCCTTCAAGAAGTTCTTCATCCGGTGCTTCTTTAATCGTTTCAACGCTTAGCGGAACATATTTTTCCTTGAGTGCTTTCAGGCGAAGAATGTACTCCTCTTCTTCACGATATCTTTTTTTGTGTGCCGAATATGCCTTTGCCGCAGCACGAAAAGCAAAAAATGCAACTGCACACGCAAAAACAAGAAGCAGTGCATACGGCCAGTATTCCGAAAACCATTCTTTCATAACTTTCCCCTTTTTAAATCAATTCGTTATAGATGTCGCCTTTTTTGAAACCTGTTTCTTTTGCGGCTTTTTTTGCGGCGAATGAAGCACTCAGGCCTTCTTCAAGGTACCCCTTTGCAAGAGTTACCGCATCTTCAAGTGTGACTTCGCTTTCTTCCTCGCTTTCGCCCTCAATAACAAGCACAATTTCGCCCCTCGGGGCTTCTTCGGCGTACCTTTCGGCAGCGGCAGAAAGCGTTGTTCTGATTGCCTCCTCGTGAATTTTTGTGATTTCACGAACGATTGCAATTCTGCGGTCGCCGAGCGTTTCATAAAGGTCTTTGAGCGTTGCGGAAAGCTTATGCGGTGCTTCATAAAAAATCATTGTCCGCTTTTCGTGGGCAACGGATTTGAGGTGTTCACGTCTGCTTTGCTTGTTCATGCTGAGAAAGCCTTCAAAGGTAAAACGTCCGACAGGAAGCCCTGAAAGAGCCGCCGCCGCAACAAACGCAGAAGGTCCCGGAACAACTTTCACGTCAATCCCCTTTTCACCGCAAAGGGCAACCAAATCTTCGCCCGGGTCGGAAACGGCCGGCATTCCGGCATCGGTAACAAGGGCACAGTTTTCGCCGGCAATGATGCGTTCGGCAATCACTTCGCCCTTTTCACGGCGGTTATGCTCAAAGTAGCTTATCATCGGCTTTTTGATTTCAAAATGATTGAGCAGTTTTAGCGTGACACGGGTGTCCTCTGCCGCAATAAAGTCGCAGTTTTCAAGCGTTTCAATCGCCCTTGGCGAAAAGTCGCCGAGGTTTCCTATCGGTGTTCCGACAATAAAAAGTTTTCCGCTCATTGCTTTTTCTCCCTGTAATCGCCCATGATTTTTTCAAGTTCTTCCGTCATTTTTCCGTCCGGAGTTTCAATATAAAGATTTTTTTCAATGTTTATAAAGCTGTTTGCGCCAAGCTTTCCCTCAATGAGAAAAAGCCACGGCGCACTGTTTTCGTTTTTTGAAACGAACCTGAGCCTTTTTGGCTCAAGCTTATATTTTCTCATACTTACCATAACGTCGCAAAGACGCTCCGGTCTGTGGCAAAGGCAAAATCTTCCGCCGAAGCGAAGCAGCTTTGCGGCGGCAGCACAGCAGTCATCAATGCCGCACATTGTTTCGTGCCGTGCAATTTTGTCGCTTTCGCTCACGCTTTCAATTCCTGCACCGACCTTTTTATACGGCGGATTCATTGTCACAAGGTCGAACGCACCGAACGGCAAAACGCCTTTAAGGTCACGAAGGTCGTGATTTATGACGGTTATTCTTTCCGAAAGACCGTTCAAAGAAAGTGAACGTTCAAGCTGGGAACACGCCTTTTTTTGAATTTCAACGGCAAAAATTTTTCCCGTTTCTCTCTTGCTCCAAAGCAGCGGAATAATTCCGCAGCCCGTTCCGAAATCGCAGGCGGTGTCCTTTTTTCTGATATTCGCAAAGGAAGCAAGCAAAACCGCATCCGTTCCGAAAATATGGTCTTTTGAAACGATGATTGAACGAGCGGGTCCGAGCGGATCAATCCGTTCGCCCTCATAAAGTTCGACTTCCGTTTTTGCTCTCTCCCTTCGTTTTAAAATTCAAAAAGACTTATCTGTCTCGTTTCCGGAATACCCTTGAGTGCTCCGACTTGACGCAATGCCTCGATAACGGCACTCGAAGCCCCTGCCCTTGCGGCAAAGTCATCAACCGAAACAAAACGGTCAACGCCCTCCCTCGCTTTTGCAAGGCCGACTGCGGCGTTTTCGCCGACACCGCTGAGCGCACTGAACGGCATTCGGATTTTTCCGTCCTCAATCTGATAAACCTTTGCGTCGGATTTATAGATATCTACAGGTAAAAATTCTATACCCCTTGCCATCATTTCGTTAACGGCCTGAAGTCCGGGGAACATATTCTGCTCTTTGGGCGCAGCGTCTTTTCCGGCGGCTTTGATTTCCGCCATGCGTTTTTTTACGGCGGCTCTGCCCTCAATAACGGCGGCGGCATCGATGTCTCCGCCTCGCACCGTCATGAAAGCTGCATAGTATTCAAGCGGACGGTAGATTTTGTACCAACCGAGTCTCAGTGCAGCACTGACGTATGCCGCAGCGTGAGCTTTCGGGAACATATACTTGATTTTATAGCAGGATTTGATATACCATTCGGGAACGTTATGTTCACGCATATCCTCCTCCATGCCTTTCCAAACTTCCATTGAAACCTTGCCCTTTGCAATGAGACCTTTACGGACGGTTTCCATGATTTTGAACGCATGGCTCGGTTCAAGCCCCTTGTGCATGAGATAAACCATGATACTGTCTCGGGTGCCGATAACTTCGGAAATTGTGCAGGTTCCGTCTTTGATAAGGTCCTGCGCATTGCCGAGCCAAACGTCCGTTCCGTGAGAAAGGCCCGAAATTTGAAGGAGGTCGGAAAAGTTTTTCGGCTGTGCGTCAAGAAGCATTTGAATAACAAACGGCGTTCCCATTTCCGGAATGGTCAGCGTACCGGTCGGGCAATCGATATCCTCTGCAGTTACACCGAGCGGAGCCGGACTTGTGAGCATTTCATAAATTTTCGGGTCGCAGATGTCCGTTTCCATAACAGGAATACCCGTGAGGTCTTCAAGATGCTTATAAAGGGTCGGAACATCGTGGCCAAGGTTATCAAGCTTCAAAATTGTGTCATGAAGTGCATGGAAGTCAAAGTGGGTCGTGGTCTGTCCCTTTGTTGCGTCATCGGACGGATACTGAACCGGAGTGAAATCCTCTGCCTCAAACGCATTCGGAACAACAACCATTCCGCCGGGGTGCTGACCGGTTGTTCGTTTTACGCCGGTACAGCCGATTGTAAGGCGTGATTCCTCTGCACGGGAAACCTTTCTTCCCCTTTCGTCAAGGTACTTTTTAACAAATCCGAACGCAGTTTTGTCTGCAACGGTTGCAATTGTGCCGGCCTTGAAAACGTGAGAAGAACCGAAAAGCTCTTCGGTATATTTATGTGCCCTCGACTGATAATCGCCGGAAAAGTTGAGGTCGATATCGGGGCTTTTATCGCCCTTGAAACCGAGGAAGGTTTCAAACGGAATGTCATGACCGTCTCGCTCCATAGGTGTTCCGCATTCGGGACAATCCTTTTTCGGAAGGTCATAGCCGGAACCGACCGAGCCGTCAAGAAAAAATTCGGAATGCTTGCATTTCGGACAACGATAGTGCGGGGCGAGCGGGTTAACTTCTGAAATTCCCGATGCATTTGCAACATATGACGAACCGACCGAACCTCGGGAACCGACATGATAGCCGTGGTCTTCGGAGTTCTTGACAAGCTTTTGCGCAATCATATACAAAACGCCGAATCCGTGGTGGATTATCGAATCGAGTTCTCTTGTCAGTCTTGAGGCAACATATTCCGGAACAGGATCGCCGTAAAGCCGTTTTGTTTTTTCCCAGCAGAGCTTTTTAAGCTCGTCATCCGCACCTTCAAGTGACGGCGGATAGTTTCCGCTCGGAATCGGGGTGAGTTCTTCAATCATATCCGCAATTTTTCCGGGGTTATCAATAACAACCTCTTTTGCGGTTTCTTCGCCAAGGTAATCAAATTCGGCAAGCATATCCTTTGTGTTCCTGAAAAAGAGCGGTGCTTGCTTATCCGCATCCTGAAAGCCCTGTCCTGCCATGAGAATTGCACGGAAAACGCTGTCTTCAGGGTCAATAAAATGAACGTCGCAGGTTGCAACCGTCATTTTTCCAAGCTCGTCCGCAACATGAACAACCTTTCGGTTCATGTTTTGAATGTCCTCAATGCTGTTGACGTTCGGAAAACGTTCGCTGTCAATCATATATCGGTTGTTTCCGCAGGGCTGAATTTCAAGGTAGTCATAAAACGATGCGATTTTAAGAATTGTTTCGTCGCTTTGTCCCGTTGCAATTGCACGGTAAAGTTCACCGGCTTCGCACGCACTTCCGACAATGATACCTTCACGGTATTTCATCAGCTCGCTTTTCGGAATAATCGGCTTGCGGTGGAAATATTTAACGTTTGAAAGCGAGATGAGTTTATAAAGGTTTTTAAGTCCGGTGCTGTTTTTTGCAAGCAGGATTTGGTGAAAGTACTTTGCCTTTTTTTCCTTTTTCCAATCGTCAAAACTTTGTTCATCATCGTTGACAAAGTAGCCCTCCATGCCGAGGATAACTTTAATTTTTCCTCCTGCGGCGGCAATAGCTTCGGGGAATGCCTGAACAACGCCGTGGTCGGTGATTGCAATTGCCTTGTGTCCCCAAGCGATTGCACGTTTGACAAGGTCTTTTGCATCGGTAAGGCCGTCCATCATTGACATCTTTGTGTGCAGGTGAAGCTCAACACGCTTTTCTTGTGCGTCGTCAATCGGCGGAATCTTTTGAATTGTTGAAATTGCCTTCGGACTGATTACGGTTTCACCGGAATACTTGTCAAAAGTGAGGTCGCCTCTCAAAAGAATAGTTGCGCCGTCCTTGACCTTTTCAAGAATATGAGCGCAGTAATCTTTTTTTTCAAAAATTTTGCAGGTATAGGCATATGTACGGTCGGTGATATTGAACGTGACGATGTTGCTTCGTCCGTCACGGGTTTCTCTGACCTCAAGGCCGAAAACATCGCCCCAAACAACGCATGAGCCGTCCTCAATGCTGATTTCGCAAAGCGGCCTTGGTTTTTTTGTGATTTTGCTGCCGAGAACGGGGTGAGCCGTTTCAAAGTAAAGCGGAATGCCTTCAATAACCTTGTGCTCTTTCGGCTTTTCTGCGGCGGCACGGACTTCTTCGGGGTCAATTCCCTTTGCCCGCATATTATTATCTTCGGCTTCCCGAATCATTTGAGAATACGCCTCATCCTCAAGTGAGATTTCATCACCCGAAAATTCAACATGGACTCTCCTTGAAAAGCGTTCAAAAACAAGCCGCTCCATGAACTCCCCGCAGCCGCAGGATTCAAGAATATTCCGACCTCCGTGAGCAAGCTTTACCGAAAGCGTTGTTCCGTCAAACGAAGCGGATGCACCGACAAAAAAGCCGTTCGTTGCGGCAATATTTCTGTTTGCCGCTTTCACAAGTGTAGAAAAGTAAGCCTCTGAAAAAGAGGCCGCCGGCATTTTCGGAAAAATCACAGCCGAATCAAGGTCAAGCCTTTTTTTCAAAAGCTCCTCGGCAAAAGAGATTTCCCTATCCGTAACAAGAGCGGAAAACGAAAGGTGAAGTTCCATTTTCCTGCTCTCCATATATATTTTAATGTTGTCGATGCCGCAGTCGGAAAAGACTGCGGCGGCTTGCTCGTTTTCCGGAATCTCACCGAAAAGCGAAATAAAGCTCTGCTTTTCCATTTATTCTCCCTTGGTTTTTGCTTTTATAATTTTTCGATTTCTTTCATAAGTTCGCTAACAAGTTCATTTTCCGGAACCTTGCGAAGAATTTCACCGTGGCTAAAAACAAGGCCGCAGCCGTCTCCGCCGGCGATTCCGACATCGGCTTCCCTTGCTTCACCGGGGCCGTTGACAACGCAGCCCATGACGGCAACCTTAATAGGCTTTTTAACAAAACGAAGCTTTTCTTCAACCTCGCCTGCAAGCGAGATAAGGTCAATTTTTGTTCTTCCGCAAGTCGGACAGGAAATAAGCGTCGGCGTATCGTTGCGAAGTCCGGCAGCTTTGAGAATGTCAAGTCCGGCATAAACTTCTTCAACAGGGTCGGCCGTGAGCGAAACACGAATTGTGTCGCCTATTCCGTTCATGAGAAGCGTACCGATTCCGACGGCGGATTTGAGCATACCCATTCTTCTTGTTCCCGCCTCGGTAACACCGAGGTGAAGCGGATAATCACACATTGAAGCAACTTTTTTATACGCTTCAATCATCGTTTGCACGTTTGAAGATTTGATTGAAATCACGATGTCGTCAAAATCGAACTTTTCAAGGAGACGAACGTGATACATTGCACTTTCCGCCATCGCCTGAGCGGTCGGAGCACCGTATTTTGCAAGAATATGTTTTTCAACAGAGCCGGAATTTACGCCGATTCTTATCGGCACGCCGTTTTTTTTGCAAGCATCGGCAACGGCCTTGACATTTGAGTCGTCACCGATATTGCCGGGATTTATGCGAACCTTGTCAACACCGGCGGCAACACATTCAAGTGCAATTTTATAATTGAAATGTATATCCGAAATAATCGGAACAGAGATGTTTTCTTTGAGTGCGGCAATCGTTTTTACCGCTTCAAAGTCAGGCACGGCGGCACGGATGATTTCGCAGCCGGCCTTTTCAAGTGCCTTTGCCTGGCGAACGTTTTTTTCAATGTCGTGCGCTTCGGCGTTGAGCATTGACTGAACGGAGACGGGACTGTCTCCGCCGATAAAAATGCTGCCGACCTTTACTTTTTTTGTTTTTCTTCTTTCAATCACAGGTATTCCTCCAAACAAAGTTGCCGTTACGGAACTTTTGAAGATGTGTTTGCCGATTTTTCGGACGGAACAAAATCCGCCCCTACGAATATAATTCTGAGTTTGCGTTTTAGCAGCACGGCAAAAGTTATAATCTTACATAAATCCTATTCCCGAAATCCACTTCCAAAGGTCACTTGCGGAAATAACCGCCATGAAAACAAGCAGCAAAACAAGTCCTGCGGCGTGAATCCAGTTTTCGTATTTCGGCGGAACTTTTTTTCTGAATATGAGTTCAACAAACATGAAAAAGAGCCTTCCGCCGTCAAGAGCCGGAATGGGAAGAAGATTGAAAACGCCGATGTTAACCGTGATGAGTGCCATAATCATGAACATGGAACTCCAATCGGTGTTCTGTGCGCTTTGTTCGGCAACGTTTGCAATAACAGAAACAGTTCCTATGGGGCCGGCAAGATCGTTAAGACCGTATTTTCCGGTGAGCATATCAAAAAGGCTGAGATAAACCATTCTTGACATTGTTGCCGTATATCTAAACGCACCGCCGACAACGTTAAAGAAGTTCCTTTCTTCGCCGAGAATTGAAAAATCAAAAACGGTGACCGTTGCCATTTTTACACTTTCAAAAATTTTTTCCTCACCGTCACGAAGAACCGTAAAATCAATTGTGTAATCGGTATCTTTTCCGATTTCTTCCATAAGAGCGGTGTTTGTTTCAACTTTAACGCCGTTGACCGCAATAATCTTGTCTCCGTCTTTGAGCCCTGCTTTTTTAAGCTTTGAGCTGACGGAAGACATTACGCAGTTTTCGTCATATGAAAAATTTCCGCCGGTGCGGATTGCAAACTGAACTTCAGAAAGCTCAACCTTTTCGCCGTCACGCTCAACAACAAAGGAGTATTTTCCGGTGTTGTTTCGCTGCATAAGAAAACTAATGTCATAATCGGAAAACACACGTTTTCCGTCGATTTTGAGAATTTTGTCACCGGCTTTGAGTCCGCCTTCGCCGTTGCTGACCGCTCCCTGATAAAACTGAGAAATTGTGTTTGTTCCAACAAGCGGGTCCTTTTGGCTTGAGCCGACTCCGGCAACAATGAGAATACAAATGAGAACGCCGAGAATGATGTTGTTGACCGCTCCGGCGGCAGTGATAATCATCCGTTTCCAAACCTTTTTGTTGCAAAATGCGCCATCATCTTCGCTGGCCTCGTCCTCGCCCTCCATGCTGACAAAGCCGCCAATCGGAAAAAGGCGAAGCGCATACTTTGTTTCCTTGCCCTGTTTTTTGAGAATCGTAGGCCCCATTCCGAGCGCAAACTCATTGACCTTTACTTTGAAAATTTTTGCAAAGATAAAGTGTCCGAATTCATGAATAAAGATAATGAAGCCGAAGAAAAGTATTGCAACCAAAATCGGCCAGACCTTTGTCCATACCTCGGAAAATGTTAAAAGTAAATTAAGTTTCATTCTATCACCTTACATGACTTTCAACAAATTCTCTTGCGGCTCTGTCCGCTTCAAGAACATCCGAAAGCGTATAATTATCTTTTGAAACACCGTTTTCAAGCGCAGCTTCAACAAGTTCGGCAACACACAAAAAGCCGACCTTGCCCTGCCTGAAAAGCTCGTTCGCCTTTTCGTTTGCGCCGTTTGCAATTGCCGGATAAAGACCGCCTTTTTCAATTGCACTGCGGCAAAGATTTATGCAGCGGAACGTTTCGTAATCCGGCTTTTTGAAAGTGAGACTGCCGTAATCGGAAAGCGAAAGACGCTTGACCGGAGATTCGATTCTGTCAGGATAGGTCAGCGCATATTGAATTGGGATTCTCATATCCGGAACACCGAGCTGCGCTATTACGGAATTGTCAACATATTCAATCAACGAATGAACAACGCTTTCACGGTGAACAACAATTTGAACCTCCGACGGCGGAACATCAAAAAGCCAGACCGCTTCTATAAGTTCAAGTCCCTTGTTCATCATTGTTGCGCTGTCAACGGTAATTTTTGCGCCCATGCTCCAGTTCGGATGCTTGAGTGCTTGAGCAACAGTCACGTTCTTGAGTTCGTCCCTTGTTTTTCCGAAGAACGGGCCGCCAGAAGCCGTTAATATTATTGATTTAAGCTCTTGCTTTTTATTCATACCCTGAAGGCACTGAAAGATTGCGCTATGTTCGCTGTCAACGGGAAGAATTTTTATTCCGCTTTCTTTTGCGGTTTTTGTCACAAGACTGCCGCCGGCAACAAGCGTTTCCTTGTTTGCGAGGGCAAGCCCTTTTTTTGCGTTCAATGCGCAAAGGGTCGGCTCAAGTCCCGCCATGCCGACAATGCCGTTGAGCACCGTATCGCACGTTTCCTCCGCCGCACATTCGCAAACGCCGCTTTGACCGGAAAGAACTTTTATGTTTGTATCGCAAAGCCTTTCTTTGAGGTCTTTTGCCGCTTTTTCGTCGGCAAGGGCAACCTTTTTCGGCTTTAACTCCCTCGCCTGTTTTTCAAGAAGTTCGGCGTTGCTGTTTGCGGTGAGTGCGGTAATTTTTATATTCGCCTTTTTGCACACGTCGATAGCCTGCGTGCCGATTGAACCGGTTGAACCGAGAATCGAAAGTTTTTCTGTCATTTTATTTCACCTGTTAAGCGTATATCAAAGCATAAATTCCGTAAAGCACGGGAAGAACAAAAAGGCTGCTGTCAAAGCGATCCATAATTCCGCCGTGGCCGGGAAGAAGATTGCTGTAATCTTTGATTCCGACATTGCGTTTGAGCACCGAAGCGGCAAGGTCACCGAACATACTGACAACGGAAAGCACACACGAAATCGGAATTATGTAAAGATATTTCATTGCACTTTCGCCGAAAAAGCCGTGGTAGCCGAGCTTGCCCGTTCCGAAAGAGAAAAGGAAAAGCAAAAGAACGTTGACCGCTGCGGTAATAAGCGTTCCGAAAATTGCGCCTTCAAACGATTTTTTCGGGCTGATGTGCGGCGTCATTTTGTGCTTTCCGATTTTCCTTCCGACCAGAAAAGCGAATGAATCGGTGATCCATGAGCAGGAGAAGGCGAGCATAACGAGGAAAACGCCCTCATGGTGACTGAGTTTATCCGGCGCGAGCTTTGCAATATCGTTGAGCCTTATGAAGCAAGTGAACGAATACGGAATTGCAACAGAGGAAAACAACGCCGCAACCGAATCGATATACTTTATCTCCCTGTTTAAAACAACGGCAAGGAAAAGAAGCAAAAGCGCATAAAAGCTGACAAAAACGCCGACCGGTTTAATCGGAATGTCATAGCTTACATAAAACGCAGAAAATGCACTCACAACGCAGGAAACAACAAAAAGCAGTTTGCTTTTTGCGCCGCACGCACGAAGAAGTTCAAACGTTGCCATCGGAGCAACGGCGGCAACCATGAGCGTATAGCCCGGTCTGAAATCGAAGAATATTGCAAGCAGGAAAAGAATCAGCCCGGCTGTGATTATCAGCGTTGAACGGGTTCTTTCGCCCTTGAATTTTATTTTTTTCATTTATCTATACCAAAACAGAAGTTTTTTCTGTCCTTTCTTTCACGGTTAAAAATCACACACCGCCGAAACGACGGTTGCGTTTTGAATATACCTCAATCGCCTTGTCAAGGTCAGCAGGCGTGAAGTCCGGCCAAAGCACATCGCTTGAATAAAATTCGGCATAGGCAAGCTGCCAGATGAGGAAATTTGAAAGCCGTTCTTCGCCGCTCGGACGGATAACAAGATCCGGGTCGGGCTGACCGGCTGTGTAAATATTATCGGAAATCATGTTTTCCGTAATATCGTCGGGCGAAAGCTCGCCCTTTTCAACTTTTTTTGCAAGACGTTTGACTGCGTGAACAATCTCGTCTCTTCCGCCGTAATTCACGGCAATGTTGATATGGATTTTGTCTTTGTCGTTTGAACGTGTTTCAACAATATCCATAAGCTCGACTATATCCTGCGGCATACCTTCACGTGAGCCGATAAAATGAACGTTATAGCCGGCCTCTTCGTTTTCTTTTTCACGCTCCTCCATTTCACCGAGGTATGAGCGGAAAAGATCCATAATTGTTCCGACCTCAGAAGCGGAGCGTTTCCAATTTTCGGTTGAAAAGGCATAAAAGGTCATATACTTTATGCCGATATCGGAGCCGTACTGACAGATTTTTCTGAAAACTTCCGCCCCAACTTTGTGTCCCTCGGTGCGTTCAAGTCCCCTTTTCTTTGCCCAGCGTCCGTTGCCATCCATGATTATGGCAATGTGCTGAGGTAAAACAATCTCGTTTTTTTCCATTTTGCGGCTCCTTCTTTAAAAATACTTTCATATTTAAACGTTTTAATAAACCTTAAAACGGGCTGACGCCAAAGGCGACAGCCCGGTGGTTCAAAAAATCAGATTTCCATGATTTCCTTTTCTTTTGCGTCTGCAACTTCTTCAATTTCCTTAACGCAGTTGTCGGTGATTTTCTGAATTTCCTTTTCGCCGACTTTGAGGTCGTCCTCTGTGATTGTTGAATCCTTTTTCATCGCCTTGAGCTTTTCAATGCAGTCACGGCGAACGGAACGGGCGGCAACCTTTGAGTTTTCCGCAATTTTTTGAACTTCCTTAACAAGGTCACGTCTTCTGTCTTCGGTAAGCGGCGGGAAAGTGAGGCGAATTACGGTTCCGTCGTTTTGCGGATTGATGCCGATATCGGAAGTAAGAATTGCCTTTTCAATGCCCTTGAGAACGGACTTATCCCACGGCTGAATAACAAGAACTCTTGCTTCGGAAACCGAAATTGAAGCAAGCTGACCTACGGGTGTCGGTGTTCCGTAATAATCAACGGCGATTTTGTCAAGAATCTGCGGATTTGCTCTGCCTGCACGGATGCCGGAATATTCGCTTTTAAGAGCGTTCACGGTTTTGCCCATCTTTGTTTTTGCTTTTTCAAATACTTCTTGCATAGTAATAACTCCTTTTATTATTTTGAATTGTTTTATATTTTACGATAAAATATTGATTATCAGATATCCGATTCCGAAAATCAAAGCCGCTGCGGCAACGGCAAGATAAATTCCGCCGATAACACGCAAAAATGTTACATACTTTTTTGACGGTCTTAAATTTTCACCCTCGTATTTCCATTTTCCGTGCTTTTCCAAAAAAGCTCCGGTTTAAAAAAGGAAAGGCTGCCGACAACAACAAAGAAAATGAAGAACGGTATCAGGATAAGAAAATATTCCATTGTTCTTCCTCCTTATTAATTTGTTCGGTCAAAAACAACGTCTCGGAAAACAAAAAGCTGCTTGCTGTTTTTTAATATGAATTATTGTCAGTTGTTTTTCAAAAAGGGATACTCAACAAAAGATTTTATAAAGTCCCCGGCTGAAACGGAGTCGTTTCCGCAAAGGTTCAAAATCAGCAGCACAATTGAAACGACAACCAAAACCACGCTTAGTATAATCAGAATTACGCCGCCGAATTTTGTTATCTTGACAAAAAGTTCCGACGGTTTTGCGTCTTCGTTATCTGTGTACCAGTAATGCGGCGATATATAATAAAGCGATTCCGGTGAACGGTAAGCCAGCAGACCGATGAACAAAAAGACCGCACAGATGATGTAATAAATGACTGTATACATTATTTGAACCCCCCACATAAATCAATTATTGACAGAACAATTTCAACAAGCGAAATTCCGGTAATAATGAAACCTGCAATCCTTGTTAAAAAAATATACGGTTTTGACGGTTCGTCCCCATCTCCGTGAACGGTCCATGAAATAAAGATATAATAAAGTGCCGACGGTATAAACATCATGAGAAAACCGATTGCGGTCGGAATAAGCCATAAAAGTATACCGATAATAAGTTCTTTTGAAGCTTCGTCCATTTTTTATTTCCCCTTCCTGCAAAATTATTAAGACACAATCGTTCCTATTTTTTCGCCCTTAACCGCACGAACAATGTTTTCCGGGTCGTTGAGGTTGAAAACAAGAATTGAAATGCCGTTGTCTCTGCAAAGCGAAGCGGCTGTGCTGTCCATTACGGCAAGACCTTTTTCAAGAATCTCGCTGTGAGAGAGCGTGTCATATTTAACTGCGTCCGAAAACTTGTTCGGGTCTTTGTCATAAACGCCGTCAACGTTCGTTGCTTTAAAGATGATTTCGGCGTTGATTTCAGCCGCACGAAGAGCCGCTGCGGTATCGGTTGAGAAGAACGGGTTGCCCGTTCCGCAGCCGAAAATTACGACTCTGCCCTTTTCAAGGTGGCGAACCGCCTTGTTCCTGATATAGGGTTCAGCAACCTGCTGCATTGCGATTGCGGTTTGAACTCTGACGGGAACGCCGAGCTGTTCAAGAGTATCGGCAAGGGCAAGCGAGTTCATTGCCGTTGCAAGCATTCCCATGTGGTCGGCACGGGTGCGATCCATTTCGCCGCTGCTTCTTCCTCTCCAGAAGTTTCCGCCGCCGACAACAAGACCTATCTGAACACCGAGGTCGGCGCAGTCTTTGACGGACTTGCAAATTTTATTAACCGTTTCAAAGTCAATTCCTTTTCCGTCTTTGCCTGCAAGAACCTCTCCGCTGAGTTTAAGCAGGATTCTTTTATATACGTTCTGCATTTTCAATTACCATAGCCTTTCCGGCTACAATTATGATAGGTAATCACGTTAAATCCCTGCTGTAGCCGGACAGGACGTGATGGTAATTTCGTCCGGCTCAAAATTTGTACTCGTACGAATTTTGAGGGACATATAATTTCCTTAGCGTGATTTTCACGCTAACCTCCGAAAATATCGCAAGCTATAACATACCTATACGGATATTTTACTAAATATGAGCCGTACTGTAAAGTGTTTTTTCAAATATTTATTAGCCTTATCTTATTTCGCTTTGAAAAAGTGCGTTTTGATGAACTTAACAATTTTTGAAAGCCATTCGTCAAGCTTGCTCAAAAAGCTTTTCTCAGTCTTTGAATCGTCCTGAGGAATTTCGACGTTTTCGGTCAGCGAGGTGCATTTTCCGCTGTTTCTGTTAAGAGAAAGGAATTGCGGAAAACGTGAATCGGAATGAACATCAACCGACGTTTCGCTTGTTGCAACCCAAACAAGAAGCTTTCCGCTGTCGTGTTCACGGCCGTATTCGACGTGGCTCATATTTTTGACAAACCATGTTTTTTCCGGAAGAATACAAACCGAAGCGTCAATAACTCCGTCTGTTGAAACGTGGCTATGCGTTTTTTCAGCACAGGCGTTTTTGTGTGAATAAGACGAAACGTCAAGCGTTTTTCCGTAATCGGCAACCTTTGCATAGCCTGTCATAAGATAAGTGTCAATAAGAGTGTCGGTGTGGTTGCGTGAACCGTCGGTAATCGGTATTCCCGCATAGCCGTATGCTCCGATGAAATATACGTTCACACCGTTGCTTTCGGCTTTTTTGATTATCTCTTCGGTCTTCATTCCAACATTATAAGCATATTCATCCGTTTTTTTGATAAAGCTTTCGCTGAGGTTTGCATAAGGAACCATCTGTTTTTTTGCTTCTTCATAGTATTCGCAGTTCATAAGTCCCCAAATTCCCGGAAAACGTGCAAAGGTATCCATAAAGACTTTTGCATAAACCGGTTCTTTGAGAGCTTCGATAACTGCCTTAAGATATGCGTTGATTGCTTTTTTTGCGCCCTTACCGTATTTTGCAAAAAAGCTTTCGCCAAGGCCGAAAAGTTCATAAGCAAAGTTGCTTTTAATTAAAAGCTCTTCAAGATAATTGAGAACTGCATCAACCTCAAGCTCAATGTTACCGGAAAAGAGCCTTCCGACTATATCCGTTCCGCAAACAGCCGTTGACGCAAAAACAACGTTGTGAAGCTTTTCACTGCCGTATTTATAGATATACGATGTTGTTACTGTTCCGCCAAAGCTCATTGCAACAAGCGAAATCTTTTTGCTGTTTGTTTCTTTAAGAACGTTTTCAATCATTTCGTTCAAATCATCAGCAATATCCAGTGCACTTCTTCTGAAGTCATAGTAAAAGAAGTACGTTTTATCCCAGCCGATTTTTTCTGATATTGCACGAACGACTCCTCTTTCACTGCCTTTTGTTTTTTCGTTGTCCTTAAATTCGTCATAATTTCCGGCACTTTTCGGGAAAAGCGTAGGATTGATATTATAAACCGAGTTTCCGTTTTCATCGCACTTCATTTTTTCAAAAAAGTCGTGAATGGGCTTTGAGCCGTATTTTCCGAGAATATCCCATTTGTTAAGAAGCACGGCAGCCGAAAGCGACGGAGCAACTTTAAGAATGTTTTTTACAATAGTTTCTGCCGAAGGCGGAAAAACCCTTTCGGAAGTATCCGTGTCATAAAGCGGAAACGTTCCCATTCCGCTGACAACAATCACGGGCGTTTTGGTGTTTGTCTCGTTCGCCGCAAAGGAAACCGATGCGCATGAAAAAATCATCAAAGCGGCAAGCAAAACGGAAATTATTTTTTTCATTCTTTTCTTCTCCTGTTATTTTTTGATTTTATCAACAAGGTTCATTATAAGCGAATAAAGGTTATGCAAAAATTCAAAGAATCTTGCTTTAACGCTGAAGCGTTCGTCAAGAACGCTGTGCTCAATTTCGCTTCCGGTGAGAGATTTAAGCTTTCCCGTTGTGTTGTTGAACTCTGTAAACTGAGGGTAGCCGTTTTCGTCGTTAACGGAAAGCGGTGTTTCGCTTGAAACGAGCCAAACCAAAAGCCCGCTCGCCTCGGTATTATTTTTGAAACCGACGTGTTTCATATACTTGATGAACCATGTCTGCTCCGGCAAAAGGCAGGTTGAAGCGTCAACAATTCCGTCGGTTGAAACGTGGGCGTGCGTTTCGCTTTTGCAAACCGTTCCGACAGCTTTGTAATCTTCGCTGAAGCTTTTGCCGTAAGCCGCACAGGCCGCACCGAAAGATTCGTTCTTTGTTTCAACAAGGCAATCGCTTTGCTCAAAAGCTTTTTCCGTCACGGGGAAACCGACATAGCCGTATGATGCAGTTACATAAACTTCCGTTCCGCTTTCTTTTGCTTTTGTTATGAGTTTTTCGGCACCCTTTTGAACGTTGTAATGATATTCGTCAATGCGGTCAACAAACGCTTTTTCCGCGCCGTTTTTGAACATCTCTTTCTTTGCCGTTTCGTAGTATTCGTCCGGGCAGAACGACCACATTCCCGGCATTGAAGCAAAGGAAATCGAAAGCAGTTCGTCATAGGCCTTGTCGTTCGTTTTTTCAAGGAAAGCGGCAACGAATTTATCAACCGCCGCCTTCACCGACGGAGTAATTTCAAGTCCGGTTTCAAGAACGGAAATCAGCGTTTGAGTGAAGATGTCTCCCCTTTCAAAGCTGAAAAGGCGTTCAAGGAGTGCATCGGTTTTGATTTCAAGCTTTTTTGAAAAAAGCTCACCGACAAGGTCAAGACCTTTTGAAGCCACAAGGCAATAAACGATTTTTTTAACGCTTTCATTTCCGTATTTATAAAGATAGGAATTTGTGACAACGCCGCCCATGCTGCAAGGAACAAGGATAACCTTTTGAACGCCCTTTTCCCTTTTGACGTTTTCAATGTAATCATGCAGTCCTTCGGCACTTTCAAGCGGATCAAGTCTCCAGTCATAGTTATAAAAATATACGTTTTCGCCACCGAGAGCCGAAGCAAGGCCTTTTACAACGCCCTGTTCGTCCTCTTCGTTTTCATGGTTCAGAATTTCGGGATAGTTGTTGACCGAAAGAGGAAACGACGGCGATTTGATGTTGTGAACCGAGTTTCCGTTTTTGTCGCAGGAAATCACTTCAAAAAGTCCGTCAAAAACGGCTTTGAAGGTTTTTTCTGCAAAGTAATCCCAGTCGCCCGCAAAAAGCAGCTTTGAAAACGGAAGAATGGATTTTCCCACAACGGACATTATTCCTTTTGTTGAGGGCGGATAAACCTGCTCGCCGCTTTCACCATCATAAAGCGGGAACGATGCCATTCCGCTGACAACAACAACCGGAGTTGTTTTTTCCGCCGCAAAGGCAACCGATGAAAGCGAAAAAACGGTCAAAACGCAAAGTAAAAATGCAAGTGCTTTTTTGAATGTTTTCATTTGTTTTTTCTCCTTTTTTATTTTTTTTCAAGTTTTGCATAATTTGCCATAAGTTTTTTTGTTCCGGCTTTTTCAAAGGCAATTTCAAGCATACTGTCGTTTCCCATTTTTTTGACGGAAACAACAACGCCCGTTCCGAAAACCTTGCTGAGTACTGTGTCGCCAACAGAATAGGAAACGGTTGAAACCGGCGTTTTTTTCGGTGCGGCAGGTCTGCTTTTTGAAAGGAAGCCGTTGCCGCTGTAGGATGTTTCGTGTTCCGGAACGCTCTCTCTTTTTGAGTATCCGCTGGAGTAACCGCCGGAAAAGCCCTGTCCGAACGAGCCGAATGCACCCTGCGACGCAGAGGAAAAGCCGTTTTTTCCAACACGTTCGGTAAGATTTTCCGGAATTTCGGCAAGAAAGCGTGAAGGAAGATTGCGTGAAGTTGAACCAAAAAGCATTCGCATATTTGCATGGGAAAGATAAAGCTTTTGCCTTGCACGGGTAATGCCGACATAAGCGAGCCTTCGCTCCTCCTCAACCTCCTGCGGATAATACATACTTTGCGCACCGGGGAAAATTCCCTCCTCCATTCCGGGAATGAAAACAACGGGAAATTCAAGTCCCTTTGCGGAATGGAGCGTCATCATAACAACCGCATCGGTCTGTGCATTGTAATTGTCGATATCCGTCATGAGCGCAACTTCTTCAAGAAAACCGGAAAGGCTCGGTTCTTCGTTTTCGGTTTCATAAGTCACAAGGTTCGTGATAAGCTCCGAAATGTTTTCAAGCCGTTCCGCACCCTTCTCCTGGTCAAGCTTTAAAAATGAAAGATAGCCCGTACGCTCAATAATCTCCTTGAAAAGCTCGTCAAGGTGCATATCGTCCGCCTTGCCGCTTAAATCTTTAATAAGAGCTGAAAACTCAAGAAGCTTTTTTGCGCTTCGCTTAAGCTGTTCATATTCATCTGCGTGAGAAATGACTTCAAAAAGGCTGATGCCGAGTCCCGTTGCAATATCAAAAGCCTTATTGACCGTTGTGTCTCCGATGCCCCGCTTCGGAACATTGATAATTCGGCGAAGTCTTATATTATCGCTCGGATTGTTAACAACGGTGAGGTAAGCGAGCGCATCCCTGATTTCGGCACGCTCATAAAAGCGGAAGCCGCCAATGATGCGATAAGGTATACCGGCTCTTACCATCCCTCGTTCGATTGAGTTTGACTGTGCATTCATGCGATAGAGAACGGCATGGTCGGAAAAAGTATACTTTCCGCTGCTGACATTTTCTTCAATTGTGTCGGTAATAAAACGTGTTTCGTCCTGCTCATCATATGCGGTTTCAACAACGACTTTATCACCGACGTTGTTATTTGTCCAAAGATTTTTTCCTTTTCGCTGTTTGTTGTTTGAAATAACTTCATTTGCAACGTCAAGAATAGTCTGGGTTGAGCGGTAATTCTGCTCCAAACGGATTGTTTTTGCGTTTGAATATCGGCTTTCAAAGCTCATTATGTTTTCAATCGTTGCGCCCCTGAAGCGATAAATGCTCTGGTCGTCGTCACCAACAACGCAGATGTTTTTGTGGCCGCCGGCAAGCAGCTCGGTCAATCTGAACTGAGTGCGGTTTGTGTCCTGGTATTCATCAACCATTATGTATTTAAACTTGCGCTGATAATATTCGCGAACATCGCTGTAATTTTCAAGCAGACGCACGGCGTTGCATATAATATCGTCAAAATCCATTGCGTCTGCCTTTTTCAGCTCGTCCTGATACAGTTTATACGCCGAACCGATTTTTTGAAGGCGAACGTCTTTTCCTGCCTGTTTGAGGAACTCCTGCGGTGAAACAAGGTTATCCTTCGCTTTGCTGATTTCGGAAAGAATGGTTTTATGCGAAAGAACATCGTCCTTGATTCCGAGTTGACGCTGGCATTCCTTCATCAGCCGTTTTGAATCGTCGGTATCGTAAATTGTAAAATTTGACGTATAACCCAAAGCAGAGCCGTCTTTTCGCAAAATCCGTGCGCAGCAAGCGTGAAATGTGCTTGCCCAAATGTCATTTGCATCGGCACCGAGCATTTTTTCAAGCCGTTCTTTAAGCTCGTTTGCCGCTTTGTTTGTGAAAGTGATTGCAAGAATCTGCCACGGCCTTGCGTTATCAACCGAAAGCAAGTCTTCAATGTCAAACAAAAGGTCGGTTTCGCCGTCAAGATATCGTTTCATATATTCGATATCCCGTGAAGACGGCTCAAACATCACCTGCTCGCTTGCCCATGCTTTTCCGTATTTTACAATGTTTGCAATGCGGTTGACAATTACGGTTGTTTTTCCGCTGCCTGCTCCGGCAAGAATCAAAAGCGGGCCTTCCGTGCAGAAAATCGCCTTTTTTTGCATCTCGTTCATCGACGAGAAATCTTTTTCGATTATCTTTTTTCTGAGTTCAAAAAATTCCTTAGATGCCATTTATTAACTCCCGTGATTTTCGTGTTAAGTCAACTTAAATACAGTTATCCGATTATAGTATCAGTTTATTGTACAACATAGCGAAAAAAAAGGCAACGGCAAAAGAATACAAAATCACTCTGATTTTTTGTATGATATGGCGCATGAAAAAAGCGGCTTTGAAAAAACTAATAAAAACCGGATTGACAAAATAGCCAAAATATCATATACTTATATTAGCTAATTCAAAAGGAGGTTTTTCTATGCTTACCGTTACGGCAACCGACATTCAAAATAATTTCGGAAAATATCTGCAAGCCGTTCAGCTCGGAAACGAGATTATCATTTTGAAAAACGGCAATGAAGTTGCAAGGCTGATTTCAAAAGAAAAAAGCGTGTCCTTTTTGACCGATTCACTTACCGGCGTTTTAAAAAACAGCTATGACGAAAAAGCCATGAGGGACGAAAGGATTGCAAAGCATGAAGATCTTAATTGATACAAACGTCATTCTCGATGTCCTTTGCTCAAGAGAGCCTTTTCTTGAAGCTTCTTCGCTTGTTTGGAAGCATTGCGAAACAAACAAAATTGAAGGCTATATCTCTGCCGTTTCCGTTCCGAACATTGTATATATACTCAGAAAAGAGCTTTCACCGGAAAGAACCGAACAGATTATCGAACAGCTTTTTTTGATATTCAAAGTTGCGGATTTACGGGCAGATGACTTGAAAAAAGCCGCCGCCATGAAAGCACCGGACTTTGAAAATTCCCTTCAAATTGTTTGTGCGTCACGCATAAAAGCGGATTTCATTGTTACAAGAAACATTCGTGACTTTGCTCAAAGTAAAATTACGGCCGTTAAACCGACCGAACTTCTTGAAAGAATATAACATATCGGAGGTACACCATGTCCATAGAAAAAGTGCGTGCATATTTCACCACGCTCGGAATTGAAAAAAGAATCCTTGAATTTGACGTTTCAAGCGCAACCGTTGAGCTTGCCGCAAAGGCACTGAACACCGAAGGAAAGCGCATTGCAAAAACGCTCTCCTTCCTTGTCCGTGATAAAGCCGTTCTTGTTGTCACCGCAGGCGACGCAAAAATTGACAACAAAAAGTACAAAGCCTTTTTCGGCGCAAAGGCAAAAATGCTGTCACCCGAACAGGTTACCGAACTTATCGGTCATGCGGTCGGCGGCGTTTGCCCGTTTGCGGTGAACGAAGGCGTTGACGTTTTTCTTGACGAATCGCTCAAAAGGTTCCGGACCGTTTTTCCTGCCTGCGGAAGCAGCAACAGCGCAATTGAGCTGACCATTCCCGAGCTTGAAAAATACTCAGGCTTCAAAGAATGGGTCGATGTTTGCAAATTGCCGGAAGAATAAACTTATTCACGGTTGATTTCAAAGCAATAATATGCTATTATGTGAATACAGAGGAGATGAAATTATGCCGGAATTATGCCGATTTTACAGCATCATCGTTAAAATGATTTTTAATGACAACAGTAAACATCATAAACCTCATGTTCATATATATTATAATGAATATGAAGCCTCAATAGGGATTGACGGCGAACTTTTGTCCGGCAGCATACCTGTTAAACAATTAAAGCTTGTTCAGGCCTGGCTTGCCATTCACGAGGATGAACTCTATGAGGCTTGGAATAAGGCCGTTCAAGGAATTCCTTTTGGAAAAATTGAGCCTTTAAGATAAAAGGAGAAAAAGCTATGTATATTTTAAATGGCATTGCCTATGCAGGTGAACAAAAGCCGCTTCTTAAAGTCAGCGGTGTTCGTCCGCTTAATGATTTTTGTCTTTGGGTGCGCTTCAACAACAGTGAAACACGAATTTTTGATTTTAAACCGCTTTTGAACTCACCGGCCTTTAAGCCGCTTTCAAATCCAAGCGTTTTTAAAAATGTTTATATAGACTATGGTGTTCCGGTTTGGAATGATGGTGATATTGACATTGCGCCGGAAACACTTTATGAAAATGGATCACCTGAAGCCTGAAAAACGCAAAAACCGCAGGTTCGCTTTTGAATCTGCGGTTATTTTTGTGTTCCCGTTTCGGAACAGTTTTATAATTATTTGCAGTTGTGTTCCCATTTCGGAATACTTTTGCAATTTTTTATGGTTTTGTTCCGGTCTCGGAATTTTTGTTGACGTTTTGAATGGCACATGTTACAATAAGTATCGGAATTATAACAGTAGGGGCGTCTCGTGAGGCGCCCGTCATTCCTCACCATTTTTGCCACATAAATTTTTCCAAACCACACAAATTCACATAAACTTCCACCGTTAAAGTTTCACGGGCACCTCACGAGACGCCCCTACGATTTTATAATTAAGCTATGCAATATATTAAAAGGAAAACAGCTCGCCTTGAAGGCTTTGACTATAATACTCCGGGTATATATTTTATAACCATTTGCACGTATAAAAGACGTATGCTTTTTTGGGATAACCCCATGCGCCCGGCTTTAGCACCCGGTACGGACAGATTGAATTTTGCAGGACGTATTGCCGATAATGTTATTAAAACGCTGCCAGATATTTTTCCGGTCACAATTGAAAAATACGTAATTATGCCAAACCACATACACCTGCTTTTATTGATTAAAAACGATAACAGCATTAAAACAAAAACCGGTTTGGTGTCACGAACTGTAAGTTATTTAAAAATGAAAATATCACATGAATTACATAATTTAAATGTTGATGACAGCATTTGGCAACGTTCTTTTCATGACCATATTATACGCAACGAAAATGACTACATAAAAATATGGGAATATATTGAAAACAATCCGATTAAATGGGAAAGCGATTGCTTTTTTGAATCTTTAACATTTGAAGAATAATCGTAGGGGTGTCTCGTGAGGCACCCGTTTATTTTACATTTCATGTCACATAAATTTTGAAAGAAAAGCCTACAAACTCGCATTTAAATTAAGTCATTCAAAAGGCAAGGTGACGGGTGCCACACGAGACGCCCCTACGAATTAAATCGAACCGATTTTTTATAAATTTACGGTGTGCAAACGGTTGGGTTTCATGGGTCGGCACGGGTCCGACCCCTACGATATTATTCCACACACGCTTTAACCGCCGACAAGCTTACACCCGGAAATTACAACGGCATTATTGTTGAAAACATTATAAAATGGCTGACGGAATAATTTTTCACGCAAAGAAACAGGAACCGCAACAAGCGGTTCCTGTACCCTTAAACAATTGTTTAATTGTTGTTAAGATTAGAATTCAATGTTGCTAATGTTCATAGACTCGGTTGCACCTATATCGATCTTAACGCCAAGAGCCTTCTTAATGAAGGTAACGATAGCATCAAAGAAGCTCATAAGCTTTGCCCAGAATTCTTCAAAAGTTTTGATTTCGCCTGCGCTCATTGTGATTTCCTCCTATTACACAATATTTATCGAAACATCTGTTTCAACATGGCTAAATTATATATCAAAACGTTTCAAATGTCAACACATTATTCAAAAAATTTTCATATTTAAGCGGTTTTAATATTTTAAGTCTGTTTAAGTATACGTCAAAGCAACCGAAAAATGTCGATTCTTATCATAATTTTTGTGAACAAGGTGTTAAAAAATACAAGGCCTGCTCAAAGAGCAGGCCTCACATTTTAAAATTTCAAATTTTAAAACGATTCAGTGAAATTATTCACCTGTTGTTGCATCGTTACCCCAGATGCTGTCATCCTTGAAGATGGTGTCCTTAAGGAAATCCCAAACCTTCTTAACGAGGGTTACGAATTCAGCCCAGTTATTGTTAAGGAAGTTAACAACCTTTACAAGTGCGTCTTTCATTATTCAAAATCCTCCTTATTACCCAAGTTTCAACTGAAGAACATTTTCTCTCTTCAATCTGGCTATATTTTACACTAATCTTTAAATAATGTCAATAGTTAATTCAAAAAAAATTCATCTTTAAGATTTCTTAAAGATACTTTTTTTTAAAGCACGATTAAAGAATCCGTGAATAAAAAAGACCGCCGAAGCACGGCGGTCCGTTTACAGTTCAATTATTTCTTTCCGATGATTCCGTCAATTCTGAGGAATTTGAAGATTGCCTCAAAAATCTGATCAAATACGGCAGAAACTTTCTGAATAGCGTTTTGGAAAGCTTTGATAATTGTTTCTCTTACGTTTGCGGGGATAAGGGGGTCAGAATCGGGGTTCGGTTCCTGGCTCTTATCCTTGCAGCAGGAGCAGGAGCAGCCGCACGGCCAAATACCGCTGCATTCGCCGCAGCAGGTGCTGCCCTTGTATTTACCGTTGTTATCTTTTGCGCAGGCAAGAAGAAAGGAAGCGTCAAGATACGGGCAAGCGGCGCAGCAATGGCAACCGTTCATAACTCTTGTGCAATTTGCGCAGGAACATTCGTCCATTGCAACTTCTTCGGCAAAAACGCTTGTTGAAGCGGCGCATACCGAGAACAACATAAGTACTGCTAAAAATAATGATAATGCTTTTTTCATACTGTTATCCTCCTTTGGGAAAGTATAATACTGTAAGTCTATTATAATGAATAAAGTGTTAAAAGTCAACAGCAATTCTGATTTTTTTGACGGTTAAAGCAAAAAATGCCGCCAATTGGCGACATCTTTTTCCCTTTTGTTTTCTTAAGCAGCAACTACAGTAGTCTGCGGTACTGACGGCTTGTCACCTTTAATAAGGCCGTTGATGAAGTCTGTGATCTTTCCGACAAGTTCACCCTTATCAACGATGCCGAAGATTGTTGCAATCTTAACAAAGACTTTTGCAATCTTGAGAGCAATCTTTCCAAGCTTGAGAGCAACGGGAATCATCCATGCCGGAAGATCCATCGGATCAAATGAATCTTCTGAATCGGAAGCAGCAGTTGTGGGTTCTGCGGGAGCTTCTGCGTCGGCAGCAAATGCTACCATTCCGGTTGAGAAAAGCATGATCATTGCAAGAACAAGTGCGATAACTTTCTTCATTATTAATTACCTCCTATAAATTGGTAACATTATTATATAATTTCGTACACGCTTTGTCAACAATTATGCTGATTTTTTTGATTTTTAAACAGATGACGAATAATTTTTCTCTTTTTTTCGCTTTCCATGCCGTACCTTTTTGCCGTTCGTAACTTTTTTCGACCGTTTGTTACTTTTTTGTTGCAAAATGAAATTCCTTGTGATAAGATAGTTATGTGCTAATATAGTAGAATTTTTATGAAAGGAGGAGAATGAGATGGGTCTTGTTGTGTTTTTGGCGCCTCTTGTTTTTGCTTATAATGCTTTTTTGTGTTTGTTTTATCCGGTAGCTGTTGCTGATGAAATTATTGAAAATTTGAAAGAAAAGATCAACAACCTCTTCAAAGATAAAACGGATATCAGCTCATTTAACTGATAACATGAACCCAGCCGCCGCAATGTGAAATTTCTCCATTGCGGCGGCTTTTATTCTTCATTGCCGAAGTCAAAAAAAGAGCCGCCCAAAAAGAGCGGCTCTTTTATATTAATCGGTTATCAATTAGTCGTTGATAGCGGTAACAACGCCTGAACCAACGGTACGGCCGCCTTCACGGATAGCGAAACGGAGACCTTCTTCGATAGCGATTTCAGTGATAAGTTCAACGTTCATTTCAACGTTATCACCGGGCATGCACATTTCGGTGCCTTCCGGAAGAGTGATTACGCCGGTAACGTCAGTAGTTCTGAAATAGAACTGCGGACGATAGTTGTTGAAGAACGGAGTGTGACGTCCGCCTTCGTCCTTAGTAAGGACGTAAACCTGACCCTTGAACTTGGTGTGCGGATGAATTGAACCGGGCTTTGAAAGAACCTGGCCGCGTTCGATTTCGTTTCTCTGGATACCACGAAGGAGGCAGCCGATGTTGTCGCCGGCCTCTGCATAGTCGAGGATCTTACGGAACATTTCGATACCGGTGCAAACGGTCTTCTTCTTTTCGTCTGAAAGACCAACGATTTCAACTTCTTCGCCGGTCTTAAGCTGTCCACGTTCAACTCTACCGGTAGCAACAGTACCACGGCCGGTGATGGTGAATACGTCTTCAACAGGCATAAGGAACGGAAGGTCAGCCTTACGGTCCGGAGTCGGAATGTAGTTGTCAACAGCGTCCATGAGTTCCCAGATGCAAGCGATTTCCGGAGCGTTGATGTCGCCGCCGTTGTATTCAAGAGCCTTAAGAGCCGAACCCTTGATGATCGGGCAGTTTTCATCAAATTCATACTCAGCAAGAGTTTCACGGATTTCCATTTCAACAAGCTCAAGGAGCTCATCGTCGTCAACCTGGTCAACCTTGTTCATGAAAACGATGATTGCGGGAACGCCAACCTGACGGGCAAGAAGAAGGTGCTCTTTGGTCTGAGCCATCGGGCCGTCGGTAGCAGCGATAACAAGGATAGCACCGTCCATCTGAGCAGCGCCGGTGATCATGTTCTTGATGTAGTCGGCGTGGCCCGGGCAGTCAACGTGAGCATAGTGACGCTTTTCGGTCTCGTACTCAACGTGAGCGGTGTTGATTGTGATACCACGTTCTCTTTCTTCGGGAGCCTTATCGATCATGTCATATGCTTCGAACTGAGCAAAACCCTTCATAGCGAGAGTCTTGGTGATAGCAGCAGTAAGGGTGGTCTTACCGTGGTCAACGTGACCGATGGTTCCGATGTTAACATGGGGTTTAGTTCTTTCAAACTTTTGCTTTGCCATTGGAATTTCCTCCTTATAATTAGCAATTAAATTACTTTAGTTATTATTCTACCAATAATGCGGCAGAAATGCAAGTACATTTTGAGAAAAAATCAGTCTCTCTTTGCTCTTTCGGTAACAATGCCTTCTGCGATTGACTTCGGAACTTCCTTGTAGCCGTCCGGCTCCATGACATACTGTCCGCGTCCCTGTGTCTTTGAACGAAGGTCGGTTGCATAACCGAACATCTCTGCAAGAGGAACTCTTGCGTTGATCTGCTTAACGCCCGAGCGGTCTTCAAAGCCCTGAATTTCGCCTCTTCTTGAGTTGAGGTCGCCGATAACGTCGCCCATATATTCTTCGGGCATGATTACTGCAACCTTCATGATCGGCTCAAGGAGAACCGGGTTGGCTTTTCTTGCAGCGTCTTTGAATGCCATTGAACCGGCAATCTTGAACGCCATTTCAGACGAGTCGACTTCGTGATAAGATCCGTCATAAAGAGTAACCTTAACGTCAACCATGCTGTAACCGGCAATAACACCGGACTTCATTGCGCCCTGGATACCCTGATCGACCGGAGCGATATATTCCTTCGGAATTGCGCCGCCGACGATGTTGTTGACAAACTCGTAACCCTTTCCGGGGTTGGGTTCAATATTAATCTTAACGTGACCGTACTGACCTTTACCACCTGACTGACGAGCATACTTCATATCCGAAGAAGCAGCAGAACGAATGGTTTCTCTGAAAGCAACCTGCGGCTTACCAACATTAGCTTCAACTTTGAATTCACGAAGAAGTCTGTCAACGATAATTTCAAGGTGAAGTTCGCCCATGCCGGCGATAATGGTTTGTCCGGTTTCTTCATCAGTATAGCAGCGGAAAGTCGGGTCTTCTTCTGCAAGCTTTGCAAGAGCGATGCCCATCTTTTCCTGGCCTGCCTTGGTCTTCGGCTCGATTGCAACGCGGATAACGGGATCCGGGAAGTGCATCGATTCGAGAACGATCGGGAATTTTTCGTCGCAGAGAGTATCACCGGTGGTGGTATTTTTAAGACCAACCGCAGCAGCAATGTCGCCGGCATAAACGGTTTCGATATCTTCTCTGTGGTTTGCATGCATCTGAAGAATACGTCCCATTCTTTCTCTGTCATCCTTAACAGAGTTATAAACGGTTGTACCTGCGTTAACGGTACCCGAATATACACGGAAATAGCAAAGCTTTCCTACGAACGGGTCGGTTGCAATCTTAAATGCAAGTGCAGCAAACGGTTCGGAATCGGAAGAATGTCTGTATTCTTCTTCGTCCGTATCCGGGTTGATACCCTTGATTGATTCAACGTCCGTCGGAGCGGGCATGAAATCAACAATAGCATCAAGAAGGGGCTGAACGCCCTTGTTACGATAAGCGGTACCGCAACAAACGGGAACGATTTCGTTTGAAATTGTTCCTCTGCGGATAACCTTTTTAAGCTCATCAATGCTCGGTTCTTCGCCGTCGAGATACTTCATCATGAGATCTTCATCAAGTTCAACAACGTTTTCAACCATTTCTGCATGATACTTTTCAGCAAGTTCCTTCATGTCTTCGGGAATTGCTTCACGATGGAAGTTTGTTCCGTCGCCGGTACCGTACATGATTGCGTCCATTTCAAGAAGATCCACGATTCCGCAGAAATCGCTTTCAGCACCGATTGGGAGCTGAATGGGAACAGCCGTGCAATGGAAACGCTCCTTGATCATGTCAAGAACGCGATAGAAATCGGCACCCATGATATCCATCTTGTTGACAAAAATCATTCTGGGAACCTTATACTCGTCAGCCTGATGCCAAACGGTTTCAGACTGAGGCTCAACGCCACCCTTTGCGCAAAGAACGGTTACCGAGCCGTCAAGAACACGCAGCGAACGCTGAACTTCAACGGTGAAGTCAACGTGGCCCGGAGTGTCGATGATGTTAATTCTGTGTTCCTTCCAAAAACAGGTGGTTGCGGCGGAAGTGATGGTAATACCTCTCTCCTGCTCCTGAGCCATCCAGTCCATGGTTGCGGAACCGTCATGAGTCTCACCGATTTTATGGTTAACGCCGGTGTAATAGAGAATTCTCTCCGTTGTGGTCGTTTTACCTGCGTCGATGTGAGCCATGATGCCAATATTTCTTGTTTTTTCAAGCGAAACTTTTCTCGGCATTTTGACCTCCAAATTTGTTTCAACATATAGACCGGCAGGCTTATGCTGCCGTAAATAAACACACTATTCTGCTTTTTTAAAAGCAGAACGAAATCACCATCTGAAATGAGCGAAAGCCTTGTTGGCTTCTGCCATTTTGTGGGTATCTTCACGCTTTTTGTACGCTGAACCGGTTTCGTTGACAGCGTCCATAATTTCGTTGGCAAGTCTTTCCTTCATTGTTCTTTCCGAACGCTGACGTGAGTAAAGAGTAATCCAACGAAGACCGAGAGTCTGGCGTCTTTCGGCACGGACTTCGATCGGAACCTGATAGGTTGAACCGCCAACACGGCGAGCCTTAACCTCCAGAACAGGCATAACATTTTCCATAGCAGCTTCAAAAACTTCAAGCGGCTCTTTGCCTGTTTTTTCTTTGATGATGTCAAAAGCGTCGTACACAATCTTTTGAGCAACGCCCTTTTTACCATCATACATAACACTGTTGATAAGACGTGTTACAAGCTTTGAATTATAAAGCGGATCGGGCAAAACGTCACGTTTTGCAATCTGGCCTCTTCTTGGCACTGCGCTTCCCTCCTTCATAGTAAT
>CAKTEU010000013.1 GCA_934552855.1 uncultured Eubacteriales bacterium | reverse complement strand
GATTCGTTGCTTCATAACTTAATATTGTGCCATAGGGTGCTCTTTTTGTGCTGTCCGTACAATTTGGGGCAGGTCATGTTCGCCACATCGGATATCGAGCTTGCGAAAGAATGGGCGACTCGCTCAATCGAAAATGCAAAGGCCAACGGATACCGCCCGTATTCCGAGGAAGATTATTCGGATCTGACGGACCACATCGGTGAGGAGTTCGCAAGCATCTGGGTTTACCGCGACGGTAATACCAACTCACGGGAAAACTATGGAATCTGCGTAGATGCGTATTCTCTTACGCAGGGCAGAGAACGGCTCGATCAACTCTTTGCATAAACCTAACAAACAAAAAGGTGCCGCCTCACGCGGCACTCATACATAGAAGGAAAAATGCATGCGATTTTTTTGAATTGCATGCTTTTTCCTTGCGAAAAAACAGATGAGAATCAGTTATTGTTGATGAATGATGGCAAAGTGACAATTTGAAATCTAACAAAGATTAACACAACAATTAAGCAACCTTATAGAAACTAATAGAGCTTTATGGGATTACCTCTTGTTAAAAAAGGGTGTGGACAAGAATGATACTGAAAAATATCTTTGAATCAAATTATAATAATTGTGAAGGTAACAAAAAAGTATATGTGACAGCATGCTGTCATTCGTTTGCATTGGCTAGTTGGAGATACTGTCCACGATGTGGAAGACTTGCGGAACAAGAAAATGATGTTGAAACAAATGATGAACTTGATCTTGATCAAACTTTATAGTTTTGCGATTCTTGTGGAGAAGGTATTCCGATGAAGTATAAGTATTGCGGGAAGTGCGGGCGAAGACGATTTTGGTGAATTATTAGACTTTCGAAAAATAAACCTATACTCATAAAAAGATGAACGTTCAAACTTGAAAGGAAATGTCTCTCAATTATGAAAGCGGGAATTGTTTCAAAGATAATGTCAGATTACGGCGAGACGGAAGAACTAAATATTCTATGCTCTTTTAATTACGATGGGCAAAACTATTTGTTGGCTATTGATGAAAACAACGACTATGTCTGTAGGAAAACCAAATATAGTCCTTGGAAGGGTATACGTGTCGAAACAAATTCTGTTGATAAAGAAGTTGTTAGGATAGGTAACATTCTTCTAAAAAAAGCGGATAGTAATAAAGAATTTTATAGATTCAAAGCAGAACATTATGTGATTAGTGAAGAACAGGGGAAAATTCGTTTTAGAAAATACAGAAAGCTGAACCTTTTAGATCGAGGAATTAATTTCATACCCATTCTTACGCGTCTTCTTCTTGCAGAGCTCTTTGCTTTGGCTTATGGGTTTATCTGTGTTCATACAGCAGAAATAGCGGTCGCCGCAAATGTTTTCAATATCGCATCGAGAAGTAAACTGATTGCTGTGACCTATCTGATTCAGGTGCTTGGAGCGTTGTTTCTGTTTCTTGTCAGAAGGTTCGATCGGGATTGGTCAGATCTGTATTTCAATGCTATTATTCCATACAATACGATTGCGCTTGTCGGACTATTCAGAGTTAATAAAGAAATCAGAGTCACGGTTATTTCAATAGTTGTCGCATCGTTTTTGTTATGGATACTTCCAAAAGTAATCCAGGCAATTAAAGCACGAAAAAAGACTCAGAAGATAAGACATTGGAAAACTGCTTTACACAGATGCTATGCTCCCTTTGTTATATGTCTCTGCGTTGTTTACGTTGCGGTTCATTTTTTCGGAGTATCAGTGTATACCTATTCAAGTAATAAGACTGAAAACTATGATATTCAATCAATCGAGTCATTCAACAGCGTGAGAGATAGTCTTCAAAGTGAAAAGTGGGAAACATACAGTAATCAGGAAAAACTTGATATCCTACAAGTAATATGTGATTATGAATGTAAGAACAGTTTAGGATGCGATTCTCCCAAAGTTGTCGCCGGGCATCCGGAACGCGATACAATCTACGGATCGTACAGTTCGCAAACCAAAACGATAACCATCAGTGTTGACCACCTGGCAAATGATCCGGCAGAGGACGTTTTGGACACTTTGTTGCACGAAGCGCGCCACGCATACCAGCATGCAGCAGTTAATGCTTTGAATGCAATTGAAAAAGATCTTAGCGAAGAAGCAAAGGCATTGTCGTGCTTCAAAACTATTAAAGCGTATAGAGATAACTTTGAAAACTACATAAGCGGCAGCAAAGACTACTATTCATATTACGATCAGGATGTTGAGAGCGATAGTAGGTCGTGGGCTGAGTGGAGAGTTATGAGTGAATACTATTATTATGTGCATCCAGTGCTTGATGAGGAACAATCAGGTTCGGCGGAAAAGGTGGTTGAATAAAAATTAAAGCCAAGAGCAGCGAAAACGAAAGGGGGCTTGTAAACAATGGGTTAAAGCAATCTCAATAAAAAAGTTAAGAAAAAGTATGAAATTGGTCGAAATATGTCTTGACTACTGTATTCAAAATGTGGTATAATATATCAAACTGAATTAAAGGCGGGTGAAAGCGAATGCGGCCATTTACAGATGAAGAGTTCGAAATAATGATTTCTGAAATGACCGACAGCGCTCACCCGTCTTCTGATATGCTTTGCTCCATAGCAGAAAAAACCCTCAGGTCAAGGGTGAGATACTGGTGTTCAACCGATTCCGTTCTTCGCGGTCGAGGAATGGAAGACGATATAATGCAGGATATTTTTATCAGGCTTATTAAAACAACGGTAACTCATTTTTTGGTTAGGAAAGATCGCAACGGCGAAGTAAACAGGAATCCGGATGAGTTCAAAAGTTGGATTTTTAAGGTAGCAGAAAGAATTAAGATTGATACCGCAAATGCTCTCAGAAACAGGGACTATAAGGCGAGAGGATTTGAGGATGGAGAGGAAGAACAAATCCCCGACGAACCTTATGATGATGACGAACAATCGTATCAGCACGAGACTCTGGCAGAAGCTTTTAAAATCGTGTTAGAGTCTGATGCAAGAATATATAAAATCCTAACGTGGTTTGCGCAAAGCTTGTTCATCATAGAGTTTGATGTTACCAAAATCCAATCAAACGATGCAATCATTACTGCATTCAGCGAGAAAACTCTTTTTGAAATGAAAGATATTCTGCTTGGATTTGCAGATAAAATTGATTGGATTGTAATTGTTCCGGAACAAATTGAAAGAATCAATCGAGCTCTTAACGCTGAATTCAAGAATAAACTTATAGGTGAAATCAAGTACAAAGATTTCTTTATGAAAAAGGGAGGAAAGGCGTCAATTAGCGATTGGGTCAATCGTATGAACAGATTGATTGAGAGCCGAATGAAAAAATGAAACATCTAACTGTCGATGAGATGATTGATTTCGTCTCGTTCAATAAACTTGATAGCGAGTCTCTTGCATTAGCGTCCAAAGTTAATGCACATATATTTGAGTGCCATACCTGTAGAAAAAAAGTCGAAGCGTTTCAAATCATATATGACAAACTTGTAAAAATGGGCAGAAAAGAAGAATTTAGATTTGTTGTCAATAATAAATTGTCTGATTTGAAGGAAAAGAAAAATCAGGTAAAAAAGCAAATTGATGATTATATGTAAAGTGCTATTTATCGCGTAAGCGGTGAAAATAAAAATTAGGAGATATTAAAATGGCTGACGAAAAACTGGAACGCGCGCAAAAGGTGTATGGAACTTTGTGTTCAACTCTTGACTCTCATGAGTGGCACTACAAAAAGGATGAGGAAAAGCTCAGCATTGATTGCGGAGCACAGGGCGAAGATCTCCCAATGGAAATCACAATCAAAGTTGATGCTGAACGGCAGTTAATTATGCTTCTTTCTCATCTTCCGTTTGTTATTTCAGAGGATAAGAGGCTTGATGTTGCGATTGCGGTCAGCGCTGTCAATAACAAGTTGGTAGATGGCAGTTTTGACTACGATATTGCTGACGGTCATATGTTCTTCAGATTGACCAGCAGTTTTATCGAGAGCGAGATCGGCAACGAACTTTTCACTTATATGCTCATGGTATCTTGCCATACTATTGATGAATATAATGACAAGTTCTTGATGCTCGGCAAAGGTATGATGAGCATTGAAGACTTTATCTCCAACACTTAATCATTAACAGGGAGGATTTTTAAAATGGCTGAAGCAAACGAAATGGCTCTTGCAAAAAAAGTATATGATGATCTCTGCGCTTCCCTCGATAAAAGAGAGTGGCATTATCAAAAACACGATGAAGATCTTGTAGTTACATGCGGCGTTGCCGGCGAAGATATTCCGATGCAATTCGTGCTTATCGTCGATGCAGAACGTCAGCTTCTCAGAGTTCTCTCCAGGCTTCCTTTCACTGTTCCAGAAGATAAGAGGATGGAACTTGCCATTGCTACCTGCGCAGCATCTTACGGTCTCGCGGATGGAAGTTTTGATTACGACATCGCAAAAGGAACCATAGATTTCCGTTTGACAGCGTCTTTCAGGGAAAGCAAAATAGGCGACGGCTTATTTGAGTATCTGATCGGATGTTCAAGCTTTACTGTCGATAAATATAACGACAAGTTTTTTGCACTTTGCAAAGGACTGATAAGCATCAATGATTTTATTGGCTCTTGCTAATCTGTACAGTCAAATTTTCACTGCTGTCTTTGCAGAATACAAAGCGAAGGTGAGGTCGAATGTCAACTAACAGAGAACAACTAATTGACAAAATGGCAGACAACCTTCCAGTGCTTAGAAAGAAACTGAAATTATCGCAGGAAGATCTTGCGCAGTTGATTGGGAGCAGTAGATTTACCGTTATGGAAATCGAAACAAAAAAGCGCAAAATGACTTGGACAACATTCTTATCATTGGTTTTGCTGTATGATAAAAATGAAGAGACTGCGGTATTGTTAAGGGCACTTGGAATATATACCGATGAACTTGATGCGTTCATTAAGCAAGAAGGAGAAGCCAGTTTGTAAATAAATTGTATTTCCATAGTGTTTTGCGAAAATTTAATACAACTATTGTTTTATGTGTCGAGGTGAATAAAAGATGCCTATTGTAGCAAATCAGGGAATGGGGGAATATTGCGTTGACATCGTGATGTGTATCGATGCCACAGGAAGTATGGCTCCTATTATTAATGAAGTTAAAGAAAATGCGATGTCGTTCTACCAAAGATTCATTGATTCTATGGAGGAAAACGATAAAGACGTTGCAGAGTTAAGAATCAAAGTTATCGTTTTTAGAGACTATATCTGTGACTCTGAACCTATGGTGGAATCCGAATTCTTTACACTTCCGGCTCAAAATGCGGCATTTCGCAGTTTTGTTGCGGGAATTGAAGCGTGTGGCGGCGGTGACGGTCCCGAAAACGCACTTGAGGCGATAGCTTTGGCATTGAAGTCAAAATGGACAACCTCCGGCTCAAAAAGACGTCATGCGATTTTAGTCTTTTCAGACGCCCCTGCGCTTGCTTTGGGCGAAAGATCCGACTGTCCTAATTATCCTACTGGCTTACCTAAAAACATCGCACAGCTTGGCGCGTGGTGGGAAGGAACGGATCAAAGTCTTGGTAGTACATATCAACCTAAGGCAGGAAGACTGGTCGCATTTGTTCCTAATGCTGAACCATGGACTGAACTGCAAGCCTGGAATCGGTATTGGCCTGCATTTTCCCCTGCAGGAACGGGCTTGCCGGATGTTGATATTCAGTCCGCAATTGATCTTATGGTTGGATCATTTTAAGTATGTAAATAAACTAAAAAGGAGGACTTATTATTATGGCAGGAAATCAAATGGGCGAATACAATGTCGATATCGTGATGTGCATTGATGCCACAGGCAGTATGGCGCCGATAATCGACGAAGTGAAAGGGAATGCGATATCCTTTTACCAGAGATTTATTGACTCTATGGAGGAGAGCGACAAAGACGTTGCTCAGCTTCGTATCAAAGTAATTGTTTTCCGCGATTACGGATGCGACGACGAACCGATGGTCGAATCTCAGTTCTATACGCTTCCTGATCAGAATGATGATTTCAGGAATTTCGTAAATTCAATCGAAGCAAAAGGCGGAGGAGATGGTCCCGAAAACGCGCTTGAAGCAATTGCACTGGCACTTAAATCAGACTGGACGACCGGTGGTTCAAAACGTCGTCATGCAGTACTTGTCTTTTCTGATGCTCCGGCTCTTCCTCTTGGCGAGAGAGCAAGTTCGACGTCTTACCCCAGTGGTCTTCCTGCTGATATTGCACAGCTTGGCGCTTGGTGGGCAGGAACCGATCAGACCCTCAGCAGCACATATCAGGCAAACGCCGGACGTCTTGTTGCTTTTGTTCCCAATGCTGAACCATGGACTGAACTGCAAGCCTGGAATCGGTATTGGCCTGCATTTTCCCCTGCAGGAACGGGCTTGCCGGATGTTGATATTCAGTCCGCAATTGATCTTATGGTTGGATCATTTTAAGTATGTAAATAAACTAAAAAGGAGGACTTATTATTATGGCAGGAAATCAAATGGGCGAATACAATGTCGATATCGTGATGTGCATTGATGCCACAGGCAGTATGGCGCCGATAATCGACGAAGTGAAAGGGAATGCGATATCCTTTTACCAGAGATTTATTGACTCTATGGAGGAGAGCGACAAAGACGTTGCTCAGCTTCGTATCAAAGTAATTGTTTTCCGCGATTACGGATGCGACGACGAACCGATGGTCGAATCTCAGTTCTATACGCTTCCTGATCAGAATGATGATTTCAGGAATTTCGTAAATTCAATCGAAGCAAAAGGCGGAGGAGATGGTCCCGAAAACGCGCTTGAAGCAATTGCACTGGCACTTAAATCAGACTGGACGACCGGTGGTTCAAAACGTCGTCATGCAGTACTTGTCTTTTCTGATGCTCCGGCTCTTCCTCTTGGCGAGAGAGCAAGTTCGACGTCTTACCCCAGTGGTCTTCCTGCTGATATTGCACAGCTTGGCGCTTGGTGGGCAGGAACCGATCAGACCCTCAGCAGCACATATCAGGCAAACGCCGGACGTCTTGTTGCTTTTGTTCCCAATGCTGAACCGTGGACAGAGCTTCAGGCGTGGAACAGATATTGGCCGGCATTTTCACCCGCAGGAACTGGGCTCCCCGATGTTGATATTCAATCCGCAATTGATCTGATGGTCGGCTCGTTCTAAAAAAACAAGAAGACCGGAGCAGAAGCATTGCATTTTCTGCTCCGGTCTTATCGGTTTAATTGTATTAAAAATGTACATAAGTTGTTGTGTGCGTTTTTAATACAATTATTTGAACATAAAGGAGAGTACTTATGGAATTAACAGTCTATAGACAATCATCAAAGCAGCGTCCCGATGGAACCATTGTTTACAAAGGAGAAGATGCGCGCCCATATGTTGACGACAATATTTTCTTTGTTGCTGATGGATTGGGGGGAGCTGCTGCTATCCGTCATCAGCAGATAAATCCTGATATGTTCGACAAAGATAAACTGATGGACACTCTTTTTAAGGGGGTTTATGAGGACTATTCTGACGAGCGTTTTGTCAAGTATGTTACGGATTCTTTCTTTGAACTTTTTGCTGTAAAAGAATGCTATACCGAAAACATCAACAATATCAAAAAAAGTGGATATTTTGCATCGCGAATTGTTACTGCTATCGTGCTGCATGAGATGATCTATGATCAAAAAAGACTCAATCCTAAAAAACTCTTTGACTATTATAATTCTTGCGAGTCACAGGAAGCTAGAGAAGCTTTCTTGAAAAAACTCGGAGATTATTTTGCTGAAAAGATTAAAGATGATATTAGGAAAATAGCGAAAAACGCCAACCTCATTTACGAGTCTTCCTATACGGGACTTGCTCTTCTTGGTAGCACTCTTTGTGCAACAATCTATTATGAAACTGAGGATTGTGTCGAGACATTGTATCTGACGGCCGGTGATTCCAGACCTTATGTTTGGACTGAGACAGAAGGACTTCGTCAAATCATCGAAGACGAAGAAGGAAAAGACGGCGGAATGACAAACTATATTAAGGCAAACGATGATGCTACATTCGGAATTAGATGTAACTACTACAAGTTCTCAAAACCGTGTATTCTTTTTAACGCTAGCGACGGATGCTTTGATTCCGGGTATTTCCTTTCTCAAATGGCATTTGAGAAACTGATCCTCGAAAAAGGATTAGAATCTGAGGACACTCAGAAAATGGGCGAAAGCATTCAAGAAACTTTTCTCACTTATGGGAAACACGATGATAGTAGCACGATAGCTATGAAGTTCTTTGGCTTCGATTCGTTCAAGGCTTTTCAGGATAGTGCAAGTCGCAGACTTGAGGAGTTGAATTCAGAATACTTAACGAAAATGTCAGATCTTTTGGATCGTGATTATATCTCTGAATACGAAGAAACTGCATCCAAACTACCGGCTCGTTTGTCTGGGCTGAAGACCAAGTTTGAAGGAGAAACCGCAGTGAGAGATTTCTGTGTTGAGCAGATTCAAAACGGGAAGTATCCGACATACACCTTAAAACTTAAAGAAGTTGACGACAGAATTACTGAAGCAAAGCAACAAAAGATTCGACTGGCAAAATGTGTTGAAGATATTGTTGCAAGAAATTATTTTAGATTTCTCCCGCTTCAAAAGCATAAAGAAAGTTGGGGGGAAAAGCGCGCAGTAAGCAAAATTAATTCTATCGATGATAGGCATAAAAAGCAATCTGAAGACTTTGTGAGTCTGTTGGAAAGCTATAAAAAGGATTTTGAAGACTCGACAGAACGCTTAAGATTTGTTATAGGTCGAATCTTCGAAATCGGTGTGCCAACAGATTATTCGGATTACGACGATATTTGTATTAATGTCGTTGAAAAATGCGAACAATCAATGGATTCTTTGTTCGAGTTTTTCTATTCTGTAAAAAAGAAAAAGCAAGGAGCAATTAGCAAACTTACACAGCTTAGATCTGAGTATATTGCCCAAAATTTGAAACATGCCTCCGGAAACGAAGAGAATCTTCACAGGATTCGCGACATGGTAATTTCTGGGGAAATTGATCTTGAGATTGCGCATACAAGAATCCTTCAGGATGATTTTGAAGAACTTAAGCAAGAACTCGCAAAGATTAAAGACATTGATCAGTTGATAGAATCTCTTGAAAAGGACGAAAAGAAGAAAGTTTTTCAGGAGTGTCGCGATTTATATTGGAATGAGAAATACGTTTCAATAATTGAAGCTATTGTTGACGATTCAAGTGTAGCTATATCGGATGGCTTGCGTAACGAAGCGAAGGCGATAATTGAAGAGATGAAATCTCAAACTGATGAAATAAAGAATAAGTCCGAACTTCAGTCATCGTTGTTTGCAAAGTATGATGAAGTTTATGGACAGTTAATGGGAGGTATAGCCAAATGACAGTCCACGGTTACGAATTAACAAGCGAATGGAAAAATAGCCAGTGCGGTCAAACAGCCAGAGCAAAAAAGGGCGGGAAGGCTTATTTTCTGAAGAAATATCAGACTCCTGTTGCACCTTTAAATAATGGCACCCTTGACGCTAAGACTTTTGCCCATAACAAAAAGTTATTTGAGGAGTTCGTTGATACTAGGAAAAGAGTCAACGCAACGATTAGAACAATTGCAGGTCCTGGCGGCAATATAGTTATTCCTTGTGACGAGTTTATCGAAGAAAATCATTATATGGAAGCCGCAGAACTTGTTGACGGTGTTGTTGACGAAGATGAACTGGAGGGGGTTTTAGCCAGTCTTTCAGTTGATGTAAAAAAGCTGCTCATGCAGACTGCTGCAGGAGCCCTTTTCAGCGTTCACAGTAAGCGTATTATACATAGTGACTTAAAGCTTAAAAACGTTCTTCTTGTCAGAAACAGTACTGGGAACTATGTAGCAAAGCTTATTGATTTTGACAGTAGCTATTTTGTCGACAAGAAGCCGGAAGAGATTGTCGGAACAATTGATTACTATTCGCCTGAGCTTGGCGCCTATGCTGATGCTGAAGATGACAGAGAGGAAATGGGCAAGAACCTGACCGAAAAGTCCGACATTTTCTCTCTGGGCTTAATCTTTCACTTCTATTTAAGCGGTGGACTGCCTACTCCTGTATCGCTTACTGAGCGACTTCGTAAGCGTCAGGAAAAGGGAAAGGTAATTTATTGTTGGATAGCACTTAATAGTGGCTGTGAGCTTCAGCTTAGCCCCGCAATAAAAAGCCCTAAATATATATCTCTGATAAGCGATATGCTTAGTTTGGATCCTAATGGTCGGCCTTCTGCTTCTGAAGTCTTGAAAAGGCTACGCGAACCGGAAACTGACGTACCTGTGATTGAAGAACCTTGGCCGGATCATGGTATCATCCTTGACAAAGATAAAATCAAAGCCGATGGGATTATAAATCTGAAAAAAGTAATTGTTTCTGGACAACAAAAATATGAGCTCCTTAATAACAGCGGCAAAAAAAGCACTCTGAGTAAAGATGAGATGCTTTCCAAAAAGTATGCTAAAGTCTTGGGACCTAAAGATTTTTGCGCACCATGGAGTGAGCACAACATCGAATTTGATCTTGATAGAATCAAAAGCAGAGGCTTTGTTTCTAGCGAGCAGAAGGTTATGGCAGGTGTTAAAGGATATAATTTCTATAGAGCCGATTCCACATCGACCTTCTTCAAGCCTGATATGCTTGTTGCTATGAAATATGCAAAAAAGAAGGTTACTGTTGTTACTCCTGAAGAAGGGTTTGCTTCACCGTGGCCCGAACACAAAATCGAATTTATTCCCGATGCAATCAGAGCAAGGAGATATGTTAGAACAGAACAACAGACAATGGGTGGGATAAACGGATATAAGTTCATAAAAGCCGATGGAACAAGTCAGTTTATCCGTGTGGAAATGGTCCTCATTCAGAAAATGGCGAAAAAACTTTAAATAAGCAGGAGAATCGATTATGAGTTGGATATGCCCGAATTGTTCAAATTCAAATGAAGATACACAGACAAAGTGTTTTGTGTGTGGGATGGATAAACCTTCTTCAGTAGTTGAGACCGATTCTGGCGAATGCAAAATCGTTTTTTCTGACTTTGAAGCATTCACTGAATCTGTGAAAAATCTCTTTCGTTCAAAGCCGGCGACAACAAGATCTGGTGATGCAACTGAATCTGTTTCTCGTACTGCCAGAACACCAAAGCCGTCCAAGCCTGCTCGTGTAAAGCCCGAAAAAGCCCCTAAAGAAGCAAAGGAGAAAAAGCCAAAGAAATCTGGCCTTTTCAAATCGGACTTTGCAAAGCCCTGGCCTGAGCACAAAATCAAGTTTGATACTGATGTTATAAAGGACAAAGGGTATGTTCGCTCAGAACAAAAAAACATGGGCGGTGTGAACGGTTACTGCTTTTATAAAGAAGACGGTTCAAGCCAGTTCATTCGTGTTGAAATGGTCTTGATACAAAAAATGGCTCATAAGGTATGAATACAACTTGGATTTGTCCTATCTGCTCAACTTCCAATGAGAAAACAAATATATCGTGTTTTGTTTGCGGATACGAAAGGAAGAAAAAGACTTTATCGGAAGACGAGTTGTTGGATTTATTCGAAAAAGGCGTTGCATTACTTGAAAGCGCAGAAATTGATTCCGGTATAGAGCTTTTGTCTAGAGCCTCCGAGTATAAATACATACCCGCTCGCATGAAATTGGCAGAATGCTATGCTGACGGAATCGGTGTGGCAATCGATAAGCGAAAAGCATATGAGTTGTATTTGTCCGTTGCTAAACGAGGAGATCCGGAGGCTCAGTATCGGCTTGCTAACTGTTATTATAAGGGCATAGGAACATCAAAGAATCTGGATCGTACAGTCAATTGGTTAAGAAAGGCCATTGATCAAGGACATACGCTATCCACAAAATTGCTCGCCACGATATATATGGACGTCAGTTGTTCCTATTGCAATGCTTATAGAGCTATATCCTTGCTCAAAACAATTGATTCAAAGCATTTGCGTGATGTCGAAAAACACGATTTTGAAGCAATAACGGATCTCGGCGTATGTTATCAACGACTTGGAAAAAACATTAAAGCGGCCTCACTGCTTAAAAAAAGCGCTAAAGCTGGAATTGCAAGAGCACAGTACCTTCTAGCATGTTGTTATGACGAAGGACGTGGAGTTATAAAAAGCAATAAGAAAGCAAAAGGATGGTTTGCTTTAGCCGCTTCTTCCGGCTATTCGGATCCAATGGATTAAGGAGCGTGAAAAATGAGTTGGATTTGCCCGATGTGTTCAACATCCAATTCGGATAATGAACTGCAATGCATGGTATGTGACACGATTAAACCTGCGCCAGCCGGCTTAGGTTTTGATGTCGGCGAGCAGATGAGCAGATTGTCATCTGTTTTAAGTGGAATTATTTCTTCATCAACTCCGAATGCCGATGAAGAATACAAAAAAGGCAACTATCACCTTTCTCGTAATGAATATGAACTGGCATTCCGTTGTTTTGAAGCCGCAGCAAAAAAAGAACACGCCTTGTCCGAAAACGAACTCGGCGATTGTTATTTTTACGGTCGTGGATGCGCTCAAGATTATAAAAAAGCTCTATTATGGTTTGAAAAGTCGGCAAGTCATGGTTGTGTAATGGGGCAGTTTAATCTTGGGTACTGCTATTGCTACGGCAAAGGAACGGATAAAAACTATGAACTTGCTGTTGTTTGGCTGAAAAAAGCATCTGATCAAGGTCACACATCGGCAATGGTCGAACTGGGAAACTGCTATTATTTTGGCTGTGGTGTTGTCAAAAACTTTGATACAGCTTTTCAGCTGTATCTCATGGCCGCAAACGGTGGAAGTATTGCAGGAATGTATGAAGTTGGTTTCAGCTATACAAACGGTCAAGGTGTAGGAACTGATTATCAAAAAGCTTATGAGTATTATAAGAAAGCGGCAGATGCCGGGTATGTTCCCGCTATAAACGCTTTGGGCGACTGCTATTATTATGGAAGATATGTTGCGAAGGATCAGTGTAAGGCGTTTGAGTATTTCACAAAAGCTGCAGAAAAGGGGAATGTTTCAGCAAAATATAATCTCGGCTTTTGCTATGAAAATGGTCAAGGCGTACTACACAGTAAGAAGAAAGCGATTTATTGGTATGAGCAGGCATCTAACGAAGGACATGACGGAGCTAAGAAAGCTTTAGCCCGATTAAAAGGGGGAGGTTCGGCGTGAGTTGGAAATGCAATATTTGTGACTCATATAATGAAGACGATTCGTCACAGTGCTATGTTTGCGGTCAACCTAAGACGTCTCAACCGATTGCGAAAAAGACAGACACCGAGAAATCGGTTCCAGACGTAACAAGAATAAATGTTGCAGTTGATGAACCTGTTCGGGTCAAAAGCAGTCGTACTGGATTCACTTTTTGTGCTGTTTTGGGTGTTTTGCTTTGGATAGGATGGATTGTATTAACCGTTTGTGAGTTTTCGATAGATCCTCCCCATGGGGTGCTAAATATTATTCTTTCGATTGCTGCCTTATTTTTCTTTACTGGAATACCTTTTCATTTTTGCAAAATAGCATATATGAAATCGTGGAAATCGGGGACGTGGGGATGGTTCATTTCGGCAACAGTATTTTTGCTTATTTTGCTTATTTTATAACTTGTAAGATAGAACGTCAATTGTTGACAAATGCTTGCCACATAGTTCTGCCTTGCTTTAGATGGGAGGTCTAAGTTTGAGTTGGAAATGTGATATTTGCGATTCATATAATGAAGAGAGTTCACGACAATGCTATGTGTGTGGTCAGCCTAGATCGGCTGAATCCATAAGGGAAGGAAAGATCCGAGAAAGAGAAGAAAGGATTGCGCGCATCAATGCCGGTATTTACAAGAACGCGTATGGAGTTTCGAAAATTGTTTTTATCGCTGGTTTAGCCGCTTCGTTAGTCATTATATCAATCGCTATTATAATGAAAATTGCGAACGGACAACTGGATGATATTTGGAACTCTTTATCTGTGGTGGTTAGACGGATTGGATATAATTTGAACTACTCATTTGGTAGAAATCCGCCGATACTGTTTAATCATGTTTTATCGGGATCGTTCAAAAATATCGCAGCAAATGCTCAAATTATTTGGCTCGTTATTGGGAGCAATTTGGCTGCATTTCCCAATATCGCGTTCCAGATTATCCCAACGGTTGCGAAAAAGAATGTTACTGGGAGTTATAGCAATGGGATCATTACGATGTCGCAACATATCTCATCAAATATCGGAATGTTTGGAACAATTCTAGCGGGGTTGTTTTCAAGTATTACAGGATCAGTCAACTACCTGATAAGAGTGGTAACAGGTATGTTCAATAGTGCTGTCAAGCACTTTAATTAGGAGGAATTATGTCGGTACTATTATTTATCTCAACAATTGTCTTAGATCTCGCCGGTGTGGCTTTTGCGGCTACATACATTTGGTTAAATTCCTTTTCCAAGATTACAGATCTGGCGTCAAGAAACACGAGTATTCTGAAGATATCCAGAGTGTCAATGGTTTTGTCACTTGTTTTTGCGCTTTTGTCTTGTTTGCTGACCAATTCCGGGACAGTCGACGGCGCAATAAGTCGTGCGACAATCCTTTATTCTATAATAGCTATTAGCTGGCTTGTAGTTTTACTTGGCTGTGGTGTTGCAATGTTCATAGCTTTTATCTCTAAGACAACATTCAAAGACAGCCTTTTGCAGTCTTTTAAGAAAATCTTTTCAATAGCGATTACCGGAGCAATTGTCGGTATGATTTTGGCATGGTTATTAGGATAATACGGGGGTTAAAACAATGAGTTTTATGAATCTTGAAAAAGCAACTGCTAAATATGAAACAGAGCCGATGGTGGGAAACATTTCTCGCCTTGTTGACTTTGATATTTATCACTGCCTCTTAGCGGGCAGTTTGAGTACATCAATTAAGCTTCAGGAGAAATATCCCAACCTGCCAGTTGAATATCTCGATTGGGTAAAGGTTTGTGACGGAGGATTGCTGTTTGACACTGTAATGTTGTCTACAAAAGGACACGACGATAAACTGGATCTTGACTTTGATACGTTTGATGATATGAATTCTGATGAGGCAAAGGCGGATTTTGACCTTCCCGATGGTTACGTCGTTTTTGCTATGCGTAGCTACGGTGATCCCATTTGTTTTAACTGTAATGAAAAAGACGGAAAAGTCTATCTTTGGGACGTTGAAAATAAAGAGTTCTCAGATATTTGGGATTCTTTTGCCGACTGGATTACCGAAGAAATTGACGATGCAGTTCAACTGATTGCCGAAGATGCTCTCGAACCTCTCAATATAAAGTTGGGTGGTGACGACGATGAGTAATATCAGTTATGAAAGAAGAAAAGCCGTCGCAAACGCTTGGAAGAACGAGAAAAGCCTTGTCGTCGACGGAAAGGGAACCAGAGACTGGAGTCAAAAAGAGCAGAGCGAGATTATATCAAAAGGCAAAGCAACTGGGTATCAGGGGCACCATATGAAATCTGTTGACGGTCACAATTCAAAGGCCGGCGACGCAAATAATATTCAGTTTTTGACCAGAAGCGAACATTTGGCTGCTCATAAAGGCGATTTTCACAACAACACAAATGGTTATTATGATCCTTCAACCGGAAAGATGCACGATTTCGGCAGAAACAAGGCTCATATTGATTCAAAGAACCTTAGCAAGCCATTGAGTGAATCACAAAAGAAAACTGCAATGACTAAAGCAAGTGCAAATAAAAAGGCGGAAGCTGCCAAAGCAAAAGCAAAGGCAACTGAGTCCAGAAGCGTTAATAAATCAAAGAGCTCCACACCAAAGGTTTCAAACTCAAAGGCAAGCACGCAGAGCAAGACACTATCAAGACAGCGTGCGTCAACGCCTACAAAGGCATCAAACACTGCTACTAAGAGCAAAACGCTCTCTGCTCAAAGAAGCAGTTCCACTTCTAAGGGTACTTCTTCAGGAAAAAGTGTTTCCAGCGGAAAATCCGCGTCTTCCGGTAAGAGTACATCCGGTGGTAAGAGCAGTGGATCCGGAAAAGGAGCGTCCCACGGACATTGATTAGGAGGTAGAGTAAATGCTTAAATCAGAAATACTTGAAGGGATTTCACTGAAAGATCGGATTTCTATGCCGACATCATCTGATGTCGGAGTATCGCTTATTGGTGATAGTGAAACTATTCCCTTGACAAGCAGTGTGTTAAGCAAGCATTTGCTTTATACGGGCACAATTGGAACAGGTAAAACAACTGCAATGTTTCAGTTGTTGCACCAGTTGATAGGAAAAATGACCGATGACGATGTTATGGTCATCTTCGATACAAAGGGCGATTTCAAGGAAGAGTTTTATCGCCCTGGAAAAGATGTTGTGATAAGCAGTGACGCTAAAGCCACTGCTTATTGGAATATTTTTAAAGAGGTACGTATCAACGGTGACGATTACATAGAGGAGAACTTGCTTGAGATCGTCAGTTCTCTTTTTGAAGAAAAAATCAAGCGCTCCAACGCACCTTTCTTTCCTCAGGCGGCCAAGGATGTTCTTTTCGGAATTATGTCCTATATCATTTATAAAAATGAGCCGGAAGACCTTGACAATGCAGAGTTATATGCATATCTTCGCGACGCAAACATCAACGATGTTGTTGATGCATTGATGAGCGTAGGTGACCTTAGAGGCATAATTGATTATATTTACAATGGCGGCGATGGAAGTGAACAAACACAGGGCGTTTATTCCGAATTGCGTAATGTTGCGAACGAACTTTTCGTTGGCAATTTCAGAAAACGTGGAGACTTTTCTGTAAGAGAGTTCGTCCGTAACAAAGGCGGAAAGATTCTTTTTATTGAATATGATTTGAGTATTGGTAAAGTATTGACGCCTATTTATAAAGCTCTGATAGATCTCGCCATCAAGGAATCTTTAAGCAGAGATAAGAGCGAGGGTAACGTGTTCTTCGTGATTGACGAGTTCAAGTTGCTTCCTAACCTTTATCATATTGATAACGGAGTCAACTTCGGAAGAAGCCTCGGAGCCAAGTTTATCGTTGCTATGCAGAATATCCAGCAGATTATTGACGGATATGGCTATGAGAAGGCATATAGCATTCTTTCTGCGTTTGGCACATCTATTGCTTTTCGCGTTACAGATAAAGCGACAAAAGAGTTTATCCAAAATCTATACGGTATGAACCGCAAGAGATTTGTTTTCAAGGGGACAAGTTACAGCGAGGGGAACAAAGAACAGGTTACATATTCTAATGTGATTGAGGATTGGGATATACTTGATCTTAAAGTAGGTGAAGCTATCATTTCAGTAGCCGACTACGATTCCGCGCCGATGAAGTTTAAGTTTAAGGAATAATTACTTAACAGCAACGGAACCATTCTTTATTGTTGGTATACTAATTATAAAACAGAAAGAAAGCGAAAACACATATGAGAGAGAACGTAAAAAAGGAGCATTATGATATGATTGATGGTTATAAATTAGATGTTGTGTGTTGTATTGATGCCACTAGACCTATGTCCATTTATTCTCGTTGGGTAACTGAGTTCATCTGTAAGTACATGGAGACTACAATAGAACTTGGAATTGAGCGCGGATATATTATTAACGATATTGACGGAGTTGCAAGAATTAAATTTATTGCATTTAGAGATATGAATTGTTGTCCGATTCCTTTTGAAATGTCACGTTTTTTTGATTTTCACGAGTTTGAAGCAATTAAAGAATATATAAACAACCTTTCTTATACCGGAGGATACGGTTATTCTAATTTGCTTGAGGCAATTTCTTTGGCTTGTACTTCTGAGTGGAGAAATGAAACACGTGTTAGAAAAGCAGTAATTGCTTTTTCCTGCAACAAAGCGAGAGAAATTGGATTAAATAAAGATATATTTTTGAGATATTCCCCTATATTTATTCCAGATATGCAAACACTTTCTGCCTTATGGGAAGACACATGTGATTATAGTGTATTAAAAAAGCTTGGTAGTAATTATATTAATAACAGAGGTTGGAATTGGAAAGCTTTATATTTAATTCCCCAAAAGAACTGTGGTATTTACAATTTATTTTTATCATGGAACGGCTTTTACTATTATCCTAATCCTTTTAGTGGAGAGCAATGTTTTTATATTGGAAAGCCAGACATTTCTACGATAGATTTTTACGATATTGCTGGCTTCCCTTGGAACTCGTGGTAATTATTCTCGTTTTAATGAAGGTGGATTATGGTATGTTGAGTATCCTTTTATTAGGCGACTCGATAATGTATGGAGCTAAAGGCATACATGGATACGGATATTATTTAAAGCAAATGCTCGAAGGTAAAGCGGATGTTTATTTGCCGACGGATAATTGTCAAGACATTCGATATTTATATTCTTTTGCTGATGAATTAATTCCGCAAATTGATGGCGAATTTGATCTCATTCATTGGAACAGTGGATTATGGGATGTTCTGCATTTTGCCGGTAATCCTAAACCATACACCGATATTAAAACTTACGGGCAACACATAGATAAGTTCTTCCAAGTATTGAAACAAAAATATCCTATGGCGAGAATATTCTTTGCAACAACAACTCCGGTTCCGGAGCATTTGCAGAGGACTACGTCGTATAGGCGAAATTCTGAAATAATTGAGTATAATTCTTTAGCCAAAAGCGTTTTGCAGGGCAAAGTTGATTCTTTAGATGACCTGTTTTCTGTTGCATCTAGGCTAGGCGATGGTTATAGGGCAAGTGATGGATTACATTTTTCTGAGGGAGGATCCAAACAATTGGCTATAGCCGTTTGCGATTTTTTGAATCATCAGATGAAAAATCATAACTAAAGCTTCACATAATCAATACTCCAAACGGAATTATCTTTGAAGAAGTCGATTTTCAAGAAGTGATTTACTTGTTGGCGTAAATCGGATACTAAGAATAGGGGCGAATAAGTGGAACGAGTTTTTATTACAGGGGATACACACGCTGATTTTGGAAGGCTTTGGCGGTTGAGCAGAAACAATAATACATCAAAAGAGGATATGGTTATTATTCTTGGTGACTCCGGCATCAATTATATGAATGGCGGTGTGGCTCGAGTAACCAAAGAAAACCTATCGCGAATGCCTTTGACGATTGTGTGTGTTCACGGAAATCACGAAAGAAGAGCCGAATCAATTGAAACCTATCATGAGATCGAGTGGTGCGGTGGTAAAGTTTTTATAGAAGAGGCGTATCCGTCCATTATTTTTTTAAAGGACGGAGAAGTATATAACATACTTGATCATTCGTTTTTTGTTATCGGCGGCGCCTATAGCCCTGACAAGGAGTATAGGATAGAGCATCATTATCCTTGGTTTGATGATGAGCAACCTTCTGATTCTACTAAGGAAATGATCGAGTCTATGATTGGTAGAAATAGAATTAACGTCGATTATGTGTTAACTCATACATGCCCATGTAAATACATTCCTTTTGAAGAACTACAAAATGGAGCTTATGGCGAAAATGATTACTCGACCGAAAGATGGCTTGAGAAAATCTCGGGATCTTTAAAATTTGATAAATGGTTCTGTGGACATTATCACATTGATAAAGAAATCGATAGTATCGTTTTTATGTTTGAAAATGTGAGACAATTGATTTAATCGCGAAAAATAAAGAATTGAACTGTTATATATAGATGAGGTGGCTTATAATGGCTGGTGAAAAAATAATGCTTGCACATTGCTCAAAAACGGGAAAGAAATTTTGCATTGAAGTTAAGAAAAGCGGATCAACATATGAGGCGGTAAACTTTGTTGATCTTTCGGACTCAGATTATGCAAAATTATCATCTGAAATTTCACCTGCCACAATAGTCAGTGCTGGCAACCTTGTTTCATGCAGGTATTGTCAGTCCAGAAAAATCGCCGGTTGTTCCTGCAACAGGAAAAGAAAACAATGCATCTTGAAGGGAAAATACGATTTTCAGTGTATTTATTGTGACTCTCTCGCTCTGGATTCTCCAAAATCCGCGCAAAAAAAGATTTATGTAACATCTAAGCATTATGACGATATTGGAGAAGTTCTTTCTACATTAAAACTCGAATACCCTCCTTTTTCCGGGAAGTACGATTGTGACATCCTTTTCATTAATTGCGGAACAAGCGACTTTATTAATCCAAAGGAATTAGCGGATTTCGTTCATAGTGGCGGTTGTCTATATGCTTCCGATTTGGCGAGCAGCCATATTCAAGCGGCGTTTCCTGGAATGATTTCATTCAACAATTCTGGAAGCAAGTGCAAAATTTTTGCTGATGTCGTTGATTCGGAACTGCTGCAAATTACCGGGCGTCAGATCGAAATAGAATTTGATCTTGGAAGTTGGTCAGTCCTTGATAAAACTCAGGGAAAGGTTCTTCTGAAAGCGTCGCATAATAATCCTTATTCCGGTCGCCCTATTATGATTTCATTTAAGTATGGAAAGGGCGTGGTGTTCTACACCTCGTTCCATAACCACACTCAAGCATCGGAAAAAGAAAAGATGCTGCTACAATTGTTATTGTTAAAGCAAATTGGAACATCATCTAATCAAACAATTGAACAGATTGGAAGTCTCATGGGATTGAATATTGCTTCCATGAAAGACAGATTTAAGAAAAGCTAAACAGATGGAGGGTCATTATGGCAATTCTGAATCGAATATTTGAAAGATCTCCGGCCGAGGATGTTACCAAAAGCTTGGGAAATATGCTGATCTCCGGCGTTGAAAACGAAGGAAGCAGAAAACTATACTTTAACTTGTTGATGAACCTTTTGCACGAGAAGAAAACAATTGTGCTTGTAAATGGTTCGTTATCCAGAGAGCAGCATAAGGATCTTGTGAAATTCATTCATCCTCATATGGTTGGCAGAGTCGCATATGACCTGAATATGTCAGGTTCAACTGATACTGTTGACATCTTGTCTGCTTTCCACACCAGCGAACAAAAAGCGGATTTTGTAATTGCCCTTATGTCGATGGTATCTGAGGTTCCTGACTTGCTTAAAAACAAGGCACAGAGATTTTATCTTTATGCCATCAGTACACTTGATGTGCTTGGAAAAAATTACAGTATTAAAGACCTTTCAATGATGGACATTGAATATGTTTCTGATTTGGTTTCTTCTGCACCCCTTTCCGATCTCGAGAAGAATCGCCGCCTTAGATTCCTTGGTGATGCAGGAACTTATTCGTCCTATCTTGATATAGAGACTTGTATGGTCAAACTTGAGAGTAGCGGAGTCTTGGATATGCTTTCAGGAGATCTGAAGGTCAAGGACATGCTCAACGATGGCAATGTTGTCATGCTAAACGGGATGATCAGCGATGATTTTGAAAAGAAAGAGATGTTGTTCAATTCTCTGTTCTATTCAATGTCTAAGTGCTTGGAAAAGTATAGGAGTATGAGCAGGGTCGCTTTCTTGATTAAGGATGCGGATTTTATCTCCGGAGATCACATTAAAAACACGCTCGAATATAATTTGTCTTATTATTATGCGTCCTACATATTTGTGGATGATATAACGAGATATATCACGAAAAATGGGAATTCCATCTTGGATGATTCCAAATCATTTCTTGTGTTTAATCAAGGATCCGATGAAAATGCGGCTTTTTGGTCTGCATTCTTTGGAAGCAGGGATGTGCAAGAAAAGAGTTTCTCTTATACAAAGAAAAAGAGTTGGAATCCCTTTGCAAATATGATGGATAACGGTGGCGTTATCGCTTCGCCGAGAAAGTACAATTCAACAACTACGAGTTTTCAAAAGGTGAACAAGCCTATTTATAGATCCGAGGTTTTCAGAGAATTGAAGCCTAACGAAGTAATGAGCTATTTACGGGAGCCTTTGATGAGAAGAAAATCAAGGATTGAGGAGTAACTATGTACATATTCAGCGTTTTAAAAAACATTTTCAAGACAAGCAACATAGGTACGATCATTTTCTTCCTGTTGAACGCAGCAATGATAATTGGTATCTTCTCTGCAGGCGGGCAGGAAGCGATGATTACAATCGCAGTCATTTATCTGGTATCTATTGTTATTGCTCTGTCTCCGATTGGTGAATGGTTTCTTAGTCTCATTGCTGGCGCAAGAAAGATGCGAAGGATTGATATGAGAAACAGAATCCTTCCTTCTGTTCAGCGTGTTTATCGTAAAGCGAAGGCAAAGACGCCATCTCTCCCAAATAATATAATTCTCAAAGTAATGTATGATCCCAACCCAAATGCATTTGCAGCGGGGAGAAAAACAATTTGTGTAACCGAAGGATTGTTTGATCTTCCTGACGAGATGATTGAGGGAATCCTGGCTCATGAATTTGGTCACCTCGCCTTACATCACACGGACAACCAACTGCTGATTGGCGGCGGTAACTTTGTAGTTACAACGTTTATTCTGATCCTTAAAGCGATCTCAGCTATAACTACAGGCATCGCTACCATTGGGACTTTGCGCAGCAGATCATGCACAACAGGTTGCTTGTTTTCAATCTTCGGAATTATTTGCGCAGGATTTGTTTGGCTCTGGACGAAATTTTGCATGCTTTTCCTGATGTGGTCCAGCAGAGCAAATGAGTATGCGGCGGATAAGTATGCTTATGAAATCGGTTTTGGTTATGATCTTGCTCACGCTTTAGATACTATTGGAACCGGTGTTCCGCAGAGCACTTTACTTAAAGCTCTGTATTCAACACACCCAGAAACCAATGATCGCATCGGTAAACTTCAAGAACTTGGAGTACCGTATTCCCGTTATTAATGTTCAGCGGTAATAAACATGGACGAGTTAGCTATTAAAACCGTAAAAGACGGATTTCAAAATTTTCAAACTTCGATACGATTTAGAACCACGGACAAGCCAAATGATGTCGTTCAACAGGCCATATCAAGAGACTCAAAAATTAAATATTATCTTCATTCTTGCTCAATCGTTGGTATGTTCGGTGGCTATGAAATTAGAGCTCAATACATTCATAAAGATACTGACAGAGCCGATATTCAAATCGTAATGTCTCAAGATGAATGCGAAAAACTTATTTGTCAATATGTAGGTAAATACAAAAAGAAGCTCATTGCAATTGCTAAAGGGAATGTAGATCTCAGTAAAGCAATGAAGGCATTTCATGAGAAACACGCTTCGTTTTACCCAAATCTTACAAGTACAAGCGGGATGAATTATCACTCAAACCCCGAGTATACGGTGTTCGAGTTTAAATTTGAGTATCGGATCGGACAGGTAAAGCTTGCTCAAATGGAACAGGAAGTCGGCGCTGAGGTTGATAGGATTGCTCGATTTCTGTTTAAACCGAATATGCCAAGAGAAGCAAAGATTTATCTGGCTCATAATTATCTTGCGACAACGGTTGATTATGTAGACGATGATGATAACCGTTTGGATTTAAGTTATACTCAAAGTGCATATGGAGCGTTGATCAAAAAGCAGTGTGTATGTCAAGGATTTGCTGAAGCGTTCAAGCGATTAATGGATGCAGCTAAAATCGAATGTAATGTAATTTATGGTCAAAACACAGGTTCAACAGTACTTCATGCTTGGAATCTTGTTTCATTAGGGAATGGCAGCAGTTATTACCATATCGATGTAACTTGGGATGCTGCCGGAACTCGACCAGGCTATTTGTATTTTTGCAAAAACGACGCCTTTTTCAATGGAAAAAGAACTTGGAACAGAGAGTATAATCCAGTATGTAGCGGAACCTATCCTGTTTTATCAATGGCACGGAAGTATGTGATGCTTAATAAGCAGAAACTCCTTTCGGGTGGCATTGAATCGAGAATTCTGGATTGCTGAGGAGTTAGATATGTCAAAATCAAAGATGTTAAAAGCCAGATGCAATAAAACAGGTTTGCTTTTCGGACTTGAATTGAAAAAAATAGGATCTGCGTGGAAAGTTGTTAATGTTGTGCGGATTTCAAACGAAGAAGCAAGCATTATTGCTTCTGAAGTTAAACAAGCAGATTTTTTTACAAACGAAAATCTTTTAGCTTGTAGAAGATGCGGCAATCGGAGAGTGAGTGGGTGTAGTTGCTCACGAAAGAATCACCCCTGCTCACCAACGATGAAATATTGTTTTGATTGCGTTTATTGTGACTCATTATCAATAGATTATTCGTTACCCATGAGACGATCTCCGTATACAAAGTGGGCTGGAATTAGCAATATTCCCGAAGCAATTAAAGACCGTTATGGTAACCCGAGCGGAAGTCAGTATGATCTGGCTCAAGATGGGAGTTTTAAAGGGTATGTTATTGTAGTTTTGAACTTGTGTAGTGAGTGCGATTTTTTTCAACCCGCGATTGCCTTACGTAAAAAGGGATTTGAGATAATTGAGTTCAAGTCGGCGCCATCGGAACAAGAAATGCGCAAGGTTTTATCAGGAACAAAAACACAATTGTGGGTAATTTCCGACCGCTCACCAAAGTTGAATGAAAAACACATAGATGTTATAACCAGTTTTTTTAATGATGGACACGGTGTCTATATTTGGGGTGATAATGATCCGTATTATGTTGATGCTAATAAGATATTAAAGCATGTATTTAGAACAGCAATGCATGGAAATAGCTACGGTGATCGTGTTCTTGGCGTCCAATCGGGCTCTGGAACATCAGGCATTATTCCGAATCATCCAATAACCACAGGAATCACAAGTTTTTATGAAGGCATCACAATAGCTCAAGTTGATATTACTCAATCGCTAAAGCCTCTTATGTACGGTTCAAACGGGCAAGTTGTTACAGCATATTATGATGCCAATGGTAAGCGCGCGCTCATCGACGGTGGATTTACTCGACTATACTGCAAATGGGATAGTGCGGGGACCGACAGGTATATTGTAAATTCAGCCGCATGGCTATCTAACATTGAACACTTTGGATATCAATAATCTTGGGAGGATATTATGGGAACGAACAAATTTTTAAAAGCACGCTGCAAAAAGACCGGCAGATGGTATGGCCTTGAGGTGAAGCAATTCGGTAGTACTTGGAAAGTCGTCAACATGATTGATCTTTCAGACAGCGAAGCTGCAGTTATTTCTTCTGAGGTTAAACAGGATTCTTTTGAAACAAACGACAATTTGCTCGCTTGCAAAAAGTGTGGGAAGAGAAGAGTTGGCGGTTGTTCTTGCGCAAGAAAGACGCATCAGTGCTCCAAGAATATGAAGTACCAGTTTGATTGTATTTATTGCGACGAACTGGAAATCGACTATAATCTTCCGACTCGGTCTGAAGTATCCGGGAGAGTTGGAGATACTGTTACCCTTTCACAAGGACAAGAGGTAAAAATCAGATATGCTGACGATCGTCCTCTTTCAAAAATCTATGTTGGCGTCGGTTGGGATCCCGCGACATCCGGATCAAATATTGACGTTGACTCCTCTGTTGTAGTTATGTCCGGACAAGGGCTTGAAAAAGATCTTGTTTACTATGGAGATAAGGAACACAGATCGGGATGTGTTATTCACCACGGAGACAATTTAACTGGGGTGGACAATGCAAATTCTGACGATGAGAATATTTCTGTTTATTTGGATAAAGTTCCTTCAAACAGAGATCGTTTAGTGTTTGTTCTAAATATTTACCAGTGTGTTGAAAGACATCAAACATTCGGCGGTATCCGTAATCTTTATATCAAGTTATATGATCCGGATTCAAAAAAAGTTTTGGTTGAATATAGAGTTACCGGCAATTTCAACAGTGACACAGCATTGATTATCGGAATGGCTTATAGAAAGAGTGGTTCCTGGGTCTTTAGAGCGATTGGAAAAGGATCGCGAGCAACTACAGTTGCACAGTTGGCAGATGAATGCGTGCGCACCTGTAGATGACCTATTCTAATCGTTTTAAAGAAAGGGATTAACATGACACTAATTGAGTTTTTTGAAAAAGACGCCATCGAAAACATTTGCTCAAGTTTGACAAAGGCCCCGGACAGAGTCATCCTTATTGGGGACAAGCTTAAACTGATGCAGCGGCATGCGGAGAACTATAAAGTAATCCTTTCATCCAGAGGTATGGATATCGAGTTTATTTGTCGTGCAGTCAATAAGAACAAAATGCAGGCGATAATCGATGCATTGTCTATGTTTGTGGAGCAGTATGATGATTGCGTCTTTGATTTGACCGGTGGCGAAGATCTCTATCTTGTTGCTGCAGGTATAGTTTCGGAAAGATACAAGGACAAGAACATTCAGATGCATCGCTTTAACATTCGTAACAACACGATCATCGACGGCGACGAAGATGGAAAAACGATTTTAGAAAATGAGGCTCCCACTCTTTCGATCGAAGAAAACATTCGTATTTACGGCGGCGATATCGTTTATGATGAAAACAGAGAAGATACTACATTCCGCTGGGATATGACTCCTGATTTCAAAAGAGATATCAATGCGATGTGGGATATTTGCCGTCAGGATGCTCGGCTTTGGAATACACAGATTTGTGTGTTTGAAGCTGCTGAACGACTTTCTGGTTACACAGACGATTTAGAAATAAGCGTTCCAACAGAACATCTTAAAGAAGCTGTTAGACGTAACGGCGGCACTTACGTTGTAATTCGGCGAATCATGGACGGTCTTTACAACGCTGGACTTTTGAAGGAGTATTCTGCTGACGACGATATATTTTCACTTACATATAAGAATGAGCAGGTAAAGTATTGCTTGACCGTTGCCGGACAAGTACTGGAGATGAAGGTTTTTCTTGCGGCTCTCGACGCACAGGAAAAGGATGGCTCAAAAACATATAATGACGTTATGAACGGCGTTTTCATTGATTGGGATGGAGATATCAACACCGATCAGTACAGTTTTGATACAGAGAACGAGATCGACATTATGATGATGCACGGTATGGTTCCCGTGTTTGTATCCTGTAAAAACGGCTACATAGATAAAGACGAACTGTATAAGCTTAACGCGGTTGCAACGCGGTTTGGCGGGAAATACGCAAAGAAAGCTCTTGTTGCGACGTCTCTTGATAATTCGGATTTTTCAAATTATCTTAGGCAACGTGCAGAGGATATGGGGATTCGTTTGGTCGAAGGATACAGCCATAATGGGAAATACAAGGATTTCGTCGATATGGATGACGTTGAAATCAACCGAGTTATTCGGTCTCTGTGGTCAAACTGACTTGATCATATCAGATCTCTGACTTAAATGATGATAGCGAGACTCACCGTTCAAACCGTATAGTTATCGGTGCGCCTCGCTTTCTTATCTCTTTTTATGAAAAAAATAATAGTTTAGATAATAAATAGGTAGGAGGATATTTCTATGCTAGGTGCCATTATAGGTGATATCGTCGGATCACCATACGAGTTTGAATCGGACAAAACTAAAGACTTTATGCTGTTTTCACCTCATTGTCGACCGACCGACGACAGCATTATGACAATTGCAGTCGGCTGCGCATGCGTTGAAGCCGATTGTTACGACGAGGATAACTTTGAAAGAACGCTCGTCGAAAAAATGAGAGAACTCGGTAGAATATATCGCGGAGCCGGATACGGCGGAATGTTTTACCGTTGGTTAATGAGCGACCATATGCAAGCGTATAACAGTTTTGGCAACGGATCCGCTATGCGTGTCTCTCCCACGGCTTATGCTGTCGATACACTCGAAGATGTGGAACGGCTCGCAAAGTGGAGTGCTGAAGTAACGCACAATCACCCGGAAGGTGTTAAAGGTGCCCAAGCGGTTGCTGCTGCAATCTTTCTTGCCAGAACCGGCTCAAGCAAGGACGAGATCAAGCGGTATATTGAAGACAAATACTATGACCTCGATTTTACCCTTGATGACATAAGAGAAGGATACAGCTTTGACGTCACATGTCAAGGAAGCGTTCCTCAGGCAATTGAATGCTTTTTAGAGGCAGAAGACTATGAGGACGCCATTCGTAATGCCGTATCGCTTGGCGGCGACGCCGATACGCAGGCGGCGATGGCAGGCGCGATAGCAGGGATTCCTGATGAACTGCAAGAAGAAGGGTTGAGCTACCTTGATGATACTCTCCAAGAGTATTATTGGGAGTACGCAGAGCAGTTGTATCAATAAAAGCAGAATGGAGTAATTGGTATGAGTCAAGAGGTTGTTTTTTCGTATAAAACACGTGGTAATTCGAGCCCGAAGGATAAGCCGAGGGTTTATTTCACTTGCCATCCGGATGATTTTGAGCGTTACTTTGAGAAAATCTGCGAGGACATTTTTAAAACTCACGACTGCACCGTTTATTATACGGACGACATGAATGCGGACCTGTCGGACGAAAACAACCTGGTCGATTTGGAGCGTATGAATCTCTTTGTAATCCTGGTCACCTTTCGCTTGCTCACTTAACCGAACCGCGCAATGGATTCGGATTTTCGGTTTGCTATGGGAAAACACATTCCGGTTCTTCCAATGATGATGGAACCCGGGATTGACGAGTTTTACAGCAAACCGGATAAGTTTGACGAACTGCAATATATCAATCCTTACAGTCATGATCTGACCGAGATCAGTTATGAGGAAAAACTGAAAAAGTATCTTGAATCTGTTTTGCTCAGCGATAAACTTGCACAAAGAGTGCGCAAGGCTTTTGACGCGTATATTTTCCTTAGTTATCGCAAAAAAGATCACGCATATGCCAATGAGCTGATGAAGTTAATACATAAGAATCCCGAATGCAGAGATATAGCTATTTGGTTTGACGAGTTTTTGACCCCGGGTGAGAGTTTCAAAGAGAATATAGATCGGGTTTTGCAAAACAGCGAGTTGTTTACACTTCTCGTTACACCAAATTTGCTAGAAATGCCGGATGACAAACCTAACTTTGTTATGGCGAAAGAATACCCAGCGGCGAGAGACTCTGGCAAGAAAATCTTGCCGGCTGAAATGCAAGAGACGGATAGAGATATTCTTTCGTCCTTTTTTGAAAGTATTCCAGAGAGTGTTGATGCTCAAAATGATACAGAATTTAGAAATAGACTTCTTGACTCAATTAAGAGAGTGGCTACAGAAGCGAACAACAATCCAGAGCACAATTATTTGATTGGTTTGGCATATCTCGAAGGAATTGATGTTGAGGTAAATCGTGAACTTGGTATTGAATTGATCACAAAAGCAGCACAATCAAATCTTCTTGAAGCGATTGAATTATTGCATGAGTTATATTATGAAGGAAATATCGTAAAAAGAGACTACCCATCGTATTTTATGTGGACAAAAAAACTGGCTGGCGCGTATATTAAAACATACGGGCTTAAATCAGAGCAAGCACTTAAAGCGCTAAGTAGCCTTGCTTATGCGTTTGGTGCGGTTGGAGAAATACATAAATCGTTGAAATTATATGAGAGAATTTATCCATGGCGATGTGAGGTACTTGGAGAAGATCATTCTGATACGATTAAAAATCTTAATTGTATAGGATCCTGCTACTATGATATAGGAGAATATAAAAAAGGGTTGGAAATACATAAGAAAGCATTTCAAATTACGGAGAATAGTGGCAGGGATGATTTATTGGAAAAAACTACATATTACACAACATCTCATCGTGTTATTATCAACTCGGAGATTATGAACAGGCACTTCGCTTGTTAGAAAAAATCTACTGCAGTTATTGTACTCTTTTAGGTGAAGATCACATAGATTCTTTGAGAAATCGATCAGATCAAGCAGTTATATTATCTAGATTAAATGATAGAAAAAAGGCTTTAAACATATATAATGAAATATATCCTCTTTTGGTAAAAAAGGTAGGAGAGGATCATGTGTTATCTATAAATGTCCTAACGAATATGTCATTAGAATTATGTGAAATTGGGGAGCTTCAAGAAGCAATAACACTAATTCAGGACTCTTGTGAGATATGTATAAAGACATTTGGTGCATCGCATCCGTTAGCTCTGCAAGCATTTCATAATAAGGCGTATATTATTGGTAAAACAGGAGACAATGAAAAAGCTGTCAGTATATATGAAGACTTATACGATATTGCTGTTAGAGTGTTTGGCGAAAGCCATCAAAATGTTTGTCTGATCCTAAATAATCTAGCAAGCGAATATCAAGAAATTGGGGACTATGAAAAGGCACTTTTCCTTTATAAAAGGCTTTATAAACTACTCAAATCTAGTATAGGGGAAGAACATAGTGATACACTCGAAGCCCTATGCTCAATAGCGTATTTGAGCGGGATTATTGGAGATATTGATAAATCTGCAAAACTCTTCGAGATACTGTTCACTCTTCGTAAAAAAACACTGGGAGTTTCTCATCCTGATACCATGACAGCGAGAGATTTTTTGGCGGTTTCTAATGCGATTAGGGCGAAAGCATATGATGAAATAGGAGAAATTGATGATTCAATAAGTATATGTGATTATGTAGCAAGTCTTAATTCAGAATCAAGTGATGCAATAAACATTGTTGTTTCAATTTATGAAAAACACGGTTATTGCAAAGAAGCCAGAACACTAAGAACGTCATTAAATGACAGTTAACAAGAGAATCCTTTGGTATTTAATATGTATTACATAACCGGCGACACGCATGGCGAACAAGGTAGATTCGCCTTACTAAAAGAATACGGCGAGCCAGATTGGACCGCAGATGATTATCTGATCGTCTGCGGTGATTTCGGCTATATCTTTGCAAACGATGAAAAAGAGAACGCATTTCTTGATGAACTTGCGAAAAAGCCGTATACGATCTGTTTTATTGATGGGAACCATGAAAACTTCCCGGCTATCTATCGCTATCCGACAGAACTGTGGAACAGAGGCAGGATTCATCGCGTTAGGCAGAATATCATCCATTTAATGCGTGGACAGATTTTTGAAATTGACGGCAAGTTATTCTTCACAATGGGCGGCGCTTACAGTATCGATCGATATATGCGCTTTGAGGGGCTTTCTTATTGGAAAGAAGAATTGCCCGATAACAGTGAATACAGGGAAGCCGCTGAGAGCTTGAAGGACTGCGATTACAAGGTTGACTATATCCTGACACACACGGCGCCGCGTGAAATCATTCGGTGGATGGGTCACTATCCCGATCAGCACGATATGGAACTCAGCGGATTCCTCGAATGGGTTATGCACGAGGTGCAATTCAAGGAATGGTTCTACGGCCATTGGCATATTGACAAACAAATCAACGAGAAGTTCCGTGCGCTGTATTTTGACGTCGTTGAAATCAAGTGATGATTGCCTGAAAGGAGAATGCGTAATATGAAAGTTAAGTATTTTGACATTCAAACCAAGCGGTATCCTATCTCTTGTAAACTATACAGTCCCGAACGGCATGTTCGTGGGATTGTTCTCGGCGTGCATGGTTTTGCGGGAGATAAAGAAAGCTCGGCGTTATCTGCTCTGGCGACTTCTTGTGCTGACAAGAGCGCCGCCTTGATCTGTTTCGATTTTCCTGCTCATGGCTCAAGCACGGTTCATGAAAACGAATTGACCGTGGCAAATTGTATGAACGATTTATACGCAGTAGCGGACTGGTGCCGCAGGAAATATCCCGATGCGAAAAGGTATATGTTTGCCACAAGCTTCGGTGGATATATTGCGCTGCTTTGCAGTCAGCGCTTAACGGATTTCAATATGATTTTGCGAGTGCCCGCTGTAACGATGCCCGAGCATATCTTAACGGATTTGCTGCATATTTCACCGGAAGACTATAAAGAGCGGGGAAGTATTACTTGCGGCTTTGAGCGAAAGATCGACCTTCCGTTCAGCTTTTATCAGGAACTGCAGGAACACCGTATTTCCGAATGTGTCTGCGATCAACCGATGTTGATTATTCACGGTGACAAGGACGATATAGTTCCTTTTGAAGATGTAGTTTCTTTTTGTGCGGCTCACAAGAATGCTGTCTTGAAAACAATCAAAGGCGCCGATCATCGTTTTAAGAAATCCGGAGAAATCGAAAAAGTTGTTGAAGCGGCGTTAGCATATTGGAACTTGTAATCTTGGAATGTGACGCAAATTGATAACGAATAAGGAGAAGTATGTTAGAAGAAGAGAGAAAATCGCTATATTCAAGAAAAGATGACTATCTTAGTATCGGCATCAGTTGCGATGGTGAATTCATAAACCCCATCAGTGTTCCGTGGGAAAAGACAGCGCACGCGTTCAATATGAAGATCACGGACGTTTACATCACCCTGGAAGACTTGAGCGATAAAGAGCTGGTGGACAAAATCAAGTCTTTTCATGTGGTCAGATGCTATGTGTTTGCCACGCTTGACGATTATAGCTTTATCGCTGGTCTCAAGGAAGTCAGGGATATCTATATTGCAAACGGTGCAGGCCTTGTGGATTTGTCTTTTCTGAGCGAACTCGGTGAATGGCGGATGCTACACGTAGCAAGAGCGCACTTGAAAGACCTTGATCCGGTTCTTGAATCGTCGAAAATTGACAGAATGTTTCCCGCTTTCTGCCTTTGTTTTGCCGACTGCACGGTCGACGACGTAACCGCACTTTATGAAATGAAGCATATTTCGGAGTTGATCATCATCGGAGAAGATGACAATGATGAAAGAGCAAAGTGGAAACGAGTTTCGGCGCTAACGCACAGATATTACAAGATAGAGAGGTAACGGCATGAAACACTTTATGAAGCTTCAAAGCAGACCGTTTGAGGCTATTGCGAACGGTTCAAAAACGATTGAACTCAGATTGTTTGACGAGAAGCGTCAGCAGGTAAAGATCGGCGATGAGATCGAGTTCACCGAACTTTCTGACAGCAAGCGAACGCTTCTTACAAAGGTCGTTGCGCTGCATCGGTTTTCAAACTTTGAGGAGCTGTACAAATCACTTCCGCTTGAAAAATGCGGATATAATGTCGAGACGGTGAAAGATGCAAAATCGACGGATATGGACGCCTATTATTCACCGGAGGAGCAGAAACTGTACGGGGTTATAGGAATAGAGATAGATCTTATTTGACGGAGATGATATCAATATGCCGGAGATTGTGAGATACACAGACGAACGTGAACAGGTTATCAGCTTGCTGATAGAGCTACAGAATCACCTTGTATCTGTCGATCACGAAAAAGTGCAAATAATGAATGACAACTACGGCGAAGAGTATTTCGCTTTTATGTTCCGGCTTGTTACAGATAACGACGGCGTCATTTATCTTGCAAAAGAGAGAAATGAGGTCGTTGGAATGATAGCGGGATACGTCGAGCCGAAGGACGAAGAGGATAAGATCACGAACCGTTGTCCTAAGCGAGGAGTAATATCCGATCTGGTCGTCTCGCCTTCATTCAGGTCGCAGGGAATCGGCGGCGAATTTATGAACGCAATGGAGCGATACTTTTCGGATATCGGTTGTGAGTTCGCTGCAGTCAATGTATTTGCACCAAATAAAAATGCGATAAGGTTCTATGAAAAAACCGGATATGCTCCGCGAAACATTGAGCTATATAAAAGAATCGGCAATCAGGAGACATCAAATGCTGAAAGAGTATAGATTTTTTGACGGGCTTACCGTCCAATTCGATGATAAAAAAACAGTCAGAGAACTACTCAAATATGCTTTTGAGAAGGGCGAGTATTACGAACCATTCGGAATGGGCGTCGTCACGCTTTTTCAGGCACACTCTTCAAGATCTTCATAAGGATGGTTTACGACTGACGTCAACAAGATCTGTGCCGAAGAGATCGAGGATCCGGAATGGATCTGCTTTGCTTATCAAATGCCCGAAGTGTTTTATTATGCCGAAGGCGGTTGGGGACATCATATGATGACCCTTGGGAATCGCCCGGTTATAAAGGATCCGGTTTCGCTGCATCTGCGTTTTGACGAGTTTGATAATACTGTGGTAATTGCAGGGAGATATACATTCAAGGATATAATTGCAAAGCTGATTGATGTCGGATATATTACTGATGAAGCAACACATCTTACCGTTCGTTCGATAAATCCTTACAGAGAACCGTATATGATTTATTTTTCCGATCAAGCAATGGATCTTTCGCTAACTGAGTTTGAGAAGAAATTGCCGGATTCCGTTATAACAATCGACATACAATAGTTGTCCGATCATTGTCGGACAGCGCAGTGAAGTTAACCTGATGTTTGTGAAGACAGTGAGAGGAAGAACAAATGTACAGCGATTTAATTAAAGATCTTTTATAGAAACATTTTGGTGAGCCGAGAAGTTCATTGACAATCGGTGACGCCGAGGAATCTGACGATAAGATGTACTTTTACTCCTTGAAAAAAGAGAAGGAGATCACAGCCATCAGAGATTTGCTCGGTATGAAGCAACTTGTTGACGGCATTGAAAAGCTTCCGGAGCTAAGACAAACGATTCCCGATAAAGGCGAAGATGGTCTCGAAATTCCTCAATGCGTGAGCTTTAGAGAATCCGATGGGAACTGGTGCGCTTATTTTCACAAGATTACCGGAGTCCATTATCATCGCACATACGGAAATAAAGTGGCAGCGACGTTGCAGAACGATGATTATCCGTTTGTTATGCTTTCGGATCGGGATGATGAATTCTACGGATTCTGGAGGAAAATGCGGACCAGAAAACGCATGCCTTATAAAGACAGAGACGGTTTGTCTTATTGGATGAACAAAGCGCTGAAAACAAACGAACGATTCAGAGCGTTCACCGTAGATTTCTTTTTCTCCGTTGCAGAGGCGGAGCATTTATATATTCTGAAAGATGTGGCAAGGACGATTTCAAACTGCGGTTGCTTTCTTCCTCCTGTTTCTTTTCAGAACCTTTTGACAATCAGGACTCCCGCCGAACTGATACATAGTCTTCAAGGTGAACATACAGATCTTAATGTTGACTTCAATAAGGTGGACATCAACGTCGGATATATTATGACGATGCTTGCTCCTGAAGTTGACAGAAGAGACTGGAAGCTGATTTCAAAATTTGATGCCAAGAAGGTTGCCGATACCATATCCCTTAAATTCTTTTATGACGGCTTTACTACAGAGGAGTTTGTCAGATGGTATTATAGAAAGAAGTTGGAAGGCGAAGATTTTGAAGCAGAGATCAAGATGTATTCCGAAGACTATGTGGCAATGTGTCTTGAGGCGGGTGAAAAGTTCAGACTCAATTACGACCTTGACGCTCTTATAAGGGCGCATGACGAATTGAGCATCAAAAACCGAATGAAGGCTAATAAAGAAGAATTTGAAAAACCTCTTTTGGCTGCTCATTCAAAATTTGACGATTTGGAAATTGCTATCAAGAATACCGGGTCAAATGAATTCGAGCGCGTCTGTACGACAGAGTGTTTATTAATGGAAGGCGAATATCAACATAACTGCGTATTTTCCAGACGAGGGCTTGTCCGCAGTGATCGTGCTTCAGTGTATCATTGGGATCACAAAGGGGCAAGTTATACGATTCAGTTTATAAGAGACGGAAGAGGGCGTTACTCCGTAGATGAAGTCAGAGTGAGATTCAATCACTCTATGACGACGGAACACTTGAGAGATCTTAAACAACTGCTTTTGGGGATTTGCGATGTTGATGTTGACGTCACAAGAGATCTTCCGCAATTTGAACCTATCGCAAGACCGTATCCCCGTTGGCAAGAGGTCGATTTTGAAGATGGTCAGTTAATGATGGACTTGCCGTTTTAATTTAGGGATCGATTTTAAAGAAACGCAGCGAAAATTGAATAGGGCGCAAGTATGATTTATTATATTGCTGATACCCATTTTGGGCATGAAAACATTATAGAGATGTGTAACAGACCATTTTCCAATGTGTACGAGATGAACAGCGTTATGATCGATCGGTGGAATAAGAAGGTCAAGGGAAATGATACCGTATATGTGATCGGTGATTTGTTTTTCCGATGCAGCGATCCGGAGCTGATTTTGAAAAAGCTGAAGGGAAAGAAGAGACTTCTGATCGGTAATCATGACGGAAGCTGGATGGCTAAGATTGACGCTTCGAAGTATTTCGTAAGTATTGACACTATGCTTGAAACATCCGTCGACAATCACGGAGTAACGATGTGTCATTATCCGCTACTTACATGGCGTCACAAACTGAGGACTTATATGGTTCACGGACACATTCATAATGACACTTCAAGCGACTTTTGGCCTCTTATTCGCGACAGGGAAAGGGTATTAAACGCCGGCGCTGATATTAACGGTTTCGAACCGGTAACACTTGAAGAGTTGATTGAAAACAACCAAGAGTTTAAGCAAACTCATTAATTGATATACAAAGAGGATTTTATGGTTGAGTCTTTACTTGAATTTTGGTTATACAGACATGAAGATTATCTTAAAGTAACGAGATATTTGAAAGAACTCGAAAGGTGGCCTACTGTAGAAGACGTTTCAGAGGAGACCGGCTTAAGTCTCAGAGACAGTGACATTGCACTGTCCCTTGCGAGGGAACGCCGTGTATATCCGGGTCGGTGGTTGAAAATGTTGGTTCGAGAGGTTTTGGAATACGAACCGAATGACAATAAAGAATGATTGGAGATATTAAAATTGGCTTATAACGCAAGTAACATATCGGTATTGGAAGGTCTTGATCCTGTTCGCAAGCGCCCCGGGATGTACGTAGGATCGACTTCGGTCAAAGGTCTGAATCACCTTGTTTACGAGATTCTTGACAACTCGGTAGACGAGCACCTTGCCGGATATTGCAACAATATCACCGTAGCGCTCAACAAAGACGGCTCCGCTACGGTCGATGACGATGGGCGTGGTATTCCGGTCGACCCGCACGAAAAAGGCTATCCGGCGGAGCGTATCATAATGACCACGCTCCACGCGGGCGGCAAATTCGATAATACCAACTATAAAACTGCCGGAGGTCTTCACGGCGTCGGTTCGTCGGTCGTCAACGCACTTTCGAACAAAATGACTGTCGACGTCAGTCGCGACGGACAGATCTGGCACGACGAATATGCGAAAGGCGTCCCGACGCTTAAACTGAAAAAAGGCGAGCTGCTTCCGGCGACCGGAAAAGCAAGAAAGACCGGCACAAAGATTACCTTCTGGCCGGACGATACCATATTCGATACCGTTAAATTCAAAGCAGAGTCTATCTGCGAGCGTTTGCGTGAGACCGCTTTCCTCAACCCGGATCTTACCATAACCTTTTTCAACCTTCGCGACGATAAGGAACCCGAGGTGTTTCATGAACCGAACGGAATTGCAGGATTTGTCGATTCGCTCGTTGCGGATGATCAGAAAGCAAAAAGGGTTACGGAGACGGTCATAGTAGCTGGCGAGAAAGAAGGCATAAAGATTACTGCCGCGTTCTGCTATACTTATGCTAAACATATCGCAAGGTCACTCCATATGAGCGACAAGCAGTATCGAACCATACTTTCTGAACTGCGCGGACATATTGATGTTCTGGAGAGGAGGCTCTGCACTGAGAATTATAGTTTCAAATATGAAAATCAACCTTCGAAGGCTCTTTTTAAGTACAGAAAAGCTTTTATCAGAAATGATGGCGCTAGATATGAACAATTCTTGACAGCGGTTCGCGAAGGGCGACTTAAGATGAATGCGACGAGCGTTTATCCGTTTGAAATTATAGAACAATGCATAAGACCGAAGCAACTGACTGAGCGACATGCACTCGATGTTACGTGGGATTCACTACCAGATTATACCGATAACAGAAACGCTATCGCATTTGTGGATGGTTCCGGCTCGATGTATAGCAGTATCGGAGAAGTTTCAGGAGGAGGATCGTATAGCCCGATTTCAGTAGCGGTCTCACTTGGTATGTATTTTGCCGAGCGTAATAAAGGAGCGTTCCATAATAGATTCATCACCTTTTCCGAAAGGCCGCAGTTGGTCGAGATAAAAGGGACCGATATCTATGAGAAAACTCGTAATTGTATGGCGTACAACGAAGTCGCAAATACAGACTTGTATGAGGCGTTTATGCTATTGTTGATAACGGCAGTTAAAAATAATATTCCGCAAGAAGAGCTACCGGAAACGATTTATATTATTTCCGATATGGAGTTTGACAGGGGTGTCAATAGAGACCGGACGGTATTTGAAGACGCCAAAGAAAAATATGAAGACTACGGCTATCACTTGCCTAACGTGGTTTATTGGAGTGTTGATTCAAGGCACCAGCAATTCCCGGTTGATATGAATGAAAAAGGTGTGGCTTTGGTGTCCGGATGCAGTCCGACAATCTTTAAAATGGCAATGAGTCAGAATGTTACCCCGGAGAGTTTTATGCTTGAAATATTGAATGGCGAAAGGTATCGAAGAATTTTCGCATAAAAGTTATAAAATCGACATAGAAACGCGCGAGAAATGACGAATTTTCTCTTGACAAGTTCGCCTCTACGAAGTATAATAAATTGGATTATATGTCGAGGAGCGGTAGTGGTGAACTGGTTTTTGAGTTTTGCGGTTTCAATTGTGTCGCTTGTGTGTTCAATCATATTTGCAATTTTTGTCGGAGCGGGTAAATATAAAAGAGGCAGAGTGCTAACGCCTTTCAACATTGTGTTTGGAGGTGTTTTTATCTCTGTCTTTATTTGTTTGCTCCCTATATATAACCGCATTCTATCTGAAACAACAAACAGTATCCTTAAGACTATTGCATTCTCCCTCCATAACACATTTCAGATTTTTACAATTGATGCTGAAAAGGACATAATTCTAGAGAGCATAGTTTGTCCTCAAGCATGGTTATCCGCCGTATACTCAGCGTATCTTTCGGTCGCTTTTGTGGTGGCTCCAGTTCTGACTTTTGGGTTTTTAATGTCCTTCTTTAAGAATGCGTCAGCTTTCATCAGCTATGTTCTTCACTATTTCCGAGAGGTGTATGTTTTTTCCGAGCTCAATGAGAAATCGCTTTCTCTCGGAGCGGATATCAGAAAGAATCACAATCGCGCAGTTATTGTTTACACAGACGTGTTCGAGAACAACGATGAAGTATCATACGAACTGGTCGAACGTGCAAGAGAGTTGCGGGCAATTTGTTTCAAGAAAGATATCCTCGCTATAAACTTCAAAGCGCATAGCTCCAAAGCACAAATTGTTTTCTATGCAATAGGAGAAGACGAAACAGAGAATATAAACCAGGCGCTGAAATTGATCGATCTTTACAGACAAAGAGACAACACAAGATTATTTGTGTTTGCCTCAAGGATCGACAGTGAGCTTTTGCTTACAAAAGCCGATAAAGGCAAGCTCAAAGTTCGTCGGGTTAACGAAGTCCGATCGCTGGTTAACCGTATCCTCTTCGAGCAAGGGTATGATCTTTTTGAAAAAGCAAAAGTAATGCCTTCCGGAGATAAAAAGGTTTCCGCAGTGCTTATCGGTCTTGGCGGTCACGGCACTGAAATGCTCAAAGCTTTGTCATGGTTCTGTCAGATGGATGGATACCATATTGAGATTGACGCTTTTGATGTTGATAAAAAGGCGGAAGATAAATTCAAAGCTCTGGCGCTTGAATTGATGTCCGAAAAATATAACGGTGTAATTATTCCAGAGGAAGCGGAATATACAATCAGGATTCATTCCGGATTTGACGTTACCACAAAGTCTTTTGCCGATGAAATTGCTAAACTGATTGACGCAACGTACGTATTCATCTCGCTTGGCTCAGACGAAATGAACATCAAAACTGCGGTCGATTTGAGAATGCAGTTTGAGCGCATGAAGATCAAGCCGGTAATCAAATCCGTTGTTTACAGTACAGATGAAAAATTGGCTTTAAACGGGATCACGAATTATCGTGGGCAAGCGTACGATATCGAGTTCATTGGCGATACGAATACTTCATACTCCGAAGCAGTCATAATGAATTCTGAACTTGAAGCGGACGCTCTTAGCCGCCATTTAAAATGGGGAAAAGAAGAAGAGTTCTGGCAGTACGAGTATAACTACAATTCTTCGGTGGCGTCGGCAATACATATGAAAGCTCGCGTTGCTTGCGGCATTCCAGGAGCAACCAAGAAAGAAGAAAATCTGACCGATGAAGAGAGAAAGGTCATTGAGACTCTTGAGCATCGCAGGTGGAATGCCTATATGAGATCCGAAGGGTATATCTACAGCGGCTCGCCAGAAAAGAGCAGCAGAAACGATCTTGCCAAGATGCACCACGATTTGGTCGATTACTCTTCGCTTACAGATGAAGAAAAAAGAAAAGACAGCAGGGTCGGGACGAATTAGTTTGCTTAGAAGGAAAGATTATATGGAAAACAGTTTGTTTCTTGTTGAATATGAATCTGGAGAAATGATCAGGATAGATGTGCCGTTGAATTCTAGTATTAGCATCGGCAGGGAAACTATTAATAATATAGTGCTTGATGATCCAACTGTTAGCCGGTCTCATTGTTCGATAATAAGAAATTCCGAAGGACTATTCATTAAGGATGAAAACTCTACTAATGGAACAAGTGTCAATGATTATGTCTTGAAGCATGATGATATTGTCCCTTTGAATGACGGTGATTTGATAAGAATTGCAAAGTGTCTTTACGTTTTACGTTGCATGTCGAAAGGTAAGGATATTTTATGAGCAAATTCGATGTTTTTATCTCATTTAAGAATACCGGTGCCGATGGCGAAAAAACGCAAGACTACTATATGGCAAAGGACCTATATGATGCTTTAAACAGCAATGGTATTCAAGTGTTTTTCAGTCCGGAATCAATAAGAAAGAATACAGTTTATAACTATTCTGAATATATTAATAGCGCTATCGAAAGCAGCGACATATTGATAGCAGTCGGTTCCTCGGAAGACAACTTCAGATCAAAGTGGGTTAATTATGAATTAACCTCATTTCACAATGAATTTTTAAGCGGGCGCAAAGATGACTCGCGATCTGGAATGATAAGTTATGTTTCCGAAAAGGTCAACATTGATAAGATTCCTCTTTTCTTACGATCGTGTGAGGTTTTTACTGAACTTAATGTTATTGTAGAGTGGGTTAAAAACAGGATAAGATCATCGGACCGACTGATTGCTCGCTTCGCTCAAGAAAAAATCCAAAAAGAAATAACGAGCATATCTCCAGGTTCATATTTGCTTGATCATTATAGGATTCAAAAAGTGATTGGCAGAGGAGGCATGTCGACGGTTTATCTCGCTACTGATGAGTTTTGTAATAGACAGGTTGCAGTCAAGGTTGCAGAAAAAGGAAACATGCTTGATTTCGGCAGTGTTGTCCAGGCGCTGAACGCAGAAGTTGGTATTATGAAGCGTCTTGTTCATCCATTTCTTCCGAGAATCTATGACGTGATAGAAAAGCCCGAGACGATGATAATCATTATGGATCTCATCGAAGGGCAATCTGCCAAGTCTATCCTTGAAGAATATGGAGCAATGCCAGAAGAAAAGGTCATAAAAATAGGCCGGCAATTATGTGAAGTACTTCAGTATCTTCATCAGATGTCTCCTCCTATCATTTACCGCGATATGAAACCCGCGAATGTTATGGTACGTTCAAACGGAGATGTTATGCTGATTGATTTCGGCACAGCAAGATACTTTAAGGAGGGTAAGCTTGCAGATACAATTAGTTTGGGTACTCTAGGTTACGCTGCGCCAGAACAATTCGGCGGAATGGGTCAAACAGATGCGCGAACCGATATTTATGGATTAGGCGTTACGCTGTACCATCTTATTACCGATATGAATCCGTCGGAGCCACCGTATGAGATAAAGCCGATTCGAGAGATTAATCCTGCGCTCTCTAAAGCACTTGAGTATATAATAGTAAAAGCAACTCAAAGGGATCCTAATGAACGATATCAGTCGGTCGGTGAAATGTTGTATGATCTCAACAACTTGAATAAGGTTAAAGTTTCACGAGGTAGTTTTCTTTCTTCTTTTTTCAAAAGAAAAAAGAATGGAAAAGAGAAGCCCCAAAAAGAACATCAACGATCCGTTCCCCAAGCAGTTGAAAAAAAGATTAACGAAATAATGCCGAAATTAGTAGAGGCAAATTGCGATCTCGGAAGCGGAGCCACGACGATTTTGTCTTCGGATGCATACCCAAAAACCAAAGAATTGACAACCGAAGAAAAACTTAGAACTGCACTATCATTGTTCAAAGTCAGCGAAGCAACCGATTTGCTAAATTCTGTTGCGGCTGTGTGCATCTCAATGCCCGACAAGATAACCAATGATGCCGGCAATTCTATTTATCTTTACTTTTTTACGGTGACTAATATTGAACGAGTAAAAAAGCAAATCGTCGAGTCTGGTCTTGGCGCTAATGTCAAAAACGAAAAACTTGTTTTGATACCCAAAGACAGCATTGTTTCGGTGCAATTGATAACCGATCAAATAAGATTTGAAAAATCGACGATTAATTATCAATGGAACGGAAGAATGTGTTACAGCAGTATACGGATTGAAAAGATTCTTTCGACCGAACAAACGATACCGGTTATGGCAAACATTAAAGTTGACGGTAAAGATATGCGGTCGGTGTCCTTCAACATTTCAAAGTAAAAAAACAAAAAGGAGAGTAGAAAAATGAACGATATGAAGAACAGCGAACTCCTCGAAAAGATAATTGAATATGCAAAATCATATGGAGGCAACGGTACTTCAACATTGACTGCGGAAAGGTATTTGATTTCCGTTATTGATGTTGTTTCCGGAATGACTTCGATCGAGATAAACGATGAGGATAAAGCTAGCCTTCTTACGATGCTGATAAATAGTTTCCCTGAAGACCTTGGATTTGAAAAGATAAAGAAGTCCCTGGCGGAACATATAGGAGAGAAAAAAGAATCGTCTTATATGGACGGTCTATACATACAGCAACGTATGTTCAAAGCAAAAGATGCTGCAAAGAAAAACGGGATGGAGCAGTTGAGCCCCGATGTGCTTTTGAAGTGTATTCTTGATGATCCTGACGATTATATTAAATCGCAAATTGCTTGCGGCGGCAAAAGTGACGTTGAAGATATAGAAAAGATCATTGCAGGTACAGATGCGCTGTTGAGCGAACTTGGCAAAAAATTTGATGAAATCTTTGACGAAAAAGATGAGGAAGAACCTGCAAAGGGAACAACAGAGATCAAGCAAGATTCAAATGTCAGTCCTAAGCAGACCGTTGCAAAACTTACCGAAAAAGCCAAAAACATTCATGATAAGCTCGTTGAGTCGGTTTATGGCCAAGATAATGCTGTAAGTGTATTTACAACGGGGTATTTCAGAGCCGAACTTCTTTCTCTTACTGATAAAAAGAGAACTCGCCCTAAAGCCACTTTCCTTTTTGCAGGCCCTCCCGGAGTCGGTAAGACTTTTTTGGCAGAAAAAGCGGCGGAGGCATTAGAGCTTCCGTATCAGCGCTTTGATATGAGCGAGTATTCTGACAAGGAGGCAAATATTGAGTTTTGTGGCTCAGATAACGTATACAAGAACGGAAAAGAAGGCAATGTCACTTCTTTTGTCGCAAAGAATCCTAAATGTGTTGTTCTTTTTGATGAGATTGAAAAGGCGCATATCAATGTGATTCACTTGTTTTTGCAGATCCTGGATGCAGGCCGTATTCGCGACAATTTTTCAGATAAAGAAGTTTCGTTTACCGATGCTATATTGATTTTTACTACCAATGCAGGCAAACAACTGTATGAGAATTCTGATTCTTCGGATTTTTCCGGTGTTACACGCAAGGTTATACTTAAAGCTCTTCAGAATGATGTAAACCCTGAGACGGGAATATCGTATTTCCCCGCTGCGATTTGCTCTCGCTTTGCTTCGGGAAATGTTGTAATGTTCAATTACATCACGGCTCATAATCTGCGTGAGATTGCCAAACGAGAGGTTTTGAGACACTCGTCAAATTTTGAAAATGAAGTCGGTATTAAAGTCAAAATCGATGAGCCGGTATATACCGCACTTCTTTTTGCAGAGGGTGGAACTGCTGATGCAAGAACAATAAGAAGCAGGGCTGAGTCGTTCTTCGATGACGAATTATTCGAGCTTTTCCGCTTGCTTGATTCAGACAGTGTTAATACCGGGATAGAGAATCTTGATTCAATCCACATCGGTGTGGATTTGCCCAAGGACAACAAAGAGTTATATGAGTTGTTTGAGCACAAGGATTCTTTTGAAGTACTGGTGTTCGCAGCAAAGAAATACTATGATCAATGCGTCGAGATAAGTCCGGAAACACAGTTTATCAATGTCCAAAATAGTGATTCTGCAAAAAAGATTTTGCACGATCATGATATCAGTTTTGTGCTTGTCGACATTACTTTCGGCAAATCCGGAAATGAAAAGTATTTGAATATTGAGGATGTCGATTCCAAGGCGAGAGATTTCTTCTGGTTTGTCAGAGAGACTCATCCGGACATTCCGATTTATTTGCTGCAAACTTCGGAAAGAAAGCTCAATGCCGAAGAGAAACTGTCGTTTTTGCGTCAGGGCGTAAGAGGAGTTATTACCCTTTCCAGAAACAAGGATGAATTTGCATCTGAGATCAAAGCAATAAACGAACAGTTGCATCAGCAAAAGAGCATGGCTTCACTTGCAAAAGCTAATAAGCTTGTCACTTTTGAAACTGCTCAGTCCATTAAGAATAGAGGCAAAACAGCTGAAATAAAGCTCTTTGATTTTGAAATGAAAGTTGCTATTGACGCAGAAGACTCAAAGAACATACTTAGTAATGCTTCAAAACCGGATGTTCGCTTTGATCAGGTCATCGGTGCCGAAGACGCAAAGAAAGAACTTCAGTATTTTGTGGAGTACTTAAAGAATCCTAAGAAATATCTTGGGACAGGTGTCAGCGCGCCAAAAGGTGTATTACTTTACGGACCTCCCGGTACAGGTAAGACAATGCTTGCTAAGGCAATGGCAAGCGAGTCTGATGTAACGTTTATCACGGCAGAGGGCAATCAGTTCGTTAATAAGTTCCAAGGTGAAGGTAGGAACAGGGTAAAGGAACTCTTCCGTACTGCTCGCAAATACGCGCCTTCGATCTTATTTGTTGATGAGATTGACGCAATTGCAAAAGAACGCAGAGGCGGAGATAATTCAGCAGATATTGAGGTAACGCTCACAGCGTTTCTTACCGAAATGGACGGTTTTAAAAATGATACAACAAAACCGGTATTTGTCCTTGCGGCTACCAACTTTGATGTAGAGCCCGGAACAGACAAAAGCCTTGATCCTGCGCTTATGCGTCGGTTTGACAGAAGAGTTTATATCGATCTTCCAACAAAAGAGGAGCGTATACGGTATATCCGGATGAAGCTTGCAGAGAAAACCGCATTTGAACTCTCCGAAGATAAGATAGACAACATTGCTATCAGATCTACTGGGATGAGTCTTGCAGAGTTGGAGTCTGTCATCGAACTGTCTCTTCGTACAGCAATCAGGGACGGCAATCTCAAGGTCACAGATGAAATTTTTGAAGAAGCGTTTGAAACGTTCAACGGTGGCGAAGCGAAAAAATGGGATGCTTCAGAACTTGAACGTACTGCACGCCATGAGGCAGGTCATGCGTTCCTTTGTTGGCAGAGTGGGGAAACGCCTTCTTACGTTACGATTGTTGCAAGAGGGAATCGCGGCGGTTATATGCAAAATGCTGATAATGAGGAGAAAGGCATTTACACCAAAGATGAGCTCCTTGCAAAAATTAGGACTTCGCTAGGAGGACGTGCTGCTGAAATCGTTTATTATGGCGAAAAAGATGGAATTTCTACTGGTGCCAGCGGTGATTTAGTTTCTGCAACAAATACTGCGAGACACATCATTTGCACCTATGGTATGGAGGAGAAGTTCGGACTTGCCGTCATTGATCAGCAGGCAGCGAGATCCGGTGAACTATCTGCAGAAGTCAGGAAAGCTGTCAATAAGATTCTTGCCGATGAAATGCAGAACGCTGTAAAGCTTATCGAGGAGAACAAACCGGCAATTGACGCTCTCGTGGAAAGGCTTCTCTCGGAGAATCATTTGACTGGCGATGCAATCAAAGACATTTTTGAGAAAAGCAGACATAAAGAGCTGAATATGTGAAAATCAAATTACGGATACTCCTGCGAATAGCAGCAGTATCCGTGAAGAGGGAGCACGGATTATGAAAGAAAGCGTATATATTGTATTTGGGATACTTTCGTTTTTTGCTCTGATTGCGGCGGTGTGCTTTGCAATTAAAGCATACAAAGGAAAAGACAGAGGAAAAAGAGTCCTTTCGTCTTTACATATTTTTACTCTTGGAGTATTTATTTCAACGGTATTGATCTTTATACCTGTGTATTATGTTGGGTATGATTTTGGAGATTCCTATACGGTGTTGAGACCTTTTCTGATTTCAATGCATCATGCATTTCGTGTGTTCATTTTAGATGGCGAGTTTGATATTATTAGGGATTCTATCTCAGGATTTGGGGATTTATTGCATGTTTTGTTTTCCCTTTATGCAGGTATATTATACGTTTTAGCTCCGATATTGACCTTTAGCAATGTTCTTTCGCTTTTTAAAAATGTTAAAAATGAGATTCGATTTTCATGGAATAAAAAAAGACCTTATTACATTTTTTCCGAATTGAATGAAAGGTCTATTACTTTAGCGGAAAGTATTATCAAAGACAAAGATATTAAAAAGAATAAACCCGTCGTTGTTTTCACGGATGTTTTTGAGCAAAATGAGGAATCTGACTACGAAATTCTTCTAAAAGCCCATGATCTTAACGCTATACTTTTAAAGAAAGATATCGTCAGATTAAATGTCAAGAACAAAAAATCTCGAGTAGAATTCTTTTTGATAGGTGAAGATGAGTCTGAGAATGTTGAGCAAGCAATCAAATTGACGCAAGAGTATAAAAATGATTGTCAATATAGGCCTATATCTATTTTTGTTTACTCGAACAAGTCAAGCGCTGGCTATATTATTGATTCTATTGATAAAGGTCTTTATACTTTAGACAAATCACTTACCGCAAGCATCGAAGAGAACCCACTCATTTTTTTAAAGGAAAAGCTATATAGTCCTAAAACCATTGATTCTGGTTTTTATATTCGTAGAATTGATAGTATCGAGGCGTTAGCACAGCAAATACTCAAACAGGACAGGATAATTGATACTATATTTAACGATAATCAGGATAAGATTATTTCTGTTACAATTCTCGGAATGGGCAGTTATGGTAAAGAATTCTTAAAATATGCACTTTCGTTGTTTCAGATACTTGGTTACAAGGTCGAAATTAATGTTTTTGATGTTTCATCGACAGAAAATGGTGTGAAAAAGGAAATAATAAAAAAGCTTGGTCATGAATGGCCAGAAATCATTGATGATTCAAACAGCAAATCGTTCGTCAAAAATGAGGTTGGCGATTCAAATTATGATATTCAGTTCTTCGATAATGTTGATTGTTTTTCCTCTGATTTTGACCAGCTGTTTGCACAAGATAGTTGTTTTAGAGATAGATTAAAGCGCACACAGATAGCGTTTGTTTCCTTGGGAGACGACGATAAAAACATTGATGCGGCAGTAATGTTACGTTCTTTGTTTGACAGGACGAATCTTTCAATCACTTCTAAACCTGGTTCGCGTGTCAAACCAATGATATTTTCCATTGTGTTTGACGATAAAAAAACTTCAAATTTGAATTGTAATCAAGACGGTGGCGGTATCGTAAATTACCGTGGTGAATCAATTCAAATCGACTTCATCGGCAATCTTAGTTATCAGTATTCATATGATAGAATTAAAGAAAAAAAGGCACTTGAAGACAAGGCTTTAAAATATCATCTTGATTGGTTGCGTAAGGACGCTGCAAAGAAAAAGCTCGACAAAAAATCGGATTTGGATGAACTAGTTGATAGTATTATAAAAAACACACGAGCATATATGGATTACGAGTATTACCGCAAATCTTCCATAGCTCGCGCTGTGCATGAAGAGTTGTTAGAATGTGCAAAGAACTATGTTAAGATGCATAGAGTTGATGATCATACCGAAAACTGTCTTTGCGAAAAATGTGCAAAGGCATCAATAACTGAGCATATGAGATGGAATGTTTATATGAGGACGCTGGGATATAGATACTCACCAAATCGAAACGATAGGGCAAAGACCCATAATCTCTTGGTGTCCTGGGGTGATTTGCCTGAATTGGATAAATACAAAGATATAAACGCGAGTGATATATGATTTGGGAGGAGAATAATGAATTATCCTTGACATTTACCTTCTTTAAAGCAGATTGAATATTTTATGTCACTAACAAAAAGGAGAGTTAAAAATGGAGTACATTTCCGTAAAGGCCGCATCTGATAAGTATGGTGTGACGCCAAGATGGATTCAGAAGCTATGCGAAGATGGAAAAATTGAAGGAGCAATGAAACTTGAAGGCAGCGGTATTTGGCTTATTCCTAAAGAAGCAGATATTGTCCTTGAAAGAAAAAACCGGACCGCTGATATAGAACAAACTTTAGAAAAATGAGAGGTCATATGAAAACATATAATCCAAAACCATTAGACACAAGCAAGATTGAGCTATCTTCTGATCTTATGGGATTGACAGAACAAATCGCGGAGAATGTCCACGAAGTATGGTCAGCAGGAAGGATAGCTGAAGGATGGACGTACGGAGAAAAGCGTGATGACAAGTTGAAACAGACACCATGTCTCGTCCCGTATTCTATGCTTCCTGAATCGGAAAAAGAGTATGATAGAAAAACGGCTTTGAACACGTTAAAACTTGTGATTGCTCTCGGTTATCGGATAGAAAAAGGAGAATAGTCTGTGAAAAGCATAGAAGTGCAGGAGACCAATCAATCACCCGAGTTATATCGCGAGATTGGAAAGTCTTTGCTCAATAGCGACGAGCCTGCGCAGCGATCTGCTGGCATCTCTAATATTTTAAAAGCATATTCGGGAGGCGATCCGGAGGCGACTTATATCGTCGGCGAGCTAATGCTTCGAGGAGTTTTAAAGCCTGTTGCAGGAGACCCGGAAGAGCATGCGTTAAGTATTTTGTGCGGTGCCGCCCAGAAGGGAAATATTCAAGCAAGAGCTTTGCTTAACGCGCATTGTATTAGTCGAAACTCAAAGGAAATTCAAGCGTCAGAGATAAAAACTGGACCGCTTGTCGATTTTGACGGCAAGCCGATAAAGGTTAAACGAACAGGCATCCTAACACCGATTGATGCGGTGCTTGATTATGCTGCCGGAGTCAATACTTTGACTTTAAGCGCCAACATAAAGTTTTGGTGCGATGTTTTTTTAGATGATCCTGAAGGATTTGAAAATGCAGTACTTGATGGGATAATGCAATGGCAGGGTGAATACAAGGTCTTCGGAAATCAGACATTGCAGGTTGTTGTGAATTTATCCATCGAAGATCGGGTTTGGGACAATGTCATAGTTTTGCCGATGACCGATGAAATCAGTGAAGCTGCTATGAAATTTTCAAATGCAATCGGGACTCAAAAAAATAAGGAGCGAATAAATTCTATAATTACATCCAAACGCTCTTTCGCTATTCCCAGATTCAGAAAATGGTCTACCCGATCGAGAAAACTTATATATGTACTTAGCGAGAATGGCAAATTTGACGACTTCGAGGAAATCAAACACGTTTCCAAACATGAGTTCGGACATGCTCTAGGTTTGGGTGATCTCTACTAGAGCCGATCTGATAACCTTGGAGGGGTCTCAAAGGGAACTTATTCCGAACTTGACGGATATTATCTGACAGACAAGTTTTATAATCTTGTTATGTGCGATCACTACGGGCCTATCAGCAATAATGACATCGAGATGGTCGTTCTTGCGTTCAGGGAAAACAAAGCCCAGCTTTATCAGCCGGGACACTTTAAAGGTGTTATTTCAAAAGCTTTAGGAAGGGGTAATTAAAATGAAAAGAATCGATATGCTTACAGAGGAGTTCAATACGAAGTATGAGAGGTTTCTCATCGGGTGCGATGCTCTCGAAGATTTGAACCTTTGGGACAAAGAAGAACACGGTGAAATGGACGTTTTCTATCAAAATGATCTCGTCAGCGTGATTCTTAGATTGATCGCGGCTGACGGTGAGGTTAACGAAAAAGAAACAGAGTATCTGAATAAAAACTTCGGTTTCGAATATACCGCTGACGAGTTAGCCGATATCTATGAGAGCTGTGAGAATGAAATCAGCCACTCGTTTGACGAACAGTTTGAGAATGGCATAACATATATGCGATCCATTAACGAGAAGTTGGCAGACGCATATAAGGAACTTCTTGGTTTGATTTGCGATATCATCATTGAGAGCGACGATGTTATTGCATCAGAAGAGATTAAGGAAGCAAAAAAGTTGAAAGCTCTGTTTTAATTAAGAGGCGAAAAAATGATAAAAGTTTTGTCTGTTGACAATATGCGTAAAAGTGATGCGTTTACTATAGCAAATTATACTCCCAGCAAAGAACTTATGTTCCGCGCTGGCAAAGGAGTGTTTGAAAGCGTTGATTGGAAGCCTCCTGTCGCGATAATGTGCGGTAGTGGAAATAATGCTGGTGATGGCTATGTATTAGCAAAGCTTTTAAAAGATTCCGATATTGATTGTGAAATCATCCTTCTTTCTGAGAGGTTTTCGGAAGATGGAGAGTATTATTTTAATATCTGTAAAGAAGTAAACATTCCTATAAAAATATGGGATTCGGTTATTGATTTATCGAGATTTGCAACGATAGTTGATTGCATTTTTGGAACCGGTTTCAAGGGAACAGTCAGGGAAAATGCAAGAGATTTAATTGAAGCAATAAACGCATCTAATGCATATGTTGTCTCTGTTGATATCAATAGCGGTTTAAACGGTGACAATGGAATTGCAGAGTTGTGTGTGCGTTCCGATGTGACTGTTTCGATCGGAGGGTTTAAATCCGGCCATTTCCTTAATATGGCTAAGGATGTGATGAAAAAGAAAGTGAATTGTGAAATCGGAATTAATCCGGTGGACAGAACATACTATTTGATCCAATCCAATGATATAAAAGATATATTCAAACCTAGAAAAACTTTTCTAATAAAGGAATTTTCGGCTATGTCGCCCTTATCGGAGGATCAAAAAAGTATCCCGGCGCTATTCAACTTGCAGAGATGGCAAATGCAGCTATGAGATCTGGCGCAGGAGTTGTGAAAATTGCCGCACCCAATGTTATTTATCCTGTTATTGCATCAAAAGTGCTTGAGAGCACGCTATATCCGTTAAGTGATAACGGAGAAGAAGTTATATTCGATGAAAAAGAAATAGCAGAATTGATTTCAAATGTCAAAACTGTGACTTTTGGAATGGGTATCGGTACATTAGATGAAGCATTGAAGATTCTTGAGTTCCTTCTGAGTCGCTTCTCTGGCAAACTTATTGTTGATGCTGATGGATTGACATTATTATCAAGAATAAGCAAAGAAAAAATAAAGAATGCGTCTTGTACGCTAATTCTTACACCTCATATCAAAGAATTTTCAAGGATGACAGGAAAAGATGTCGATGATTTACTTAACGAACCTGTTGCACTCGCCGAAGATTATGCTAAACAAAATCACGTTGTATTGTTACTGAAAGGTCCGTCAACAATAATTACCGATGGTAATTGCACCTACTTCGTTGATACAGGCTGTGCTGGTATGGCAACAGCGGGGAGCGGAGATGTTTTATCCGGAATTCTTTCTGCAGTGCTGGCATATTCGCAAGATGTTTTGCTAGGGACGGCAGCGTCTGCTTATATAAATGGTAAAGCCGGGGAACTTGCTCAGGAAAGTGTAGGATCGGTAAGCATGGTTTCAGGTGATACTGTCTCATCTATTAAAAATGTTGTAAGTGTATTGGAGGGAGTTAATCAGAGTGAATAATATTCTTTTGGTTATAGACGTTCAAAACGGTTTCCAGAGAAATCAGAAAACAAAGGATAATGCAGAAAGGATTGCTAAACTAATTAGATCCAATCTTTTTGACAAAATCATTGCAACGAAGTTCGTAAACCGACCAGAATCACCATATTATCAATGGCTGCATTGGTCTCGTCTAGTCGATGAGCCTGATATTGAGTTGCTAGACGAGCTGAAATCAAAAAGCGATTTTATTTTAGAAAAACACTATTATAACTGCGAAAGAGAATCTTTATTAACCGCCTTGAAAGAATGTGGCAACGGAAGTATGCCCCTGAATGTTTTTATCTGTGGTACCGATACCGATTGTTGTGTGCAAATAAACGCAACGACATTGTTTGAAATGGGAATCCATCCGATTGTGCTTGTTGATTACTGTGCCTCCAATGGCGGCCCTGAGTCCCATAAAGCTGGCTTGGTCGTAATGAGAAGAACATTGGGAAAGAAGCACTTAATCAATGGCGAGGTTAACTCAAGAGAGGATATGGAAAACATTTGTGCAAAAGTAGTGGAGTAATATGAACGAAAAGCGAGTATTCATCAGCTATGGTCATGATAAATACAGTAGTGTAGTTGAACGATTCGCCGATGATTTTTCAAACGTTTTTTTCGATGTGTTTTTCGATGGAAAATCGTTGAATGTGGGCGAAAGATATGACTACAAGATTGAAGAAGCGATAGAACATTGTGATATCGTTGTTTTCTTCATGGCCAAATACAGTGTCAGAATTAATAATAATGGTTTGACAAATGCTGATGACAGTTTCTGTCGTGACGAAATTGAATATGCCCGTTCTTGTAAGAAATCCATAATTCCGGTTATGCTTGAGGAATGCCAGCCGCCTTTGATTGTTCATCGCTTGCAATACATCAATGGCAAAAAGATTATATGCAATGGACTTATAATTGATGAGAAAGAATTCAAAAAAACTGAGGAAGGCATTTGTGCTGCGATAAATGATATTAATGCACTTGCACAATACGGAGAGTCGTATTCATTGATGCAAGTGCTTAATCAGTTTGATAATGATGCATACAGCAAAGGACTTACTAAGGATTACACCGGCAGGCAATGGCTATCACAAAAGTGTTTGAACTGGATTAAAGACGCTAATGAAAAAGTCCTGTGTATTATTGGCGAAATAGGTTCCGGGAAATCATCATTTATCACGAATTTGGTATTCGATGATGTCGAGGGATATTTTGCCGGAATTCATTATTGCAGATTTGATATTGAATCAAGTACGAAAGTAAGAAATATTGTCAAGGCATTGACTTATTCTGTTGCTACTCAGATGCCCGGCTTCTCCCAATATATCGAGGGTATTAGCGAGAGAGTATTAGATACAGCTTCTGGCATTGAATTATTTGAAAAACTTCTTGTAGAACCCCTTAACAAGTTAGAAAACAGCGATAATCGACAGGCGGTTGTAATTATTGACGCTATCGATGAGATTTCTGACCCATGTGAAAGGGAAGACCTCCTAAGTATTGTGTCTGATAATTCCAGATTGTTACCGAATTGGTTCAAAATCATCATTACTTCGCGCCCTGATAGCAAGCTGGAATACTTGCTTCAGGACACAACCGTTCTTAAAATTGATACGTCGTCTTCCGAAAACATTCAAGACATTAGCGACTATATAGATAATTACTTAAGTGAACACGATTACTCCATCAGTAACGCAGATAAAGAAGAATTAATTGAGAGTAGCGCCGGTAATTTTCTGTATGTTTATTTTGCATTAAACGATTTACTCGATGGAGGATCGATTAACCACAATGGCAAGAGGTATCCTAAAGGGTTAGACGGGATTTACGCAAGAACAATAAACAGAAAATTCAAGAATATAGACGAATATGAAAGTGAAATCGTTCCAATATTTGAGATTTGTGTGCAACAAAAGCACCTATTTCTCTCGATGATCTTTCAAAGGTAATCAGAGAGGGTAAGAGAAGCTTATTGTCGAAGATCCAAAGGGTTTTGGCATTTATCAGAAAAGATAATAATACACTTTGCTTTTATCATAAAAGTCTCGCTGAGTGGTTAGTTGATTGGGATAAGAGTGGGGAATATTATATAGAATGTAACGAAGGCGAAAAAAAGATAATTGCTTGGATAAAAGATTCTGATAGTGATTTTCTCGCTTCAAATTATTGTATGTCATACGGCGTTAGTCATCTTATTGAAAGCAAGGAATATGCGTTTCTTAATCAATTGTTGCAGGATAAACAGTTTGTGGTTGCGGAAAAATACTCTACCGTCCTATTGGAATACGTTTACCGTAAGCAATTTGATATTGTCAAGCAAATCATTAAAAATATATGCGGTCAACCGTCGGTTGTATCATTTGTAGTCATTCGCCGCGTTGTGGATGGCGCTATTAATGCCGGCCAATTTGAATCGGCTGTCCGTGTGAATGAAATTCAGCAGGACATTGATACATACAAAGTCTTTTTCTACTCTGGTTTGGGCAATATCCTTCTATATAGAAGCAAAGATATTGATTCAGCTAAAAAAACATATATGGATGGCATGATTCTGGCTGAAGGGCTGTATTCTGAAGATCCTTCATCATGGAATCAATTTGCCCTGTCTGTTTGCAATGGGCGAATGGGCAAAATTATGGTTGAATCCATGAAAATGGATGATGCTATGGAATACTATCGGCATTATCTGGATCTGTCATTGGATTTGTATAAAAAACCGGATTGGTAGAAGTCTTAAGAAATGTTGCCATCGGTTACGAGCGCATAGGATGGATACAACAAAGCAAAAACGAGTATATTGACGCACTGATGCAATACGATCGATGCTTGATTGAGAGCCAAAAGATTTTTGATGAAACAAAGACTATAGAGGCGTTGCTATCACTTATGAACGCCTTGGACGTATTGCGGAAATACAAGGCGACTTTGATAAAGCAGTCGAGTATTATATGCACAATTATACGATGTCTAGTGAAATATATAATCAAATGGGTGCTTTGAATTCCAAACGTGGGCTCGCAAATAGCTGTCATTGCCTCGGCGATGCTTTGATAGGTCAACACAAATTCGCAGAGGCGCTTGGGTAGTTTCAAAAAGACAAGCAAATATCGTCTGAGATTTATTCTGTGACTGATATGATTGATGATATACGGGATTATGCAATTTGTTTGGACAGGCTGGCGTTTACATGTGATAAGTTGGGAAAATTAGAAGATGCAGAAAGCTTGTTCTGTGAGTCAGTTGAATTGTATTTTGTTCTTGTAGGACGAGCAAAGACTGAAAAACTAATCAACGAATACATTATTGAGTGCATAAGGAACGCAGAGTTTTACTTGATTCACGGTGAAAAAGGGAAAGCTTCGGCCATTTCTCAAAATGCCAAGAAAATGATCGCTGATATTGAGTTAACCAGAGAAATATCAGATTACCTAGTGGTACTGGAAGATGCTGCAAAGAATTCGTCAGTTATTGATTATAGTTCCTTGTGTAACAGGAGGAATACAAAATAATGAGAGATTTAGCTAAAGCCGTCGTTGAAAAACTGGCTAAAAAAACTATAGAATTGCTTTCGCCGAAACAATAACAGGTTGAGGTATAGCAAAAGAAATAATAAAAATCCCGGGCTCTTCAAAAGTAATTGACGTTAGCATAACCACATATTCAAATCAATCAAAAATTGACTGTCTTAAAGTTTCCGAGAGAACATTGATTGAGTTTGGCGCCGTTAGCGAAGAAACCGTTGAAGAAATGGTAAGAGGGCTTGTTGAAATCAGTCATGCAGATGTCGGACTTGCCATGAGCGGGATTGCTGGACCTGGAGGAGCAACAGAAAGCAAGCCAGTTGGAATGGTGTGTGTGGCTTTGAAATTGCAAGACAAAGTTGTTAAGGAGACATGGTTTCTCGATGCGTTGAATCGTGAAACAATAATAGAGTCGCAATTACAAAGTGTTTGGATTTCATACTTAGTATACTTGATTGAGTTGAGATGAACGGTGAAATAATATGCTTTTAGTTTTATACGGAACAACGGCAAACGTAGGCAAATATTCTCGCGATTACTTTGCCGATAAGGGATTTAGACTCGTAACAAAATATAGCTGTGAGTCTGATTCTGTTGATACAAAAGAACGCTTCGGAAGCAGAACAATCGTTTCCCAGGATGATTTCTACAAGTATACCGATTCTCTGTTTAGATACAATCATAACGGTGTTATGATTGGGTTTAATAAGGAGCAGATTGTCGAAGCCGTCTGCAATAGAACAAATGCGGTCCTCACGCTTTCAGCACCGAATCTGGATTTTGTCAGAGAAATCAAAAAAGTGTACGGAGATACTGTCCTGATAGTATATTGCTATATCGGGATAAAAAGCTTAAGAAAAATGATCGAGGTTCTTCAAGATGTTTCCGATGACGAGATCGAGTATCGACTCTTGAAAGAGCAAATCGTAAGAGAACAGTATATTTCAAATTGCGATCTGTTTGACAAAACGGTCATTTTTGACGGCGACGACGGAGAGTTCAACTTCAAAAGTCTGGAGTTACAGTATGATAATTTAATATCACTGTATATTAATGATAACAGCGAATCCGATATTACTGAATTCTGTGATGTATTTCTTTCGTATTCTCATGCGGACATTAAAATTGCAAATGACATTCGATATGAACTTGAACGAAAAGGCGTTTCTGTTTTCGAAGATCGTAAAATCGAAATAGGCGTAAATTGGAGCGAAAGATTATACGACGCACTTCTTTCGGCAAAGGCTATTGTTGTAATAGTATCAAAAAATACCGCAAACAGCAAATATCTTCTTGACGAAGTTAAGCCAGCTGTGGAGATTGCAGAAAGAAGCGCGACTCTTATTGTGCCGATTTTTATAGGATTCGGCTTTGATTATGATAAATCTGACGTACTGACATATCTGGCTTCGATGGTCGGTATCACCGTTGAGGAAAACGAGATCGATGAGATTCCGGAAAGATTGTCCGAACGCTTGATAAAACTTTTTACAGGAGAGAAGAATCTTTCAATTTTAGCTGAAAAAGTCGGGAATTATGTTGAAGCAAATTTGTTGGACGAAGCGCTCGAAGCTCAAAAACAGCATTATGCTTTGTGCTTCGAACTCTTAAAGGTATCAAACGGAAAACTTGTAAATAACGATGCAACATTAAGTTCTCAGATTAAACTCATTGACATTTTGAAAAAGCTGCAAAAATGGGACGATGCTCTTGAAGAAAGTATTGATGCACTTCAAGGTCTTTATGAGTATCCAGTAATTAGTACGCCGTATGATTTCTTGTGCGAATCCTTCGGCGAGTGTTGCGCCAGAAAAGAAATGACAGAGGAGCAGGTTGAAGACGTCATTGAAAAATATATAAGCAAATGGCGCATCTATGAAGAATACGGTACTTTAGGCGGAAGTTTTAACAAAGAATTATGCGACGAATTGCTTCGGCAGTATCGTAATGCCGAAGCCCATCCTTACCAAGTGAAAGTATCAGTTTCTTCCGGCAAGGCGGTTGATGATCAGATTGTTAAAATTGCTGATCACGGTGAATCTGCGATTAAACTATTTGATGATATGACCGGCGATGAATTGACCGATATGGAAAAAACAAGTATCATTGAGGGCTATCAAAGGATACTGAATTACTGTGTTCATAACGGAATGAAAAATGATGTTTCTGGAGAATGTATTAAACGAATATCAGAACTCAGAGAAAAGGGCGGTACTAGAGAGAATTCGGATAAAGATTTATGCGATTCGTTAAAAATCTACTTAGGACAAGCGCTACCGGGCTCCGGTGACCTGCCCCAAATTGTACGGACAGCACAAAAAGAGCACCCTATGGCACAATATTAAGTTATGAAGCAACGAATC
>CAKTEU010000012.1 GCA_934552855.1 uncultured Eubacteriales bacterium | reverse complement strand
TTTTTTACCCGCTCGCAGTATCTATATACAGCTTCGGGGTAAAGAAAACGCTTTCTGCATCTAAATCCGACAGCCCCCTGTGTTTCTGTTTTATCCGGTCTTTAAACTACTTTCGATAAGCTTCACAAACTCGCTTTTTCCAAGCTCGTCTGTCGATATTTCAATTAATATTCCGTTATCGGTAACATAATTGGCTGACATCAGACATTTGCCGCCTTCTTTTGTCTCCGCGAAATAAACGTCATATTTTGTGTTTGACAAATTGCTTTTAACCCAATCTTTCGGAATCGTTTCACCGTTTTTTGCGTTGCGCTTTGCCAAAACAGAAACATACTTTTGCGTCGAGTTAACATAGAATTCATCCCAATTATCGCTGTAAGAAGCCTCAAACAGTTCCTCGCTATTATCATTCTCATTTGAAAAATCGGGCAAGGCCGACATAAGAAAATCCGGTAGTTCGCTTCTTTTATAGTCTCCCCCACCGGCAATATCAAATTGAAGTTCGTCTTCGCTTTCATTAACCGAGTTTCCGATTTTATTAAAAAACATTTCTTCGCCGACCGTCTCGCTTTTTCCAGTTGTTTTGTCAATCTTAACAGTGTAATCCTTACTCATCGCCGCAACCGCACAGGCAACAAAAATAATCAAAAAACATGCCGCCAAAAGCTCGATTTTTTTTAGTCTCTTGGCTCTTTCTCGCTTTAGATTGCTTTTCCGCATTATCGAAATAAGCTCTTCTTTTCGTTCATTGCTTACACAGATGCTGTCATTGGCTTTTTTATATTTTTCAACAAACATTATAATCGTCTCCCAAAATATTTTTCAGCTTTTCTTTTCCCCTCTTAAGCTGCATTTTTGTTGCCGACTCACTCTGATTTAAAAGGTTTGAAATATCTCTGATTGAAATGTCCTCATAATAAAAAAGATGTATCACCGTTCGGTATCCCTCAGGTAACGAAAGAACCGCAAAATATACTTCGCGTAAATCCGGTTCATTAACAGACGGAATATCCGCTTCTGTTACCGATTCTTCACGACCGGCTTTTTTCATATAATTATTTGAAATATTGATTGTAACTCTGATAAGCCATGCTTTAAGATGCTCATTGTTTTTTATCTTTCCGATGTTTTCGACAAGTTTTAAAAACACCTCTCCCAAAATATCATCCGCATAAGCTCTGTTCTTTGTTTTTGAAAGAGCCAAGCGAAAAACCATATTGCTGTAAGTATTAAATGCTTCCTCAAGCACTATTTCATTTTCTCCGCTGTGGCTTTTCAACTTCAAATTCAAAGCTTCTCCCCTCCTTATCTTTAAAACAAAAACAGGTATTGCATCTGCTTTTTTTTATTTACTTTCATGCCGTCATTTTAATTAACATAAATAATTTAAACACGTGAATAGATTCTTATTTTGGTCGTATCAAACCAATATGGACAATATGCTTGAGCATGTCTCATTAAACAGTTAGCTCCCCATTTCGATGTATACGTCGTAGAATTATATATTATTGCTGAATGATTTTTATTGTTTACATTTTTATAAAAAGCTTTATTTCCATGTACAGCACCAGAAACGCTTGACGAACTTGAACTAATAGTTCCTAGATATTTATAACTTCCATCGGTCATATATTTTTCCGGATCATCAATCCAAAATTTATTGTTTGTACTCGCTGAATGCCACGCATATGAGTGACAATTATAAAAAATAGATGGCTTGGAAATTATCGTTGCATTAGGATAGTTACTTTTTATATAATCTTGAAGTATTTTTATATCATTATTGCTAAGCTCACTTTCGAATTTAAAAGCCGTGACATCCGATTTTTTTTGGCGTTGTAACACTTGTTAATGTGTAATAATACTTATGTCCGTTAATCTTTGTATAACCTGATTTTTCCAGTGACATATCAGTATTGATTTTTAACGAAAAACTTCCGTTCGGCAGTCCTTGTGTAAAATTATCAAGGCTGTTAATAATTCTTGCTTTGTCCTTAATATTTACCAAATAATTATCAAGAGCATACTCTGTTATCATTTTTAAAAGCTGCGTTTTAAGCTCCGATTCCGAGCTGTCTCTTTCCAATTTTTCGGCTGTGGTTGTTTCGAAAAGCGAAGCCAATTCATAGGAAAAATCATCTCTCAAAAACAACTGTGAAAGCACATTGCTGTTTTCCATAACAATTTCAAAGCCTGTCATAGTATCGTCATAGCAAAGAGCATCACCGGCAAGAGGATAATCAAGGCTTGCAAGCAAAAGCGTTTTTGTTGACATTGCGTCAAGTGTTTTCTTTGGAATTTCGCAAGCATCCAGCATTTGCTGATGCGTACTGAAAGTTTTCCAAACATCCGGTGTTTTTTTGGGAGTTATCGGATATTCATATTCTGTGTCTTTTGTAACCTTGTCGTCCGAGATTATTACCGTTGCCGAAGCGGTAATGCCAAGCACAAGCACAAGTGCCAAAGTCATTGCAATAATACTTTTAAACTTTTTCATAACATGTTCTCCTTAAAAATAATTTTGATGCAACACCTGCTTTATCAGACCGACAATTAAAAGCTATGGCTTTCAATTCATACATAACACAATCGGGAGAGTTCAAAAGTCACAAAAATTTTGCATTATTTCAAAAAAATCTGCCGCAACCGGATTTTCCGACTGCGGCAAATTAATTATACTTTACTTATTCTTCTTCGCTGTTTTCGGTTCCGAGAGCGTTTGAGAAGATGAGCTCCATCTCATTCGTTTCGGACTTGTCAACAACCTCAACGTCGCTGTAGCATTTCATGCCGGTACCGGAGGGAAGAAGTTTACCGATGATGACGTTTTCCTTAAGACCGAGAAGCGGGTCAACCTTGCCCTTGATTGCAGCGTCGGTGAGAACCCTTGTGGTCTCCTGGAATGATGCTGCGGAAAGGAAGGAGTCAGTTGCAAGCGAAGCCTTTGTGATACCCATGAGAACGGGAGTAAAGGTTGCTTCGTGTGCTTCTTCGCCGTTTTCCTCTGCCTTTGCTTTTGCTGCTTCGTTGGCCTTCTTGAGGTCACGCTTGTCAACAACTGCGCCGGGAAGGAAGTCTGTGTCGCCCGGGTCGTCAATTTTAACTTTCTTCATCATCTGACGTGCAATAACTTCGATGTGCTTATCGTTGATATCAACACCCTGAGTACGGTATGTGCACTGAACCTGACTGATGAGATAGTCATGAACTGCGCTGACACCGAGAACGTTAAGAACGTCACGAAGGTCAACCGAACCTTCGGTGAGCGTTTCACCAACCACAACGTGCTGTCCTTCGGAAACTCTCGGTCTTGCACCGAATGTGAGGAAGTATTCTCTTCTGTCACCGGTTTCTTCGTTGGTAACAACAATGTGCGGATTCTTTTTAACGGTTTCAAACGAAACAACGCCGTCAATTTCGCTGATCATTGCAAGAGTCTTTGGCTTTCTTGCTTCAAAAAGTTCTTCAACACGGGGAAGACCCTGTGTGATATCCGAACCCGAAGCAACACCACCGGTGTGGAAGGTTCTCATCGTAAGCTGAGTACCCGGTTCACCGATTGACTGTGCGGCAATGATACCGACTGCTTCGCCGATTGTTACCGGCTTTCCGGTTGCAAGGTCGGAACCGTAGCACTTGATGCAGGCACCGTGGTCGGAGCAGCAGGTAAGAAGTGAGCGAATTGTGATGTGGCGAATCGACGCAGCATCTTCCTTGCTCATGCCGCCTTCAATTGCTTTGTTATATTTTGCGGTGAGATATGCGTCAACCTTTTCCGCATCGGCTTCGGTGAGCATATGGTCGTTGTCCATAATGATTTTGCCGGTCACTTCGTCAACAAGATTGTCAAGAAGGAAGCGGCCTTTAAGTCTTTCGGTGAGCGGTTCAAGAACACGGTTGCCGTCCATGATATCGTATACTTCAAGACCTTCTGTGCAGCCGCAGTCTTCTTCACGAATGATAACATCCTGAGAAACGTCAACAAGGCGGCGGGTAAGGTAACCGGAGTCTGCGGTACGAAGTGCGGTATCGGCAAGACCTTTACGGGCACCACGTGAGGAAATGAAGTATTCCTGAACGTTAAGTCCTTCACGGTAGTTTGCACGAATTGGAACTTCGATGGTCTTACCTGCGGTGTTCGCAATAAGACCGCGCATTCCGGCAAGCTGACGAAGCTGGCTTTCCGAACCACGGGCACCGGAGTCAAGCATCATGTAAATCGGGTTGAATTTGTCAAAGTTTTGAGTAAGAGCCTCGGCAACACGGCTTGTGCAGACATCCCAAGCTTTGAGAACTTGCCTTGAACGGTCGGTATTGCTGAGAAGACCTCTGTTATATTTTCTGTTGACTTCGTCAACGATTGCTTCGGTTTCGGCAAGAATGTCTTTCTTTGCTTCCGGAATTGTTGCATCGCAAACGGCAACGGTGATCCCGCTCTTGGTTGAATATTTATAACCCTGGCTCTTGATATTATCAAGAACTTCTGCGGTTTTTGCAACGCCGTGAACTCTGATGCATTTGTCAATGATTTTTCCGAGCATCTTTTTGTTAACAAGGGTTTCAACCTCAAGTCTGAAAAGATTTTCGGGGTCGGATCTGTCAATAAAGCCGAGATCCTGCGGAATCGGATTGTTGAAGATAACCTTTCCGAGCGTTGTTTCAACAAGCTTTGAAACGGTTTTTCCGTCAACTTCCTTTTCCATTCTGATTTTTATCATTGCGTGAAGGTCAATAACCTTTTCGTCATAAGCCATCTGAGCTTCGTTAACGTCACGGAATGCTTTGCCTTCGCCTTTTGCGCCGGGCTTAACAAGAGTAAGATAATATGAACCGAGAACCATGTCCTGTGTCGGAACGGTAACAGGCTTTCCGTCGGACGGCTTGAGGAGGTTTCCGGAAGAAAGCATGAGAAAACGTGCTTCTGCCTGAGCCTCTGCCGAAAGAGGAACGTGAACAGCCATCTGGTCGCCGTCAAAGTCGGCGTTGAATGCGGTACAAACGAGCGGGTGAAGCTTGATAGCCTTGCCTTCAACAAGCACCGGTTCGAAAGCCTGAATACCGAGTCTGTGAAGAGTCGGAGCACGGTTGAGCATTACGGGGTGATCCTTGATTACGATTTCAAGAGCGTCCCAAACGCATTTTTCCTGGCGGTCAACGGTTTTTCTTGCGGTTTTGATGTGAGTTGCAACGCCGGTTTCAACAAGGCGTTTCATAACAAACGGCTTGAAAAGTTCAAGAGCCATTTCTTTCGGAAGACCGCACTGATAAATTTTAAGTTCCGGTCCGACAACGATAACCGAACGTCCGGAGTAGTCAACACGTTTTCCGAGAAGGTTCTGACGGAAACGTCCCTGCTTACCTTTAAGCATATCGGAAAGCGATTTGAGCGGACGGTTGTTCGGTCCCGTTACCGGGCGGCCTCTGCGGCCGTTGTCAATGAGTGCGTCAACAGATTCCTGAAGCATTCTTTTTTCGTTGCGGATAATGATGCTCGGTGCGCCGAGGTCAAGAAGCTTTTTGAGTCGGTTGTTTCTGTTGATAACACGGCGATAAAGGTCATTGAGGTCGCTTGTTGCAAAACGTCCGCCGTCAAGCTGAACCATCGGACGAAGATCCGGCGGAATGACGGGAACAACGTCAAGAATCATCCATTCCGGACGGTTACCGGAGTTTTTGAAAGCTTCAACAACTTCAAGACGTTTGAGAATCTTTGCCTTTTTCTGGCCGGAAGCTCCCTCAAGAGCTTCGCGAAGTTCGGTGTCAAGGACATCGATATCAATTTCGCAAAGAAGCTCTTTGATTGCTTCTGCGCCCATTCCGACACGGAAGCTTTCATCGTTATAATAGTATTCTTTGATATCTTCATACTGCTTTTCGTTGATTACCTGACACTTTTTAACGTTGGGAACGGTGCCGGGTTCAATAACAACGTAAGCGGCAAAATAGAGAACTCTTTCAAGGTCTCTCGGTGACATATCAAGCATGAGACCGATTCTTGAAGGAATACCCTTGAAATACCAAATATGTGAAACGGGGGTTGCAAGTTCAATGTGACCCATACGTTCACGGCGAACTTTTGCCTTTGTTATTTCAACGTGGCAGCGTTCGCAGATTTTGCCCTTGTGGCGGATTCTTTTATATCTTCCGCAATGGCACTCCCAGTCTTTGAGCGGTCCAAAAATCTTTTCGCAAAAAAGGCCGTCGCTTTCGGGCTTGAGTGTGCGGTAATTGATCGTTTCGGGCTTTGTAACCTCGCCGTATGACCATTCTCTGATCTTTTCGGGTGAAGCAAGACCGATTCTGATTGATTCAAAGGTTATATTTTCCATATTCTTTAAGTCAGCCCTTTCATAGTTAAAATTCAGAAAAAGTGTTGTTGGTTCGATTACATATCCTCATTATCGGGAACAAAACCGGCATCATAACCGGCATCGTTGACCGTTGGGTTGATCTCATTAAAGAATTCGTTGTAATCAAAGGGCTTATCGTCTTTTTCTTCGTCTTCGTCGTCAGAATCACCGCTTTCGCCGTCTTCGTCGCCAAAGTCAAAGTCAAAATCAAGGTCGCCGTTGTCTTCCTCAATATCGCCGTCATCTTCTTCGGCTGAAGCGTCTTCTTCGGGTTTGGCTTCTTCGGGTTCGTTTTCATCGTCGTGTCTGTGATACTTGTGAAGCGAAACGCCCTCATCGCCGTCAATGTTCTGCTTAAGGTCAATTTCGTTTTCATCAGCGTCAAGAACCTTAATGTCAAGGCCGAGCGACTGAAGTTCTTTGATAAGAACCTTGAACGATTCGGGAACGCCGGCTTTCGGAATATTTTCGCCGTTAACGATTGCTTCATATGTTTTAACACGGCCGACAACATCGTCCGACTTAACGGTAAGAATTTCCTGAAGAGTATAGGCTGCGCCGTAAGCTTCAAGTGCCCAAACTTCCATTTCGCCGAAACGCTGGCCGCCGAACTGAGCTTTACCGCCGAGCGGCTGCTGAGTAACAAGCGAGTATGGGCCGGTTGAACGTGCATGCATCTTGTCGTCAACAAGGTGGTGGAGTTTGAGGAAGTACATAATTCCGACAGTTACATCGCCGTCGAATTTTTCACCGGTACGTCCGTCAATAAGGGTTGACTTTCCGTTTGTTGAAAGGCCGGCAAGCTCAAGGGCAGACCTGATGTCATCTTCGTGTGCGCCGTCAAAGACCGGAGTCATAATTTTCCAGCCGAGTTCACGGCAGGCAAAGCCGAGGTGAACCTCAAGAACCTGACCGATGTTCATACGTGAGGGAACGCCGAGGGGGTTAAGAACAATGTCAAGCGGAGTTCCGTCTTCAAGGAACGGCATATCTTCCTGCGGAAGAATGCGTGAAACAACACCCTTGTTTCCGTGGCGGCCGGCCATTTTGTCACCAACCTGAAGTTTTCTCTTCTGGGCAATATAGCAGCGGACGACTTTGTTTACGCCGGGGTTGAGTTCATCGCTGTTTTCACGGGTGAATTCTTCAACCTTAACAACAATTCCGTATTCACCGTGAGGAACACGAAGGGAGGTATCTCTGACTTCTCTTGCCTTTTCGCCGAAGATTGCACGAAGAAGTCTTTCTTCTGCGGTGAGTTCGGTTTCACCCTTCGGGGTAACTTTACCTACAAGGATATCGCCCGAATGAACTTCTGCACCGACACGGATGATACCTCTTTCGTCAAGGTCTTTAAGTGCGTCGCCGACATTCGGAATATCGTTTGTGATTTCTTCGGGTCCAAGCTTTGTGTCTCTTGCTTCAAGCTCATATTTTTCAATGTGAATCGAAGTATAAACATCGTCACGAACAAGCTTTTCATTGATGAGAACGGCGTCTTCGTAGTTATAGCCTTCCCATGTCATGAAACCGATGAGTGCGTTTTTACCAAGGCTGAGTTCGCCGTGATCGGTTGCGGGGCCGTCGGCAACAACCTGACCTTCCTCAATCACGTCGCCGACCGAAACAACCGGACGCTGATTGATGCAGGTACCCTGGTTTGAACGCATGAATTTTATAAGACTATAGCTTTCAACAACATTGTCTTCACCGAGAACGTCAACTCTGTCTGCGCTGACATAAATAACCTTGCCGGGCTTTCTTGCAAGAACGCATACTCCGGAGTCGGTTGCGGCTTTATATTCCATACCGGTTCCGACCATCGGTGAATCGCAGGTAAGAAGCGGAACAGCCTGACGCTGCATGTTTGAACCCATGAGGGCACGGTTTGCATCGTCGTTTTCAAGGAACGGAATGAGCGCAGTTGCAACGGAAACAACCATCTTCGGCGAAACGTCCATGTAATCGACCCTTGAAGGCTCAATTTCAAGGAATTCGTCACGGTGACGGGCGTTGACCTTTCTTCTCACAAAGTGGCCTTCTTCGTCAAGCGGTTCGTTAGCCTGAGCAACGGTGTATTCGTCTTCAACGTCGGCTGTCATGTATTCATATGTGTCAAGAACCTTTCCGGTTTCTTTATCAACCGGACGGAACGGAGCTTCAATGAAGCCGTATTCATTGATTCTTGCGAAAGTTGCAAGATAAGAGATAAGACCGATGTTGGGTCCTTCGGGAGTTTCAATCGGGCACATTCTTCCGTAATGTGAGTAATGAACGTCACGAACTTCAAATCCGGCACGGTCTCTTGAAAGTCCGCCGGGGCCGAGAGCCGAAAGACGACGCTTGTGAGTAAGCTCTGCAAGCGGGTTGTTCTGATCCATGAACTGAGAAAGCGGAGAAGAACCGAAGAATTCTCTTACTGCCGCAATAACCGGACGGGTATTGATGAGAGCCTGCGGAGTAACCTTTTCAGGCTCCTGAGCCTGAAGAGTCATTCTTTCCTTAACAACTCTTTCCATTCTTGAAAAGCCGACTCTGAACTGGTTTTGAAGAAGCTCGCCGACTGAACGGATACGTCTGTTTCCAAGGTGGTCGATATCGTCTGCGTTGCCAACGCCGCAGGCAAGGCAGTTGAGATAGTTGATTGAAGCAAAAATATCGTCAATAATAATGTGCTTCGGAATAAGTTCGTCCTTTTTGCTTTCAAGGAAGGCAAGCTTTTCTTCCTTTTCCATGCCTTCCATTGTCGGAAGGATGTCCATAAGAACGGTATAGCGAACATTTTCGTTAATTCCGACTTCGCAAAGGTCATCTTTTGTAAATTCCGGAAGGAAGGGCTTGATGTCAACCATCTGGTTTGAAATAACCTTGACGGGTTCATCACGGCCTTCAACAAGAACATAAGCAATTTTTGCGCCGGATTGAGCAACCTCTGCTGCACGTTCCTTTGTCATGAGTTCGCCTTCTTCGGCAATGATTTCGCCGGTATACTCATTAACAATCGTGGCGGCAAGTTTAAAGCCTCTGATTCGGTCAAAAAGCGAAAGCTTTTTGTTATATTTGTATCTGCCTACTCTTGAAAGGTCGTAACGGCGGTCGTCAAAGAAAAGGCCTTCAAGGTGGCTTTGTGCGCTTGAAAGTGTCGGCGGTTCGCCGGGACGAAGCTTTTTGTAAACCTCAATGAGGGCTTCCTCCATGTTTCTTGTTGCGTCTTTTTCAAAAGTGGCTTCGATTCTTTCATCGTTGCCGAAGAACTCACGGATATCGTTGTTGCTGTTGAGTCCGAGAGCACGGATAAACGTGGTGATTGGAATTTTTCTGTTTTTATCAATGCGAACAAAGAAAAGGTCGTTTTGGTCTGTTTCATATTCAAGCCATGCGCCGCGGTTGGGGATAACGGTTGTTGTGAAAAGCTTTTTGCCCGTAACGTTATGGGTCATTCCGTAATATACGCCGGGTGAACGAACAAGCTGAGAAACAATAACACGTTCCGCACCGTTGATGATGAAGGTTCCGCTGTCGGTCATGAGCGGAAAATCGCCCATATAGACCTCGCTTTCCTTAACTTCGCCTGTTTCCTTGTTATAAAGTCTTGCCGTTACACGCATGGGAGCGGAATAACTCACATCACGCTCTTTGCATTCCTTAACGGAATACTTTGCCTTTTTTTCCATACGGTAGTCAACGAAGCTGAGGCTGAGATTTCCGCTGAAGTCTGTGATATCTTCAACATCTCTGAGGACTTCTTTAAGGCCGGTTTCAAGGAACCATTTGTAAGAATCCTTTTGAACCTGAATAAGGTTCGGCATCTTCATAACCTCTTGAATTTTTCCAAAGCTTTTTCGAACATTGGTTCCGAGCTTCACATCGGTTACATTGACCATTCGCTTAATCACTCCACGTTTTTATTTGCCTTTCGCGGCATGCGCTGTGCTTCCTGCACAGAAAATTGCAAAAATCTATTGACTTTTTTCTGCATTAATGCTATCATGCTCTTGGATGATAAAAGAGAGAATGACGCACTTTCGCATAATATGTTCTGACATGATATCACAAACCGCTTTTAAAAGTCAAGCGGTTTCTTTTAATTTTTGGACTGATTTTTAAATTTTTTTTGATTTTTCGTCCTTTTAAAAGGATATTATTGCCATTTGTCATTATAAAACAAATCATGACCGCCTTCGGTGCATTTGAAGTTCAATTCTTCAAAAAGCCGAAAGCGGTCTTTTTTTCTCATTTTGAATTGTAAAATGTTAAAAACACGAGGACGAGTGGATAAAATCATTTCAGCCGCCCTTTTGCCTTTAAAAAAACGGGTACTGAAATTATATTAACAAGAGCTTATTCAATCAACAGTCAATACGTCTTGGGAAGCATTTTCTTTGATTTAACGTTTGTTTTGCTCCACGGTTTATCAACACATGGCAATGTATATCCCGGCTTCTTATTTCATTTTGAACCGAAGCAAAACGAATTATACTAATTAAAATATAAGACTGCATCTCACGAAGCAGCTTTGATTCATGCGAACCGTGAAATACAGTCTTTTTATTATTTTTTATGCTTTTTCGGTGCAGATATCCGTTATACGGTATAGAAAAAAATATTAAAGATCCTTGAGATGCTTGCTTCTGCTGGGATGACGAAGCTTTCTGAGTGCCTTCGCTTCAATCTGGCGAATGCGCTCACGGGTAACGTTGAACGCTTTGCCTACTTCTTCAAGGGTTTGCGGCGTTCCGTCCTTGAGTCCGAAACGAAGGCGAAGAACCTCTGCTTCTCTCGGCGTGAGGGTTGAAAGAACTTCGTTAACCTTTGTTTTGAGGAAGGTCATTGCCGCAGCGTCTGCCGGTGAAAGTGCGTCCTCATCCGGAATGAAATCACCAAGATGACTGTCCTCCTCTTCACCTATCGGGGTTTCAAGCGAAACAGGCTCCTGTGAAATTCTCAAAATGTCACGAACCTTGTCAATCGGCATTCCAAGCTCGGCGGCAATATCCTCCGGAGTAGGATCCTTTCCGTCACGGTGAAGGAGCATATTGCTGGTCTTTTTAACTTTGTTGATTGTTTCAACCATATGGACGGGGATACGGATTGTTCTTCCCTGGTCGGCAATGGCTCTTGTAATCGCCTGTCTGATCCACCAAGTCGCATAGGTTGAAAACTTGAATCCCTTTGTGTAATCAAACTTGTCAACCGCTTTGATAAGGCCGAGGTTGCCTTCCTGAATAAGGTCAAGGAACATCATGCCTCGTCCGACATATCTTTTTGCAATGCTGACAACAAGGCGAAGGTTGGCTTTTGTGAGTCTTTCCTTTGCTTCCTGGTCGTTGTCCGCAATGCGGATTGCAAGGTCAATCTCCTCTTCCGGAGTAAGAAGCGGAACACGGCCGATATCTTTGAGATAAACCTTTACGGGGTCGTCAATAACGGCATTTTTGCTGTCGGTTTGAATCGGCGCATTTTCATAGCCTTTCGGAATGTCAATGTCCATTGAAATGTTGTCAAGCATATCATCGCCGAAATCGTCAACAATCTCAATTCCGTGGCTTTCAAGGGTTGAGTAAAGCTTTTCCATCTCTTCAATGTCGATGTCCGCTTCAACCAAAACGGTATCGATATCGGTTGAATTGAGTTTTCCGGTTGCAAGCCCCTTGTCAATGAGAGCTTTGACCATTGCTTTTTTTTCTGTGTTTTCCATAAAAATGACTTCCTTTCATTTCGGCTTCCGATTGGCTTTTACCGATTGTTATGTAACCGCCGATTAATTGAGAGCACAAACGCAGACGAAAAATATGCCGGCAGAATTTGCACCTTTCGGTTAATCTGCGGTTACTTATATTATTTGAATCATTAACAATATTATCAGCGTCACTTTTTCTTTTTGAAAAGCGCCGCAAATTCTTCATTGCTCATTTTTGAAATATCAAGCGATTTTTCTTCTTTTTCCTGCTTTTCCTTTTCAATAACGTCAATGCAGTCAAAAAGCTCCTTTTTTGTTCCGGAAAAGCTTTCGCTCTGTTTTGAAAGGCGGATAAAATCGCTGATTTCCTCGTTTGAAAGTTCGGCGGAAATTGCGGTCAAATCAAGGCTTTCGTTTTCCTCAATACGTCGTGAAAGAACTTTGTATATTTTTCCGAGCGACGGAACGCTGAAGCTTTGCTTTGAAAGCCGTTCTTTAACAAAACGGTAAAAATCCGGGTTTTCAAAAATAAGAGTGATTATGCGTTCCTGCGCTTTGATTGCTTTAACTCCGCTGTCAGAGGAAAGGCGCATTTTTCCCATTTTTGCAACCGAGTTGCGCTGAATGCTTTCATATTTTTTCTTTTGGTTGCTGTATGCTTTTTGGCGTTTGAGCTGATTTATCCGTGCGCTTATTGCCGTTTTTTCAACGCCGAGTTCTTCAGCCAAGCGTGACGTATAAACATCAACGGCGATTGAATTTTTAACGTCGCTGAGTATTTCCGCCGCAAGCGAAAGATATTTCACCTTTCCGTCGGAAGATTCAAGGTCGAGTCCTTCACGGGCTTTGAGCAGCGCAAATTCAATGTCGTTTTCCGCCCCGTCAATAAGGCTGCGGATTTTTTCAGGTCCGAATTTTTTGAGTATTTCATCAGGATCTTTTCCTCCGCTCAAACGAATCACACGCATTTTCATTCCGATTGAAGAAAAGATTTTTATTGCCCGTTCCGTTGCCTTGTGTCCGGCCTCGTCGTTGTCATAAGCGATGAGAATTTCATCGGCATAACGTGAAAGAAGATGAGCCATTTCGCCCGTGAGTGCAGTACCCAAACAGGCGATTGAATTTGTGAATCCCGCCTGATGAAGGGCGATTGCGTCCATATATCCTTCAACCAAAATGAGTGATTTTTCTTTTGAATTTTTTGCAAAATTCAGCCCGAAAACACCAAGACTTTTTTTATAAACCGGCGTATCGGAAGTGTTGATATACTTCGGTTTGCTGTCATCAAGAACACGTCCGCCGAAAGCAACAACGTTTCCTCTCGGATCGATAATCGGAACAATTACACGGTTGCGAAAGTTGTCATAAAACGAAACCTTTCCGTTTTTATCACTTTTTTGCGCAAGGTTCGCTTCAAAAATGTCCTCATATGAATAGCCCTTTTCACGAAGATGAGTGAGCAGTGCACGCCACTCATCCGGAGCATAGCCGAGACCGAAACGGGTGATTGTTTTTTTTGTGTACCCTCTTGAAAGATAATATTCAAGGGCGGCTTTTCCTTTTTCGCTCATGAGGCATTCATGAAAAAACTTTGCTGCCTCACGGTTCATGTCATAAATTTTTCTGCGCTTTTGCGCAAGTGAATCGTCAAAGCCGTCAGAGGGCATCACCATTCCGACACGGTCGCAAAGAAAACGAACCGCTTCGGTAAAATCAAGGTTTTCTGCCCGCCTGATAAAGCTTACAACCTCGCCGCCCGCACCGCAGCCGAAGCAGTAAAAGCTTCCGTTTTCCGGATACACGGTGAAAGAGGGGGTTTTTTCGTTATGAAACGGACAAAGGCCGACAAGGTTTTTGCCCCGGCGTTTAAGCTGAACATAGCCCGAAACTATATCTTCAATATCGCACCGCATACGCAGCTCCATAAGAAAATCATCACCGAACCGCACAAAACCTCACCGTCCTTTTCTTTAATAAAATCAATGGTTGCTTTATTCTTTTTCCCATGAAGAGGGAATGAAATATCTTGAAAAAGTTTTGAGCGCATAACCATCGGTCATTCCGGCTATGTAATCGCAAACCGCACGCTCCGTTCCCTCTTTCCATGCGATTGAAATATACTCGTTCGGAAGTTCGTCCGGATGTGCGCAAAAAAACGCAAAAAGCTGCTGAATCATCGAGATTGCTTTGCTTTCTTCGCTTTTGCAAACGGGGTTTGTGTATACACGGTCAAACATAAATTCATGAAGAATATCAAAAGCCGCCTGAACGCTTTCTTCAAGATGAACGTCATCTTTTGTGTTTTGAATTGCGGAAAGAACAAGCGTGTTTATGCGTTCGCTTTTTGTGTTACCGAGTATTCTGCGAACATCGGGCGGAAGGTTTTCTTCGCTCAAAACTCCTCCCCTTTCGGCATCGTCAATATCGTGGTTGATATATGCAATTCTGTCGGCAAGTTTAACAATTCTGCCTTCAAGGGTATCGGCTTCCTTCCCCCGTGTGTGGCAAACAATTCCGTCACGCACTTCATAGGTGAGGTTAAGCCCTGTGCCCTCCTTTTCAATCACGTCAACAACACGAAGGCTTTGTTCATAATGGCGAAAACCGTTTTCCATCACTGCGTTGAGCGCACGTTCGCCGGCATGGCCGAACGGAGTGTGACCAAGGTCATGACCGAGAGCGATTGCTTCGGTAAGGTTTTCGTTGAGCGAAAGTCCAACGGCAATTGTCCGTGCAATCTGAGCAACCTCAAGGGTATGAGTAAGCCTTGTTCGGTAATGGTCGCTGTCCGGCGAAAGAAAAACCTGAGTCTTATGCTTAAGGCGGCGAAAAGCGCTTGAATGAATGATTCTGTCCCTATCTCGCTGAAAAGCCGTTCTCACGGCGCATTCCTCCTCCGGCTTTTCACGTCCCTTTGTGTTTTCGCAAAGAAAAGCAAAGCGGGAAAGGTTTTTCCTTTCATTTTCAAGGGTTTTGAGCCTTATCTCATCCATGCCGGCCACCTTCTTTCGTCATCATCATCTAATAGTATATACGGCTTTTTCTTGCTTTTCCCCCTAAATCTTTGAAAATTTTTCTTCAATTATTTCGGCATGCAGTTTTCCGAAGCTTTTGTCAAAAACCTCTGCATCAAATTTTTCAAAAACATCTGACGGCACTTTAAGCGTTAAGCAAACATTTTGAGAAAAATCGGTATCCTCAACCGAAACGCCGAACGCCGCAATGATTGTTTGAAGCTTTCCGTAAAAAGTATAATCGCAGGTGATTTTTGTAATTTTGCACGGAGCCATTGTGATAATGCCTGCGCTGTCTATACCGATTTTTGCCGTGTGAGTATACGCACGGACAAGACCGCTTGCACCGAGAAGGATTCCGCCGAAATATCTTGTTGCAACAACAGCACAGTCGGTAACGTTTTCTTTAAGGAGCACATCAAGAACAGGAAGTCCTGCCGTTCCCTGCGGTTCGCCGTCGTCGCTGTAACGGCGAATCTGCCCTTCGCGAAGGCAGTAAGCATAAACATTGTGCGTTGCGTCACGGTGCTTTGCCTTAATCGAATTGATGAAAGCAACAGCCTCATCGTTTGTTTTTACCGGTGCGGCATAACCGATGAAACGTGACTTTTTGACGATAAATTCATCGCTTGAACTTTTTTCAAGGGTTTTATAGCTTCCCATTCGCTTGCTCCTTTTGCCGACTGCGGCGGATTTTTTTATCGTTGACAACTTTTGTCGAGTATGGTAGAATGCTTCTGTGCCGTAATATACGACAAGGCGGTTACTCCTCGAAAGAGGAGATGATAGCATGAATATAACGCTCCCTGAGCTCATAGCAATTCTTGAATTGCTTGTAAATGTTATCACTCTTTGTTACATAATATTTCGTAACAAAAAGAAATAAGTTTCTTGCATAAATAAGTAAGAAACACCGCCCACTCTCACATGGCGGTGTTTCTAAAAATACCAACATAACAGGAGTAACCGCATATTGCGTCACCCTTTGTGCTTTCATTATACAGTTTCACCGCTTGTTTGTCAAGCGGTTATTTTTATACTACTCGAAAAAAGACGGGGCAAAAGCTCCGTCTTAAATTCATTTGATTTTGCAAAATTATTTGTTCTTTGCAAGGTTGAAACGCTTGTTGAACCTGTCAACACGTCCGCCGGTATCAACGAGCTTCTGCTTTCCGGTAAAGTATGGATGGCAGTTTGAGCAGATATCAACACGAAGATCCTTTTTGGTCGAACCGGTTTCAATTGTTGCGCCGCAAGCACATCTTACGGTTGTCTGTTCATACTTGGGATGGATTCCCTCTTTCATTGCTGTGTCACCTCTTTCGATAAAAAAGACATAATAATAGTACTTTCATAAGATACCGCAGTATTGTATCACACATTATTTTAAAAATCAACATTTTTTCCGAAAATTTTGCAAGTGATTTTATTGCGGTTCAAATTTCAATCTTTATTTGCTTTGAAAGGTGAAAGGAGTAAAGCAAAGTTTCCTTCACTTTATACCCTGTGCAAAGCTCAAGTGCCTTTTTATAAGTCCTGACCTGATTTGAATATTTTTTTGCAAATTCTTCTTCACTTTCAAGATAATCGGTTTTGTAATCAAGAACAACAAGTTCGTTTTTTTCAAGGAATGTGCAGTCCGCAATACCCTGAATCATGACGTATTCGTCCGAAAAACGTGAAAGCTCCGGATACACCTCGGAAATCGGAACACTGATTGTGAACTTTTTTTCACGCATAACAAGGTCGCTTTGAAGTATTCTTTTGCAAAGTTCGCCTTCAAAAAACGCACGAACGGCTTTTCGGTTGATTGCCTTCTTTTCTTTTTCCGTGATAAGTCCCCGTGAAAAAACGGCTTCAATTTCGTTTTCAAGGTTTTCTTTTGCATTTTCATAATTTGCAAACTGCATGAACGAATGGGTTGCAATTCCCCTTTGCGCCCCGGTAAGTCCTCCGGAAAGGAATGCGGGTCTTGCCGAAGCAAAATACTCACGGTCAACAAAGTTTTTGTCAACCTCACTCGCCGCACGTTTGCTCACAACGTATGAAAGCTCCTCATATTCATATTTTTTTGAAAAGCGTTCTTCAAGCGTTTTCAAAAGCTCTTCGTTCGCTTTTGCGGCCGGTGCTTTTTCTTTGGGCGGCATTTCCTTTTCGCAGTCACGCTTTATCAAAAGCTTCATTTTAAAATCGGAGGGAAGCACAATGTTTTCGCTTATTCCGGCGTTTTCCCGAAGTTCTCTCAAGTCCGGATGGCGAATAAAAGCGGTGAGCAGCCAGTCAAAATAACTTCCGGCAAGCGAGGACGCAAACGGCGTTATTCTTTTTTGCTCTGCATTGATATTCCCGGCACATTTGAGTGCAGCTTTTTCGGCGTTTTTGACGGCGGCAATCATAATGAGCTTTTCCTTTGCCCTTGTCATTGCAACATAAAGAACACGCATTTCCTCCGAAACGGTGTCCTCTCGAAGCGATTGTTTAACCGCTTTGTGGCAAACCGTCGGATACTGGGCAAATGTTGCCTCATCACGCCTTATAAGGCCAAGTCCGGCTTTCGGGCTGATTACCGCATTTTTGATTTCGTCACGCCGATTGAAAAGCGAAGCGCAGCCGGCAATTATGCAAACCGGAAATTCAAGTCCCTTTGATTTATGTATGGTCATGATTCTCACAACGTCCGCATCGGCAGAAACACCGACGGCACCCGGAAGGTCGCCCTTTGAACGGTCAAGCCTGTCGATAAAACGAACAAAGCCCGAAAGCGAAGAATAACCGGCTTTTTCATAGATATCGGCGTAATCAAGAAGAAGCATAAGGTTTTCCTTTTTTGCGCCGGAGTTTTTTTTGCAGCGCAAAGCGGCATCTATTCCCGTTTCGTCATAAACCGAGCGAATAAAATCGGAAACGTTCATGCAAACGGCAATGCGGCGAAAATCTTCGATTTTTTGAAGGAAGGCTTTTGTTTTTTCGTCTCCCCTTTCTGCGGCGGAAAGAAGGCAGGCATAAATGTTCCCGTCCCTTTGCTCAGCCCGCAAAACGGCACATTCGTCCGCAGTGAAGCCGAAAAGTGCGCTCATCATTACGCTCAAAAGCGCAATGTCCTGCTTCGGATTGTCAATAACACGCAAAAAATTGAGCATTAAGCTTATTTCAGGCGAAGAAAAGAAGTCTGCGTCAAGCTGAGTAAAACACGGTATACCATGCCTTTTGAGCGCATCGGCATAACATTCTCCCCTGCCCGAGCTCATTGAACGCATGAGAATACAGATGTCTTTATACATAACGGGGCGTTCGTTTCCGTCCTCACCCTTGACCGAAAAGCCGCTCCTGACAAGCTTTTCAACAAGAGCCGCAGTATATTCGGCCTGATACTCTGCGCTGCTTTGTTCTTCGGTGTCAAGCTCATTTGTTTCAAGAATATGAAGTTCGGCGCACTCGTCCTTTTTTTCGTCATAAAGGGCAGAAAAAACAAGGCTTTCTTCGTCGGCGTAATCAACACCGCCCGTTTTTTCGCTCATGACCTGAGAGAACACAAAGTTGACCGCTCCCGTTACGCTTTTACGGCTGCGGAAGTTGTTTTTGAGAATGACCTTTGACGGATAGTTATCCTTTTCGCTTTCATAAAGCGGAAGTTCGTTTTTGAGCGAGATGAAAATTTCCGGCATTGCCTGACGAAAGCGATAGATGCTTTGCTTCACATCGCCAACCCGAAAAAGGTTGTCTTTTGAAACGGCAGTGAAAAGCATATCCTGCGCCTTGTTCGTGTCCTGATATTCGTCAATGAGAATTTCGTCAAAGCTTTCACGAAGCTCGTTTGCAAGCTCGGTGCGTTCCCAACCGCTTTCGGTTTCTTTCACAAGGAGTAACAAAGCGTAATGCATGATATCGTTGAAATCGGCAAGCTGCTTTTCCTTTTTGAGGCTTGAAAAATACTTTGAGTAAAGCGAAACGGCACCGCAAAGACTTTCCGTCATGGGAGCAAAAAACGCCATGTCATCTTTAAATTCCGCAGCGTTTGAGCAAAAAAGCGGAACAAGCGTTTTTTGAACAACGGTTTTGAGCCTGTCTCGGCTGTCGGCAAGGAACAGAACCTCAGGGTCGTTTTTCATCTCCTTTGAAACGCCGCCCCGGCGAACAAATTCAAAATTTTCCGCCGCATTTTTGACTTCGTCCCACTTTCCTTCAAGCAGCTTTTCATGAAGAAATTCAAGCTGTGCGCCGTCGGTTTCGGCCGCTTTTAAAAACGCTTTTTCAAGTTCTTTGTCGCCGCAAATCATTCGCTTTGTTTCAAAAACAATGTTTCGGCAATAATCGACCGCCTCGTTTGCGTAATCAAGAATTATTTTTCCGAACCGGCTTTCTTCAACCTCTTTTGCGTTTTTGTAATCTTCACAAATTTCCGAAAGCCATTTTTCCGGAAACGGATAAGAAACGCTTTGGCGGTAAAGCTCCAAAATCATCTCTGAAAGGAAGGAATCGTCACGCCCTTTGAAAAGCAGTTCAACAAGGTCAAGAAAGCTTTGTTCGCCTTTTTGATAAAGTTCTTCAAGCGTGAGTGCAAGCGCATTTTGCGAAAGCAGTTCAAGTTCGCCTTCGTCAGCCGTTTGAAAATCGGGCGAAAGGTCAAGCTCTTCAAACCGGTCACGAACAAGGCTGCTGCAAAACGAGTCTATCGTGCATATTTTTGCCGAAGGAAGAAGCATTTGCTGAATAACAAGCCGTTCATTCGCCGGGTCTTTTTTAATCTCTTCTTCAAGTGCTTTTGAAATTCTTGTTTTCATTTCTGAAGCGGCGGCTTTTGTGAAAGTCACAATGAGCAGCCTGTCGGCACTTGACGGGTTTTCCTTATCGGTCAGGCGTTCGATAACACGGCGTGTTAAAACTGCGGTTTTTCCCGAACCGGCAGCTGCGCCGACAAGGACGCTTCCGTTTCTTGCGCTTATTGCCATGGCTTGTTCCTTTGTCCATTTCGGGCTCATTGCTTTTTCTCCTTTCCGTCAAGAATATCAAGGCATTCGCTGTGACTGAGTTTTTCAATATAGCGTATTTTTCCGTTTTTTTCTCTTTGACAAACGGACGAAAAACTGCACCATTCGCAGGTTTGTGCGTGTCCCTTTCCGCATGCCGGACGGGCGGGAATTTTTCCGCCGTGAAGGTTTTCTCCCATTTCCGCCATTGTTTTTTCAAGCTTTTTTGAAAGTTCCTCAAGCTGAGAAAGCGAGATGAATTTTCCGCTCAATGCGCCGCTTTTTTTGTTCGCCTTGATTGGAATGAAGCGGCCGGAAAGCGAATTGTCCATGCCCTTGATAACATCGCCGTCGTCAAGAATCATGCCGTCCATTCTTCCGCCGCAAAGTGCCTTCTCCTCGGTCTTTTTTTCGTCCTCGCCCCGTTCGGATGAAAAAGGTTCCGTCCTTGCCGGAAGATAAAGAACACCGGAAGGAACAACCTTTCCGTATCTTTCCGTTCCGTTTTTCCAAATTGAAACAAGATATAAAACCATCTGCATTCCGAGTCCGGAAAAGATATCCGAAAGCGAAAATTCCTTCGGACCGGTTTTGTAATCAACAACACGAAGATAAGTTTTATTGTTCCTTTTCATCACGTCAACACGGTCAACAATTCCGTGCAATTCGACAAAGCCGTCAAAAAGCGTTATGCGAATCGGACGAACGCCCTCTTTTTCGCTTATCGGAAGTTCAAAATCAACGGGTTCAAAATCGCTTTCGCCGAATTCGGCAAGCAGCCTTTTTGCAATGAATGAAAGCGTTTTGAAAAGCCTGCCGTAAAGATACATAAAGCGGCTTGTTTTTTCTTCGGCCGAGCCCATGAATTTTTCCATGTATTCGCTTAAGTACCGGCTGATTTCCTCCCGAGCCGTTTTTTCGTCAAGAAAGCGGATTTTTTCACCTTTGTGATTTGAAAGAAGCTTTTCCAAAACGGCGTGAACAACCGTTCCGATGTTTGCGGCATCAAGCGAGGCAACCTTGCGCTCCTTTGCCCTCATGCCGTATTTGCAGAAATACTGAAACGGACAGTTTCCGTAAGTTTCAAGCTGCGAAGCGGAAAGACTGAGCTTTTTTCCGAAAAGCCTTTTTGCGTTTTCAGGGTTTTCAATGGCAAAATCCTTTTTGTCGTTCACCCGTTCAATCGCTTCAAGCTTGCCTTGATATTTTATGTTTTTTGAAAAATATTTTTTGAGTGTTTTTTCCGTTTCGGTATCGCTGTGCCAATTTTCCGCCATAAACTCAAAGGCGGCTTCTTCGCTTTCAAGCATATCAAGCTCGTTTTTGAAGGGATAAGACACTTTTGAAACAGAGGGAAAAAGCTTTTTAATCGATGTTACAATTTCAGATTCCAAAAGTTTTTTGCCCGTTCTGTCGGTCAGCGAATAAGAGACAAAAAGGCGTTCCCTTGCACCGCAAAGTGCGGAATAAATCATAAAGCGTTCTTCGGCCGAAAGGTCAACCGGGCTTTTTGAAAAATCGGGAATCAGCGAACGGAGTTTTTCGTTTTCAAAGCTTGAAAATATTCCGTCGTCGGCCGGCGAAAGAGGAAAAACGCCGTCGTTTGCGCCGACGACAAAAATAACCTTTGCCGTTTTTGTTTGAATACGTCCGGCATCGCAAATATAAACCTCGTCATAGCCGTCCGGAAGCTTTCCGAGCGAGCGGCTTTCAAGTGCGGTTTCAAAAAATTCAAGAAGCTTTTTCGGTTTTACGCTTTTTTCGCCGAGTACCGCCGCAAGGTCGTCAAAAATTTCGGCAATGATGTTCCAGACCTGTTCCTGCTCAAGTGCAAGCTCGATTTCGCCTGCGTTTTCAAGCGAAAGAGCATAGGTTTTGAGCCGTTCGTTCACACCTTCGTCAACAAGAAAATTAAAAACGGCAGAGAGAATTTCCTTTGCGTTTTTTTCTTTGACGTTGTTTTTGAGAGCAAGAACCGGGTCAAAAAGGCGGCTTTTTGTTTCGTTGAGATTGCGCAGTGTTTCTTTTCTTTCTTCGGTCAGTTCAACGCCGAAGCCGTCCGGATTTTCCTTCCATTCGCCGCAAAGCGAAGAAGAATCAAGGCTCCACAAAAGCGCATAGTTTTCAATCTCCGAAATTTCGTCCCAGGAAAGCGGAGAAAGCCCTGTTTTTGCATATTTGAGAACGCTTTCAAGACTCATGCCGTTTGCAATAATTTCAAAAAGCGAGCGCACAAGAACACAAAGCGGTTCGTTTTGAACGCTTGCACGTCTGTCCTCAAAAATCGGAACGCCGAATTTTTTGAGGCTGTATCTTATCTCTTTCGGATACATTTCGCCGCTTCGATAAACAACGGCAATATCGCGGCAGCGATATTTTTCGGTGCGTAAAAATTTATGTATCGTGAGCGCAACAAAAGCACATTCTTCACGGACAGACGGAGCATTCACAACCGTAACGGCCGGACAGTTTTCTTCATATTTCGGCGCAAAGGGCGAAAAAAGGTTCTTTTCAAGGAATGCGAGTTCGGGCGAAAAATAGGTCTTAAAGCCGTTTTGTTCATCGGTAAGGAACATTTGTTCTTTAACCTCGATATCGCTTTTTTGAGCCGCTTTTAAAAGCCTCTTTGCGGTTTTATTGACGCAGGAGAAGGGTGAAAGCGAATCAGAAGAAAAAATGTCGTCCGTGCAAAGGGTAACATAAACGTCCTTTGCCTTTTTCATGATGAGTTCAAGAATTTTCATTTCCTGACCGGAAAAGGTTTTAAAGCTGTCAACGGCAACAATCTTTCCGTCAAAAAAGTCGCTTTCGGAAAGTATCTCAAAAACCGCCGTAAGCAAATCACGGTCGTCAAAAAAGCTTTCGCTTAAAATGGCGTTATATGTATCGAAAATAAGGGCGGTTTCATACGTCTTTTTTTTGAGCAGTCCGGAAGGAAGCTTTTCGGCGGCTTCATAAAGCTTTTCGGGCGTTACGGCCTCCTTTTTGAAAAGCGCAACCTGCGAAAGCATTTTTTTGCAAAAGGCGATTGAATTTTTATGACGTGAAAAAAATGAAAGCTGCCCGTCAAGCTCGCCGAGCGCAAGACTCATCATAACTGCGCTTGCAGTGTCTTTCAAAATCGGTTTTCCGACTCCCCTGTATGTTTTAAGCACGGTATCTGCAAGGCGGGTGAACGAAAGCACATCAACACCGGACGCAAGACGGGGACCGAGAGTATCAAGAATACCCCTGTCGCTTTCAAAGGTGAACTGTTTCGGAACAATAAGAACCGTTTGTTCGCCCTTTTCGGCAAAGGAGCCCAAAAGCTTATGTATGAATGTCGTTTTTCCGCTTCCTTTTCGTCCGATGATAAAATTGAGCATTGACCTTCTCCTTTGATTTGAAAAAATACGAGGGCGGGTGAGCGTTTTCTTTTTCCCCATACTCCCTTTTTATACACACTCTCTTATTTATTCTTACTCTATATCTACATCTTCTTCTATATCTTCTTCTGTTGCGTTACATTGCGTTACATAAAATTTTTGCAGTGAAAAATACAAGATTCATGGGTCGGCACGGGTCCGACCCGTACAAAATTCATCTCATTGACATTAAACAGCCTTACTTTTATGAAGCTGTATCAGAATAATTTCGTAGGGGAGTCGCTTGAGGCTCCCGTGGAATTTCACCGTTACAATGCCGTAAATTTATCATGAAAACGTACGATTAAACACAATCCGCCCCTGCGGTTTAATATCACATTTTCGCAGGAATTTATGCCTCGTAAGAGGTCAGACTTAACCGAAAGGAAAAAACTGTTTTTCGTTTATCTTTCCGTCTGCAATGCCATGTTGTCAATTTTTATATCCGTCAAAACTCCGTACGGTGCCGAAACCGTCATTGCTTTTCCGGGATCGTTTGTATGAAGGTGAACCTTTATGACCTCATCGTCCGAAGCAACAATTACACAGTCACCGAGCGGCAAAAGCTTTTTTTCAAGTTCATCGGATGAAACACGTTCCTTTTTGAAAATGAGAAATTCTGTGCAGTAGGTATATTCCGGCCTTTCCTTTGAAGGTAGCTTTTTGAAAATCAAATTTTTCCTTGCCATTTCGTCCTCTTCTTCGGGCGATAAAGCTTCGGCACTCTGCCTTTTTGAAAGAAAGCAGTCAACCGCTTCAATGATGAAAAAAAGTCCGGCCGCACCGGAATCGACACTTCCGTTTTCTTTTGCCTGAGGAAGGTCTTCAGCGGTTTTTTCAAGTGCGGCTTTTGCAACCGGAGCAAGAAAAGCAAACGCCTCACGTGTGCTTTCAAACTTGTTTTTTAAAAGTGCGTCACGGCAGGCAATGACAACCGAAAGCACCGTACCTTTGAAAATCGGGCGTGAAAGCACCTTGCAGGCATTTTTGAGCGCACTGTCAAAGGCGTTTGAAAGCTCCGCCGCAGAAAACGAACCGACTTTGTTCATGTGGTCGGAAAAGCCCTTGAAAAGGGCGGAAATAATCACTCCGGAATTTCCCCTTGCATTGCGAAGCATTGCTTTCGAAGCTTTTTCAAGAAGCTGTGCAACGCTTAAATTTGTGCTTTTTTTCACTGCGTCCGCTCCGGCTTTCACGGTTCGGCAAAGGTTTGTTCCCGTGTCACGGTCCGCAACGGGAAAAACGTTCGTTTCGTCAAGATAAGTGCGCTTTGCGGCAAGCTTGTGATAGGCCGAAGAGATTGCGCCGATAAAAATTTCGCTGTTTGTCATAAAGTTCTCCTTTTGAAAAGAATATGTAAACAGCTTAAAAAATCAAATTAAAAGCTCCAGGAATAGATGTTTGCGTATATGTCGCCTTCATTGGGGCTGCCCTCAAACGAAAGTGCCCGGGAATAATATACCGCTCCCTCACGATAGCAAAGGGGAACAAATGCCGCTTCCTCTTCAAAAACGCTTTCAAAGGTTGATATATCTATCTTTCCTTCTTTGAAGTCAAAATATGCGCTGCAAAGCGGAGAATTGAGATCTATGCCGAAATTTGCCTTTCCTGCGCTTGAAAAGAACGGCGAAAGATCCATGTTTTTTGAAAGCTTGATTTCGCCGATGTAAAGGTCAAAATCCTTTTGTAAAAGTGCGGTTTCATAATCTTCAAAACTCAGCACATTTGTTTCAACCGAAAGGCCGCCTTTTTTAAGTCTGTCGGCAACAAGCTTTGCCGCTTTGACTCTTCGGCTGTCGTCACTGTTAACAATAAGCTTTACCGAGGCAAGGTTGCCTTCTTTTGTAAGACGATATTTGTTGTTCGCCCTGTGGAACAAAAGTCCGGCTTCGTCAAAAAGCGAAGCGGCCGAAACACTGTCGGCGGCGGTGCTTTCGCTTTTAAAAACGAAAGCTTCCTTCCAATCGGGGTTAAAAACGCAAAATGCACTTTTTGCCATTGAATCATAAGCGGAAGCGGCAATTTCGTCCTTGTCAATGAGAGCCGAAACGGCTTGACGTACCTTTTTTGATGAAAGAATTTCGCTTTCGCTGTTTATGCCGAGGAAACACAGATTGTTGAGCGTAACTTTTGAAACGCCGGCATCGGTTTTGATGTTGCTTTTTTCGCCGTCAATGTCATAAAAGCAGGAAAGCTCGCCCGTCCTCAAAAGATAAATGTGGTTTTGGGTTGAACCGAGGTCAAGAAGCTTCACTTCCTTTTGCGCCATAATTTCTTCGCTTGAGCTGTTTTCCGAGGCGGTGAGAATATATTCGCCGTTTTTCTTTTTTGCGGTGTAACGTCCGCTGCCTGTCGGAATCTCTTTTTTTCCGCTGCCCTTTTCAACAATCGGAAAATCAAGGCATGAGGAAACATAAATATCCTCAACCGAAAGCGTAAAAATCAATGTGCTTCCGCTGTCGGTACAGGAAGCAATGTTTGAAAGCGAGGAGGAGTAAAGCGGACTGCTTTTTGCAAGAACAAACGAGTATGCAACATCCGAAGCGGAAACGGCGTTTCCGCTTGAAAAAGTGAGACCGTCCTTGAGCGTTACGGTAACTTTTTTTCCGTCGATTTCGATTGAATCGGCAATCGAGGGCACGGCCTCATAATTTTCGTTCACTTTGAAAAGCGAATCGTAAAGAAGTGCGGCAACGGTTTTGTTTGTTCGGCTTTTTGTTTTATAAGGGTTCAGCGAATCTGAAGCGTAATATCCGATAACCGCCGAGCGAGGCGTAACCGCATGTGAAGAAGATGTTTCGCTTGTTTGTTCCGTTTCGTTCGGTGTGCTTTGCAAAATGTCGGCTTCGGGTGTTTTTTTGCAAGAGCAAAAAGCACTCATCAGCAAAACCGAGCAAAGAAAAATTGTCAAAACTTTTTTTGTTTTCATTGTATATTTCAGTACCTTTCTTTTGGTCACGAAAGTTCAAAACGTTCGGCAAAAGTGCATTCGCCGCTTTTTTCATCAACGGTAAAAATGCAACCGCAAACGGTGCAGGGCAAATTTTCATCGGTATCAAAACGGACGGGAAGGTTCGTTTTGAATTTTTCAATCACAATTTCCTTTTTAACACCGAGCACGCTCTCCTTCGGGCCGCACATTCCAAGGTCGGTGATATAACCGGTCTTTTTCGGAAGAATACGTTCGTCGCTTGTTTGAACGTGGGTATGCGTTCCGAAAAAGGCAGAAATTCTTCCGTCAAGATAATAGGCAAGGGCAAGCTTTTCGCTTGTTGTTTCGGCATGAAAATCAAGAAGCTTGATTTTGCAGTTTTTGATTTCCTCAAGTGCTTTTTCGGCGGCATAAAACGGATTTTCAAGGTTTTCCATAAACATTGTTCCCGAAAGATTGATTACACCGACCTGAACCCTTCCCATGTCAATGATACCCGTTCCTTTTCCGGGTGCGCCGGGCGGATAGTTATACGGCCTTATCACGCAGTCGCTTCGGTCAAAGTAATCATACATTTCATTTCGCCGAAAAGCGTGGTTTCCGGTTGTGATAAAATCAACACCGCTTGAAAAAAGGAAGTCGGCGCTTTCGGGAGTAATGCCGTTCCCCCTTGCGGAATTTTCACCGTTTGCAAGGCAAAGGTCAATTTTTTTGAGCCGTTTGAATGCCGGAACAATGCGGCGCACTTTTTCGCAGCCGCACTGAGAAACAACGTCGCCAAGAACAAGAATATTCATATATTTTTCTCCGAAAATCAGTCGTTAATGTATTCCGAAATGTCATAATCACTGTCGTCGTTCGGATAGTAATCCCAGCCGTCATAGTAATTTCCGGCCGTTTCCAAAGTGAGCGGAAGCTCGTCAACAACTTCAAGCTTGTGGCCCGATGTCCAAAGCGACGGAGTAATTCTCATCGAATAGCCGCAGCCGGCGGGGGCAAGCCATTCGTGCGCCGGAGCTTCGGGCAAACCGAAGTTTTCAAGTATTGCGGTCATAACGCCGCCGTGAGTGATTATGCAGGCATCGTCAACGCCGGTTTTAAGAACGCCGTCAACAATTTTTATGAACGATTCGCAAACACGTTTTGCAAAATCCTCGTTTGTTTCGCCGAACGGGGGAGCAACGCCTTCCTGACCCGCAAGCCAAGGAGCAAAAAGCGGCTGCTTTTCATAAAGTTCCGCCGCACTTTTTCCGTCAAAGGAACCGAAGTTATATTCAATAAGGCCGTCAATGACAATGGGTTTTACACCGGGAAAAAGAATTTCCGCAGTTTGAAGGCAGCGTTTTAAGGGGCTTGAAAAAACAAACTTGCTTTGCGGATAAGAAAATTCTTTTTTCATTTGAATAAGCTGCTCTTTTCCGGAAGCGCAAAGCTCGGTGTCCGTGTGGCCGATATAAAGCCCTTCAAGGTTGCCTTTTGTAAGGCCGTGGCGAAGAATATTTAAAGTGAAAGTTTTCATTGTCAAAAGCTCCAAATCAATAATATTTCATTTTGATTATACCTGATTTTTCGGGTTAATGCAAGAGCGCAAATCGAAACAAAGAGACAAAAAACGGACTTTGACGATTTTACCCTTTTGAGCGTATTGAAAACCAAAAGAAAGTTTTGTATAATATTAGATGTTAGATGTTGGACGTTGGATGTTTGATTGCGTTTAACCGCACGATTTCATGATAAATTTACGGCATTGTAACGGTGAAATTCCACGGGAGCCTCAAGCGATTCCTCTACGAAATTATTCTGATACAGCTTCATAAAAGCAAGGCTGTTTAATGTCAATGAGAAAAATTTCGTACGGGTTGAACCCGTGCCGACCCATGAACCTTTCCTCTTTTGCCTCATAAATTCTTTCAAAACCATGCGGCTTCACGCAAACTCTATAATCCGCCGCCTTCTGTATTTTAAGCCGGATAAGAGATAATACATAACAAACATTTATCGAAAGGAGGAACAAAGATGAACACAAAAAGTGCATACGACACAAACATTCAATTTGTCAAAGGTGTTGGCGAAAAGCGGGCAAAGCTTTTTTCAAAGCTTGACGTTTTCACCCTCTATGACCTTGTTCATCTTTTTCCCCGCAATTATCTTGACTTCAGCTCTCCCGTTTTGATAAAAGACCTTAAACCCGGCGAAGTTTCGTGCGTAAAAGCCGTTGTCGGCTGCGAAGTTACCTCCGCAAGAATAAGGCAAGGCATGACAATTTTCAAAACCGTTGTTACCGACGGCAAGGATGTTTTACATATAACAATTTATAATAACCGTTTTCTTGCCGAACGGCTCAATGTCGGCGAAGAATTTCTCTTTCTCGGAAAAGTCATAAAAAACCGGGGTGCGCTTGAAATGGGAAGTCCCCTTGTTGAAAACGCAAACTGTGCCACTCCCCTTCGCCCCATCTATCCGCTGACGGCTTCGCTCACGTCAAAAACGGTTGAAAACGCCGTAAAAAACGCTCTTGAGCTTTATTATAAAACCGATCCCGTTGATCCGATACCCGATGAAATACGCCGAAAATTCAGCCTTTGCCACGAACAGTTTGCGCTCAAAAACATTCATTTTCCAAAATGCCTCAAGGATGCCGAAATTGCAAGGCGAAGACTGATTTTTGAAGAGCTTCTTGTTTTGCAAACGGGTATGCTTGCAATGCGAAAACAAAACAAGCAAAAAACCGATGTGATAATCAAAAACGATTTTACGCCGCAGTTTGTTTCGTCTCTTCCGTTCACGCTGACAAACGCTCAAAAAAGGGTCGTTTCCGAATGCGTTTCGGACATGAAAAAGAACGAACCGATGAACCGCCTTGTTCAGGGCGATGTCGGTTCGGGAAAAACGGTTGTTGCCGCCGCATTGATGTTTTCTGCGGCAAAAAACGGCTTTCAGTCCGCCCTCATGGCACCAACGGAAGTCCTTGCCGTTCAGCACTTTAAAACACTTTCAAAAATGATGCCGGAAGGCGTTAAAATTTCGCTTCTCACCGGTTCAATGACCGCAAAGGAAAAACGTGAAACAAAAAAAAGCCTTGAAAGCGGCGAAACGGATATTCTCATCGGAACACACGCAATCCTCACCGAGGACACGGTTTTTTGCTCGCTCGGCTTTGTTGTAACGGACGAACAGCACCGCTTCGGTGTTAGGCAACGGGGCATACTTTCCGCAAAAGGAAAACAACCTCACGTTCTTGTAATGTCCGCAACTCCGATTCCCCGAACGCTTTCGCTGATTATTTACGGCGACCTTGACATTTCGGTGATTGACGAGCTTCCGTCAGGACGGCAAAAGATAAAAACATATTTTGTTGACTCGTCCTATCATGAGCGGGTATACGGCTTTGTTAAAAAGCACCTTGACCAAGGCTATCAGGGCTACATTGTCTGTCCGCTTGTTGAAGAAAACGAAAGCGACCTTGTTTCCGCCGTAAAATATGCCGAAGACATTTCAAAAAAAGAGTTTTCGTCATACAGCGTTGCCCTTCTTCACGGAAAAATGAAGCCGAAAGAAAAGGCACAGATAATGAAGGATTTTTCCGAAAGCAAAATTCAGCTTCTTGTTTCAACAACGGTTATCGAAGTCGGAATTGACGTTCCGAATGCGGTTGTGATGGTTATTGAAAATGCGGAGCGGTTCGGGCTTTCAACGCTTCATCAGCTCAGGGGGCGTGTTGGCAGAGGAACTGTTCAGTCAAGCTGCATACTGATAAGCGACGCAGAGGGCGAAACGGCAAAACGCCGCCTTTCGGTTCTTTGCAAAACGAACGACGGATTTAAAATTGCCGATGAAGACCTTCACCTCAGAGGTCCGGGCGACTTTTTCGGTTCACGTCAGCACGGCCTTCCAACGCTCAGAATCAGCGGAATGCTTGATGATATGGTTATGCTCGGCCAAACAAAGCAGGCGGCGCAGATGATTTTTGAAAGCGATCCCCTGCTTCAAAAAAAGGAACACGAAAAACTTTGCGAGAGCGTTTCAAGGCTGTTTGAAAAAACAGGACAGAATGCACTGAATTGATGAACAGTCACCGGCGGGTGCTTTTAAAAGTTAAATTTATACCGAAAGGATAATACTTATGAAAAAAATTGCAAGTTTTACAATCGACCACACAATTCTTCCAAAGGGAATGTATACTTCAAGAATTGACGGAGACTGCGTGACTTATGACATTCGCACACGCCGCCCGAACAAAGAAACCGTTATGGAAAACGGTGCAATTCATACGCTTGAACACCTTTTTGCAACCTATGTCAGAAACAGTGAACAAAGCTCAAACGTAATTTACTTTGGTCCAATGGGCTGCCGCACCGGCTTTTATTTCATTGTTCGTGATGCGGTTACTCCCGGCGAAGCAATCAAACTGACAAAAGATGCGCTTTCTTTTTGCGCTTCATTTGAAGGCGATGTTCCCGGCGTGAGCGAAAAGGAATGCGGAAACTATCGTGACCATGACCTTGCCGGCGCAAAAAAGGAAGCTGCCGCAATGGTTGAGGTTTTGAAAAACTGGAAGGAAAGCGACCTTGTTTATCCGACAAAGTGATTGCCTATAATAAAAAAAGACCGCTTGACAATCAAACGGCAAATTTGCAATATTTCGCAATATATGATAAAATGTCGATTGCAACATAACATTCAAAACCGAAACGAGGTGAAACAATGCCGCCGCAAAAAACAGCCGAACCGCTTTTATATAACGAAAGCTTTTTTGAAGACGAGGATTTTCAGTATCCCGAATTTGACGGAAACTTTGATTGCGAAATTATTTTTCCCGTCAAGGCGGATGAATTTGTTTCTCCCGTTCTTCCCGAAATAAAAAAGAAAAAGGAAAGTCCTTTTGAATTTTACAGCTTTTCAAAACTTGTTTCGCTTCTTCTCTTTTTTGTTGAAAAAATGGGAGAAAACACAAGAAAACTGTTCTTCCTTTTCCTTTCAAAATTCGGCTTTCTTTTTGTTCTTCCCTTTTCATTTTTCTTTTCAGCTTTCAAAAAGGCCGCAAAAAACATTTCGTCATTCTTTAAAAATGCGCCTCGTGATTTTTCAGACGAACTTCGTTCAATCAAAGGCGAACTTGCTCTCATAAAAAAGGGAGCGGGAAAGCAGACCGAAAAAAGCAAAGTTTCACTTCTTCGTGCGCTTTCAAAATACTTTGTTCTTTCCTTTTCCAGGCATGATAAATTTTGGAAAACGCTTTTCAACACGGCTTTTCCGGTTGCCGCCTGCATTGCCGCAGTGTTTTTCTTTTCGGCTTCAAAGGGCTCGGTCATTGCGCTTGACGTTTCGTTCAATAACGAACATCTCGGCTATATTGAAAAAGAAGGCACATTTGAAAAAGCAAAAACACTTGCGCTTGAAATGCTTGCAGACGGAGTTGAGGAAAACCCGCTTTCCTCCTCGCTTCAAAAAACCGAACCGGTATATACGCTCAAAAAAGTCAACGTCAGCGAACTTTCAAACAGCGGCATGATATCGGAAAAACTTCTTTCCGCCTCCGGCGCAGACCTCAAAAGAGCCTGCGGAATTTATATTGACGGAAAGTTCCTTTGTGCCGTTAAAAACGAAACAGACGCTTCTTCTGTTTTCAATTCGATTATAGACCCCGTGAAAAAGCAAAGCGAAAGCGGGTCAATCGTTGCCTTTGTTGAAGAAATCGATTATGTTCAAGGGCTTTATCCAAACAACGAAAACACTCTTTGGGATTCTTCAAAGCTTAAAGAAACGCTTTCAAAGCCAAAGTCAACCGCCGAATATTACAAAACAAAAAAGGGCGATACACCCTCATTTGTTGCAAAGGAAAACAATCTTTCCCTCAAGCAATTGAAAGTGCTCAACCCTTCTGTTGATTTTTCAAAACGGCTCAAAAGAAGCACATCGCTTCTTGTCAAAGCTCAAAGCGATTATCTCAAAGTCAAGGTGATGAAAACAAAGGTAACAAAGCAGCTTATAGGCTATGAAAAAGTTACCCGTGAAAGTTCCTCAATGCTCAAAGGAACAAAAAAAATCAGCCAAAACGGAAGCTACGGCGAAAAACTGATCACCACTCTTGTGACCTATATCAACGGCGAAAGAACATATTCAACCGTTGTTTCCGAACGACAGACCAAGGCACCCGTGAGCGAAATTACTCTTGTTGGAACAAAATCGCCTTACAGCGGATATTACGGTTCGTCCTATTCATCATACGGCTATTCCTCCTCGGGCTTCATTTGGCCAACAAGGGGCGCATACAGCCTTTCCTCCGGATACGGTTATCGCAGTGCTTCAATTTCCGGCTGGGGTTACCACGGCGGAATAGATATTATACGAGGAGGCGGTTCTTCGGCCGGAACGCCGGTAATTGCCTCTGCTTCCGGAACTGTCATCACCGCTTACGCCGGCTCAACCGGATACGGAAACACCGTTCTTATTGACCACGGAAACGGCTATCAAACACGTTACGGTCATATGCTTTGGGGTTCGATAACGGTATATCCCGGTCAGCGTGTTTATCAGGGTCAGCAAATCGGTCAAATCGGTTCAACCGGAAACTCAACCGGCCCTCACCTTCATTTTGAAATTCTCAAAAACGGTGTCAAGCAAAATCCGCTTCCGTATATCGCATAACGCTTTTTTAGGAGATGATTAAATGCCGCCGAAAGCAAAATTCTCAAAAGAAGAGATAGTTGAAGTCTCTTTAGATATTGTTAAGGAAAAGGGCGAAAGCGCTTTGACTGCAAGGGAGATTGCCGCCGTTCTCGGCGTTTCCACCCGTCCGATTTTCACATACTTCAAAACAATGGACGAGCTCAAAGCCGAAGTCAAAAAATCGGCGGCCGAAAAGTATCGTGCCTATACCGAAGAAGGATTGAAAGAAAGCGTTCCGCTTCACGGCTTTTTCAAAAGATACTTGAGCTTTGCAAGGAAAAACCCTAATCTTTACAAGCTTCTTTTTATGACGAGAGAAAAAGACGGCAAAGAAGTATGGAAAAGCTTTTATGAACCGCTTCATCCCGTTGTCATAGATTCGGTTATGCAAATTTACAAAATGGACGAAAAAACGGCGGAAAGCTACCTTAAAAACATGATGATTGTCAGCAACGGCTTTCTTTCGTCATCAATTTCAAACTGCTGCCCTTACAGCGAAAACGAAGTCGGAAAAATCGGTTCGCTTTTCAGCCTTGCCCTTTGCCGGGCATATAAAGAAATTCCCGGCTTTGCAGACGGGAATGTTGACGTAAACAGTGAATTTATAAAGCTAATCGGAAAATAAGGCGGCGGTTTTTTAAAGTTTAAACTCATCCTCTTCAAATCCGGTTTGAAGTTTTGCCCGCTTCGGAATACGCTTGAGCGGATCATAACGAAAATGCCGGCAGCAAAAATCGGTCTCAACAACGCCGAATCTTTTGCAAAGAACAACGCTCCTGTCCGTCGGAAGCTTTCCGTTAAAACAATGCTCGCAGCGTTTTTCATAATTTTTTCCGTCAAAAAGTTTTTGTCTCAAAAAAGCTCCTCCTTCGGCCGATTTTCTTTTGTTAATCATCGGTGGTTTTTTAAGTATATCACAACGGCAAAAACAATTCAACCGCTTTTGCGCTTTTTTGAAAGGATAAAATTGTTGCCGAGCAAAAGACAAACACACATCATAACAAGACAAAACGAAAAAGAAAAAGAAGGTCCGCTGGAATAAGAAAAGCTTTCGGCCCTTTGAGAAAAGACCGGTTTGGCAGCCGGAAAAAGCCGAAAAACAGCTGAACACACAGTTGCCGACAATGCACCGTGAAGAACCCGAAAAGCAAAAAATACACTTGTTTTAAGTCCGGATAAAACAACTTCGCTCATAACCTGAAAATGAGTGCAAAGCCCGCCCCACGCAATAACGCCTGTAACAATTTCGGGCGAAAGAACGCCGCAGCAGCGTTTTACAGCACAGCTGACTTCAAAAAGCGCACCGAAAAATACACTTCCCTCTTTTGAAGGAAAAAACTTATCCGTAAAAGCAAGAGCAGCAGAAAAAAACAAAACCGAAAAACAAATAAAAAGCATCGCTTTTCCGCTTTGCATAATTGAATCAACAATCGTTTTTGAAAACGGCCCCGCTTCAAAAAAAGCCGGCCGTTCTTTTATTTTCTCTTCATCTTCACCCGTTTTAACAAATCTTGAAAAAATTCCGAGAATAAACGAAGAAAAAAGAACGGAAAAAAAGATTGCCGCTCCGGTTTTTTTTGAGCCCAAAAGCATTGTCCCAACCGCACCGACAACAAACGAGGGCGACGGATTGATTGCAAAAAGAAGGAGCCTTCTGAAATCTCTTTTGCTTATCATTCCCTTTTCAAAAAGCCTTCCGGCGCAAAACGCCGCCGTCGGATAGCCGCCGAAAGCCGAAACAACAAGCGGACAAAAGCAATTTGAACCGAGCGAAAAAACAAATGAAAAAGGCTTTTTAAAAACCGAACTCAGCTTTTCGCAAAGCTCACAGGAAGAAAACGCAGACGACAAAACCATAAACGGAAAAAGCGATGGAACCAAAACCGAAAGGCAAAGCTCAATTCCTTCGCTTACATTTGCCGCCGTCTCCTTTGGAAAAAGAAGAAAGAAAAAGCCGAGAACAAAAAGAAGAAAGCCGAAAAGAAAAAGTTTAATTAAAAAAAGAACGTCTCTTTTGAACATTTTATTTTTCATCGCAAAGCCCCCTTTTCAAGCAGTATTGCGCTTTGGTTTTTCTTTTTTGTGCCGTGCGTACTCGCCTACACGCCGAGATTACAGAAAACGCAAAAACGGAATTATATTCATAGAGCCGTCTCGTGAGGCCCCTTGGAATGTACCCCTTTTTGTACTGCGTAAATTTGTAGAAATTCCTGCGGTTAAACCGAACGTTTTCGCAATAAATTTTTGCAGAGAAAGCGGTAGATTTCATAGGCCGCACAGATACGACCCGCACGATATAACCTATCCTGCATAAAAAACGTTTCAGCAAATGTTCCCCACTCAATAATATGCTTTTTTGCGCTGTGATATCAGTGCTTTTTTCTTCATATTTTTTATAGCAAACCTAAAACCGAAAGGCGTGAATAAATTGCAGAAGAATCTGAAAGAAAAAATTGAAGAGCTCTCCTCGCTCGGTGCGGAAAACGAGCTTTGCCTTCCGCATATTGAGCTTTGTTCAAACCGTGAAGCAACCGTTGAAGGCTGCGCAGGAATAATCGAATATGACGAAAGCACGGTGAAACTCAACTGCAAAAACATGACGGTAAAGTTTTCCGGCTGTTTTCTTTGCATCAGCAATCTTTCCGCCGGACGCATATGCGTAAGCGGAGACATTGTTTCGCTTGAATTCGGAACCTGAAAGGAGGAGTTTTTTTGCTTTTGGCCGAAGCGGTCCGGCTTTTTTCGGGCTATGTAAAATTCAGCGCACACGGCGGCTTTTGCGAACGCTTTGTTAACCTTTGCGACAATCAAAAAATCAACATCCGCTCGCTTGGGTTCAACAACGAAAAGCTTGAAGGCTTTGTTTCTGCAAAAGATTACAAAAAACTCCGCCCGATTGCAAAAAAGAGCGGAATGAAACTTTGCTGCGTTTCAAAACACGGCCTTCCGTTTTTCGTTTTCAAAAAGCGCAACCGTGTCGGGCTTTTGATCGGCGCAGTGTTTTTTGCCGTTTTCATGTGTATAATGTCGCTGTTCATTTGGAACGTTGAAACAATCGGAAGCGAAAAAATAAGCAGCGAAGAAATACTTTTTGCCGCAAAAGAACTTGGACTCAAAGAAGGCTCTTTCCGCCCCAAAACGGACGTTCATGCCCTTTCTGACGGTCTTATAACAAAATTCGGCGGCCGCCTTCTTTGGGCGGCAGTGAACGTTAACGGAAGCCGTGCCGTAATTGAAGTTCGTGATTACATTGAAAAGCCGGAAAGCAAAACATATTCAGACCCCTGCAACATTGTTGCCGATTTTGACGGGCTTCTTCTTTCGCTTGAGGTTTTCAACGGAACAAAGGCAAACAGCGAAGGAAACGGCGTTAAAAAGGGCGACCTTTTAATCAGCGGAATTGTTGAAAACCGTGATTTTTCTTCCTCCTTTCATGAAGCACGGGGAAAAATTACCGCTCTTCACAAAAGCGAAATTTCGCTTCTTGTTCCGTCAAAAAGCAGTTTTAAAAAATATACGCATGAAAAAAACGTTTTCTTTTTGCGGTTCTTTTGGTTCAAAATCCCGCTGGGTATTTTCAAAAAAGACGAAAATTTTGAGGAATTTGAAAGCGAAAAAAAACTCACGCTTAACGGTATGACGCTTCCGTTTTCAGTGATAAAAAAAACAAGGGTGTATTTTGAAGAAAAAAGCGAAGAAACCGGCTTTGAACTTGAAAGAGCCGCCGATGCACTCACTGTTTCGGGCTTTGAAAAATATAAAAACACCCTCGTTTTGAAAACAAAATTCATGCTTTCAAAAACAAAAGAGGGTGTTTTGGCAAATTCAAAAAGTGAATGCATAGATTTCATCGGAAAAAAGCAAAAGCTTTTGATTACCGAACATGATTAAAAAACAGGCAGCTGCTCAAATTTCAAGTGCGGCAAGGTTAACTCTGTGGGCTTCAAGGTCTTCAAGAACCTCTTCCTTTGCCTTTTCGCTGCGTTCGTTAACAACAACAAGCTTAACGCTGTCTTTGATGATATCCTTTGAGCCGCTGAAGGTTTCCTTAAGTTCTTCCTTTGATTCTTCGTCAAGGGTTTTCCATGTGTTCATTGCGCCCTTGACCGCCGAGGGAAGATGCTTTGTAAAACCGGTAAAGTTTGTTTGTCCCGTGCCTTCAATAACGGCAGAAGCAATTTTATCAAAGTTTTCGCCCTGTTCACGGCTTATGCGATAAAGTATGCCGGAAAGGCAGATTTCGTTGATTTTTGCAAGCTTTGAAGCACGGGGAAGGGTTTTAATGTCGGCATCGGCAACCTGCCAAGTTGCAAGGTCATGCTGCATCGGGCCGAGAATACGCTTGCTTTTAACAACCGTGTAATCCTTGTCAAAAGCCATGAGAACACCGACAAACGAAGAACTCGGAATAAAATGATTATATCTTGAAAGAAGCTCTTTATACTGCTTTGTTCTGAAAAGCGAATAATCAAAGAAACCCGGGCCGTCATTGTTATAAAGAGCCTTGATTCTTGAACGGGTGCTTTCAGAACAGTTGAGTCCGGCAAAAAGGGCAACGTTTCCGCCCTTTGAATGGCCGATAACGGTGATATCTCCGTCAAAATGCTTTGCAACGTTTTCAAGATAATTGACGGCAAGAGCATGAGAAGGAATTGAACGTTTTACAAAAATATCGCAATCCTCTTTCCAGCCTATGAGGCTGTCATCCGTTCCTCGGAAAACAACAACCAGGTTTCCGTCCGGAAGGATGAATGTTGCGGCGGCAAACTGAACCGCAGGGTTGGTCTTGAAAGTTTCGGTGCAGGCAGCAATTTTCATTTCCGCATATCTTTTTTGTTTTGCCATCTCCATCATTTTGACAGAGATTGACTTTTTGAGTATTACGCCCGGCGCACGGTGGCGGTTGCCGTTATAGCTGAACATTGCGTTGCAGGCATCGGCAAACGGGCATGGTTCATCGGTAAAGCTGTCCGAAACAACTTTTTCAAGCGGCATATAAAAAATTTCGCAAAGGGCAACATTGTCAACGTCGCCAAAAGGCATTTCAGTGAAAGAAACACCACCGAACTTTTTAATGTACTGAAGCGAACCGGCCATATTAAAACTCCCCATTCTTAAATAATGAACCTTTCAAAATAAAGGTTTTTCAAAATCTTTCTCTTAGTACCATATTTTTACACAAAGGGCTTAATTTGTCAACAATTCAGAAGAAAAAAAGCGACTTTTGTTCATGAGAAAGTTCCGTAATGCGAAGTTGAGAATTAGAAAAACAGGTTATTTGTAAATGGGAATGAAAAATGAATTTACTTGTGATATAATAATATAACCTTTAGCTTTTAAAGGGAAAATTTGACAAAAGTCTTATCTTTAATATTATACATGAGGTGAAATAATGGGCATTTTCAAAAAGCTTTTCGGCGATTATTCAAGCAAAGAAATTAAAAGAATAAAGCCGACAGTCAATAAGATTCTCGCCCTTGAAAGCGAAATTGAAAAGCTTTCAGACGAGGAGCTGCGTTCAAAAACCGATGAATTTAAAAAGCGTATTGCCGACGGTGAATCGCTTGACAGCATTCTTCCGGAAGCGTTTGCCGTTTGCCGTGAAGCGTCATGGCGTGTTCTTGGAATGAAACACTTTCCCGTTCAGCTTGAAGGCGGCATTGTTCTTCACCAGGGCAGAATTGCCGAAATGAAAACCGGTGAAGGAAAAACTCTTGTTGCAACCCTTCCGGCATATCTCAATGCACTCACCGGCAAAGGCGTTCACATTGTTACGGTCAACGATTACCTTGCCCGCCGAGACAGCGAATGGATGGGAAAGGTTTATCGCTTTCTCGGCCTTTCGGTCGGCCTTATTGTTAACGGACTTGAAACCGAAGACAGAAGAAAGGCCTATGCCGCCGACATTACTTACGGCACAAACAATGAAATGGGCTTTGATTATCTTCGTGACAATATGGTTCAGTATATTGAAGAAAAAGTTCAACGGGGTCATTACTTTGCAATTGTCGATGAGGTTGACTCAATCCTTATCGATGAAGCAAGAACTCCGCTCATCATCTCCGGCATGGGCAGCAAAAGCTCCGAACTTTACTCGCTTGCAAACGATTTTGTAAAACACCTTAAATGCCTTCGCATTCCCGAAACGGATTCAAAAATGAACCTTGAGGAAATTGCGGAAGAACAGGGTGCCGATTATGTTGTTGACGAAAAAGGCAAGGTTGCTTCGCTGACAAAAAGCGGTATTGCAAAGGCAGAAAAGTATTTCAACGTTGAAAATCTTTCAGACCCGGACAACCTTACCCTTTCGCACCACATCAACATTGCAATCAAGGCTCACGGCGTTATGAAGCGTGACGTTGATTATGTTGTTAAGGACGGCCAGGTTCTTATTGTTGACGAATTCACCGGACGTATAATGATCGGCCGCCGTTATAACGAAGGTCTTCACCAGGCGATTGAAGCCAAGGAAGGCGTAAAAATTGCAAAGGAAAACAAAACCCTTGCAACAATCACATTCCAAAATTACTTCCGCCTTTATGAAAAGCTTTCAGGTATGACCGGAACGGCAATGACCGAAGTTCAGGAATTCAGAGAAATTTACAGCCTTGACGCTGTTGAAGTTCCAACGAATAAGCCCGTCAAGCGTATTGACCGTGACGATGTAATATATCAGACAGAACAATTCAAATTCAACGCAATTATTGAGCAAATCATCGCCTGCCACGAAAAAGGTCAGCCCGTCTTGGTCGGTACGGTTTCGATTGACAAGAGTGAACGCCTTTCCGCTGCACTTAAAAAGCATGGAATCAAGCACAACGTTCTCAATGCAAAGCACCATGAAAAAGAAGCCGAAATCATTGCGCAGGCCGGTAAGTTCGGTGCCGTAACAATCGCAACCAACATGGCCGGACGCGGTACCGACATCATGCTCGGCGGTAATGCGGAATATCTTGCAAAGAGCGAAATGAGAAAGCGTGAATACCCCGAAGAACTGATTGCGGAGGCAACCGGTTTCGGTGAAACTCAGGACGAAAGCATTCTTGAAGCAAGAGAAACTTTCAAAAAGCTTGAAAAAATGTATAAAGAAGAAATCTCGGAAGAGGCCGACCGTGTAAGAGAAGCCGGCGGACTTTATATCATCGGTACAGAACGCCACGAATCAAGGCGAATTGACAATCAGCTGAGAGGCCGTTCGGGTCGTCAGGGCGACCCCGGCGAAAGCAGATTTTATCTTTCAATGCAGGATGACCTTCTTCGTCTTTTCGGCGGCGACAGAATGATGAGCATCATGAAAAGCCTTCCCGTTGACGATGATATGCCGATTGAAGTCGGTCTTCTTTCAAAACAGGTTGAAGCCGCCCAGCGAAAGGTTGAAGGCAACAACTTTGCCGTTCGCCGTCACGTTCTTGCGTTCGACGACGTTATGAACCGTCAGCGTACCGTTATCTATGCTCAGCGTGACATGGTTCTCAAGGGCGAAGACATGAAACCCGTCATTTCAAAAATGATTGATGAATCAATTGCGGATTCCGTTGCGTTCTTCTGCCCGGCAAACATTCCCTCAAACGAATGGCATCTTGCCTCGCTTCGCGAAAAATATCTCGGCTGGCTGACAACGGAAAACGATTTTGTTGACGGCAGCCTTTCTTCGGAAGAAATCGAATCGACTCTTTGCGAAAGAGCACACGCCCTTCATGAAGAACGTGAAAAAGAGTTCGGACCGGAGTTTATGCGTGAAATTGAACGTGCAATGCTTCTTCGCTGCGTTGACCTCAAATGGATGGATCACATTGATGCCGTTGACGAACTCAAACAGGGAATCGGCCTTGTTGCATACGGTCAAAAAGATCCGATCGTTGCCTTCCGTGAGGAAACGGCGGATATGTTTGACGCAATGGTTGCTTCAATCCGTGAGGACACCGTGAAGATTGTTCTTTCCGCAAAGTTCAGAACCGATGAAGAAGTTAAGCGCGAACAGGTTGCAAAAGTAACCGGTGCCTCGGGTTCCGGCGACGGAAGCGAAAAGGCAAGACCTGTTAAAAAATCAAAGAGCGAAAAAATCGGCGTTAACGACCCCTGCCCCTGCGGAAGCGGCAAAAAGTATAAAAAGTGCTGCGGCAGACCGGGTGTTAAAAACAATCAAGACTGATAACAAAATCCTCTGTAACCGTTTGGCTGCAGAGGATTTTTTTGGGTTGATTTTCTTTTAATATTTTTGAAGCTCAACTTCAAGCGGAAGCGAAATGGTGTCGTCGGTTTCAATTGCTCCTTCTTCAAAGCAGATGAAATAATCCATTCCGCCTTCGTAATACATTTCCCGGTTAATGTCAATTACGCAGGCAAGCACACTGTTTTCGTCGCTGTTGTCATAAACGCACTTGAAATCAAAAGCCTCTCTTGAAATAACAGTTGAACCGGCCTTTTCAATAAGATAAACTTTTCCGGCATTCTTCGGCGAAGCACCGAGGCTGTCTTTGATATTGACAATGACCTTTGTAATTTCATCGTTTTCGTTGATTTGAACCGTTGCGGCGGCATCGCTTATTTGTTTGTATATTCTTCCGTCACCGGTATCTTCGCCGTCGGTTTTGTCTGTGTCAAGGATTCCGCCGGTTTGCGGTTGCACCGTTGTGCTTTCGGTTGTACTTTCGGTTGTGCTTTCGGTTGTGCTTGCCGTTGTGCTTTCGGTGGTACTCTCGGTTGTGCTTTCCGTTGTACTTTCAGTTGTGCTTTCGGTTGTGCTCTCAGTAGTACTTTCCGTTGTACTTTCGGTTGTGCTTTCGGTTGTGCTTTCCGAGGTACTTTGAGCTGTTGTTGTGACATCGGTTGACTTAAGCATTTTTACGGTTATCACCGCCGCAATAACGGCAACAACGGCAAGAGCCGCAATAAGAATATACATTTTTTTGTTTGCGGCCTTTTTTTCTTCTTCGGTTTCCTCATCATCGGAAAAAGCTTTTTTAAATTCTTCTTTTTCTTCGTCGGGTTTTGAGTTTTCCGGTGCTGTCGATTCGTCATATGTGCTGAAAAGGACATCGCCGTCTTCCGCAATGCGGAAATTTTTAACGGTTTGAACTTTCGGAACGGCTCCGTCTTTTGAATAGGCAGGGCTGTTTAAATATGCAATATAGCTTTCAAGTTCCGCCTTGAACAAAGAAGGCGACTGAAACCTGTCGTGCGGGCGAAAAGACGTTGCCTTAAAAATAATTCTTGAAAGCGGAACATCAGCTTTTGAAGGCTTTGAAAACATTTCGCCGTTCATGCGTTTTTCAAAAGCGTTTTCACGGTCTGCAAGCGAAATCGGCGCAGGAAATTCCGGCAAAAACGGTGTTCTGCTGTTGTTTAAAAGTTTATACATCACAAGGCCGAGCGAATAAACGTCACTGTTTGTGTCGGCAAAATCACCTTTTATAATCTCCGGTGCAAGATAAGCCGCATCGGTAAATTTTCCGCCCTCATCGTGAAAACCGCTGTAAATTCCGAAATCACCGAGTTTGTAATTTCCGAGTTGATCAACAAAAATACTTTCCGGCATTATCTCACGGTGAATAACACCGACGCTTCGAAAACCTTCAAGTGCGGCGCAAAGGTCTTTGCCAAGCCTTGAAACTTCGCCGCAATCGCATTTTTCTTTTGTAAGATAGTCTGAAAGCGGCATAAGAAGTTCCATTAGAATGAGAACATTGACTGCGCCCTCTTCTCGAACAATTTCGTAATTATCAAAGCGAACAATATTTTTGTTTGCCCTGAGATACATCATTTTGTCAATGTTTTCACGAACGGTTTGTTCAATGCTGTCAAGATATGCGGCAACATCGGCATATTTTCCGCTGCTCATTGCTTTTGAAAGTTCCTGTTCGCTTTTTGGAAAACGAACAACCTTGAGCGCAAGGAAATCAGTGTTTCCGCTTTGTTTTGAAACGCGATAAACGACCGAGCTTTTTCCCCGGGAAACAATGCTGTCAATATACCGTTCCCCAAAAAGAGGCTCCATTTTTTTGAGTTCTTCAAACGTCATACGTTCACGCTCCGTTTCTTAAATTGATGTTTTATGAAAGTTTTATGTCGGCATAAATCGGAAAATGATCTGAAACATAACGTCCGTAAATTCCAACGGTAACGGTTCTGAAAACAATCGGCTGCACCTTTTCGTTAACAAGGATATAGTCGAACGTTTCATCGGTATTGTTCACTGCGTCGCCGTCATGGAACGTTCCGTATGTAAGACTGTCGGCGGCAATGAGCGAAGCGTCATTAAGACCGACATTTATCATTCCGTTATACACCGAGCTGTTCGGTGTTGCGTTGATATCCGCAGTGAAAACAACGGGAAGATCCTTGAGCTTTTCCTCAATAAGCTTTGAAATGAGCTTTGGCGAATTTTCTCTCGCCTCTTCACCAATATGATCAAAATGCGTGTTGACATGAGCATATCTTTCGCCGGTTTGCTTGTTTTCAAGAACAGCCCATGTGCAAATTCTTCTGCAAGCTGCGTCCCAGCCGAAGGATTTTTCGCCCGGTGTTTCCGAAAGCCAAAACGTTCCGCTGTCAACGAGCTTATACTTTCCTTTGAGATAAAAAATCGTTGAACGCTCGCCGATGAAGTCGCCGTCTCTGTCTTTTCCAACGCTTGCATAAAGCCATGAGAGACTTGCCTTGAGCGTAAGATATGCCGGGGCACGAAGCTCCTGAACGCCGAGCGAATCGGGAAGAACCTTTAAGATTTCATCGGCAACAAGGTTGTTTCTGAAAACGTTCGGAACGCCGTTCACGTCATAGGCACGAACATTGAACGACATTATGCGAACATTGCCTTTTGCACATTCGGTAACGTCAATTTCAGGGAACGAGCCTTTTTGATAAGCGTCGCCCCAAAAACTCATGAGCGGTGTTGCAACAATTGAAACAGCGCATAAAATACCGGCAATTATCGAGCGGATTTTTAAGTAAAAAGCGTTTGAAAGCATTATTTTTTTCCCCCTTGTTTTTTGTCTTGTTTTTTTATTTTTTTGTTAAATTTTTCTTGCTATTCTTGAAAAGCGGTAATCATCGTCATAACCGATTGAACCGGACGATCGATACACGCTCAAAATAAGCCCAACGGCAAGATACAAACTCACAACCGACGAACCGCCGGCACTGATGAACGGAAGTGTAATTCCGATAACGGGAAGCAGCTTGAGACACATTCCGATATTTATCACAACCTGTGCGATAATCATGAACATAACGCCATAGCAAATCATTGAAGCGGCGTAATTGTTTGACCTTTTTGCAACGTAGACAATTCTTATTGCAAGAAGCGCAAAAACTGCAAGCAGTGCAAATGCACCGATAAGACCCGTTTCTTCGCAGATTACGGAAAAAATCATGTCGTTTTGGCTTTCGGGGACGGAACCGCTTTGAGTATACGGTCCGCTAAAAAGACCCGTTCCGAAAAAGCCGCCCTCACGGATTGCGTTGCTTGCCTGTTGCTGCTGATAGATTTCGTTAGGATAAGACTGAGGATCAATAAGGGCAAGGATTCTGTCACGCTGAATGTTGTCAAAAACCTTATACCAAACAACGGGAAGTGCCGCACCGACGGCAACAATTCCAAGCGGAAAATATACCCAGTGAACGCCTCCGATGAACATCATTCCAACAAACATCATCATAAAAATGAGTGCCGAGCCCATGTCTCCCGTATAAACAACAAGAGCAATCGGAATCATTGCGTGAACGCAAAGGAAGAAAACGTTTTTAACGCTTGAAAGGTCGTTTTTGAGAACGCTCAAGTGCTTTGAAAACGTTATAATAAAACCGATTTTCAAAATTTCCGACGGCTGAAGATAAAGCTTGTCGGTAATTTGAAGCCATGAACGTGCGTCCTCACGCCCCGTTGGCGTTGAACCGAAAGGAATGAGCAAAAGCATCAAAAACAGCGAACCTGCGGCAATTACGGGCCAAAGCTTTATTATTATGTCATAGTCAATAAACGAAATAATCATGCACGCAACAAGACCCAAAGCAAGCGCAAGAACCATAACCTTTGCGTCACGGGAAAGGAATGAGCCGTCCGCTGCGGTCCTGTGTGTTGCGGAAGAAACCATGACCGTTCCGAAAGATGAAAGAACAAGACAAATAAGCAAAAAAAGTTTGTCCGTTTCTTTGAAAGCTTTTTTAATGTGTTTATATATCAAACCAGACCACGTCCTATTTTTTTTAGTTTTAAACCGCGCGAATCGCAATGCAGAGATAAATAATTATATAATATTTTATTTTATATTTCAAGTGATTGCGTTGACTTCTCGCCGTTTTGTGATACAATATACCGTGTAATTATTATTTGGGAGGTGCTTTTTTGTTCGTTACAAAAACAAGCAGTGTTGAAGAAACCGAAGAACTTGCAACAAAAATTTCAAAAAAGCTCTCCTCTCCGGTTGTTGTTGCTTTTTTCGGCGGACTCGGAATGGGAAAAACCGCTTTCACAAGGGGTCTTGCAAAGGGGCTCGGAATTGACTGCGAAGTTACAAGCCCAACCTTTGCCCTTGTTCACGAATACTGCGGAAAAAGCGTTTCGCTTTATCATTTTGATATGTATCGTGTTGAAACCTGGGATGATCTTTATTCAACCGGCTTTTTTGATTACTATCGTGAAGGAGCCGTCATTGCCTGTGAATGGAGCGAAAACATTGAAAACGCCCTTCCGGAAAACACGCTTCGTGTTTATATTGAACGTGGCGAAACCGACAACGAGCGCATTTTTAAATTTGAAGGATACGGTGAATATGAAAATTTTGTCTGTTGACACAAGCGCAGTCTGTGCTTCCGCTGCGGTTACCGAAGGTGAAAAAATAATCAGCCTTTGTTCGGTCGATGCAGGTCTCACCCATTCAAGAACGCTTCTTCCGATGATTGATTCGGTGCTCAAAAATTCTGAAACCGCTCTTTCCGATATAGATTTTTTTGCCTGTTCGGCGGGTCCGGGTTCATTCACGGGAATCAGAATCGGTGTTGCCGCAATCAAAGGCCTTGCCGACGGAAGCGGAAAAAAATGCCTTTCCGTTTCAACTCTTGAAGCTCTTGCGTATAATCTTCTCGGTCAAAACGTTGTTGCCTGCTCCGTTATGGACGCAAGATGCAACCAGGTCTACTGCGCAATTTTTGACGTTTCGGGGAGCGAAATCAAACGCCTTACAAATGACGAAGCGTTAAAAATCGAAGAACTCAAAGAAAGGCTTTCGGACTTTGAAAAGGAAGTTGTTTTTGTCGGCGACGGAGCGGATATCTGTGAAAAAGCACTCGGCTTTAAAGCTGCCGCACCGCTTTTAAAATTTCAAAATGCGGCAAGCGTAGGAATTTGTGCATACCGCAATTTCAGCGAAGAAAAGCTTCTTTCGGCGGCAGAACTTATGCCGGTCTATCTAAGGCTTCCGCAGGCAGAAAGAGAACTCAAAGCCAAAAAGCCGAACAACAAATGAAAATCTTGTTAAATATTAAACAACAAATAAATTAAAAGGAGATAAAAAAATGATAGCATTAGGTGCCGATCACGGCGGATTCCTTCTCAAAGAGGAAATCAAAAAACATCTTGACGAAAAAGGCATTGAATACAAGGACTTCGGAACATATTCAACCGATTCCGTAGATTACGCAAAAATCGCCTATAAAGTTTGCGGCAGCGTTACAAGCGGCGAAAGCGAAAAAGCAATTCTCTGCTGCGGAACCGGAATCGGAATTTCAATGGCGGCAAACAAAGTTAAAGGCATTCGTGCTGCCTGCTGCTCCGATTGGTTCAGCGCAAAATATACACGCCTTCACAACGACGCAAACGCCCTTTGCCTCGGAGGAAGAGTTGTTGGGGCAGGACTTGCGATTGAAATGGTTGACGTTTTTCTTTCAACCGAATTTGAAGGCGGAAGACATCAGCGCAGAGTTGATCAGATTACCGCAATTGAAAACGGAACGTTTGAAGAATAATACAAAACAGCAAGCCGGCAAAAATTGCCGGCTTGCTTCATTATGTTTTAAAAAAACTTACCAAACCTGTGATTCAACATTAAAGTCAAATGTTTTTGTCATGGTTTCGTTGTCGGTATAACCGCTCATCTTATATGTTACGGTTATACGGTAATCGCCCGAAATGAGGGGAACGTCTTCGCCGGTTTTCGGATCGATGAAGTTGACATGAAGAGTAATCTTTTCATTCGGATAAAGCTTGTACTTTGCAATGCTTTCGTTTACAGCCTGCTGGAAAGGAATTTCTCTCCAATCATCGGAACCGAAAGATTTTCTTTCGATTGAATCAACGGTAACGTTGATTTCAAGGCGATTTCCTGTTTTGTTTTCAAAAACAAATTCTGCTTTTGTTGCGTTCTCGGTGATTTTTTCGTTGGGATAAACGTTGGCTTTTGACATATCGCCGGGAACAAAAAATGAAATAATGAACAAGATGATAGCAATGAGTCTTTGCACGGTGATTTCCTCCTTTGAAATTAATTACAACTATTGCTCTGTCGGCCGCTGATTAATTGAAACTGCAAATATTAACGAAGAAAATTTTCCTCATGTTACACAAAACATCAACGGTAATACCGAACGTATTGCCCGGGATGCGTGATATAACGGAAAACGCAGCGTCGATATTTGTCCACATCAGTTAATCGTCGGTTACTTAATATGTTAACACATAAAAAACACTTTGTCAAATATAAACAGTTAACTTTATAATTTAAAATATTTTATTAACATTTTGAATGCCCTGAGGATATTGACATCTTAACCGTTTTATAGTTAAATATTTAATGGTTCCGGCCGCTGAAAAAGCCGAAAATCCCGCTCGGATACGCTCTTTCGTCCGGAACAGAAAAACCCTTACAAAGGAGCGATTTTTATGCAAACAAACGTTAAAACAAAAATTCTTCCCCGCCTTTCCTTCAAGGCTCAAACCGCTGCGCTTTTTGCGGCTCTTGCTTCTGCCGTTGCGCTTCCGCAGCTTTTTCACCTTGTCGGTGCGGTTTCAAATCTCGGAACAACGGTGGGTGCTTCATTTTTGCCGATGCATCTTCCGATTATGATTGTCGGCTTTATCGCAGGACCGTATGCGGGTCTTGTTGCCGGCGCACTTGCCCCGGTTTTGAGTTTTATTCTTTCCGGAATGCCGACCGTCGTAATGCTTCCGCTGATGATTGCCGAAATTTCCGCTTACGGACTTTTTGCCGGTCTTATGCGCAACACAAAAATGCCGTCGTTTTTAAAGCTTCTTTCCGTTCAGCTTATCGGAAGAGCGGCCCGTGCGATTGTAACGGTTGCAATTGTTCTTTTTGCCTCAAGCACGCCTGTCACTCTTTCTTCAATTTATACAAGCATTCTCACCGGGCTTCCCGGAATTATTCTCCAATGGGCAATTCTTCCGCTTTTGATTTACTTTGTAAAAAACAAGTTCGGCGAAGAAAAGTAAAAATCTTTCATCAAAACACGTTTTTAAAGAAAGGGTATGTGAGCTATAATCTACAGAAAATTTAAAGACAAAAAAATTTCTGCGCTCGGTTTTGGCTCAATGCGCCTTCCCGTTATTGATAAGGACGATTCCAAAATCGACGAAGAAAAAGCTGCCGTAATGGTTGACGAAGCGATCAAAGGCGGAATAAATTATTTTGACACCGCCTGGGGATACCACGGTGAACACAGCGAACTTGTTATGGGCAAGCTGCTTGAAAAATACCCGAGGGAAAGTTTTTATCTTGCAACAAAGTTTCCCGGCTATGACCTTGCAAACATTGACAAGGTTGAAAGCATTTTTGAAAAACAGCTTGAAAAATGCCGAACGGGCTATTTTGATTTTTATCTTTTTCACAACGTATGCGAAATGAACATTGACGCATATTTTGACGAAAGCCACGGGATTTTTGCCTATCTCAAAAAGCAAAAGGAAAACGGAAGAATCCGCCATCTCGGCTTTTCGGTTCACGGAAATATCAATACCATGACACGCTTCCTCGAAAAATACGGAAGCGACATGGAATTTTGCCAAATTCAACTTAATTACATTGATTACACTTTTCAGGACGCAAAAGCAAAGCTTGAGCTGTTTAAAAAATATAACATTCCCGTTTGGGTAATGGAGCCGCTCAGAGGCGGAAAACTTGCCGCATTGAAAGACGGAAACGACGAAAAAATCAAAGAAAAACTTGGCATGTCTCCCGTTTCGGCGGCGTTTAGATTTTTGCTTTCGTTCCCTCAGGTTACAACAATTCTTTCCGGAATGAGCACAAAAGAACAGCTTGAAGATAACTTGAAGATTTTTGAAAACGCAAAGCCGCTTGAAAAGGACGAAACCGAATTTATTCTTTCCGTTGCCGATGATATGCTCAAAAAAATCACGCTCCCCTGCACGGGCTGCCATTACTGCGTCAGCCATTGCCCAAAGGGACTTGATATTCCCATGTTGCTTGAGCTTTATAACGAGCATTGCTTTACGGGCGGCGGCTTCATTGCACCGATGTTTTTTGCGCATTACCCCAAGGAAAAACAGCCTTCGGCCTGCATCGGCTGCCGAAGCTGCGAAAAAGTTTGTCCGCAAAGCATAAAAATTTCCGAAGCAATGGCCGATTTCACAAAGAAGCTTGAAAAATAACAACAAAAAAACAAGGGCTGCCGCAAAACATAAGCTGCGACAGTCTCTTTGCTTTTGAGTAAGTTTTAATCAAGAAGATAGAGTCCGGACTGAAGCCAGACAAATTCTCTTGAAGCAATGTTGATATATTTATAAACTTTTTCGTTAAACACACGATAATCTCTTACCGAATTTGTTGTAATATTGAGCGTTCTGATTTTTTTTGAAGCCTGGTTGCAAATGTAAAGCGTGCTTCCGATGAGCGTTACCGAACACGGACGCTCAAAGGCGGTTGTTTCGCCCCCTCCAACACGAAGCAGTATTCTTCCCTCACGGGGAGAATATTTTATAACCGCATTTTCGCCCGGAACGGCACACCAAACGTATGAACCGTCAACGGCAATGTCACACACCGGCGAACCGTGATAAGTCAAAAGCGAAGAAACGTTGACCGTTCCGTCGGTGTTAAAAATATTGTATTCTCCGTTAGGAAAAACGGCCATGATTTTATTGTCGTTGAGAACGCCGACATCGCATGAAACATAGTCGCCGAGCTGAGTTGCAATCTCTTCATATTCAAAGCCGAACTTAACTTTGAGAAAAACGCTCTTTTTAATGTGAGTGAACTTGTCGTTCACTGCGTCATAGCCGTAAAAATTTGCAACAAGCTTTCCGTCGGCGGACTGGCCTTTTGCGGCAAAAACAAAACCTTTTTTGAACGGTGTAATATTAAGAATCTCTCCCGAATAAACATTTTCCATATATGTTGACCCTTTCAGTTTTCAAATAAAAAGACAATTATCTTTTTATATAATACAATATAATATCCTCAAGGTCAAGAATAAAAAAACACAATATTACGATTTGTGCAGTATGACGATTTTAACAGTATTGACAACAGGATGATTATGATGTACAATCAGTTCATACATTGTTCATAAAAGGAGATCTGTCATGAAAAAGATTACAATATTTCTTTTGACTGTTTTTTCGCTTTTTGTGTGCCTTTGCTTTTCCGGCTTTGCCGTCAGCATAAACGACGGAATGGACGCAATGGTCAGTCAGTTTGAAAGCGGAAAATCAAGCCTTGATTACGTTTTTTATTCGCCGAAAAAGGGCAATAACGACAAAACAAAATATCCTCTTGTTGTTTGGCTCCATGGCAATTCTTCGGGTGATTATCCCGGCCATCAGGTCAGAAACAGCTGCATCTATAACTGGTCAAGCGAAGAATATCAAAAACGCTTTAAGGGTACCGAAGGCGCATACCTTCTGCTCCCCCGCTGTCCAACAAAGGTCGCTCCCGTTGCCTGGGGCGTTGAAAGGAAGCTTCCGCTCAAAAAAACGATTGACGCTTTCATTTCAAAGCATAAGGATTCAATCGATACTTCCCGCATTTATGTCGGCGGTTATTCCATGGGCGGAAAAATGACAATTCTCATGGCAAGCAGCTATCCGGACTTCTTTGCCGCCGCTTTCCCGATGTCTCCGGTGTATATCCCCACAAACAGCGAACTTGACGCAATGGGAAATATGCCCGTTTGGCTTTTTGTCAACAAGAACGATAACTATGTTTCTCTTGATTACAACACGGTTGTAAAGCCCAACTGGAGATATTTTTCAAAGCACGCAAAATATCCCGAAAGGTCACGCTTCACAACTTTTTCAACCTTTTATCACGCCGAAGGCGTTGAAAATTCCGGCGATGTTCACAACACATGGGATGCCGTAACATATGATATGTTCATGAAAAGCGGCGAAGTTTATTATGCAAGCGAAACCGTTGACGCAAACGGAAACACCGTTAATCTCTCGTTCCCCAACGGCGTAATTTCGTGGCTTTCACAGCAAAGTCTTGACAACGAACAGGACGGCGCTTCAATCAACATTATTCAGCGTCTTATCATTTTCATCAAAAGGCTTTTGAGCCTCATTGCCGTTATCTGACGCACATCAAAACATTTTTACCCGATAAAAATTGCCGCAATCAAATCGATTACGGCAATTTTTTGTATGTCAAACAAAAAGCATGAAAATGTTTAAATTACTCATCAAAAAGTGCGGTTGAAAGATATCTGTCTCCCGTGTCCGGAAGAAGAGCAACAATTGTTTTTCCCTTGTTTTCCGGCCGTTTTGCAAGGCTTACCGCTGCAGCAACTGCGGCACCCGACGAAATTCCGACAAGCACCCCTTCCTCTTTTCCGATGCGTTTTCCGAACACAAATGCATCCTCATTGCTGACCGGGATAATTTCATCATAAACCTTTGTGTTGAGAACGTCCGGAACAAAGCCTGCGCCGATTCCCTGAATTTTATGTGCGCCCGCAACACCCGTTGAAAGAACAGCGGATGAGGCCGGTTCAACGGCAACAACTTTTACGTTCGGGTTTTGTTCTTTGAGATATTCACCAACTCCGGTTACGGTTCCGCCCGTGCCGACTCCCGCAACAAAAATGTCAACCTTTCCGTCGGTATCCTCCCAAATTTCGGGACCCGTGGTTTTTTTGTGTGCCTGAGGATTTGCCGGATTGACAAACTGGCCGGGAATAAAGCTGTTCGGGGTACTATCGGCAATTTCCTGCGCTTTTGCAATTGCGCCTTTCATTCCTTTTGAGCCTTCGGTAAGAACAAGCTTTGCACCATAGGCCTTCATAAGCTTTCTTCTTTCAACCGACATGGTTTCGGGCATAACAATTATGATTTCATATCCCTTTGCGGTGGCAACGGCGGCAAGACCTATGCCTGTGTTTCCGCTTGTCGGTTCAACAATTACCGAACCTTCCTTCAAAAGTTCTTTTTCCTCCGCATCCTCAATCATTGCTTTTGCAATACGGTCTTTGACCGAACCTGCGGGGTTGAAATATTCAAGCTTTGCAAGAAGTCTTGCTTCAAGGTTTTCGTTTTTTTCAATGTTCGTAAGCTCCAAAAGCGGAGTTTTTCCGATGAGTTCCGACGCTGATTTATATATTTTTTCCGACATGATTAACACTCCTTATTTAACTGCCTCAAAACCGTGTTCAAGGTCTGCGATAATATCGTCAATGTGTTCCGTTCCGATTGAAAGGCGAACGGTGTTCGGCTTTATTCCCCCGGCAAGAAGCTCTTTTTCCGAAAGCTGAGAATGTGTTGTTGAAGCCGGGTGAATAACAAGGCTTTTAACGTCTGCAACGTTTGCAAGCAGCGAAAAAAGTTCAAGGCTTTCGGTGAACTTTTTCGCTTTTTCGGCATCGCCTTTGATTTCAAAGGTAAAAATTGAACCGCCGCCGTTCGGAAAGTACTTGTCATAAAGCTCCTTTTCTTTTCCCGTCGCAAGCGAAGGATGATTGACCTTTTCAACCTGCGGATGATTTTTAAGAAATTCAACAACCTTAAGCGCATTTTCAACGTGGCGTTCAACACGCAGCGAAAGCGTTTCAAGTCCCTGAAGAAGCAAAAACGAGTTGAAGGGAGAAATTGTTGCGCCCTGGTCCCTCATGAGCGTTGTACGAAGCTTGAGAATATAGGCAAGATTACCGCAGGCCTTTGAAAAAACAACGCCGTGATATGAAGGGTTCGGTTCGGTGATTCCGGGGAACTTATCGTTTTGCGCCCAGTCAAACTTTCCGCTGTCAACAACAACGCCGCCCATTACAGTGCCGTGACCGCCGATGAATTTTGTTGCCGAATGAACAACAATGTCTGCGCCGTGCTCAATCGGACGGAGCAAAAACGGGGTTGCAAATGTGTTGTCAACAATAAGCGGTATACCGTGCTTATGGGCAACGGCGGCAATCGCTTCAATGTCGATTACATCCGAATTGGGATTGCCGAGCGTTTCGGCATAAAGGAGCTTTGTGTTATCCTTGATTGCTTTTTCAAAAGCGTCAATATCCGAAGGATCAACAAAAGTTACGTCAAGACCCTGGTCTTTAAGCGTGTTTGCAAAAAGGTTATATGTTCCGCCGTAAAGGTTGGCAGAGGAAACAATGTGATCTCCCGCCCTTGCAATGTTCTGAACGGCATATGTGATTGCCGCTGAACCCGAAGCGGTTGCAAGCGCGGCCGCACCGCCTTCAAGAGCCGCAATCCGTTCTTCAAAAACAGAAGAAGTCGGGTTCATGAGGCGAGTATAGATGTTTCCGCCTTCGGTGAGTCCGAACCTTCCGGCAGCCTGTGCGGAATCTTTAAAAACATAGGAAGTGGTGGCATAAATCGGAACCGCTCTTGCGTCTGTTGCGGGGTCGGGCTTTTCCTGTCCTGCGTGAACCTGTATTGTTTCAAATTTATATTTACTCATTATATATCATTCCTCGTTTCAATTTCAGATCATGGATTATGTTTAAGCGTCAACATCGTTGCATTCGTCCGAACCTGAAATCGAAGCGATTGAGTTTTTCAAATTTATTTTGCGTCTGTTATACCCACCTTTCTTGTAGGTTGATGAGATTATATCACTGTTAACCTACCTTGTCAATAGGATTTTTGTATGCTTCTGCGTTTCTGGATATAGCAAAAACTTATGTCGGGTTATAACAAAAAAGGCACTGCATTAACGCAGCACCTGAAATCGGTTACTATTCATTTTGAAAGACCTTCTGCAATTGCGATAAGGTATTCAAGCTTTTCTTTGTCAAGCTTTTTTGCTGCGGCAATCAGACGTTTAAGGCTTTTTTCTTCAGCTTTTTGAAAGTTCTTCAATTGAAACGCTGTCAAGATATGTGCAAATAAGCGTGTTGAGTTTTTCCCACATGGGAAGGGTTTTGCAGTCTTCCTTTCTGCTGCAGTTATTTTCTTTTCCTTCAAGGCAGGCAACCGGCGCAAGCGTGCCTTCGGTAAGGCGCAGGATCTCTCCGACCGAATAATCTTTTGCTTTTCGGTTGAGGCGGTATCCGCCGCCCTTTCCTCTGAGTCCGTCAAGAAGTCCGGCTTTTGAAAGAATGCCGATTATGCTTTCAAGATATTTTTCAGAAATATCCTGAGCCACAGCAATTGTGTTTAGGGGAACATACTCCCCTTCCTTATGACCCGCAAGTTCAATCATGACCCGAAGAGCATATCTTCCCTTTGTTGAAACAAGCATTGCTTTTTCTCCTTTTCCTGATATAAACATATTATACCGCAGGGTTTATATGATTTCAATAACACATTCGCAAAAATCACGCAATATTTCGTTCAAAACAATTTTTAAAAAGTTCATTTTTATTTCCTTGCTTTTTGTCGTATTTTGTGATATACTATGGTCGAGGAATAAGCGGATTTTACATTTGCCGTTTATGATCCAATTAAAAGGCGGCATATTTTTGCCGCAGCCCTTTTTATTTGTTCGCCAAACGCATGGGGCGTGGGGTGTGCGCTTCTCAACGAGGTGCGTTTTCCGAACGGGGGTCTAAGCACGAGGTGAAGGGCGTGCTTGGGCTCCCTTTTATAGGCTGCGGTGAGAATATACCGCTTTTTTCTTCGCCCGCTTTCGAAGAAAAACAACAGTCTTTAAAAAATTTAATAAATATTCGACAAAGTATGACAAAATATTTGACGGTAATGTTGTATTATTTCGTTGCTTTTTGAAAAACACATTCACAACATCTTGGTGAACAATGCTTTTTCAAAAACCAAATAAATACAAAGTGGAGGCAGGAAAAATGAACACTTTCAAAATCAAACTCAATGCCCTCCCGCTCAAACTTCGTTCACTTGATATTTACATTATGAATTACGTTCTTTTTCTTCTTGCAAAAAAGAAAAAGTTTCGTTCAACAAAACTTGTAATTTTTCTTGACGATGTTCTTGCGGGAAAAAGAGAACAGCTCAATCAAAAAACCGAAGCATTTATGAAAAGCACTTTCCTTTCACCGGAAGCATAAAAAATGCTTTTAAAAATTCACAAAAAACGGGTTGCCGCATTTTTACTTTGCGCAGCCCGTTTTTTTGTCAGAAAATTACTTGCTTTTTTTGTCAGTAGTTGATAAAATAGAGTGGTTATACATTTTCAATTTTTATTTAGGAGAGAAAACACGAATGCCCGAACGAAAAGAGGTCTATCACAAGGCAACCTTTGAAAATATTTCGGAAGAAAAACGAAAAACAATTCTTGACGTTGCGGTCAACGAATTTGCAACAAAGGGCTTTGAAAACGCAAATATCAACACAATTGCAAAAAAAGCAAGCGTAAGTGTCGGCTCGCTTTACAAGTATTTTGACACAAAAACCGATCTTTTTTTGACAACCGTAAGTTACGGAGTCTCTTCACTTGAAGAAATTCTTGACGCAATCAACGAAGTTGAAGAAGACGTTATTCTTAAACTTGAAAAGCTTATTCGTGCGGCAATTGATTTTTCAAGAAGAAACGCCGTAATGATAAAGCTTTACAACGAGTTCACAACCGAACGCAACGCCGAACTCGGAAAAAAGCTTGCCGATAAAATGGAAACAATCACCGCAAACGCATATAAAACCGCAATCATTCAAGGTCAAATCTCCGGAGAAATCCGAACGGACATAGACCCGGCAATGGCGGCATTTCTCCTTGATAATCTTCTTGTTACCATTCAGTTTTCATATGCCTGCGATTATTACGCAGAACGTTACAGAATTTATTCCGGCGATGATATTTTTGAAAAAGACGAATTTGCCGTCAGAAATATCGTAAAATTTATCAAGGCCGCTCTCAAACCTAATATTTATCCGAAAGGAATGTGATTATAATATGAAGTACGCTCTTGCTTATGATATCGGAACAACAGGCGTTAAAACCTGCCTTTTCAAAATTGACAAGTCAATTGACCTTATTGCGGACGCAATTGAAGGTTATGAGCTTTATATTTTTCCCGACGGCGGCGCAGAACAGGATCCCGATGAATGGTGGGCCGCAATGTGCAAAACCACAAAGGAAATTTTTGAAAAAGCCGATATCACTCCGGACGACATTGACGGAATCTCCTTCTGCTCTCAGATGCAGGGTCTTGTTCTTGTTGACAAAAACGGACTCCCCGTTCGCCGTGCAATGAGCTATATGGATCAAAGAGCAAGAAAAGAGCTTAAAGAAAACATGGCTCACGGTCTTAAGGTTGCCGGCGGAAACGTTGTGAAACTTCTCAAGTCGCTTTCAATCACAAAGGCCGCCGCACTCAGCGTTAAGGACCCCGTTTATAAATATCTTTGGGTCAAAAACAACGAACCCGAAGTTTTCAAAAAAGTATACAAATGGCTTGACGTTAAGGAAACCCTTATTGCAAGAATGACCGGAAAATTCATCATGACTCCGGACTCTGCTTTCGGAACCCTTCTTTATGATGTTCGCCCGGGAAAGCAGGGCTGGAGCCGTGAAATGTGCAAAATGTTCGGCGTTAACACGGATCACCTTGCAACAATCGTTAAGAGCACCGACAGAGTCGGCGGACTGACAAAGCAGGCTGCCGAAGAGCTTGGACTCAAGGAAGGCACGGCTGTTTTCGGCGGCGGCGGAGACGCAACACTCATCGGAGTCGGTGCAGGCGCAGTTAAAAACGGCGATACGCATATTTATATGGGCACTTCCGGCTGGGTTTCAACCGTTGTTGAAAAGAACATTGTTGACGCTTCCTCAATGATTGCCGCAATTGTCGGTGCGCAGGACGGCCTTTACAATTACTTTGCCGAACTTGAAACCGCAGGAAAATGCCTTGAATGGGTCAAAAATCACCTTGCACTTGATGAAATCGGCATTTATCTCAAAAAGACTCACGTTGCCGAAGATATGGAAAGCAAGTATACAAACCTTTATCAGTTCCTTTCCGATGTTATCGAACGTGTACCCGTCGGTTCAAACGGCGTTGTTTTCACCCCGTGGTTTCACGGAAACCGTTGCCCGTTTGAAGACCCGAACTCAAGGGCAATGTTCTTCAATATCAGCCTTGACACCGGAAAAAGCGAACTTATCCGTGCGATTGTTGAAGGCGTATGCTTCCATATGCGCTGGATGCTTGAAACCCAGGAAAAGAAAATTAAAACGTCTGACGTTATCCGTTTTGTCGGCGGCGGCGCACTCAACGATTCAACAAGCCGTATTCTTGCCGACTGCACCGGAAAAACCGTTGAAACTGTTGACAGCCCGCAAAATGTCGGCGCAGTCGGTGCGGCGGTTGTTGTTGCCGCAGGCACCGGCGTAATCAGCGGAATTTCCGAAGCAGGCTCACTCATCAAAAGCGTTAAAACCTTCAAGCCCAACCCGGAAAACAAAGCCGCATATGACAAAAACTACGAAGTTTACAAACAGCTTTATAAAACAAACAAGAAAAACTTCAAACTTCTCAACGGCTGATTTTTGCCGTGACTATTCTCGAAAGGTAGTGTGAATTTGAAAGAAAAACCGTCTTATTACAGAAGCTTTGCTCGCATTGACCTTGATGCAATTGAAAACAATTTCAACGAACTCAAAAGTCTGCTTGCGCCTGATGTAAAAACGATGTGTGTTATCAAGGCCGACGCTTACGGACACGGTTCACGCCGGATTGCACTCTTTTTGCAAAACAAATGCGATTACTTTGCCGTTGCTTCAATAAACGAAGGCGAAGCAATCCGTGCCGCCGGCGTAAAAACGCCGATGCTTATTCTTTCATATACAAGCCCGCTTGAATATGAGGATCTTATCAGAAACGAAATCACCGCAACAATATTTAATCTTGAAAACGCAAAATTGCTTTCCGAAACTGCTCTCAAAATGAACAAAACGGCAAAAATTCATATTGCCGTTGACACCGGAATGGGAAGAATCGGTTTTCCGGACGACGAAAGAGGCGTTGAAGCGATTGAAAAAATCAAAAGGCTTCCCGGTCTTTATGTTGAGGGGCTTTTCAGTCATTACGCCTGTTCGGACGAAAAAGACAGAACAAGCGCAAACGAGCAGACGCTCCGCTTTGAAAACTTCATTTCGCTGCTTGAAAAACGCAATATAGAAATACCAATCAAACACATTTGCAACAGTGCCGCCGTTATTGAAGGCGAAAAGAGTTTTGATATGGTTCGCTTCGGTGTTTCGCTTTACGGGCTTTATCCTTCTCAGGACGTTCACAAAGAGCGTGTTCATCTTATTCCGGCAATGCAGATTGAAAGCCACGTTGCATATGTCAAAACCGTTAAAAAGGGAACAAAAATCGGCTACGGTCAAACGTATACCGCACCTTGCGAAAAAGAAATTGCAACCGTTTGCATCGGTTATGCCGACGGATACAACCGCTGTTTTTCAAACAAAGGCTATGTTCTTATAAACGGCAAAAAAGCTCCCGTTGTCGGAAAAGTCTGCATGGATCAAATCATGGTTGACGTTTCAAACATTGAACAGGTCAAAGAGGGCGACCGTGCAATAATTCTCGGAAAAAACGGCGATGCAGTCATCTGCGCCGAAGAGCTCGGCGAAATGAGCGACAGCTTCAGCTATGAAGTGCTTTGCAATTTTATGCCGAGAATCAAGCGCATTTATGTCAGACACGGCGAAACCGAAAGCTGAAGAATAACACTTGAAAAGAATTTGCCGTAACCGTTTTAACCGTTGCGGCAGATTTTTTCTTTGACTATTATAAAAAAGCTCCTTCGAGCGGCAATTGATTGCTGCTCGAGGGAGCTTAACTTTTGAGTTATTTTACAAGTTCAAAAATTTCTTCCGGCGTATTTGCAATGTGCTTTGCACCGAAGGAAAGGAGCGTTTCACGGCTTCGATATCCCCACGTTACGCCGGCCATTTCAAGTCCTGCGTTTTGTGCGGTTTGAACGTCAACCTCACTGTCTCCAACATAAAGCGCATCCTCTTTTTGAACGCCTAGCTTTTCAAGTGCTTTGAAAACGTTCGCCGGAGAAGGCTTTCTTTCGCTTTCGTCATTCACGCCGAACGCACAGGTCAAAGCCGGAAAATGCTTTTTGCAAAGCCCTTTAACGCCTGCGTCAAGCTTGTTTGAAACAACTGCGGTTTTTATGCCGTGCGCCGAAAGCTTTGCAATCAATTCGTTCACGCCGTCATAAGGTGCAGTGGTATCTTCCATGTGTTCAAGGTAATATGCCCTGAATTTTTCAAAGCACGCCCTTTCATCCGCTTCGTTTGTTTCGGCCGGAACACTGCGGTGCATGAGCATGATTACGCCGTTGCCGATGAAAGCTCGCACTTCGTCAACCGTTCTTTCGGGGTATCCGCATTCACGAAGCGCAAAATTTACACTTGAAGCAAGGTCGCCGAGTGTGTTGAGAAGCGTTCCGTCAAGATCAAAAATAACAGCTTTTTTCATTATATATCACCTTGTGAAAACAGCTTATTTTACAGGCTTTGTGTGCCAAATGTCACGGGCATAATCATTGACTGCACGGTCTGCGGCAAAACGTCCTGCGCCGGCAATGTTGACAAGCGACATTTGATTCCAGTGGGTTTTGTCTGCCCAAAGGGTGTCAATCTTCTTCTGTGCATTTCTGTAATCGGCAAAATCTGCAAGAACCATATACGGGTCGTGATGAATGATTGTGTTGCCGATTTCCGGGAACTGCTTTGAGCCTATGCCGTGCTGAACAAATTCAATAACAGCACGAAGCTCGGGGTTATTGTTGAAGTAATTCATCGGGTCATATCCGGTACGCTGAAGGTCGTTGACTTCCGGTGTGGTCATTCCAAAAAGAATCATGTTTTCATCGCCGACCGCTTCATGAATTTCAACGTTTGCGCCGTCAAGAGTACCGAGCGTGATTGCGCCGTTAAGCATAAGTTTCATGTTTCCGGTTCCGCTTGCTTCGGTGCCTGCAAGTGAAATTTGCTCACTGATGTCTGCCGCCGGCATAAGTCTTTCCGCTGCGGTTACATTGTAATCTTCAACATAAACAATTTTGAGTCTGCCTTTAACGTCCGGGTCGTTGTTAACAAGGTCGGCAAGGGCAACAATGAAGCTGATAATTTTCTTTGCCATAAAGTAGCCCGAAGCCGCTTTCGCACCGAAAATATAGGTGTGCGGAACATAGTTTCCGTTCGGGTTAGCTTTAATTTCAAGATATTTTGCAACAATTTGGAAAGCGTTAAGATGCTGGCGCTTGTATTCGTGAAGACGTTTAACCTGAACGTCAAAAATCGAATTTGGGTCGAGTTCAACTCCGGTTTTCTTTCTGATAAGTTCGGCAAAATTTTCCTTGTTATGAAGTTTAACCTTTCCGAGTGCTTCCAAAACGGCTTTGTCGTCTTTGTATTCATTAAGCTTTGAAAGCTCTGCGGCGTTGGTGATAAAGCCTTTTCCGATGAGTCCTTCAAGAAGCTTTGTAAGCTCAGGGTTCGCCTGGCAAAGCCAGCGGCGGTGAGCAATGCCGTTTGTTACGTTTGTAAACTTTTCCGGAGTAAGCTTGTAATACTCATGGAAAAGAGAGTCTTTAAGAATCTGACTGTGAAGGGCGGAAACGCCGTTAACGCTGTGGCAGGCTGCAACGCAAAGGTTTGCCATTCTCACAATGCCGCCGGAAATAACCGCAAGTTCTTCAACCTTGCCTGCATCTTGGGTCATTTCCCAAATGTGCGCACGATATCTGTTGTCAATTTCCTTAATAATCTGATAAATACGGGGAAGGAGCGACTGAATAAGGCTTTCCGACCAGCATTCAAGAGCTTCTTTCATAACGGTGTGGTTGGTGTACGCACAGGCTGAAGTAACAATTTTCCAAGCGTCGTCCCAGCCGTATCCGCATTCATCAAGCAAAATGCGCATAAGCTCCGGAATTGAAAGAGTCGGATGGGTATCGTTGATATGAATAGCATTCTTTTCGCTAAAGTTTTCCATGGTACCGAAATGGCGAAGGTGACGCTTAACAATATCCTGAACCGAAGCGGAAACAAGGAAATACTGCTGCTTGAGGCGAAGGCTCTTTCCTTCGGGATGGTTATCCGAAGGATAAAGAATCTTGCTGATAACTTCCGCCATGGCGGCCTGCTCCATTGCCTTCATATACTGACCCTGATCGAAAAGGCGCATGTCAAGCGAGGGAGCTTTCGACTTCCAAAGGCGAAGAATGCTGTATCCCTTTCCGCCGTTGCCGGAAACAAACATATCATAAGGCATTGCGATAATTTTTGTGTCTCCGACGTTTTCAACCGAGTGGTACTGATTGTCCCAGTTGTCAATAATCTGACCGCCGAAGCTGACTTCAACCGACTCTTCCTCTCTCGGAACGAGCCAAACCTCGCCGCCGGGAAGCCAAAAGTCGGGAAGCTCGGTCTGCCAGCCGTCAACAAGCTTTTGCTTGAAAATTCCGCATTCATAAAGAATGCAATAGCCCATGCCGTTGTAGCCCTGAGTTGCAAGGCCGTCAAGATAGCAGGCGGCAAGACGGCCGAGACCGCCGTTTCCGAGTCCTGCGTCCGGTTCGCAGTCATAAAGCTTTTCAAGACTTATATCAAAATCTTTGAGTGCAGAAGCAAAAGTTTTTGTAAGACCGAGGTTGAAAAGGTTGTTTTTGAGCGAACGACCCATCAAAAATTCCATGCTGAGATAGTAAATCTTTTTTGAATCGGAATGTTCGGCTTCTTTTCTGAATTCACGAACGCCTTCATGCATAAGGTCACGAACGATGAGTGCAACGGCTTTATAGTACTGTTCGTCGGTTGCTTCGTGAACACCGACACCGAAATAATGGGAAAGCTTTCCCGAAATAAGCTCTTTTGCTTGAGCTTTGGTAAGCGAATATTTCATACAAAACCTCCAAATTGAATAAAAAAACAACGAGTTTTTAAGTAACTGTATTGTATATATTATACTAAAAACGGTGGAAATTCAAGAGGTAATAAAAAGAAAGTCGCCGCCACAGATGATTTTCTTAAAAATTATTGGTGTTTTTATCATAATTTTTTGTATGATATAGTCAAAGCTACATCATACCCTTTCTGAATTATTTACACTCACCTCAAAGATAGGCATATAAAAA
>CAKTEU010000011.1 GCA_934552855.1 uncultured Eubacteriales bacterium | reverse complement strand
AAGCGGAATGTCAAAATTTTCTTTTGCGGGGGAAAAAGAAAATTTAGTGCCATTCATTGCACCTACCGAAAAGCAGATATAAAGGCAATGTACCTTTGGACGCTGCTCGACTACAAAAAGGAAACGTGACAAGCGGTTCAATTTACATAAGCAAAAGCTTAAAGTGATTCCCTTCCAATCGCAGCTTTCTGCTGAAGGGCAGGTTAGTTTTTTTATAAAGGTTGACCTTTATAAATTTCAAGACGTAAAGCCCTGCACAAAAAATCCGTGAGCAGATAAAAGATAAAATCTGATTTTTAGTATACGCTGATTTTAAACCATAACAGAGTGTGGTTTAAAAGAATAACGGATTGATGTTTTCTTATGGTGAGATAGCACAATCTGATGTGTAGCCGCATTAGAGGACGATAACGGAATTTTTTCCCCGCAAAATTCTCGTTTCGTCCGACCTTGCGGCGTACCGAAAAGCGATTTTTTGGTTACTTTTGTATCAACCGACAAAAGTAACCCCGAACGGAGTGGCATTGGGTTTAAGCACACGAGCAAATAAAAAGACTGATTTAGTACGGGTCGGACCCGTGCCGACCCATGAACGTTACCGCTTGCAGCATATAAAATTATAAACAATTGTTTGGTTTTTGTATACAAATTTGCGAAACCGTTTTTTAAGGTGCAAACATAGAATTATAACCGTATGGGAGCCTTGCGAGACTCCCCTACTAATGAAACCGCACATTTTATCTGTAAAATTAAGGCAAAGCCGTATGCGAGCAGCGACATTTTGAAAAGGCAGTATAAAAGCCCTGACCGACCTTTTATAATTGCGTATAAAAAGAATTTTTAAACCGAAGACGTTTTTGCCTTCGGTATTTCATTTTTTTACGGCAAAAGGCTTGAAAAAAATCCTCACTTGTTATAAAATGTCTGTTGATTGGAAACAATTAGTTATGTTATTAATCAAAACTATCTTATAAAACGAAAGGAAAGAACCAAATGAACGTATTGAACAAAAAATCAGTTGAAGACATCGACGTTAAGGGCAAGAAAGTTCTTGTTCGCTGCGACTTCAACGTAAAAATGGAAAACGGCGTAATCACAAGCGACAAGAGAATTGTTGCTTCGCTTCCGACCATTAAATATCTCATCGACCACGGCGCAAAGGTTATCCTCTGCTCTCACCTTGGAAGACCCAAGGGAGAATTCAACCCCGAATTTTCTCTCGCTCCCGTTGCAAAGAGACTCAGCGAACTTCTCGGTCAGGACGTAAAAATGGCAAAAGACGTTGTCGGCGACAGCTCAAAGGAACTTGCCGCATCGCTCAAGGACGGCGAAGTAATGCTTCTTGAAAACGTTCGTTTCCACGCAGAAGAAACCAAGAACGACCCCGAATTTTCAAAGGCTCTTGCTTCTCTTGCAGAGATTTATGTTAACGACGCTTTCGGTTCGGCTCACAGAGCTCACAGCTCAACAACCGGTGTTGCCGATTATCTTCCCGCTGTTTGCGGCTTCCTCATTCAGAAAGAGCTCAAATACATCGGCGGCGCTCTTGAAGACCCGAAGAGACCCCTCGTTGCAATTCTCGGCGGCGCAAAGGTTTCGGATAAAATCGGCGTAATCACCAACCTTCTCAACAAGGTTGACACCCTCATCGTTGGCGGCGGCATGGCATATACTTTCTTTGCCGCTCTCGGTCACTCGGTAGGTACATCAATCTGCGAAACCGACAAGATTGACCTTGCAAAGCAGATGATGGCCGACGCAAAAGCAAAGGGCGTCAACTTCCTTATCCCCGTTGACAACGTTGTCGGCAAGGAATACAAAGAGGACACCGAATTTATGACCGTTAACTCGGACGATATTCCCGACGGCTGGATGGGTCTTGACATCGGACCGAAGACCACTCAGATTTTTGCCGACGCCGTTAAAGATGCAGGCACCGTAATTTGGAACGGACCGATGGGCGTTTCCGAATGGGAACACTTCGCAGCCGGAACAATCGGTGTTGCAACCGCAATTGCCGACAGCAACGCAATTTCAATCATCGGCGGCGGCGACAGCGCAGCTGCAATTGAAAAGCTCGGCTTTGCAGACAAGATGAGCCACATTTCAACCGGCGGCGGTGCTTCGCTTGAATTCCTTGAAGGCAAGGAACTTCCGGGCGTTGCAGCTCTCAACGACAAATAATTTTGTTAATCCATACTTTAAAATAAAGGAGTCTTCCAAAATGAAAAAAGAACTTCGCAAGGCAGTTATTGCCGGAAACTGGAAAATGAACAACACCCCCTCGCAGACAACCGCTCTCATCAACGAGATGAAGCCGCTTGTTGCAGACGCAGATTGCGACGTTGTTCTTTGCGTTCCTTATATTGACATTCCCGCAGCAGTTGAAGCAGCTAAGGGTTCAAACATCAAAATCGGCGCAGAAAACGTTCACTTCAAAGCTTCGGGCGCATACACCGGTGAAGTTTCAACCGATATGCTCAAAGAAGCAGGCGTTGAATATGTTGTAATCGGTCACAGCGAAAGAAGAACCTACTTCGGCGAAACCGACCAGACCGTTAACCTTCGTACCCTTGCAGCCCTCAACGCAGGACTCAAGACAATCGTTTGCGTTGGCGAAACCCTTGAGCAGAGAGAACTCGGCTATACCGAAACCCTCCTCAAGTATCAAACCAAAATGGCTCTCACAAACGTTACCGCCGAACAGCTCAAAAACGTTATCATCGCTTATGAACCCGTTTGGGCAATCGGAACAGGCGTTACCGCAACAGCCGACCAGGCAGACGAAGGAAACGGCTTTGTTCGTGCGGCAATTGCTGAAGCTTACGGCGCAGACGTTGCAGAAACCGTTACCGTTCAGTACGGCGGTTCGATGAACGCAAAGAACGCCGACGAGCTTGTTTCAAAGGTCAACGTTGATGGCGGACTCATCGGCGGCGCATCGCTCAAGGCTCAGGACTTCTCGGTAATCGTTAAGGCCGCAAGCAAATAATTAACAACACATCATGAAAAGGGTTGCTTTGCAGCCCTTTTTTGAAAAGTAAAAAGTTATTGAAAGGCAGATCTTTATAATGAAAAAAACTGTTTTACTTTGCATCATGGACGGTTTCGGAAAAAATCCGTCCGATTACGGAAACGCTATCGCAGCAGCAAACAAGCCTAACCTTGACCGCCTTATGAGCGAAAACCCGATGACATACATCGGTGCTTCCGGCATGGACGTTGGTCTTCCCGACGGTCAGATGGGCAACAGCGAAGTCGGCCACACAAACATCGGCGCAGGCAGAGTTGTTTATCAGGAACTTACAAGAATCACAAAGTCCATTCAGGACGGCGACTTTTTTGAGAACGAAGCACTTGTCGGTGCAATGGAAAACTGCAAAAAGAACGGTTCCGCTCTTCACCTCATGGGACTCATGAGCGACGGCGGCGTTCACAGCCACAACACTCACATGTATGCAATCGTTGAGCTTGCAAAAAGGATGGGACTTGAAAAAGTTTTTGTTCACTGCTTCCTTGACGGACGTGACGTCCCCCCGGCTTCCGGTGCGGATTACGTTGCCGAAACAATCGCAAAACTTAATGAAATCGGCGTAGGCAAGGTTGCAACCGTTATGGGCCGTTACTACGCAATGGACAGAGACAACCGTTGGGAAAGAGTTTCAAAGGCTTATGCCGCAATGGTTTACGGCGAAGGAATCAAAGCAGCCGACCCCGTTGAAGCAATCAAAAAGTCATATGAAACGATTGACGAGGACGGAAAGCACCTTACCGACGAATTTGTTATTCCGACCGTTTGCCTTGAAAATGCAACAGTTAAGCCGAACGATTCCGTTGTTTTCTTCAACTTCCGTCCGGACAGAGCAAGAGAAATTACCCGTACTTTTGTTGACGAAGCTTTCAACGGCTTTGAAAGAAAGAACGGATTCTTCCCGCTTTACTATGTCTGCATGACGCAGTACGACGCAACAATGCCGAACGTTCACGTTGCGTTCAAGCCGCAGTCACTCAAAAACACCTTCGGCGAATACATCTCAGACCTTGGTCTTACTCAGCTTCGTATTGCCGAAACCGAAAAGTATGCTCATGTCACCTTCTTCTTCAACGGCGGCGTTGAAAAGCAGTTCAAGGGTGAAGACAGAATCCTTGTTGCTTCGCCGAAAGTTGCAACCTATGACATGCAGCCGGAAATGAGCGCATACGAAGTTACCGACAAGGTTGTTGAGGCTGTCAAATCAAACAAATATGACGCAATCATCCTTAACTTTGCAAACTGCGACATGGTTGGTCACACGGGCGTTTTTGAAGCGGCAAAAGCAGCCGTTGAAGCCGTTGACAAATGCGTCGGCAGAGTTTCTGACGCAATAACCGAAATGGGCGGCGTAATGCTCATCACCGCTGACCACGGCAACGCAGACAAGATGATTGCAGAGGACGGCACACCGTTCACCGCACACACAACGAACCCCGTTCCGTTTGTTGTTGTTAACCACAAGTGCGAGCTTCGTGACGGCGGAAAGCTTTGCGACATTGCACCGACAATGCTTAAGATTATGGGAATTGCTCAGCCTGAGGAAATGACCGGAGTAAGCATTGTTAAATAAAAAGCGAACAAAAGAATTGACGCACTCCCCGCAATGAGGAGTGCGCCTTTTTTATTGGTTTTGACTTTTCAATTACGGATTACGGAAACAGCTTTTTGAACCAGTCGATAATTTTCTTGAAGAAGTCTTTGATTTTATCGATGATAGTTCTTTCACGGAGAGTTTTTCCGCAGAAATCGCACTTTCCGTCGTCGTTTGCATCGCTATGGCCTGTTGCGGGAATCGTTTCCTGTGCGGTCAAAACCGTATTGCAAACAAAGCAAACCGAACCTTCGGTAAGACCGGCTTCTTCACAGGTTGCAGCTTTTCCGGGGACAGCGGACGGAGTGTGACCCTTTGCCGGAATTTCTTCGGTTTCAAAGAGCTTTCCGCAGCCGAGACATTCGGTATGTCTTGTTCCGCCTTCAAGGCAGGTTGCAGGAATGTCGATTATCCAATCGGACTTTTTGTGTTCGGCGCAGGCAATCGAAAGAGTAAAGTTATTAACCCTTGAGCTGTCACATGTGTCTGCACAGAAATAATATGTTTTTCCTTCTTCAAATGTGATTGTTTTTGAGCTGTATTCACACTGATAGCCGGCGATTCTTTCTATTTCGTCAAGCTTTTCATCCTCAAGATACAAATAAGTTATGGCATTTTCATTTGACGACCAGCTTATCACATAGTCTCCGCTGCATGAAGGAGTGAATTTAAAGAAGTATTTTCCGTCCTCTTTTGCGTCATATCCTATATCTTCCGTTTTTGTTTCGCCGGAACGGATATCAACATGGTCAACGTCCTTCATCTCAACATCATAGGTCGTTTCAAACCTGTTGTTTTCATAAGTTCTGTAAGACACGGTAACGGTGACGGTTCCCAATTTATAATAACAATCAAGATCTCTCAAATTGGTTCTGTAACCGCTCTTTCTGAGAACAGAGGTTCCGTCCTTAAAGTATACACGCAAAACCAAGCCGTCGCTAACGGGACTCGGATAAATCCGGCGGATATACTCGCATTTATCGGGAAGAGTCTCAATAGCAATGTGGTCAACTTCCTTGTCCTCAAAAATTACTATTCCGCATCTGTTATAGTCATTTTCACGGGAAGTATCAAAGCTGATTGTTGAATCGGGATAGCAATAAACCGTTCCGTAGAAATCATACACCGCAGGAGTAACATTTTCGTTTCCTTCTTTTTCGGGAACTTTAATGTCTCTATTATAAACATATACATCGAAATAACTGTTAGAGAACGCCGAGACTTCCAATTCCTTGACGCTCTCAGGAATAACGAGCTTGTTGAGCGATGAATAACCAAATGCTCCCTCTCTTATGATTGCCGTATCTTCGGGGACTGTATATTCGCCGGTTTTTCCGCCGGGGCAGCAAACCAAAGCATTTCCGTCCGCCGTTTTTTCAAAAACTACTCCGTCACGGGCAAAATACTTTTCGTTGTTTTCGTCAACGGTCAATGATTCGGTGTATGAATCACTGGTGAAGTTTCTTGTTCCAATCTCGGAAAATGATGCAGGAAGATTTACATTTATTAATAATTCCCAATCGGAAATTGTATTGTTAAAAATTCATAAAACTTTTTAACAAAATTAAATAGTATATATTAATTTTAACTTTAAATCGCCCGAACAACTGTTTTTGTTGACAAATCAGCTTTATAATGATAAAATTAATCAATATTTACTTTTCAAGGAGAAAAAATGAAAGGACGGCAAAAAGCTTTTTGCAGCAAGCCGCAAAACGGTGAAAACAATGAACAAATACAGGGATTTTGACAACTACAGAAAAGAATTTCCGTCAAAGGACGGCTACTTCGGCAATTACGGCGGCGCATACCTTCCGCCGGAGCTTGTTCCCGCTTTTAAAGAGATTGACGAAGCTTATGAAGCAATCTGCCATTCCGCAAAATTTATCAACGAGCTTCGCAGAATCCGAAAGGAGTTTCAGGGCAGACCGACCCCGGTTTATCACTGTGAAAGACTCTCACGCCTTTTCGGAAACTGTCAGATTTATCTCAAGCGTGAAGATCTTAACCACACCGGAGCGCACAAGCTCAACCACTGCATGGGCGAAGGTCTGCTTGCGAAGTATCTCGGCAAGAAAAAGCTGATTGCAGAAACCGGTGCCGGCCAGCACGGTGTTGCGCTTGCAACCGCTGCGGCATACTTTGGTCTTGAATGCGACATCTATATGGGCGAGGTTGACATTGCAAAACAGCACCCGAATGTAATCCGCATGAAAATGCTCGGCGCAAACGTTATTCCCGTCACACACGGCCTCAAAACGCTCAAAGAAGCCGTTGATGCCGCCTTTGAAGCGTATTTGAAAGAATATGACACCGCAATTTACTGCATCGGCTCCGCACTCGGCCCTCACCCGTTTCCAAAAATGGTTCGTGATTTTCAGGCAATTGTCGGAGAGGAAGCAAGGGAACAATTCATTGAAATGACCGGCTTTTTGCCGGACGCTGTTTGTGCCTGCGTTGGCGGCGGTTCAAATTCAATCGGAATGTTTGTTCCGTTCCTTGCGGACCCGGTTGAAATTTACGGCGTTGAACCTCTCGGAAGAGGTCCCGAAATCGGCGACCATGCCGCTTCAATGAAATTCGGAACAGAAGGCATTCTTCACGGATTCAAAAGCTATCTCCTTCAGGACGAAAACGGCGAACCGCTCCCGGTTTACTCAATTGCAAGCGGCCTTGACTATCCCGGCGTAGGTCCCGAACACGCATATCTTCGTGACTTGGGAAGGGTAAAATATGAAAGCGTTACGGACGAAGAAGCAATGGAAGCGTTCTTCCTGCTTTCAAGATACGAGGGTATTATTCCGGCAATTGAAAGTTCGCACGCAGTGGCATATGCAATAAGATATGCAAGAGAACATTCATCGGGTTCTATCCTTGCAAACCTTTCCGGCCGAGGCGACAAAGACGTTGACTATGTTTTTGAAAAATACGGCTGCGGAGAAAAGTTTTTTAACAAGTAAAAAGTTGGGACTGTCGCATTTGGCGCAGAACAAAAAGTAAAATCAAAATAAAAAAAGCTATAATTTACGGATACTTTCAAAAAGAAAGAGCAGCGTGAATTATAGCTTTGTTTTTTAATTTTAAATAGAAATTACTTTTACTATTTGTTCTTCATCTGAATCAAGCAGTCCCCGTTTTTTTGTTAAGTTATCAATATCCCACAATATCTTTCACAACTTCCGAAGCAATGATGAGTCCCGCAACAGAGGGAACAAAGGCAAGCGAACCCGGAGTTTGACGTTTTCCGCTTTGTTCTTCGCTTTCACGCGGCTTTTGAGCCGGTTCTTTTGAATAAACAACTTTCAGCTTTTTGACTCCCCTTTTTCTCAGTTCGGTACGCATTACACGGGCAAGCGGACAAACCGACGTTGAATAAATATCGGAAACCTCAAAGCGCGTTGGGTCAAGCTTGTTTCCGGCTCCCATTGAGCAAATTATCGGCGTGCCTGCCTCTTTTGCCCTCATAACAAGCTCAATTTTTCCGCTGACTGTGTCAATTGCGTCAACAACATAATCATACGATGAAAAGTCAAAGGTTTTTGATGTTTCGGGAAGAAAAAATTCATCACGGGCAATGACATTTATCTCCGGATTGATGTCAAGCAGTCTTTTTTTGAGAACGTCAACCTTTTTTTGGCCTATTGTACTTTCAAGAGCAATTATCTGACGGTTGATATTTGTAAGGCTCACTGTGTCGCTGTCAACAATTTCAAGCGTACCCACGCCTGTTCTTGCAAGTGCTTCGACCGCAAAGCCGCCGACTCCGCCCACGCCGAAAACCGCAACTTTTGCTCTTTGAAGTTTTTCAATGCCCTCATTGCCAAAAAGAAGACGTGTTCTTGAAAAACGGTCAATCATTCTTTTTTCCTCCTTTTTTGAATCCGAAGAAAATAAACAGCGTTGCAGGAACAATACTCAAAGCAAAAAGAGCAAACATGAGCGGTTCGGAGCGAAAATAATGATACATTTTTGAAAACGCTTTAGGCTGAAGAAGAACAAAAAGCCCAACGGCAACCGCACCGATTGCACAAACGAGCACTGCGCCGGAAGCGGCATCCTTTGCTTTTTTTGCAAATTCGTTGTATTCGCTTGTTGCAAGGTCAACGGCATTTTCAATTGCTGTATTGAAAAGCTCCCCGGCAATAACAAGCGCACTTGCAAAAACAAGCGCCACCCAATCAAGCCTTGTGAGCGTGAACCAATCGGTCAAAGAGAGAATTGAAAACATATAAACAATACAGGTGAGGTGTATGCGCATATTGCGTTCGGTCAAAATTGTTGAACCGATTCCGCGAAAAGCATAAAAAAAGCTTTTAAATAAATCTCTGTAATTTTTCATACAAAAAGCACCGAAGAAAGCCGGAACACACGTCCGCTTTCTTCGGCTTCCTTTCAATAATTATTCTTCCATTGTGTAATAGCTTCCGCTTCTGACAAGGCCGAGCTGAGTGAGAACCGCTTCTTCCTTTTCTCTCATGCGAACAAGTTCAAGCCCGCCCGGTTCATGATCATAACCGAGAAGATGAAGCATTGAATGAACGGTTAAAAAAGCAATTTCACGGTCAAAAGTATGGCCGTAAAGCTTTGCCTGTTTGATTGCGTGTTCAATTGAAATAACAATATCGCCGAGCATCCGTGCTCCCGTGTCGTTATTTATGTCATAAACGCCGTTCACGCCGAGAGGAAACGAAAGAACATCCGTTGAACGGTCAACGCCCCGATATTCAAGATTAAGTTTATGTATTGTTTCATCGTCAACGATTGAAACGCTGATTTCCGCAGAGCCTTTGAAGCCTTCGTTAACCAAAACGGCGTTGCAGCAACGTCTGATGAGCATCCGCACACCGGTCGGAATTTTTTCAACATGCTGATCGTTGCTGATTATAACCTTGATTTTATCTTTCATATTTTTTGTGCGCCTCCTCATATTTTTCATATGCCTTGATTATATCCTGAACCAATTTGTGGCGAACAACGTCCTTTTCGGAAAAACGGACGGTTTGAATATCGTCAATATTTTTAAGGATCTTTATTATATCAACCAAACCCGAACGCTTTCCGTCGGGAAGATCGATTTGAGTAATATCGCCGGTGACAACGATTTTTGAATTGAAGCCGAGACGGGTCAAAAACATTTTCATTTGTTCGACCGTTGTGTTCTGAGCTTCATCAAGAATTATAAAGCTGTCGTCAAGAGTCCGTCCTCTCATATATGCAAGAGGGGCAACTTCAATGTTTCCCCTTTCCTGATAACGCTGAAAGCTTTCCGGCCCGAGCATATCAAAAAGCGCATCATACAAAGGACGAAGATATGGGTCAACTTTTTGCTGAAGATCGCCGGGAAGAAAGCCGAGCTTTTCGCCGGCCTCAACGGCGGGACGGGTGAGAATGATTCGGTTAACCTCTTTTGCCCTGAAAGCACTGACTGCCATTGCAACGGCAAGATAGGTTTTTCCCGTTCCGGCGGGACCGACACCGATTACAATAGTGTTGTTTCTAATTGCTTCAAGATATTTTTTTTGACCGAGGGTTTTTGCTTTGACCGGCTTTCCCTTTGCGGTGATGCAAACGCAGTCTTTTCCCATTGAAGAAAGCTTTTCTTCGCTGCCCTCTCTGACAAGTGAAATAACATATCTGACATTTTGTTCACTCAGCGATTCGCCCTTTGAAACAAGCGAAAGAAGGCCGTTCACGGCACGTTCGGCAAGGGCACAGTTTTCTTCGTCACCCTGAATTTTAAGTTCGCTTCCGCGGCTGAGAACAGAAACGGAAAACTCGTTTTCAATAAGTTTGATGTTTTCGTCAAACGAGCCAAAAAGGCTCACTGCGTGCTCAAGTCTGTCAATAGCAATAATACGCTCCAAGCGTTTTGACACCTCCGGGGCTTAAATTGAATCGGAACAAAGTTGATACATCCGAACTCCAACGGATATATTATACCACAATTTTTCAATTTGTGAATAGTAATTTTCACATTTTTAAGTTCTGATTTTATATATTTTCTGTTGTTTTTTATGGTCATTTTAAAAAAGGAACCGCCGCACAAAAACGGCAGTTCCGACAAATCACTTTATCATTTTTTCAAACTCCTCTTCGGAAATTACCGTCACACCGAGTTCTGCGGCTTTTCTCAGCTTGCTTCCTGCATCATCGCCGGCAAGAACATATGTTGTTTTTTTCGAAACGGATGAAGCGGTTTTTCCGGAAAAGCTTTCAATGATTTTTCCGGCCTCTGCCCTTGTGAAAGAGGAAAGAGTACCGGTCAAAACAAAGGTCATTCCCTCAAAACGTTTGTCAACAACGCTTTCTTTGTTATTCATGTTTACGCCGCATTCTTTAAGGTGAGCGATGAGCTCTCGGCTTTTTTCAAGCGAAAAGAAGTCCTTAACGCTTTGCGCCATAATTTCACCGAAGCCGTCGATTGAAGCAATGTTTGAAACATCAGCTTCAATGATATTGTCCATTGAGCCGAAACGAGCAGAAAGAAGCTTTGCAGCCTTTTGGCCGATGTGATGAATGCCAAGCGCAAAAATGAGCTTTGAAAGGTCGTTTTCCTTTGATTTTTCAATTGCAGCCTTGAGATTGTCTGCACTTTTTTTGCCCATGCGTTCAATTGAAGCAACCTCTTCAAAATCAAGCTTATATATATCTGCGGCGGTTTTGATCATCTTTTTTTCAACAAGAACCGAAAGCACCGAATCACCGAGCCCTTCAATATCCATTGCGTCACGGGAGCAAAAATGAATCAGATTGCGAAGAAGCTGACTCGGGCAATCCGGATTGAGGCAGCGAAGGGCGGCTTCATCCTCTTCACGAACGGTTTTTGAACCGCAGGAAGGGCAATATTCCGGCATTTTATAGGGCAGCGAGCCTTCGCCGTGAGAGACAACCGAAACCACCTCCGGAATAATATCGCCGGCTTTTCGGATGATTACTCTGTCGCCGATTCTGATATCCTTTTCGCAAATAAAATCCTGATTATGAAGCGTTGCACGGCTGACCGTTGAGCCGGCAAGAACAATCGGTTCAAAAACGGCGGTCGGAGTCAAAACGCCGGTACGTCCCACATTGATGTCAATGCCGAGCAAAACGGTTTCCTTTTCTTCGGGCGGATACTTGAAAGCGATTGCCCATTTTGGAAACTTTGACGTTGAACCGAGCGTTCTGCGCTTTTCAAAATCATCAACTTTAATTACCGCTCCGTCAATATCAAAGCTGAGCTCACCTCTCACAGAACCTATGCGGTCAACCTCAAAAAGTGCTTCTTCAATGTTATTGCATTCTTTATAAAACGGAATGATGTTGAACCCGAGCGAACGAAGATATTCAAAAGAGCCTTTATGGCTTTCAAGCGTTTTTCCTTCAATTTGCTGAACGTTGAAAACAAAAATATCAAGTTTTCTTTTTCTTGTTATTCTTGCGTCCTTTTGTCTGAGCGAGCCTGCGGCGGCGTTGCGGGGATTTTTAAACGGCTTTTCGCCGTCAAGCTCCTGCTGCCTGACAAGTTCAAAAAAAACCGTTTTCGGCATATATACTTCGCCCCGAACCTCAAGAAAAGCGGGAGCGTCTTTGATTCTCATCGGAATTGAAGAAATTGTTTTGAGATTGTGCGTAATATCTTCGCCCGTCTGTCCGTCACCCCTTGTTGAACCTCTGACAAAAACACCGTTTTCATATTCAAGGCTGACTGAAAGTCCGTCAATTTTCGGTTCAACGATATACTTTGCCTCACCGACGCTTTCACGTACTCTGCGGTCAAAATCACGAACGTCCTCTTTTGAAAAAGCGTCCTGAAGGCTTTCCATCCTGACGGCATGAACAACGGGAGAAAACTGCGAACCGGCTTTTCCGCCAACGTGCTTTGTCGGCGAATCGGGCGTTGAAAGCTCCGGATACTCTTCTTCAATTGAGATAAGCTCATACAAAAGGCGGTCATATTCAAAGTCTTCAATTTCCGGTTCATCGTTTTCATAATACTTTTTGTTGTGATATTCAATGATTTTCCGAAGTTCCTCGGCTCTTGCTTTTTTTGTTTCAAAATCTGTCATCGGAATTCTCCTTTGAAAGGCGTTAATAAAGATATTTTACCACAAAGGTGAAAAAAATGCATCACTTTTATATAAAAAAAGCGTTTGCTAACCACAGTTATTATTTCGTATAAGCTTTTCTTTTTCTGCTTTGTATGATAAAATAACAAATATATGCAAAAAGACAGGAGAGTAAAAATGCTAAAAACAAAACTTTTGGAAATTACACTTGAGACCGCAAGTTCAACAACAAATCCCCTTCTTGACAACAACGGTCAATTTGTAAAGCCCGAAGAAGCCGTTCGCAACTTCAGCACGCTTTGGAAAGAATGGGACATTGTCGGAAAATTTTTTGACAAGCTTCCAACGCTTATCCTTGCGGTTGGGCTTGTTATTATCGGAGTTTGGCTTTCCCGCCTTTTGAAAAATCTTTCAGTTAAAGCAATGAAAGCAAAAAACGTTGACCCAACGGTTTATCAGTTCATTTCAAGGGTCATTTCGGCTTTCATCAAGCTCATCTTCATTTTAAGTGCACTTTCAATGTTCATCAAAATTACGTCTGTTCTTGCCGCATTCAGTGCCATCGGTGTTGCAATCGGTCTCGGTCTTCAAGACAGCGTTGCACAAATTGCTTCCGGCGTTCAAATTCTTCTTACTCACCCGTTCAAAAACGGAGATTTTGTTGAAGTCGGCGGACTTTCCGGTTCGATTGTTGAAATTCGTTTCATGAACACAATCCTTATGACTCCGGACAACAAGCGAATCATTATTCCCAACTCGGATATGACAAAAAATCACATTGTCAACTATTCGGCCGAAGAAAACCGCCGTGTTGACCTTTCCTTTTCAATCGGATACGGCGACGACATCACAAAAGCAAAGGCCGTTGTTCTTGAAACCGCACTTTCAAATTCCGCCGTTTTGCAAGACCCTGCGCCTTCGGTTGTTGTGAACAGCCACGGCGCAAGCTCAATTGAACTTTCCGCAAGACTTTGGTGCAAAAGTGCGGATTACTGGAACGTATACTTTGCAATGGAAGAAGCGGTCAAACTTGCTTTTGACAAAAACAGCATCAACATTCCTTATGATCAGCTTGATGTTCACATTGTTGAAAAATAATTTTTTTCGAGGTAATCTTTTATGTTCAAGACCCTTGTGAAGCTTTTTATAAAAGACAGCGAAAACACAAGAAGCTCCGTTGTCCGTGAAAAATACGGGATTCTCAGCGGCATTGTCGGAATCATTGTTAACGTTATTCTTGCCGCCGCAAAGTTTTTTATCGGAACAGTGAGCCGAAGCATTGCAATCACCGGTGATGCGCTCAACAACCTTTCCGATGCCGGCTCAAACGTTGTTACCCTTGTCGGCTTCAAAATGGCAAATGCAAAGCCGGACAAAGAACATCCCTTCGGTCACGGAAGAATTGAATATGTTGCTGCGCTTGTTGTGGGCTTTATTGTTGAGCTCATGGGTATTGAACTTATTAAAACTTCAATTGAAAAAATCAAAACGCCCGAACCCTCCGTGCTTTCCGCAGCGGCGGTTATTGTTCTTCTCCTTTCAATGGCGGGAAAAATCTGGCTTGCGCTTTTCAACAGATACCTCGGCAAAAAAATCGACTCACCGGCAATGACCGCCGTTGTTGCAGACAGCGTAAGTGATACGGCGGCAACGGCTTCAACGCTTGTTTCGCTCATTCTTTCTCAGTTCACGTCGCTTCCCGTTGACGGAATATTCGGAATTGTTGTTGCAGTTTTCATCATGTACTCCGGTTTCGGCATTCTCAAAGAATCCGTCGGAATAATTCTCGGTACTCCGCCGTCAAAAGAGCTTGTTGACGAGCTTAAAAAATTCATTCTGAGCCATGACGGAATCATCGGAATGCACGACCTTGTTATTCATTCTTACGGCGCAACAAGAACATTTGCCTCGGTTCACGTTGAAGTGCCTTCAACAATCGATATTCTCAAAGCGCACGACACAACCGACCTCATTGAACGTGAAGTTCAAAAAAGGTTCGGCATTCAGCTTGTTGTTCACCTTGACCCGCTTGTTGTTAACGACGAACGGGTTGACGAGCTTCATTCGCTTGTTACCGGGTATTGCAAAGAGATTGACCCTGCACTGAACATTCACGATTTCAGGGTTGTTGACGGCCCGACACATACAAACCTCATTTTTGACCTTGTTGTTCCGTTCGGATTTAAATATTCTGAAAAGCAAACGAAAGAAATGCTTAAGGAAAAAATTCAAAGCGAAAACGAAAACTATTTTGCAGTCATTACGGCCGAATCAAGTTATATATGAAAAGCAAACGAAGTTAGTTGTCAAATGTCTATGTTCTTGATTTTTTTGTCAGATAGTACCAAAAGTAGTTCCAGTAGAAAAATTTATTTTTATCGACAAGTTTCGTCATATCCCTTGCCAATATCCGAATAAAACAGTACAATTAATCAGTATGTTAACGAACGGTTTTTATCCGGTCGTTTTGAGCATTTTTTTTGAAAGCGGCTTTTGTTCTTCGTTTTCAAAAGAAAAGAGAGAATTTTCAGGGGGTATTTCAAATGTCAGCTTTGAACAGAGAAGAAGTGACCACTGTTCCGCAGGGTCGCCTCGGCATTATTGCAATGAGAGGCAGCGAAACTTTTGCAAAAAAGATTAACGATTATATTGTCGGCTGCCGCAAAGATCTTAAATATGAACACAAAAATTCAATTCATTTTGAAGGCTATCAAAAGGATTCATATCTCATTGATGTTTCGCTTCCCCGCTTTTCAACCGGCGAAGGCAAGGGCGTTGTTTGCGAAACAATCAGAGGATATGACCTTTTTATTATTGCCGACTGCTTTAATTACAGCGTTACCTATCAAATGTATGACATCAAAGATGCCGACGGAAAGCCCCTCAATGTTCCGATGAGTCCGGACGACCATTTTGCCGACCTCAAAAGAATCATTTCTGCCTGCGCAGGAAAAGCAAGAAGGATAACCGTAATTATGCCGATGCTTTATGAAGGCAGACAGCACAAGCGTTCCGCAAGAGAATCGCTTGACTGCGCCCTTGCCTTGCAGGAGCTTGAAAGCATGGGCGTTTCAAACATCATTACTTTTGACGCACACGACCCAAGGGTTCAAAACGCAATCAGAATCAGTTTTGAAAGCGTTTCACCGACTTATCAGATGATTAAGGCTCTTGCAAAAAGCGTTAACAACGACATCAAGTTTGTTCCGGAAAAAACCATGATGATTTCTCCGGACGAAGGCGGAATGAGCCGCTGTGTTTATTATTCGCAGGTTCTCGGCATTGAGCTTGGAATGTTCTATAAACGCCGTGACTATTCAAAAATCGTAAACGGACGCAATCCGATTCTTGCTCATGAATTTCTCGGTGACAACGTTGAAGGCAAGGACGTTATTGTTGTTGACGACATGATTTCAAGCGGCGACAGCATGATTGACGTTTGCCGCCAGCTCAAGGGACTCAAAGCAAAAAGAATTTTTGTTTTTTCAACTTTCGGCCTTTTCACTTCGGGTCTTGAACGTTTTGACGAAGCTTATAAAGAAGGTCTTTTCAACAAGATTTTCACAACCAACCTCATTTATACCCCGGAGGAACTTGAAAAAAGAGAATGGCACGGAATGGTTGATATGTCAAAATATTGCGCATTCATCATTGACACGCTCAATCATGACGAATCGGTCAGCGTTTTCCTTGATCCCGTTCAAAAAATCAACGATTATATGGAAGCATATAACCTCAAATAATCACCGTTATAAAGAAAACGTGACTGTTGCATTCGGCGCAGAACAAAAAGTAAAATCAAAATAAAAAAAGCTATAATTTACGGATACTGTCAAAAAAGTGCAGCGTGAATTATAGCTTTGTTTTTAATTTAAATAGAAATAATTTTTACTCTTTTAAGCGTTTTTTCTTAAATTCAAGTTTAAAAAACGCCGCCGTTTTTTCGGCGACGCTTTGGGTGTGTATGTTACCGCGAAAAACGTTAATGAGATGATGGTTTTTGCGGCGGCAACCGGGAATAATATAATGCGGTCAATTCATTAACCGAACTTATTTTACCGCAAAATGCATTAAAAGTCAATACCGCAATTTGCGGTTTGATATAATATTTCCCGGGTGATGGGTTTGTACAGAAGAATAAGAGATCTGAGAGAGGACAAGGATCTTACTCAAAAACAGCTTTCTAATGCTTTAAACTGCTCTCAGCAGGTATACAGCAACTATGAGCTTGGCCAGCGTGATATCCCGACTCAAACGCTGATTGCGATTGCCGATTTTTATAACACAAGCACGGATTATCTTTTGGGGCGGACCGATGTTCCTTCGCCTTATCCAAAAAAATAACAGGACCGAACGGCTTTTTTGAGCACGCACGGTCCTGCTTTTTTATGCTTTTTTATTTCATCATGTCATGAAAACCGATTTCGTCAAGAAGAACTATTCCGGCATCTTTAAGAACGCTTGTTGCGGTTTTGTTGTCATTGACTCTGAGAATGACATAAGCTTTTTTTGTGTCACGAGAGATGAAAGCATACATATACTCAACGTCAATGTGTGCGTTTGCAAGAACCCTCATCGGCTTTGCAAATCCGCCCGGAACGTCATCAATACCGACGGCGATAACATTTGTTACCGAAACGGTGAATCCGGCTTCTTTTAGTACCTTTTCGGTCTCATGCGGCTTGTCAACAATAAGGCGAAGAATGCCGAAATCGGTTGTGTCTGCAATTGAAAGCGCACGGATGTCAACACCTGCATTTGCAATCGTTTCGGTAATTTCGGCAAGTCTGCCCTCTTTGTTTTCAACAAAAACTGAAATCTGTTTAATAAGCATCTTCTCTTCCTCCTTTAATAAATCAATAGGTTACTTCTGTTCTGTTATCAATAACACGCTTTGCTTTGCCTTCGGAACGTGCAAGGCTGCCCGGTTCAAGAAGTCTGACTTTTGCGTGAACGTTGAGCGTTGACTGAAGTGCGCCTTCAATGCGCTTTTCGGTGTTTTCAAGGCCTTTAACGGTATCGGAGAACATTTCGGGAAGCATTTCAACCTGAACTTCCATTGTGTCAAGATTATTCTTTCGGTCAACAATGATGAGATAGTTTGCGGTAAGACCGAGTTCCAGAAGAACGTGTTCAACCTGCGACGGGAACACATTAACGCCCCTGATGATGAGCATATCGTCGCTTCTGCCCTTGGGTCTGCTCATTCTTACGGTTGTTCTTCCGCAGGCGCACTTTTCGTGAGTAATTGAAGCGATGTCACGGGTTCTGTATCGGATAAGCGGAAGTGCTTCCTTTCCGATGCAGGTGAAAACAAGCTCACCGTATTCGCCGTCCGGAAGAACTTTGAGTGTATCGGGGTCAATAACCTCGGGATAAAAGTAATCTTCGCAAACATGAAGTCCGTTTTGGCATTCGCAGTTATATGCAACGCCGGGGCCTGCAATTTCAGAAAGGCCGTAAATATCATAAGCCTTAATGTCAAGAATCTTTTCAATTTCTCTTCTCATGTTGTCAGTCCAAGGCTCTGCACCGAAGATTCCGGCACGAAGCTTGAGCGATTTCGGGTCGATACCCATATCTCTGACCGTTTCGCCGATGAACATTGCATAAGACGGAGTGCAGCAAAGAATGTTTGAACCGAAGTCCTGAAGAATCTGAACCTGTCTTTTTGTGTTGCCGGAGGAAACGGGAATCGCCGTTGCGCCCATATATTCCGCACCATAATGAAGGCCGAGTCCGCCGGTGAAAAGGCCGTAACCGTAAGAAACATGAATTTTATCGTCCTTTGTTGCTCCTGCGGCTGTGAGTGCTCTTGCCGCACCGTCTGACCAAATTTCAATGTCATGCTTTGTATAGCCGACAACGGTCTGCTTTCCGGTGGTTCCCGAAGAAGCGTGAATCCTTTGAAGTTCTGACGTAGGAACGGCAAAAAGACCGAACGGATAGTTATCCCGAAGATCCTGCTTCACGGTGAACGGAAGCTTTGAAATATCGTCGATCGAATGGATATCATCGGGTGAAACGCCGTGATCATCCAAAAGCTTTTTATAAAAAGGAACGTGATCGTAGGCATTTTTAACCATTTTGATAAGTCTTGCCGATTGAAGCGCACGAAGATAATCTCTTGACGCACATTCAATTTCGGGTTTGAAAATTCCCATAGTTTTACACTCCTTGAAAAATTCTGCTGTACTTTTTTAGATTTTAGATGTTAGATTGCGTGAAACCGAAAAACTGCATTTTGAACACAACTCATTGCTTCATTTTGCGTAAGCAATACTTCATTTTCGCCACAAGGCGAATCATTCCGCTTCGTATCCGTACTCAAACGCTTTGAGATTTGCTTCAACGGTTTTAGGCGGAACGGAAGTTTTGACAATTTCCGCAAAGCTGTCCTTTTCAATTCCGAGGAAGCGTACCGCCGTACCGAGCAAAACAACGTTTGCGCTTTTTGCGCTGCCTGCTTTGAGTGCAAGACCGAGAGCGTCAACGGGAACAACCTTGATGTCGTTTTCTTTGAGCTTTTCGATAACGTCTTCGGGATACTTCGCCTTGCCCATGATTACGGGCATCGGATCGATTTTTTGCGTTCCCGTGATGAGTACTCCGCCTTTTTTGAGATACGGCAGCCACCTTGCACTTTCAAGCTGTTCAAAGGAAAGAATAACGTCCGCTTCGCCCTTTTCAATGACCGAAGAAAAAACTTTTTCGCCAAAGCGAACATAAGTCACAACGCTGCCGCCTCTTTGACTCATTCCGTGAACCTCGCTGACTTTTACGTCATAGCCCTTTTCGGTGAAATACTTACCCATGAGCTTTGAAGCAAGGAGAGTTCCCTGTCCGCCGACTCCGACAATAAGAATGTTTTTTGTTTTCATTATTCCTCTCCCCCTTTTTCAATTGCACCAAGCTTGCACGCCGCTGTGCATACGCCGCAGCCTACGCACTGATTTTCGTCAATGAGAGCCTTGTTTTTTCCGTCAATAACCGCATGGGAAAGTGCCGGACAACCGACCGAAAGGCAGGCTTTGCAGCCGACGCATTTTTCAAGATTGATCTTAAGCGGCTTTTCATGCTTAACGGTTTTGAGAAGTGCGCACGGACGGCGTGAAATGACGAGCGAAGGCTCTTTTTTTGAAAGCTCTTCTTCAATTACCGCTTTTGTTGTTTTAACGTCAAACGGGTCAACAACACGAACGGAATTAATTCCGATTGCGTGAGCAAGTGCTTCAAGGTTAACGGCAACTGTCGGGTCGTTTCTGATTGTGAGACCGTTCGCCGGGTTGTTCTGGTGGCCGGTCATGCCGGTGATTGAGTTGTCAAGAACAATGACGGTTGAAATTCCTTTGTTATATGCAATGTCAATAAGTCCGGTGATTCCCGAGTGAATGAACGTTGAATCGCCGATTACGGCAACGCTCTTTGCCGCCTGCGCTTCACCCCTTGCGGTGTTAAAGCCGTGAAGTGCGCTGACCGAAGCACCCATGCAAACGCAGCTGTCCATCATTGAAAGCGGAGCCTGAGCACCAAGCGTATAGCAGCCGATATCGCCGCTGACATAAAGGCCGAGTCCTTTGAGCGCATAGTAAAGTCCCCTATGCGGGCAGCCGGCGCAAAGAACCGGAGGACGGGGCGGTATTTCATCGGGGAAAGAAAGCACGTCCGCTTCTTCGCCGAGAAATGCCTTTTTAACCGTTGCCTGCGAAAATTCGCCGAGGGGCGAAAAAATGCTCTTTCCTTCAACCCGAACGCCGATTGTTTTGCAATGAGTTTCAATAATCGGGTCAAGTTCTTCAATAACAACAACCCTTTCAACGTTCTTTGAAAATTCTTTGATGAGCTTTACGGGGAGCGGATTGACCATTCCGAGTTTAAGATAGCTTGCCTTTTCGCCGAGTGCTTCACGGGCGTAGGTATATGATGTTCCGGCAGAGATTATGCCGAGCTTTTTGTCAAAGTATTCGACGGTGTTTACGCCGAGCTTTACCGCCTCGGTATCCGCCCATTCGGTGAGGGCGGCGGTGCGGTTTTCAACCCTGACGTGTGCGCCCTTTGCCATTGCCGGCATCATGACATTTTTCATAACGTCCTTTTTATATTCTTTGAGCGTTCTTTCCTCACGGGGCGAAAGCGTAACAAGCGAGCGTGAATGCGAAACCCTTGTTGAAAGCCTGAGAAGAAACGGCGAATCGTACTTTTCCGAAAGCTCATACGCAAGCTTTGCAAAGGAAAGGCACTCGCTGCTGTCGGAAGGCTCAAGCATCGGTGTTTTTGAAGCGATTGCGTGACGGCGTGAATCCTGTTCGTTTTGAGAAGAATGCATTCCGGGGTCGTCTGCAACTGCGCAGACCATTCCGCCGTTTACTCCGATATAAGAAGCGGTATAAAGCGGATCGGCGGCAACATTGAGTCCAACGTGCTTCATTGCGCAAAAGCTTCTTGCCCCGCCGAGCGATGCACCGAAAGCAGCCTCAAAAGCAACCTTTTCGTTCGGTGCCCATTCGCAATACATTTCATCATACTTTGCCGCAGCTTCGGTAATTTCCGTGCTGGGCGTTCCGGGATAAGCGGAAACAAAGCTTACTCCGGCTTCAAAAAGTCCCCGGGCAACCGCCTCGTTTCCGAGCAGAAGAGTTTTTTTGTCCATTTGTTTTAACCTCTTTTTGAAATATCTGTTGTCTTGTTATTTTTTATTTTACTTGCTTTCGCCTCTCAGGTCAAGAACCCGTTTTGCTTTTCCGGTGAAACGTTCAAGCGTTTTCGGTTCAACAAGGCTGACCTTGATTTCAATGCCTAAAATCGCCTTGATATTATCATGAATCTTTTTGCGAAGCTTTTCAAGCTCGGAATAGATTTCAAGAAGCGAAGCGTCAATAAGTTCAACTCTGACTTCAAGTGTATCCGAAAAACCTTCACGACGAACAACAAGCTGATAATGCGGTCCGATTGAAGTGATTCCGATGAGTGCGCTTTCAATCTGCGACGGGAACACGTTGACTCCCCTGATTTTGAGCATATCGTCACTCCTGCCGATGATTTTGCTCATTCGTGCGGTTGTTCTTCCGCATTCGCAGGGTTCGTAATTTATGTTTGTGATATCCCTTGTGCGATATCTTATCATTGGGATTCCGCGCTTTGTGAGGTTGGTAACAACAAGTTCGCCGGTGCTTCCCGGTTCAAGAACGCTGCCTGTTTGCGAATCGATAACTTCGCAAAGGAAGTGGTCTTCATTGATGTGAAGTCCGTCTCGCATATAGCATTCTCCGCTCATTCCGGGACCGTTGAGTTCGCTCATGCCGTAGTTATCCGTGCAGAAAAAGCCGTTTCCCCAACGCTCTTCAATCTGGGTTCTCATTTCGGGCGTGCAGCCTTCGGAACCGAGAAGTCCGAGCTTAAGCTTATAGTTATCCATCGGGAACTGTGCGGCTTTTTCTCTTGCGCATTCAGCAAGATACAGGCAGTATGACGGCGTTGCAACAATTGCGTCGGTGCCGAAATCACGCATGAATTTAAGCTGTTTTTCGGTGTTGCCGGAAGAAGTTGGAACAACGGTTGCGCCGATTTTTTCAAGGCCGTAATGAAGTCCCAAAGCACCGGTAAACATACCGTAGCCGAAACAGATTTGAACGGTTGTTTCGTCGGTGGCTCCTGCGGCGGTCACAAGGCGGGCAACCTGCTCGCTCCAGTTTTCAAGGTCTCCTCTCGTATAGCCGACTACGGTTGGATTTCCGGTTGTTCCGGAGGAGGCGTGAATCCTTACAAGCTCCTTTTTAGGCACGGCAAAAAGGCCGAACGGATAGTTATCTCGAAGGTCGGTTTTTGTTGTGTAAGGAATATATTGAATATCCGAAAGAGTTTTTATCCTGTCGGCAGTGATGTTGTTTTTTTCAAATCTGTCGTGATAGAACTTTACGTTTTTATCGCAATAATCAATGAGCGCCTTGAGCCTTTCAAGCTGAAGCTTTTCAAGGTCGGCACGCTTCATGCATTCCATCTCTTTGTTCCAAATTCTGTGTTCCATTTTCGAAAAACGTCCTTTCGAATAATTTCCCGCTTTTACGGTTTAAATCATTATAGCACAAAAGTTCAATATTGATTTTCGAATAGGAATATTAAGTATTTTTTATTCTCTACTTTTAAACTTCGGTTCAAAAATATACGAGCGCTCAAAAGAACGCCCGTATATAATGTTTACCGATAAATTTTTTGTTCGCTTTCTCAATAGGTGATTGTAAGAAGCTGGCTGCTGCTGCCGCCCATGGTGATATTCGTAAGAAGCATATCAACGTCCATGGTCATCGGCGTTTTAATGTTAAGCTTTGTGAGCTTTCCGCTTGCGTTAACCGTTGCTTCAAGGGTTGTTCCGGAGAAGATAAGCTTCATGTTAAGTCCGTCAAGGCCTTCCATTCCAAGGTCGGCCGCACCGAGGGTCTCTGAAACAGAAGCATTCATCGGAGTTGCGGAAAAAGCTTTTCCGTTGAATTTTGAAGTTTCCTTTTTAAGAACAATTGTAAGCTTGTAGCCGCCGTCCGAAGTTTTTACGGTTTTTGCAGACTTGATATAGGAAGCCTTGAGCGAAGCGGTTTTGTTTTCCGGCGGAACAAATTCGCTGACGGTCATTGAAGTACCGTTTGACGCAGTGGACTTTCCGTCTTTGAAAACGCGGGTTTCCTTTCCGCTCTCGCTAATACCTTCGGTGAGTTCCTTCGGGTCTTCACCGAGCGACTTCATAAGAGCAAGCAATGCCTTCGGGAATTTTGTTGCTTTCATGCTGAGACTGGCGTCTTTTTGAATGGTTACGTTCTGCTCTTTTTTAAGGTTATTGACAAGCGTGTTATACTGCGTTGCCGCCTTTTGAAGTGCGGCCGAAGACTGCGACTGCTTAGCCTTAACGATTACGGTGCAGACGTATGCCTTTCCGCCGACTTTTGCGGTGATTTTTACCTTTCCGGCTTTAAGTGCTTTAACAACGCCCTTTTGATTAACCGTTGCAATTTTTTTGTTGCCGGTGTACCACTTAACGTTGCGCTTTGTTCCGTTCAGCTTGAGCGCAAAGCTTGTTCCTGCTGTAACGGTCTTTTTGGCTGCCGAAAGCTTGGGTGCTTCAACGGTAACCTTGCATTTATATGTTTTTTTTCCGACCTTTGCGGTAACAACGGCTGTGCCTTTTTTAACGCCCTTTACAACGCCTTTTTTGGTGACTGAGGCAACCTTTTTGTTTGAAGTTGACCATTTTACGGCTTTGTTTGTACCTTTGAGTTTCAGCGCATATGTTTGAGAAACGGCAAGAACAATTTTGGTTTTGTTAAGCTTTGCCGAGGCAGCCGAAGCCTGAAACGCCGGAATAAGCAGCGTTGTCATGAGAACAACGGCGGAAATTACTGCCATTAGTCTTTGTGCGATTGATTTCATAAAAATATCATCCTTTCTTCGCATAAGTTTTGTCACATCAATGTGTGGACTGACAACTTGATTATATCCCCCAAAAAGGGGTTTGTCAATGAAAGTGAGATAATTTCAAATGTTAAAATTATCCTAAAAAGTCTGATAATGACAAATGAGGTGAACCAATATGTGTTTTTCATATGAGTTTGCAGAAACGTTCCTTGGCTCACTCCTGTGAGGGAGCTGTCGGCTGTGCCGACTGAGGGAGAGATTTTTCCGTGCCAACGTCATCTTAAACCTACGCTCCCTCCGTCAAAAATCTGTGATTTTTGCCACCTCCCTCACCGGAGGGAGGCAGTGTTTAACTGCACGGGTTCCTATAAAATTCACGCAGTGCAAAAGGGAACATTCATGGGTCGGCACGGGTTCGACCGGTACGAACAAAATCGAACGTTTTACCAACAAATTCACGCAGTGCAAAAGGGAACATTCATGGGTCGGCACGGGTCCGACCCCTACGAGTTTAATTTTATGTTGGCATTATAGTGGCAAGGTTCATGTGTCGGCACAGGTTCGACCGGTACGAACAAAATCGAACGTTTTACCAACAAATTCACGCAGTGCAAAAGAGAACATTCATGGGTCGGCACGGGTCCGACCCCTACGAGTATAATTCCATGTTGGCGTTATAATGAAAAGTTTTATTGGTACGACCGGTACATTATATATTCTCAACAAGGCAAACGGCGTGGGCGGCAATACCTTCGCCCGTTCCGGTAAAGCCGAGACCCTCCTCGGTTGTTGCTTTAACGCTGACATCGAATATATTAAGCCCGCACGCCTTTGCAATGTTCTCTCGCATAAGGTCAATATACGACCGAAGTTTTGGTGCCTGACAAAGCACGGTTGAGTCAATGTTAACAACACGAAAGCCGTTTTTCAAAAGGCAGTCGTTAGCCCTTTTTAAAAGCACAAGGCTGTCTGCGCCCTCATACTTCGGGTCGTTATCCGGAAAAAGCTTTCCTATATCGCCGAGTGCCGCCGCACCCAAAAGCGCATCCGCAATCGCATGAAGAAGAACGTCTGCGTCCGAATGGCCGAGCAGCCCTTTTTCAAACGGTATTTCGACTCCACCAAGGATAAGCTTTCTGTTTTCGGTCAGTCTGTGAACGTCGTAACCGTGACCTATGCGCATTCAAATCAGCTCCTTTACTGTTTTTTCAAAGTCTTCGTATGTTACAAATGTGTTGAGAATTTTTATAAGCGAGGAAGATGAAAGGTGCTCCGGAAGCGAAAGTTTTTTCAAAAGCTTTTTTCGTTTTTCTGCACTGTTCGGCTTTCCGGAAAGCCCGTGTTCATAAAGGTCAAGCGGTGTGATAAGCCGCCGTTTTTCGTTTGTGAGCGAAGCCGTTACTCCCGCTTTTTCAAAAGCCTCAAGCAGCACTTTTTCTTTTATCCCCTCAACGCCGAGCTTCCCTTCGGCGGAAAAATCGGTTTTACGTTTTTCCTTTCCGAAGATGTCCGGAATATAGACGTGAGTGATTTTTTCCGGCGGAACAATTGAAGAAATGAAGTTCCTTATCACAAAGCCTGCGCCGTCGCTGTCGGTGAGAACGATTATCCCCTTTTCCTCTGCAAGCGAGCGAAGAAGCTTTTGCTTTTCCTTGTTTTTAAAAATGCCGAAACCGTCGGTTTTGATTATAAGAGCGTCAATGATGTTTGAAAGCTTTATAACGTCGTATTTACCCTCAACAATAACGGGTCTGTCAAGCTTTATCATACCTTTTCTCCGTTTGCAATGAGAAGCAGCTTTACCATAATCTGTTCAATAATAAGCGTTTGCGCCGTGCCGGTGTTTTTAAGCTTAAGGTCGGCCTTTGAAAGCTCTTCAAGGCAGGCACGAAGGGCGGCAATACTGATTTTTGAAGCATCCCTTGCGGCGTAATTAAGCGCAAATTCACGTCCTTTATAGTTGAAAAGCGAAGAGAGAGGCTGAGCCGTTCCCGTGTTTTCACAGGAGACTTTTGCACGGTACATGTCAACATATGTTCCGATGATTGAACCGAGAATATAATTGGGGTCGGTTTTGAGCGTGATAAGCTGATCAAGAACGTCATATGCTTTTTCAAAATTGCCGCCAAGCAGCGACCTTGTCAGCGAGCTGACTTTTGCGTCAACGGTTTTGACCGCAACGGAATCAATATGCTCTTTTGTGATTTCTCCGCTTTTTGCAAAGTTGCAAACCTTTGAAAGTTCGTTGATAAGAACGTTGAAGTCGTCGCCGACAGAAGAAACAAGATACTGAGCCATTGCGGGCGAAAGAGTTACACCCTGCTTTGCCGCAGAAGAAATCAGCGGCTTGATTAAGTCGTTGCCCCTGCGCTTGTTCAGTTCGCATACCGCACCGTATTTTTCAAAAAGGGCAATCGCCTTTTTGCCGTTTCTTTTATTGAAAGAATCACCGGACTGAAGAAAAATGAGAACGGTGCTGACCGAAAGGTTTTCAAAAGCCGAAGAAAGTGCTTTGCTGTCCTTTTCGGTGAGCGATTCAAGTTTATAATCTTCAACAATTACACACCGTCTTTCGCTGAGCATGGGCAAAGTCATTGCACGGTCAAGAATTGTTTTGAGATCGGTGCTTTTTCCGTCAAAGCGGTCAAGGTTAAGGCTTTCAAATGCCTTGTCAACCGCAGCTTCGGAAATGAGAGCAACATAATGCTTTTTGAGATAGCTTTCATCGCCGAAGACAAGATAAAGCGGAAGAAAGTTTTTTTCTCTGATATGTTTTTTCAGTTGTTTTTCATCGAATATTGCCATTGTTTGTTTTACCTCTTGGAATATCAATTATCTGATAAAAAATATTTGCAACATAAAATTTCTGCGAAACGTGCGGTTGAAACCTATTTACGAAAGCGATAAGCCCACGCTTCCTACGTCAAAAATATACGATTTTTGCCATCTCCCTCACTGGAGAGAAGCCGGATTAAACCGAACAAATTTCTATAAATTGCGTGGTGCAAAAAGTTGGGATTTTCGAGCGGAACAAAATCGCCCCTACGAATATATTTATACAGAGTCTGACCTATGCCGACATATTAATTCAACCGTCTTTTCGCTTCTTCAATCAATGCTTCTTTTTTGTTTTCAAGCTTTCCCTCAATCACTTTTTCAACAAGAAAATTGAGAACATCGCCAACCTCTTTTCCAAAAAAGCCGAGCGAGAGCATATCATTACCGTTGACCGCAAGCGAACGAAGCGAAAAGCATTCGTTTTCTTCAAGAACTTCTTTTGCCGTTTTTTCAAGGTAATCAAAGTTTTTTTGGCGGAAACGGAACTCTTCGCTTTGAGCAAGGTTGTCGGCACGCTGAAGCTCAACAAGGTCAAAGAATGTTTTTTCACCCAAGCGGCGAAGCTTTTTTTTAACGGCAACTTCACTGCATTCAATCGGCGAATCGTGAATTTTTATGAGCTTAACCGCTTTTTCGATTGTGTCGTTGTCAAACCTGAGGCGAATAAGCTCGTTTTTTGCAATCGCCGCTCCCTTTGGCGCATGAGAGTAAAAATGACCCTCTCCTTTTTCGTCAAGCGAAAAGCAAAGCGGCTTTGCGCAATCATGAAAAAGAGCCGCAAGGCGCATATACGGCACGGGACGAACGTTTTTTAAAACATTCACCGTGTGTTCAAAAACGTCAAAGCGGTGATGGCGGTTATGCTGAACAAAGCCGACCATGGGCGAAAGAAGCGGCACAACAACGCCAAAAACTTCCGGATAGGAAAGCAGTACCGCAGGAGCATTTTTGCCGCACAAAAGCAGCGAAAGCTCGGAAGAAATACGCTCAGGCGAAAGATTTTCAAGAAGAGACCTGCAGTCTCTAATCGACTGTGCGGTCTTTTTTTCAATTGAAAATCCGAGTACGGAAGAAAACCGAAGCGCACGAAGAATGCGAAGCGAATCTTCACAAAAGCGTGTTTCCGGGTTGCCGACGCAGCGAATAATTTTTCTTTCAATATCCCCTTTTCCGCCGAAAGGATCAAGCAAAACGCCGTTTTCGTCTTCGGCAATTGCATTCATTGTAAAATCACGGCGTGAAAGGTCGTCAAGGATATTCTTTGAAAAAACAACTTTATCCGGGTGGCGGTTGTCTTGATATCCTTCCTCGGTTCTGAAGGTTGTGATTTCAACCGGAACGTTTTCAAAAATAACGGTAACCGTTCCGTGTTTAAGCCCGGTCGGAACAACGGTATTGCTTTCAAAAACCTTCATTGCTTCCCGAGGAAGCGCAGAAGAAGCAATATCAATATCGTGAACTGGTCTTTTCATCAAACGGTCTCTGACCGAACCGCCGACAAGGAAGGCTGAAAAGCCGCTTTTTTTGAGCATTTCAACCGCCTTCTTGCCTATTTTTTCAAGCTCAGCCATAAACTCACCGTCTTTCCATGAAAATTACACCGCTATTATTATACTGATTATAATAAATTTTTCAAGAGTGGTTGAAATCATGGGCTGTTTTATGTTATCATATATTTAAGTTTTTGCAATCTGTTTTCAGAGATATTTTAGATTTGAGGGATGTTTAATGAGCAATGAAAAGCTTTTCAGAAAAAATGTTTTCGGCGGTTTTAACAGAGATGACGTTATTGATTATATTGAAAACATGAAAAACGACTTTTTTGAATACCGCGCTCAGGTTGAACTGACCGTTAAAGAGCTGAACGAAAAAATTACAAAGCTTGAAGGCGAGCTTCGCACGGCGGACAAAAAACTTTTTGAAGCAAACAAAAAGGCCGAAGAAGCGGTTGAAAATTCAATGATGAGCAAAAAAGCCGCAAAGGACGCAGAAGAACAGCTTGAAAAAGAAAAAGCCGCATTGACCGAAAAAAGCGAAAACAGCTCGCTTTGCGAAATTAATCTTGCAACCGACCGGCTCAAAAAGGTTGCGGACGAAATTTGCGACAACCTTTCAACCTTTATTGAAAAAATTTCGGAAAACAGTTTTGCCGTGACAATCGCTCAACCCGAAACCGAAACCTCTGCTCCCGCCGATTTTGAAAAAAGCGAAGAGCCGAAAAAATCAGAAGAAAAAAGGCTTTCGGAAACCGATGCAAAAAGCATTCTTTCATTCATTGACGGTCTTCTTGCTTCGGCTGAAGCCGAAATTAAAAAAGAAACCGAAAAGAAAAACGAAAAGTCCTGCCTTGACGGTCTTCTTTCGGATAATATGTTCAATTAAAAACACAAAAAGGGACTGCAATCAGCTGTCGCATTTGCGGCAGCTTTTTTCCAAAGCATAAAGTCTGTTTTGCTTGAAACGCAGCGTTTTGAACAAAGCCGGCTCAAGGACACAGGGAGGTGCCCACAAAATGAAAAGAAGTAAAAAACTTGTCTCTCTTATTCTTTGCGCTTTGACGCTTGCATTTGTTTTGCCCGTTTTTTCGCTCGGCGCAGACAATGAATTTGAAAAATCGCTTTCCGCTTTTCCGAAAAGCTACCGTGCCGCTCTTCGTACTCTTCACAAAGAACACCCGAGCTGGGTTTTCAACGCCTTTGAAACCGGTCTTGATTGGAACACCGCCGTTGACACGGAAATGACCGGCAAAAGAAGCCTTTTTCCGTCCTACTGCACAAACATTTTCAAAAGCGTTAAAGAAGGCGATTACAACTATTCCTCAAAAACCTATATTCAAAAGGACGGCGGCTTTGTCACGGCGAACCGTCTTGCCGTTGCTTATTACATGGATCCGAGGAACTTCCTCAATGAATACGGAATTTTTCAGTTTGAAGACCTTTCATATGACGAAAGCTTTGACGAAGAAGCGGTTGAATATGTTCTTCGGGGAACTTTCATGTATAACACAAAAATTTCCTATTACAACGCCAAAGGAAAGCTCATAAAAACAAACGAAAAGTATTCGACGGTGATCTGTCAAGCCGGAAAAGAAAACAACATTAACCCCTGTTATCTTGCCGCAAAAATCCGTGGTGAAATCGGAAACGGAACAAGCGCAACAAGCGGCAAAAACGCCACCTATCCCGGCATTTATAATTTTTACAATATCGGAGCCTCCGACGGAGCCGGAGCGATTGAACGCGGACTTTACTGGGCAAAGAACGGAACGACCTATTCCCGCCCGTGGACAACGCCGAAAAAATCAATCATCGGCGGAGCTGAGTTTGTTGCAAGCTCATATATTGCCCAAGGTCAGTTCACCGCCTATCTTCAAAAATTCAACGTCAATCCGCAAAGCTCTTACGGTGTCTATAACCATCAGTACATGACAAACGTTTGCGCCGCTGCTTTTCAGGCTTACTTTTCGTTTGATTCCTATGATTCGGCAAATCTTATTGACAACAAATTTGTTTTTTCGATTCCCGTTTTCAAAAATATGGACGACGCAAGCGGAACGGACGGAAAAATCACTTTAAGCGATGCAGCAAACCTTTCGGGCATTATTGACACCGACGGAAACATCAATGTCAGAAAGGGTCCTTCAACAAACAACGAACGCTTTGATTTTATGCTTCCCTCCGGAACAAAGGTTACCGTTCTTGACACGGTTGAAACCGATGCGCTTTATTATCAGAATGTTCTCAATTATCCGTTTTGGCATAAAATCAGCTTTTCTTATCAAGGCAAAAGCTACACGGGATATGTTCCGAAAAGCTTTGTAAAAATCACCTCCTCCGTTGCCGTAAACAAGGGCGCATATGAACCGACGTTCAGCGGAAAAAAAGCACTGAAGCTCCTTTCCTTCAACGAGCAGGTTGCAAAGGTTGACGGGAACGTTATCAGCTTTTTGAAAAAGGGCACGGTTGAAATTGCTGCCTATGACTCAACGGGACGTTTTTCGGTTGCAAAATATACTGTTACCGACACAGGTGCTCCGGCTGCGGTTCTTGACCTCAAGCAAAGCAACACAACAACCTCGTCTTTCACTTTAAGCTGGCAAAAATCCGAGGGTGCAACGGGCTATACTGTTTACAGATACGACAGCGAAAGCAAAACCTATACCGCATTGAAAACAACAACGGCAGCAAAATACACCGTTTCTCCCGGCTCGGCGGGAAACACGGCAACCTATGCGGTCAAGGCAAGAAAAAAAGTTGGCGAAACGGTTTTCATGTCTGATTTTTCAAAAAGCATTGTTGCCGCAACCTTGCCTTCCGCTCCCGGCGGACTGTCGCAGTCTGCGGTTTCCACCGACAGATATACGCTCACATGGAACAAAGTAAGCGGCGCTTCCGGATACATCGTTTACAAGTATGACACAACAAGCGAAAAATTCATAAAGCTTGAAGAAACAACAGAACCTAAAACCGAAATTCTTGCCCTTTCTCCGGCGCAAAAGGACAAATACAAGGTTCTTGCTTTTGTCAACGTAAGCGCAGGAAGGCTTAGCGGCGGTTATTCGCCGGAATTTTCTGCCGTTACCGCACCGGGTGCAGTAAAAACGCCGACTCTTTCCGCAGTTAAGGAAACCGGTTACACGCTTTCGTGGAGCAAGGTTCACGGTGCAAGCGGCTATACTGTTTATAAGTTTTCTTCTTCAACCGGAAAGTTTGAAAAAATCGGTTCAACAACAAAAACGTCATATACTGTGACAGGTCTCAAAACCGGAAGCCGCAGCATTTACAAAGTCGGTGCATATACCTCTTTGAACGGACAAAGTTTTCACGGCTCGTCCTCCGGTGAAATTTCCGCTTCAACCCTTCCCGGTGTTGTTGCAAGAATATGGCAGGCGGAAACAAAACCGAAAAGCTATACTCTTCGCTGGAAAAAGGTTGCCGGTGCAGACGGTTACAGAGTCTTTAAATATGATGCGGCGAAGAAAAGATATGTTTTCTTTAAAGATACCGAAGAAAACCGCCTTTCCGTCACCGGTCTTAAACAGGGAAAAACAGCAAAATACAAGGTTCGTGCATTTGTAAGCATCGGCGAAAATATGTATTTTTCTTCGTATTCGCCCGAGTTTGAAGCCATTACCGCCCCGGCAATGGTAAAAAATGTCAAAGCGAAAAACGTCTCCTCCTCGGCTTACACCCTTTCATGGAGCAAGGTGAGCGGCACTTACGGCTATCGCATTTTCAGGCTCGATAAAAAGACGAACTCATATGTCAAGGTTGCAACAATAAGAGACACCGCCTATCGCCTCAAAGCAAAAAGCGGTGCAAAAGAGGAAAAGCTCATTGTCAAAGCCTTCATTCGCCACGGCGGCAATTACTTTGGCAACGCCTCAAAGCCGATAACAGTCAAGTTAAAATAAAAGCATACAAATATTAAGAAAGAGAGATGGAACACAAGCCATGAATAAAGGAAAGTTTTACATCACAACGGCAATCGCCTATACCTCAAGAAAGCCGCACATCGGCAACAGCTATGAAATTGTTCTCACCGATGCAATCGCACGCTATAAGCGTCTTTGCGGATATGACGTTTTCATGCTCACCGGAACCGACGAACACGGTCAAAAAATTGAAGAATATGCAAAAGCTGCCGGCGTAACGCCGAAAGAATATGTTGACAAGGTTGCAGGCGAAATCAAGGGAATCTGCGACACACTCAACACCACCTATGACAAGTTCATCAGAACCACCGACGATTACCACGAAAAGGTTGTTCAAAAGATTTTCAAAAAGCTTTATGACCAAGGTGACATTTACAAAAGCGAATATGAGGGACTTTACTGCACTCCGTGCGAATCGTTTTGGACAGAGGCTCAGCTTGTTGACGGAAAATGCCCGGACTGCGGCCGTGAAGTAAAAAAAGCAAAGGAAGAAGCTTACTTCCTTCGCCTTTCAAAGTATCAAAAACAGCTTGAAGATTATATTGAAGAAAACGAACATTTCATCTATCCCGAAAGCAGAAAGAAGGAAATGCTCAACAACTTCATCAAGCCGGGACTTCAGGACCTTTGCGTTTCCCGCACCTCGTTCAAATGGGGTATCCCCGTAACGTTTGATGAAAAGCACGTTATCTATGTTTGGATTGATGCGCTTTCAAACTACATCACCGCCCTCGGCTACGACCCCGACGGCAGCGGCGAGCTTTACAAAAAGTACTGGCCTGCGGACGTTCACATCATCGGAAAGGACATTGTTCGCTTCCACACAATTTACTGGCCAATTATGCTCATGGCACTCGGCGAGCCGCTTCCAAAGCAGGTATACGGTCACCCGTGGCTCCTTTTCGGAACGGACAAAATGTCAAAATCAAAGGGCAACGTTATCTATGCCGACGACCTTGTTAAGCTTCTCGGCGTTGATGCGGTAAGATACTATCTTCTTGCCGAAATGCCGCACGCAAACGACGGTTCAATTTCATATGAAACCATCATTGAAAGATATAACAGCGACCTTGCAAACACGCTCGGAAACCTTGTTAACCGCACTATTGCGATGACAAACAAGTACTTTGACGGTGTTGTTCCCGCACCGACAGCACAAGATGAGCTTGACAGCGAGCTTAAGGCCGCTGCCGCTGCAGCAGTCAAAGGCGTTGACGAAAACATCAACAGCTATCACATGGCCGATGCGGTTGAAGCCGTTATGAACCTTGCAAAACGCTGCAACAAGTATATTGACGAAACCGCTCCCTGGGCACTTGCAAAAGACGAAAGCAAAAAGGAAAGACTCGGCACGGTTCTTTATAATCTTCTTGAAGGAATCCGCTTTATCGGCATTCTTGTTTCTCCGTTTATGCCGGACACTTCAAAGGCGATTTTTGAGCAGATGTCATGCGATGTTACCGATTACGACAGCCTTTCGGCTTTCGGCGGCTTCAAACCCGGAACAATCGTTAAAACTCCGACTCCCCTCTTTGCAAGAATCGATGCGGAAAAGATGCTTTCCGAAATTGCCGAAAAGCAAAAGGAGGCCGCCGCAAAGGAAAAGACAATTGAAGAAATTGAAGGCGTTGCGCAAATCGGCATTGATGATTTCTCGAAGGTTGACCTTCGTGTTGCAGAAGTTACCGACTGCGTTCCCGTCAAGCGTGCAAAAAAGCTTTTGAAGCTTACGCTCAATGACGGAACAAACAAGCCGAGAACCGTTGCTTCCGGAATTGCAAAATGGTATAAACCCGAAGACCTCATCGGCAAAAAAGTTATTGTTGTTTCAAACCTCAAGCCTGCCGTTCTTTGCGGCGTTGAAAGCGCAGGAATGATTCTTGCCGGCGATTGCGGTGAGGACGACGTTAAGGTTGTTTTTGTTGACGGTATGCCCAACGGAGCAAAAGTCAGATGAGTTACAAGAATATTTTTGACACTCACTCACATTACGACGACGAAAAATTCAGCGAGGACAGGGAGGAAACTCTCCTTAAACTTCACGAAAACGGAGTTTGCGGCGTGATTGACTGCGGCTGTGACAAGGCTTCTTCGCTTGAAGCTGTAAAGCTTTCGGAAAAATTCGGCTTTGTTTTTGCCGCAATCGGTATTCACCCTCACGAAGCGGCAGACGCAAAAGAAACCGACCTTGAAGAACTCAAAGTGCTTTATTCAAAGGAAAAGGTTGTTGCCGTCGGCGAAATCGGGCTTGATTATCACTATGATTTTTCGCCCCGTGAAGTTCAGCTTGAATTTTTTGAAAAGCAGATTGTTATTGCAAACGAACTTTCGCTTCCGATTATTGTTCACGACCGAGAAGCGCATGAGGACACGATGAACCTGCTCAAAAAGTATAAGCCGAAAGGCGTTGTTCACTGCTTTTCCGGCAGTGCCGAAATGGCAAAAGAGGTTTTAAAGCTTGGAATGTACATCGGGCTCGGCGGAGCGGTAACGTTCAAAAACGCAAGAAAGCCGCTTGAGGTTGCCGCAATCGTTCCGGAAGATAAGCTTTTGCTTGAAACGGACTGTCCTTATATGGCTCCCGTTCCGCTAAGAGGAACAAGATGCGATTCCTCAATGATTGCTTATACGGCAGAAAAGCTTGCAGAGATTCGTGATGAGAACACCCAAAAGCTTATTGACAAGTGCCGTGAAAACACAAAGATGCTTTTCGGTATATAACAAATTAACAGCAAAGAGGCTGTCGCATTTAGATGCAGAAAGCGTTTTCTTTACCCCGAAGCTGTATATAGATACTGCGAGCGGGTAAAAAAACGCTTAAAAGAGTAAAAATAATTCCTATTGGATTTAAAAATAAAGCTGTAATTCACGGTATACTTTCTTTTTGACGGCATCCGTAAATTATATTTTTAATTTTGACTTTTTACTCTTTGTTCTGCGCTAAATGCGACAGTCTCTTTTTATGTAAAATTTACGGTTAAAGTATAATACAAATCAGTCCGCTACAGCCTTCGTTGATTACACGCTCAAGCGTTTCCTGAATTTTCATGCGTGCATCGGTCGGCATTTTGTAAAGCTTGTTGTGCAGTCCTTCGTTAACAAGACTATTGAGCGATTTTCCAAATATGTTCGATTCCCAAATTTTTGACGGATCCTCCTCAAATTCTTTGAGAAGATACATTATAAGTTCTTCCGACTGGCTTTCCGTTCCAACAATCGGCGCAACCTCGGTTGAAATGTTGCAGCGCATCATATGAATTGACGGTGCCTGCGCTTTGAGCCTAACGCCGTATCTTCCGCCCTGCTTCATGATTTCCGGGTCTTCAAGAGTGAGTTCTTCCATTGTCGGCATAACAATGCCGTAACCCGTGTTTTTGCAGTCATCAATTGCGCTTTTGAAGTGTTCATATTCTTCTTTTATCTTTGAAAGCTCAATGATATCACTCATAAGGCCTTGCTCGTCTTTAATTTCAAGTCCTGTTTTTTCAGTGAGTATTTTATAAAACAGCTCCGGTTTTACCGAAACGGTGACAGTAACGCTTCCGCTTGAAAGGTCAATGTTTTCAATTCTGCTTCCGGTGATATCGTCCGCACCGGAAACGCAGGAGGAAAACCGTTCGGCATCCCTGACTTTTTTCATTGTTTTTGCCGCTTCAAAAACAGAAGAGTAAATCTCGGTTCTGAGCCAATGCCCCTTTTCAAGGCGTGATATCCATGAGGCAAAATTTATCTTCATCTCTGTCAGCGGAAATTCATAAAGAAGCGAACGAAGTATGTCGGTGATTTCGTTTTCAGAAAGATCAATGCAGTTGACCGGAAGCACACTGACCGAATACTTTTTTTCAAGCTCCGAAGAAAGTCTTTGCGCACTTTCGCTTTTCGGGTCGGTGCAATTGAGAAGAACGATAAACGGTTTTTGAATTTCTTTCAGCTCGTTTATCACTCTTTCTTCCGCTTCGGCGTATTCTTCACGGGGAATGTCACCGATTGAGCCGTCTGTTGTAACAACAAGCCCGATTGTTGAATGTTCGTCAATAACCTTTTTTGTTCCGATTTCCGCAGCCATATTAAATGGAATTTCATCTTCAAACCACGGCGTTTTAACCATTCTCGGCTGTTCGTTTTCAATATAGCCGAGCGAGCTCGGAACAATGTATCCGACGCAGTCAATAAGCCGAACATTGAAGCGTGCCTTATCCTCAAGCGTAAGTTCAACCGCATCTTCCGGAATAAATTTGGGTTCGGTTGTCATTATTGTTCTTCCGGACGAAGACTGCGGAAGCTCGTCTGTTGCACGGTCACGCTTTGCCTGTTCGCCGATATTCGGCAAAACAAGAACATCCATAAAACGTTTTATGAACGAAGATTTTCCCGTTCGGACGGGACCCACAACGCCGATGTATATATCCCCCTGCGTTCGGGACGAAATTGAAGAATAAATATCAGTGCCTGTCATAAACATTCCTCCGAGCTTTGCATTTGTTTTATTAATCTGTATGAACAAAGGAGCTTTTTTATGACAAAGTAGACCAAAAAGAGCCGTCCAACATCGGAACGGCTCTGTTTTTATAATTATTTAAGTGTAACTGCTTTTCTTGCTTTTTCGGCAATGTGCTTTGCATCAAGACCGAAGATTTTAAGAAGTTCAACAGCCGGACCTGATTTTCCGAAGGTATCTTCAACACCGAGACGAAGAACCGGAACGGGGCATTCTTCCGAAAGAACTTCCGTTACGGCAGAACCGAGTCCGCCGATTACGCTGTGTTCCTCTGCGGTAACGATTGCACCGGTTTCCTTTGCGGCTTTAACAAGAATATCCTTGTCAATCGGCTTGATGGTGTGGATATTGATTACCCTTGCGTCAATGCCATCGGCTTTGAGTTCTTCCGCAGCAATGAGTGCTTCGTTAACCATAAGGCCGGTTGCAACGATTGTAACGTCTTTTCCGCCCTTGAGGGTTACACCTTTTCCAAGCTCAAACTTATAATCTTCGCTGTTTACTCTCGGCACTGCAAGGCGGCCGAAACGCATATAAACGGGGCCTTCAAAATCAGCGGCGGCAAGAACGGCCTGATAAGCTTCAACATCATCGGCCGGGTTGATGATTACCATATTTGGAACCGAACGCATAAGAGCGATATCCTCACAGCACTGATGGCTTGCGCCGTCTTCGCCGACGGAGATACCGGCATGGGTTGCGCCGATTTTAACGTTAAGCTTCGGATATGCGATTGAGTTTCTTACCTGCTCAAATGCACGGCCGGCGGCAAACATTGCAAACGAGCTTGCAAAAACGGTATAGCCGACAGTTGAAAGTCCGGCGGCAACACCCATCATGTTGCCTTCGGCAATACCTGCGTCGATGAACTTTTCGGGAAATTCCTTTTTGAAAACAATTGTTTTTGTTGCCTTTGCAAGGTCGGCATCAAGAACCAAAACGTCGTTTCTTTTTCCGAGCTCCTTGAGTGCTTTTCCGTAAGCATCTCTTGTTGCGCATTTAATTACGTCAGCCATAATCACACCTCCAATGCGGCGAGAGCATCGCCGAGTTCTTTCATCGCCTGTTCGTACTGTTCGGCGTTGGGTGCGCTTCCGTGCCAGTCACACTTGTCTTCCATGAAGGAAACGCCCTTGCCCTTAACGGTTTTGGCAACAATGCAGGTGGGTTTGCCTTTGAATTCCTTAGCCTTTTTGAATGCTTCGTCAATTTCGTCAAAGCAATGGCCGTTGATTACGATTACGTTCCAGCCGAAAGCGGCGAATTTTTCATCAATCGGACAGGGAGAGTTGACTTCGTCAAGCGAACCGTCAATCTGAAGGTTATTATAGTCAACAACGGCAACAAGGTTATCAAGCTTGTGGTTGCCGGCAAACATTGCAGCTTCCCAAACCTGGCCTTCTTCAATTTCGCCATCGCCGAGAGCGGTATAAACTCTGAAGTCCTTGTTTTTGAGCTTTGCGCCAAGAGCCATGCCGACTGCAACGGAAATTCCCTGGCCGAGCGAGCCTGTGCTCATGTCAACGCCCGGAGTATAACGCATACTGGGATGACCCTGAAGGATTGAATCCGGCTTTCTGAGTGTTTTAATAAGGTCGAACGGAAAAAAGCCCTTGAGAGCAAGTGCGGCATAAAGTGCCGGTGCAGTGTGTCCCTTTGAAAGAACAAAGCGATCTCTGTCCTCCCATGCGGGGTTCTTCGGGTCAACGTTCATTTCGTTGAAATAAAGATAAGTAATGATGTCTGAAATTGAAAGCGAACCGCCCGGATGACCGGACTTTGCATTGAATGTGCCTTCAATAACGCCCATTCTCACCTTGCAGGCGAGCTTTTTAAGCTCAAGCTTTTTGGTGTTTTCCAATGTTGTTTCCTCCTTTTTATAAAATGGTTCTGCCGCATCGGTCATTTCCGAATGCGAAAACCAAATTACTTACAATTGTTTTTGATGATGTAATCTATCAAATCGGCAACGGCACCCTTGTTGCAATGGCAGGTGACAAGCTTTGCAATGTCCTTCATACCCTGCGGAGCCTGACCGCAGCAGGCAGGAAGCCCGACCGCTTTGAGCATTTCGTAATCGTTGAAATAATCGCCGATTGCCGCCGTGTTCTCTTTTTTAATGCCAAGAATTTCGGCAACCTTCATGACCGCAACGCCCTTGTTTGTTCCCTCGTTAACAATTTCAAACGAAAACGGCGAGGTTCTCATAAGGTTTGTTGTAACGCTGCTTTTTTCCTTTGCTTCCTTTTCAACTTTTGAAATTACAAACGGAAGCCCTGTGAAAATTGCTTTGCACCAATTTCCGGTTTCAAGTTCGTCAATGCTTTTAAAATACTTAATCGGAAGCTTGCTTGTTTTTGCAAGAATATATGCCGAAAGAGTGGGCTTGACAATTTCTGCCTCATAGGGCGTAATAATTTGAACCGTTGCAAAACGGAACTTTTTTGAAAGTTCCTTGATGAGTGCGGTAATTTTTTCGTTTGTCGGGCTTATCCAAAGAATCTTTTCTTTTTCATAATCATAAACGCCGGCACCGTTGATAAACACGGCATAGCCGCTGTTGAGTTTAAGTTTTTGAAAATGCTTTCGCATTGATTCGATTGATCTTCCCGAAGAAAGAATGAAATGTCCGCCGTATTCATAAACAAATTTTTGAATAGCGTCGAAGTTTCTCTTTGGAAGTTTTCTTCTTTTATCGTTCAAAGTGCCGTCAATATCCGAAGCAATAAGCCAGCCGGAAAGCGGCAGTTTTTTATCTGTCATTTTCAAGTCTCCTTAAAAACTGAGTGAAGTATTCCGGAAGTTCGCTTTCAATCTCAATGTGTTTTCCCGTTCTCGGGTGACGAAAGCCGATGAGTCCGGCGTGAAGGCATTGACCGTGAAGCTCGGTGATAACCTTTTTCGGGCCGTAAACAGGATCGCCCGCAACGGGATGACCGATATATGCCATGTGGACTCTTATTTGGTGAGTTCTTCCGGTCTCAAGGCGAACACGAAGGTGAGTAAAGCCCTTATAGCGTTCAACAACTTCATAATGGGTAACGGCGTGCTTTGAATTTTTTTCGGTCACACACATTTTTTTTCGGTCAACGCTGTGGCGGCCGATCGGTGCGTCAACGGTACCGTCGTCATTTTTGAAGCTGCCGTAAACCACCGTTTGGTATTCCCTTGAAAAGGAGTGCGCTTTGATTTGCTCTGCGAGCGAAATGTGGGCAAAATCGTTTTTTGCAACAATCAAAAGCCCGCTTGTGTCCTTGTCGATTCGGTGGACGATTCCCGGCCTTATCACGCCGTTAATGCCGGAAAGGCTGTCTTTGCAATGATACAAAAGTGCATTGACAAGCGTTCCGTCATAATTTCCTGCCGCAGGATGAACCACCATTCCTTTGGGTTTGTTGACAACAAGAAGGTCATCGTCCTCATATCTGATGTCAAGTTCAATGTTTTCGGGTGTAAGCTCAAGCTCACGCGGTTTTGGAATAACAAGCGAAATTTTATCGCCGAGTTTGACCTTATAGTTTTTGCTGACGGGTTTTCCGCCAACGCAAACCGCACCGCTTTCCATCATTTTTTGAACGCCGGAACGTGTAAGTTCGCCCGAAAAAGCGCAAATGACCTTGTCTATTCTTTCACCGACAGAATTTTCATCAACGGTGATAATCATTGCGTCAACCATTTTGTTTTTCCTTTTTTTCCTTTGTATCTTTAATTATCTCATAAATCTGATATCCGATTATGAGGAATGCACCGACGGTTACAAGGCAGTCGGCAAAATTGAAAACATAAAACTTTACAAACATTGCGTCAATATAATCAATGACATAGCCGAGCCTGAAACGGTCAATGAGGTTGCCAATTCCGCCGGCAATGATTGCAACAAAGCAACAGTAATTAAAGCCGAATTTAAGCTTTTTTGAAAGCATAACGGCAAGCATCACAACAAGTATCACCAATGTGACAATCATCATAACGTTTGCTTTTCCGCCAAGCATACCCATCATTGCGCCGTCATTTTCAACGTATGTGAGCCGAAGCACACCGGGAATAAGGATTTTTTCTCCGATAGGCTTGAGGTCGGCAACAACAAAATATTTGATAACCTGATCAACGGCAGTCAACGCCGCAATGACCAAAAGAGAGATGATTTGAACCATATTCACACACCTGAAAGCCGTACAGAATTTTTATGCACAGCAAAAATCAATCGTCATCGGAAAAAATGTCCGGGTTATCCGAAATGCTGAAGCTTGTTTTGTTTCCGTTGTATCCAAGGCCGGAAGCAGGCTTTTTCTTTTCTTCAAAAGATACTTTTTCGGTTTGCTCGGTAACGTTTGGAATTGTTATAGTGTCAAAAATATGTTTAACATATTCGTCTGCGTCGGGAATATAAGCCTTTGAGGGCTTTTTTTCTTCCTTAACAACGGTTGTTCTGTCCTCGCCGATTTCGGATATATCAATATCTGCACCCTTGAAAACGGGAAGCTCAATGTTTTCCGCTTCTTCTGTCGGTTCAACCGCAGGAACACTTTCTTCATCTGCTTCGATTTCTATGTTCGGAATTGAAAGTGCTTCAAGCTTCGGAAGGAGGCCTTTCATAAGTTTAAGCGAATCTTTTTTGAAAGATGTAAGCTCGTCTTTTACTGTTGAAAGCTGAGTTTTTGCTTCAAGAAGAATTTCGTTCTTTTTGTCCTCTGCTTTTTTTGCGTCGCCGTATGCGCTTGCAACGATTGAAGCCGCCTTTTGGTTGGCGTTGTCAATAATCTCTTTTGCCCTTTCGTTGATTTCGGCAACGTATTTTTCGGCCTCGGTCTTTGTCTGTTCGGTTGCCCGCTGAAGCTCTGCCTTAACGTTTTCAAGATAAGCGTCCGCTTTTTTCTTGATTTCTTCGGCATAGTTTTCAGCCTCCTTGACCTTTTCGTCAACAAGAGACTTTGCCTTTTTTTCACCGTCGGCAATCATTGCGTCATAAGCATTTTTTGCGCTTTCAACGGTCTGGTCGGCAACGGTCTGCGCTTTCACAAGTGCGGTTGCAATTGCGTTTTTTCCGGCATTGTATTCTTCAATAATATCACGAAGCGAAGCAAACTTTTTTTTAAGCTCGGCGTTTTCGTTATAAAGCTCGTTATAGCTTGAATACACACGGGAAACAAAAGTGTCAACTTCGCTTGATTTGTATGCGCCTCGACCCATTGAAGAAAAGCTTTGCATTTTGATTTGATTCGGAACCATCATTTTAAATCATCCTCCGATTGAAAAGATTCGCCGAAAAGCCGGCATTTTCCGTTTTTTTGTATTAACTGCGTTCTTTATAATTAAAAGAACGAGGGCTTGTCAACCTGACCGAAAAAGTCGCCTGAAAGCTCCGCTGCTTCCGGAACGATGAGATAGATTTTTTCCGCAATGACTTCGATTTTTGACTTGCAGACATATTTTACGCCGTCAAGGAAGTCAAGAACACGGCGAACGCTTTCAGTCGGAAGCTTTGTCATGTCGGCAAGGGTAACAACTCCCCTTTCAATCATGCAGTCTGCAACGTTTCTTGCGTCGTCCATATCCTCAAGGACAAACAAAGTGACCTTGAGCTTTTTCTGCTGGGGCTTTGCGTCCATTTTATAAAGGTTTGAAACAGCCTTCTGTGCGCTTTTAAAGCCGTATGACGGCTCGCTTGAAGAAAGCTTTTGACCGTATTCGGGCGGATTGTATGCACTCGGCGAAACGGGAGCATCAAACTTTGTTTTGAACGAATTTGATTTTTTCGTATCCTTTACGGGTTCTTCATCCTCATAGTAATCGTCATCATCAAAATCGTCATCGCCATAGTTTTCATCATCGTCAAAATCCTCATCGTCGGAAAAATTGACCGCTTTTTTGAAACCGTCCTTCAAATTGTCAAAAAATTTCATTTTATATATCGTCCTTTCCTTTTATCAAAAAATTATTAATACAAACGGGGTCCGAAGATTGAAGAGCCGATACGGACAAGATTTGACCCGCAGGCAATTGCTTTTTCATAATCGCCGGACATTCCCATTGAAAGAATCTCCACTCTTATATTATCTATATTTTGAGCCTTAATGTCAACAAACAAATTGTGCATTTTTTCAAAATATTTGCACAATTTTTCGTCATCTTCACAAATCGGCGGAATTGCCATAAGACCCTTGACCCTTATTCGGTTCATTTTTGAAATTTCTTCAAGCAAAACGGGAACCTCGTCAAAGTCAATTCCGGTTTTGCTTTCCTCTCCGCCGACGTTGACTTCAATAAGGCAGTCTGCGGTGATGTCAATCCTTTCGGCCTGCTTTTCAATTTCCTTTGCAAGCTTTAGGCTGTCAACGGACTGAATCATATCGACCCTGCCGATAATTTGTCTGACTTTATTTGTTTGAAGGTGACCGATAAGGTGAACACGGCAGTTTTCAAGCTTAAGATATTCCTCCTTTGAAAGGAACTCCTGAACCTTGTTTTCGCCGATAAGGTCAATCCCCTGCTCAATCGCATGGTTGATAAAAATCGGCTCAACGGTTTTTGTGACCGCCATGAGCTTTATGTCCTCACGTTTTCTTCCGCTTATTTCTGCGGCTTCTTTGATTTTTTCGTTGATATATTCAAGGTTATGTTCAATGTTTTTAAACCTTTCTTCAACCGATAACTTTTCCGTCACTTAAATTTCGCCCCTTTGTTATAACTTTGTCGAACGCCTTGATTTCGGCACCTGCGGTTTTTTCATAGTCAACGCTGCCGTCGTCGTTGTAATATGTAACGGCATTTGCAATAACATAATTGTCGCCGTAATGAATGATATCAATCGGCTTGAAGGTAATGCGTTTTCCGCTGAGGGTATAAACGCCTTCGGTTCCGTTTTCGTCGGCGGTGAGTGCTTCGTTGCTGATTCTGAGCCCCGTATAAGTTTTAACGGTTATTTGCGCCTTTTCCTTGCGCAGTGAGGATATTGCCTTGTTCATTGAGGTGCACTTGAGAACGACGGCAATCGTGTCTCCGGCCCGGCTTGAAACGCTTTCAACCGACATATCAAGGTCATTTATGCCCTTATCGGGAAAGCTGACCTTAACGTAATATCCCGTTTTTATGACCGAAGCCTGGGCAAGAGGTATGTTGCAAACAAGATACCATGTGTGCTGACCGATGATTTTTCCGAAAGCGGCGCTTTGCTTTTGCGCCTTGCTTTCAAGAAGCTTTTGAACACCGGCAGAGTCAATGCCGCCCTTTGCAATTTCGTCATAGCTTGCAGTGTTCTCAAACCCGTCAACCGTGCTGACAAAATAACCGGCATATTCGGTTCTGACTGCCTTTTTTCCGCTGACAGATTTAAGAAGGTTCCTTTTTTCCTTGCGGTACTGAGAAAGAAGCGGCGAAAAACTAAGCTTTGTTCCCGTTGCAATCTGCCTTGTTGTTATTTTATAGCTGATATTTCTGACGGTTTCGTCAAGGTTTGTGTAATCGCCGGATTCAATGATTTTCATGTAATCGTTAACAGATGATGAAATTTCATTGTTGAGCGTCATAACGTTGATATGGCTGAAATTGCCCTGATCCTGAAGCTTGGTGAGATGATCGATTTTTTCGTCAAGAAGCAACGCTTCGTTATACGCCTTGGCCTCGCTCTCGCTTTCAAACGAAAGGGCAATTGTTTCGCCCTTTGCAACGCTTGCGCTGTCGGAAACAATCGGAACATAAACCCTTTCATCATTTTTTTGAAGGATTGAAATGTTGTTTCCGTTTTCGCTTCGGTTTTCGTCGCGAACAATGAACGAATCAACCGAAACCACCTGCTTGTCCGAGGTTTCAAAAATATATTCGGTTTGAACCGAGCCGGTGTAACTGAAATAAATTCCCTGAACGACATAGGCAAGCACTATCGTGACCGCAACCGCAAGAATGATTATTGTTGTCTTAAAGTTCTTTGACCTTTTCATCAAGTTCACCTTTAAAGTTTTTGATTATTTCAAGGCTTTTTTGAAGCAGCGTTTCTGCGCTCTCATTGTCAATATAAAGCCAGTTGATGTTTTTGTTGCGCCTGAACCATGAAAGCTGACGTTTTGCATATCTTCTTGTTTCACGTTTAAGGTTTTCCGTTGCTTCTTCAAGCGATATTTCACCGTCAAGGAACGGTTTGAGTTCCTTATATCCTATTGCCTGCTTTGCGGTTTGAGAATGTTCGTTTTCAAAAAACGCTTTTGTTTCTTCAAGCAGTCCGTTTTGAATCATAAGGTCAACACGGCGGTTGATGCGGTCATAAAGGAACTGCCGGTTTTCGGCGGTAAGCCCTATTATGCAAAAGGAAAATTCACTTTCCTCAAGGTGAGAAAGTTCACGTTGGTCGGTCATGGTTTTTCCGGTTGTTTTAAAAAGCTCAAGCGCACGAACAATACGTTTTTTATCGTTCTTATGGATTTTCAATGCGCTTTCTGCGTCAACAAGAAAAAGCTTGTTCCAAAGGCTTTCAAGTCCTTCCTCGTCGGCTTTTTTAAGAAGCTCTTCCCTTGTTTCGTTTTTTTCATAGTCAAGAAAGTTCGTATTGTTTATTACGGTATCAACATAAAAACCCGTTCCGCCGGCAAGAACCGGTGTTTTTCCGCTTTTTGAAATCAGACGCATTTTTGAAAGTGCAAGCTCCTTAAATTCGGCAACGGAAAAGCTTTCCCACGGTTCAACAAAGTCAACAAGATGGTGCGGCACACCGTCCATCTCCTTTTTTGTAACCTTTGCGGTTGCAATGTCCATATGTTTATAAATCTGCATTGAATCGGCGGAAACAACTTCGCCGTTTTCTTTTTTTGCAACGGCAACGGCAAGCGAGCTTTTTCCGCTTGCGGTCGGGCCGACAATAACAATGCAAAGAGGTTTTTTCACTGTGACAACTCCCGTTTTACTGGATTCTTCCGAACTGCTTTTCAAGGTCGTAGCGGCTCATTTCAATGAGTACCGGGCGGCCGTGCGGACAATAGCGAACGTCGTTGTTATAAAGCACTCGTTCGGCAAGGGCTTTGAGTTCTGCGGTTGAATTTTTGAAGCCTGCTTTGATTGCCGCTTTGCAGGCGGCGGTGTGATAGATGCGGTCGATTTTTTCCGCCTGAACGTCGGTTTTATTGAGCATAAGGTTATTCGCAATTTCCAAAATAACATCCTGAATATCATCTTCTTCAAGAAGCATCGGGCATTCACGAACAATAACTGCGCCGTTTCCGAAATCTTCAACAAGAAAACCGCATTTTGAAAAGACATCAAGATTTTCAAGAATAACGCTATATTCGTTTTTGCTGAGCGTGACTGTTACGGGAGAAAGCAGCACCTGCGGCAAGGCTTCCTTTTTTTCACGCTCGGCTTTCATGCGGTTGAAGATAACACGCTCATGGGCGGCGTGTTTATCAATGATGCAAACCTTTCCGTCATATTCGCAGATAATATATGTTTTGAAAGCTTCACCGAGGAGCCGCAGCGGTTTCGGAGGCCGACTTTCGGTGATTGAAACCGACGGTTTTTCAGATATAGGTTCTGATTTTTTCGATTCGGGTTTGGGGGTACTTATAGCGGCCTTTTGCGGCTTTGGAGGTTCGGCGGAACGTGGCATAGGTTTTGCCATGGTGGGAATTGCCGCATCTTTTTTCGGCAAAACTTTTTCATTCGCCTTTTTGTTTTTGAACGCCGCAACCAAATCGGGCTCGTTTTCGTCCTTTTTGTGGGAAAGTTTGTCGTTTTCCGCTGATGAAAGCGTGCCGGTCTTTTTGAATTGATTTGACGGCATAGACTGCCAAAAGTCCTTTTTGGGCAAAGGTCTTTGCGGTTCGGGAGGACGGGCCGCGGTCTTTTGCGGTTCCGGTGTTTTAACCTTCACAGGCTCGTCCTCAACCATATAAAACTGTGCGTTTTCCGGTTTTGCTTTTTGCGCAACCTTTGCAAGGTCAATCTGAAGCCGTGTGTCATATTCGGAAAGTGCGTTTTTCACGGCATAATATATTGCGGAGGATACCCGCCTTTCGTCGCTGAAACGAACCTCGGTTTTTGCCGGGTGAACGTTAACGTCAACGGTATGCGGCAAAACGGTGATGTTCAGCACACAGGACGGAAATTTTCCGACCATAATTGAATTTTTATATGCGTTTTCCATTGAAGCGGCGCAACCTCTTGATTTTATGAAACGGCCGTTCAAAAAGAAATACTGCATTGCCCTTGACGGACGGGCAGAAGTCGGCTTGCAAACGAAGCCGGAAACGCCGATTTTGTCAAGCTCATAATTTGTTTCAATCATACCTTCGGCGAACACTCTGCCAAAAATTGAGTAAATTACCGAAAGGAGCTTTCCGTCGCCGGGAGTGATAAGCGTTTGCTTTCCGTCTCGAATAAAGCGAAAGCTGATTTCCGGGTGAGAGAGCGCAATTTTGTCAACAACGTCGGCAACGGCGTTTGCTTCGCTGACGTCTTTTTTGAGAAATTTCATTCTTGCCGGAGTGTTATAAAAAAGGTCACGGACAACGATTGTTGTTCCGTCCGGACAGCCGGCGGTTTCGTTTTTGATTTCCGTTCCGCCCTCGATTGAGTAAAATGTTCCGTTTTCTTCGCTGACCGTTTTGGTGAAAAGTTCGATTTTTGAAACGGCGGCAATTGAAGCGAGCGCCTCGCCGCGAAAACCGAGGGTGAAAATGCTGTCAAGGTCGGAAGCGGACTTGATTTTGCTTGTTGCGTGGCTGATGAAAGCTTTTTGAACATCGTCACGGAAAATTCCGCTGCCGTTGTCTGTGATTCTGATATATGTTATTCCGCCGTTGCGGATTTCAACGGTGACAGCCGTTGCACCGGCATCAATCGAGTTTTCGCAAAGTTCTTTCACAACCGAAGCGGGTCTTTCAACAACCTCTCCGGCGGCGATAAGTTCGGCAATACTTTTCGGCAAAACATTGATTCTTCCCACATTTTCACCTTCCTTTAGTTGAACTTTTTATTTTCTTATTCGATGACTTCTGCGTTTTTCATGACTGTGAAGAACTTTTTATCTTCGCCAAACGAAATTTTGAGATAGTTATATAAATCCTTTTCGTTTTCAAAAACCGAGTACTGATAAGGCTTGACGAACGAAAGCTTTTCCAAAAAGAAGATTCTTTCATCTCCGTTAAAAAGCAAGCCTGCATGAACGGGTTCAAGATGATATTCAGGGTAATCGTCCTCGGTATAGACCGTTATAAGCTTGATTTCGTCGCTTTCGTCAAACGTAACGCCGTATTCGTTCCATGCATTTTTGATTATTTCAACACATTCTTTTTGAGTCATAGACTTTTTAATTTTGGGAGTCCGGTACAGCGTATCGAAAAGTTCGCTGTCGGCTTTTGAAAAATGGGTTTGAGCTTTTTCCGGAGAAAGGGTGAAAAGCATACTCATTTCATTTTCCGATTCCGATACGACAGAATTTGACCGAACAAAGCTTTTATAAAGAAAGAACGCGGTCAGCTTGCAGTTATAGCCCATAAAAACGGGAAATTTTTTGTTCCAAAGCTCGCTGAGTTTATCTTCGTCATAGGTGACGGGAGAAAGGTCAAAAACTTTGTATCCCGATTGAACGAGCGTTGTATTTTCAACGGTTTCGTGATATTCGTTGATGTCTTTTAAAAAGATATCGACTGCGTTTTGGGGTACGCCGCACGAAAGCAGAGTTTCTTTCAATTCGCTTTGAACGCCCGAATCAACAAGATTTGAATACTCTGCGGTGTTTCCACTTTCGGGCAAATCTGCTTTTTGGCAGGATACAAGAAGCATAAAGACAAAAACAAGTATTATTGAAACGAATTTTTTCATAGGAAAATCTCCCGGTATATTCTTACATACCCTTAGCTTTTTGGGCAAGCTTATAAAGCGTTGTGAGCGCTTCAAGCGGTGTGAGAGTATCTGCATCAATGTTTTTGAGTTCATCGATTATTTCGTCGTCACGCTCGCTTTGAAGCGAAATTTGAAGCGGCATTTCTTCCTGTTCGTCATTCTTTTCAAAGTCGGGTCTTGCGGCGGCGTGAAGCTTTCTGTCCTCGCTTTCAAGCTCAAAAAGAATCTCTCTTGCCCGGTTGACAACACCCGACGGTACGCCCGCAAGCTTTGCAACCTCAATGCCGTAACTTCCGTCCGCAGGGCCTCTGACAATTCGGCGAAGGAAGGTTATCGTGCTGCCCCGTTTTTTGACGGAGATGTTGTAATTTTTAACGCCGTCAAGCTTTCCCTCAAGCTCGGTAAGCTCGTGGTAATGAGTTGAAAAAAGAGTTTTTGCACCGATTTTGCGCTTGTCCGAGATATACTCAAGCACCGCTCTTGCAATGCTCATTCCGTCAAAGGTTGAGGTTCCCCTTCCGACTTCGTCAAGAATAATCAGGCTGTTCTTTCCGGCGGATTTGAGAATCGAGGCAACCTCGTTCATTTCAACCATGAATGTTGACTGGCCGGAGGCAAGGTCGTCTGAAGCACCGACACGGGTAAAAATGCTGTCGATTATTGAAAGATCAGCACGCTTTGCGGGGACGAACGAGCCGATTTGCGCCATGAGACAAATCAGCGCAACCTGGCGCATATAGGTTGACTTACCTGCCATGTTGGGTCCGGTAATGATTGCACACCGGCTGTCGCCGCAGTCAAGATAGGTATCATTCGGAACAAAGGGGCTGTCGGAAAGTACCTTTTCAACAACCGGGTGGCGGCCGTCAACAATTTCGATAACGGAGTTATCATGCATCGTCGGGCAAACATAATTGTTTTCAATTGCGGTTGCGGCAAGCGAAGCGATAACGTCTGCGGCAGCGATTGCGGAAGCGGTCTGCTGAATACGGTTATACTCCTTTGCAACGGCTTTTCTTATCTGGCAAAAAATTTCGTATTCAAGCTTTACACTGCGCTCCTGTGCGCCGAGCACCTTGCTTTCAAGGTCTTTAAGCTCCTGCGTGATATATCTTTCGCAGTTTGAAAGCGTTTGCTTTCTGATGTATGTATCGGGAACAAGGGATTTATAGGAATTTGTAACTTCAATATAATAGCCGAAAACACGGTTATAGCCGATTCTGAGTTTCGGAATACCCGTTTTTTCCTTTTCGGCGGTTTCGATATCTGTGATATACTGCTTTCCGTTCTTCTCAATATAACGAAGCGAGTCAAGTTCTTCGTTGAAGCCGTCCTTGATAATTCCGCCTTCACGCACCGAAAACGGCGCATCCGGGTCAATTGCAGAGTCAATCAGCTCATAAACGTCTTCAAGCAAATCGGTCAGCGAATAAAGCTGTTTGAGATAAGTGCTGTTCATTTTTGAAAGTGCGGCTTTGACAAGCGGAAGCTGTTCAAGCGTCTGTTTCAGGGAATTGAGCTCCTTTGCGTTCGCCGTTTCGTAAACAACTCTTGTAATAAGCCGTTCAATGTCAAAGATGTTCGTCAACGCAAACTGAAGTTCAGAAAGACCGACACCGTTTGAAACAAGTTCTTCAACGGCATTTTGACGTTTTGTAATCATCGCATAACTGACAAGCGGTTTTTCAAGCCATGAACGAAGAAGTCTTTTTCCCATTGAGGTTTTTGTTTTGTCAAGCACCCAAAGAAGCGAGCCTTTCTTTTCACGGCCCCGCATCGTTTCGGTAATTTCAAGATTACGTTTTGTTGAAAAATCAATTTTCATGTATTGATTTTCCGAATAAAAATTGATATCGGTAATGTTCGCAACATCGTTTTTTTGAACGTCTTTGAGGTATTTTATCGCTGCACCGACGGCAATAAGAGCCTCAGGGCTTTCTTTAATGCCGGAGGACGAAAGTTTATCTTCGGAAAAATGATTTTCACATTCCAAAAGACAGCTTTCATAGGAAAAGCTTTCCTCCGGATAAACTTCGCACGAAGCCTCCATCCGTTTTGTGATGAATGAAGCGATTGCTTTGTTTTCGGCACACCTTTTGTTGAGTACGATTTCGCTCGGAGAGAACACGCCGAGTTCGTTGATAAGCTTGCTTTCCGTTCCCTTTCCGCTGAATGACGTGACGTTCAGCACGCCGGTTGAAATGTCGGTAAAGCAGATTCCGCCGCCGTTTTCCGAAAGGAAAATGCAGGTCAGATAATTGTTCTTTGCGTCGTCAAGCATACTGTTTTCAATAACGCTGCCCTTTGTTACAACACGAATAACGTCACGGCTGACAAGTCCTTTTGCCGTTGCCGGGTCTTCGGTCTGTTCGCAGATTGCAACTTTATAGCCTTTTGAAACAAGCTTTGCAATATAGCTGTCTGCACTGTGGAACGGAACGCCGCACATCGGTGCACGTTCTTCAAGGCCGCAGCTTTTTCCTGTAAGGGTCAGTTCAAGCTCCCTTGATGCGGTTTTTGCGTCTTCAAAAAACATTTCGTAAAAATCGCCGAGACGGAAAAACAAAATAGTATCCGGGTATTGCTTTTTAATTTCAAGATATTGTTTCATCATCGGGGTCATTTCGCCCATTTTGCTTTTCCCTCTTTCGTTTTTTAGAAATCCTTTTTATCTGCCGCCGACCGAAAAAGCGATCGGCGGCAAAAATTTTTGCTTAGTGGTGGCAGTCTGAAGAGCAGCTGTCGCAATCGCAGCCGCAGCTGTGCTGTTCTTCGGGTTCGCAGGTTGCGGGGTCTGCGCCGTTGACGCAAAGGCCGAGAATCTGCATAACGTAATTCATCATTTCGTCAATTTCTTTTCTTGCCGCTTCATAAGCTTTCATTCTTTCGTTGCCCATGAACTTGTCATAAACCGCATTGAATTCACGCTCATATTCTGCCATTTTTTCAGCGTCGGGATTTTCCTGTGCGGCTTCACGCTGATAATTCATTTGAACAAGCTGAATTTTGCCCATAAGGTCAAGAAGCTCGGGATCTTTTTCGTTTTCTTCTCTTGCCTTTGCAAAAGCGAGATATCTTTCGTCCTGCTGAATTGCTGCGCCGAGTTCTCTTGTGAGTTTGATTACGTCCATGTAAAGTACTCCTTGTGAAAATTATTAATATATTGATATTCATGCCTTGCGGCACGTTTTATCCTTGAGAAATAAGCTTGCCTTTAAGAATCCACGTTTTGGGTTCGGTGACTTCAACCGTGACAAACGAACCGATGAGCTCGTCCTTTCCGTCAAATTCAATAATCACGTTGCCCTCGGTTCTTGCGGAAAGAAGGCCGGTATTTTCGTTCCTTTCTTCAACAAGAACACGATAACTTTTGCCTTTCATTGCGGCGGTGCGCTTTGAGGCAATCTCCTCCTGAAGGGCGGTAAGCTCGGAAAACCACCGAGACTTTTCTTTTTTTGAAACTTCGTCCGGCATGGAAGCGGCTTTTGTTCCCGGTCTCGGCGAAAAGATGAAGGTGAAAAGTGATGTATAGTTAACTTCTTTGAGAAGCGAAAGCGTATCGCAAAATTCTTCATACGTTTCGCCCGGAAAGCCTACGATGATGTCGCTCGTAATCGAAAGGTCGGGCATCAATTCATAAGCATATTTTATAAGGCCGAGATATTTTTCCCGGTCGTAATGACGGTTCATTTCTTTAAGCACACGGTCATTGCCCGACTGAACGGGAAGATGAAGGTGCTTTGCAACCTTTTTGCATTGTGCCATTGTTTCAAGCAGCTCTTTTGTGCAGTCTCTCGGATGAGATGTCATAAAACGAATTATGAAATCGCCGTCAATATTGTTGATTGCACGAAGAAGTGCCGGAAAGCGGTATTCCTCGGAAAGGTCTTTATTATAGGAATTGACGTTTTGACCGAGAAGGGTTATCTCTTTATACCCTGCGGCAGCAAGCTGCTTTGCTTCGGAAACAATGAGGTCAAAATCCCGGCTTCTTTCACGTCCTCTGACATAAGGAACAACGCAATAAGAGCAAAAGTTGTTGCAGCCGTACATAATCGGAATCCAAGCCTTGAACGCTCCGTCACGGTGAATCGGAAGCCCTTCAACAATGTTTCCGTCGCCGCCGGAAAGGTCAAAAACTCTTTTTCCGGAGCAGAGACAGCGGTGAATAAATTCCGGAAGCTTGTGAAGAACGTGAGTTCCGAAAACGAGGTCAACATAACGAAAGCTGTTTTTGATTCTTTCGGCAACATATTCCTGCTGCATCATACAGCCGCAAAGGGCAATGATCATGTCCGGCTTTGCGGTTTTATACTTTTTGAGTGCGCCGACGTTTCCGAAAACACGATCCTGAGCGTGTTCGCGAATGGCACAGGTGTTATAAAGAACAAGGTCGGCTTCTTCAACATTGTCCGTCAGCTCATAGCCGAGCGAACAGAGAATGCCTTTGATTTTTTCGCCGTCTGAGACGTTGCCCTGGCAGCCGTAAGTATGCACAAAGGCTTTCGGTGCACTTTGCGGAAAGCGGGAAGAAAGCACAACCGAAACGAGCTTTGCATATTCTTTTTGTTTTTCAAGTTCCTCTTGCGGAACGGTGAAATTTCTTTTGTTATCCAATATTTTAGCCCTCCGTGGGAGTCTTTTGAGTTTCTTCTTCGCACATTTTTGCAAAGGAAAGAAGTTTTTTTATTCTGTGATTAACAGCGGAACGTGAAAGCGGCGGAGAAAACATTTCGCCGAATTCACGAAGGCTTGCGTCCGGATTTTCAATCCTCAGCAAAGCAAACTGCCGAAGCTCTTGCGAAAGTTCATCAAATCTTCCGCTGTCAATAATTTTTTGAATTTGTTCAACCTGGGCAACGGCGGCAACAGCCGTTCTTGCAAGGTTTGCACTGTCAAAGTTTGCACGCCGATTTGAAACGTTGCGAAAATCTTTATAAATTTTTATATTCATAATCTCAAAAGCGGCGGTTTGTGCCCCCATAATGTTGAGAAGGTCTTCAATGCTTTCGCTGTCTTTTATATAGATGATATTGACATATCGACGCACCATGTGCTTTGCCTTGAGGCCGTATTCCGAAAGCATTTTCATAAGGTCAAGGCTCAACGTCCGAAACGGAACAACAAATTCAAGGTGATAGCTTTTGTTCGGGTCGCTCACCGTTCCGCAGGAAAGGAATGCGCCTTTGAAAAACGAAGCGTTGCAGCAGTTGAGAATTTCGCTTTCACTGTCGCTTTCGTTGAGGAGGTTTCCTCGGTTTATCCGTGTGAAAGATTCGTTTCCGCTTGTTGAAAAAGCAGAAAGAACCGTTTCAATCTCTTTTCTTTTTTTAACGCATACGGTATATTTTCCGGCTTCGGAAACGGAAAATGTGGCTTTTACGCCCGTCTCCTTTTCAAGCAAAGCGGCATAGGTTTTTGCAACGGTTTCGTGTTCGGTCATTATTGAAATTCCGCCGGAAGAAAATTCACGCCCGAAAAGAAGCATCCCGTAAGCCATTGCGTGGCGGCAGCACGGCGCAAGGTTTTCAATTTTTGAAAGTTCGTCTTTAACGCTTAAAGAAAACGACATCGTGCAATACCTCACTGAAAATTTAACGTCTTTTAAAAAACTATTTTAGAATGTCCCTATGGCTTATCGAAGAGGAAAAGCCCTTTTCTTTGAAATGGTTATATAAAATTTCCGCAAAGGTTACCGAGCGGTGGTGACCGCCTGTGCAGCCGACAGCAAGAATAAGCTGACTTCTTCCCTCTTTTTGGCAAAGCGGCAAAGAGCAGTCGAGTAAATCGAGCAGCTTTTTTTCAAAATCTTTCGATTCGTCAAAGCTCATAACGTAATCGTTGACGGCTTTGTCAAGCCCGGTAAGATGTTTAAGCTCCGGAACATAAAACGGATTCGGAAGAAATCGAACATCAAAAACAAAATCCGCATCATTGGGGATTCCGTGCTTAAAACCGAATGACATGCAGTGAATATGCATCGATTTATCACCCGAGCCGGAAAACATTGAAGCAACTCTGACACGGCACTGAATTGCGGAAAGGTTAGAGGTTTCAAGAAGATAATCGGCATTAGCCTTTGCCTTTGAGAGCATTTTGCGTTCACGGGCAATTGCATTTTCAACCGAATCATAGCTTCCCTGAACAAGCGGGTGCTTGCGCCGTGTCTCCTTAAAACGGTTGAGAAGAACATCATCGCTTGCGTCAATGAACATAAGTTTATATTCAATCTGACGCTCCTTGAGTTCGTCAAGCGCATCAAAAAGCTCCGAAAACGATTCACCGGCTCGCACATCCGTAACAACCGCAACACGGTTATGCTCCTTTGAGCCTTTCAAAAGTTCCGCAAAAACAGGGATAAGCTTTGCCGGAAGATTATCAACGCAAAAGAAGCCGACATCTTCAAGCGAGTTCACAACGGAGGATTTTCCCGCTCCGCTCATACCTGTGATAATTACAAATTCCATAATTACCATAGCCTTTCCGGCTACACTTTAAATAACAATCACATAAATCCTTGCCGTAGCCGGACAAGGCGTGATGGTAATTTCGTCCATCTCAAAATTTGTGCTTGTGCAAATTTTGAGGGACATATAATCCGTGATATATTGTGATTTTTCACGATATATCACCGTCAAATCATTTTAATTTCCGTTTCGAGTTTTACGCCGAAGTTATCATAAACCGTCTTTTGGCAGTACTCAATAAGATCTTTAACGTCTTTGCAGGTTGCAGAACCGATGTTTATAATAAAGCCTGCATGCTTTTCGCTGACCTGTGCGCCGCCAATGGTTTTTCCTTTAAGTCCGCTTTGTTCAATGAGCGCACCTGCAAAGTACCCTTCGGGACGCTTGAAAACACTGCCCGCACTTGGAAAAGAGAGCGGCTGTTTATCTTTTCTTCTTCCCAAAAGGTCGTTCATTTTTTCTTCGATTGCACCTTTTTCGCCCTTTTGAAGTTTAAAAGTAACGTCGGTTATTATAAAGCCGTTTTCACTATAGGCACTTTTGCGATAGGCAAAGCCGAGCTGTTCTTTTGAAAGAACGCCGGTGTTTCCCTCACGGTCAATGTGTAAACAGGAAAGAACAACGTCCTTCATCTCTCCGCCGTAAGCTCCGGCGTTCATGAACGCTGCACCGCCGACGGACCCCGGTATTCCGAACGCAAATTCAAGCCCGGAAAGCGAATTTTCAAGTGCAAAGCGGCAAAGTGCGGCAAGCGACGCACCTGCCCCGGCTTTGACCGTTGTTTCATCAAGAAGTTCAATTCTTTCAAAATTGCCGGAAAGCTTAATAACTGCCTTCCTGATTCCGTCATCGGAAACAAGAAGATTGCTTCCATTGCCGATTACAATATATTCTATCTTGCTTTCCCGACACTTTTTTAAAACACCGGAAAGCTCTTTTTCGTTTTTTGGTTCAATGAAAAGCTTTGCCGCTCCGCCGATACGGAAAGACGTATGGTTTTTCATCGGTTCGTTTTCAAAAAATTTTATGCCGTTTTCCGAAAGGAAGGATAACAAGTCTTTCAAAACAAGACCCCCGTTGATTTAATAGCTTACAAGTGCTGCGCCGATAATTCCGGCATCATTTCCGAGCTTTGCACGGCAAAGTTCGGTCTGCTTGTCGCAGTATCTGCTGTATCGTTTTGATTCAACATATTTGCGAAGCGGAGCAAGAAGCGTTTCGCCCTCATTGCAGATTCCGCCGCCGAAGCAAATCATCTCCGGCTGAAAAATGTTGATGATATTGACAGTTCCGACACCGACATATTCGATGTATTTTTCAACAACTTCCGTTCCCCATTTGTCTCCGGCACGCATTGCGTCAAATGCGGTTTTTCCACCGACGTTATCAAGCGAGCCTCCGGCGATTTCCCACATTTTGCTGTCCTTGTGTGCGTTCATGGCTTCTTTAGTCTGTCTTACGAGTGCGGAAGCCGAAGCATAAGCTTCCCAACAGCCGACTCTTCCGCAATTGCAGGGAATGCCGTCCATATTGATTACGGTGTGGCCGAGTTCTCCGCCGGCTTCGTTGCAGCCTGCCATAACCTTGCCTTCGTTGATGATTCCGCCGCCCACACCGGTTCCGAGCGTGATTGCAATGAAAAGATTTTTTCCTTTTCCGACTCCGGCAATAGCTTCGCCCAAAGCGGCGCAGTTTGCGTCGTTTTCAAGATATACTTTTGTGTCAATCAGTTCGCCGAGCATCTCAACGGCGGGAACCTGATTGAACTGAAGATTGTTGGCGTATTCGATATAGCCGGTCTCCTTATTGACGTTTCCGGGCGTACCGATTCCGATGCTTTCAATGTCGTCAAGGGTAAGATTTGCATCTTTGACGGCAAGCTTCACCGCTTTGACGATATCAACCATTATTTCCTTTGCCGGACGGGGCGCATTTGTTTTAAGCTTTCCCCTTCCGATGATTTCGTAATTCTCGTCAATGACGCCGACGGCAATGTTTGTTCCGCCAAGGTCAACGCCGACTCTGTATTTTTTGCTCATTTTTTTCACTCCTTAAACATCGCTCCAAAGCTCAATTTCATCTTCCTGCGGAATCACGTCTTCAACCATTCCGAGGTTGTGCATAAGTTCCCTTGCAGCGTTATAACCCATTTTCTTTTGTCTGTTGTTCATTGCGGCAACCTCAATGATGATTGCAAGGTTACGACCGGGTTTTACGGGAACCGTTGTTAAAGGAATATTCACGCCCAAAATCTCCTTGCTTTCGCTGTAAAGACCCATGCGGTCGTAAACTTTGTTTGAATCCCAAGGTTCAAGTTCAATAATCATGTCAATCTTTTCAGAAAGTTTGACTGCGCCCATACCGAAAATTCGCCGTGCATTAATGAGACCGATGCCTCGAAGCTCAATAAAGTGACGAATATTATCCGGAGCGGAACCGACAAGGGTATTTTTTCCCGTCTTTTTGATTTCAACCGCATCATCGGCAATAAGGCGGTGTCCGCGCTTGATGAGTTCAACGGCTGTTTCGCTTTTACCAACTCCGCTGTCACCGAGCATAAGAACGCCTTCGCCATATACTTCAACAAAAACGCCGTGACGTGTGATTCGTTCGGCAAGCTCAACGTTGAGATAAGCTATAACGTTAGCCATTGTGTTTGAAGTTGAATCATTCGTTGAAAGAACGGGAACGGCATATTTTTTTGCAAGTTTCAAAACATCGTCCGGACACTGAATCGAACGGGTATAAACAATTGCAATCGGAGACTTTGAAATAAAGTTTTCAAGCCTTTTTGCCCTTTGTTCCGGCGAACGGCTGTTTATGTATTCAACCTCGGAGCGACCGAGGAAGTTGATCCGCCCGGGATCAAAAAATGTGTCGTAACCGGCAAGGATAAGACCGGGACGGTTAACGTCCGGAGTTGTGATTAATATATCTTCCGCCGGCTTTGGAAGATAAACGGTTTCAAAAGACATTTCCTTTATGATTTTTGAAAGGGGAACCGAATATTTTTGCGGCATATTGACCCTCCTCGGACATAGGTATACTCATACATTATATAATAATTATTTCTATATGCCAAGTGTTTTTGAAAGTTTTTTTGAAAAGTTTTTTGCAAAAATTTTTTCCTGCAATATTGCTCTGATGTTAAGTTCACAGGGCAGTTCGGGTTTGACCCGCACGAAATCAGATTTTGATGTTGATTTATGCGAAAAAGCAGAAAGTTCAATAACGCTTCACTTGACCGACGGTGAAACGCCCCAAATTTCGTTTGCATATTCTCTTATCGTTCTGTCAGAAGAAAAGAATGCACTTGAAGCGGTATTTATGAGCGATTTTTTGAAGTATTCTTTTTTGTTTTTATAATCAAATGCCGCCCTTTGAACCGTTTCGGCAAACTGTTCAAAATCTGCAAGCACCATATACCTGTCGTTTGAAATGAGCAATTTTTTGACCGAGGCAAAACATTCGTCACCGCAAAAAGGTTCTTTTGAAAGAAAATCAAGCGTTTCTTTAACAATATCGGAAGATTCATACATCTCTTTCGGGTCGTAAAAATCTTTTGAGCGGCTGACCTCCTCTTCACGAAGGCCGAAAATATAATTGTTTTCTTCGCCCGCAAGCTTTACAATTTCAATGTTTGCGCCGTCAAATGTTCCGAGCGTGGGCGCACCGTTGAGCATAAACTTCATGTTGCCCGTTCCGCTCGCTTCGGTTCCGGCGAGCGAAAGCTGCAAAGAATAATCCGCCGCAGGAATCAGCTTTTCCGCCTTTGAAACGTTATAATCGCTGACAAACGCCATTCTGAGCCGTCCTTCAAGGGAATTATCGGCATTGATTATTTTTGAAAGCCTTGCAATAAATTCAATTGAAAGCTTCGCTTCCTTATAACCGGATGCAGCTTTTCCGGCAAAAATAAACGTCATTTTCGGAAGATACAAAAGTTCCCCTTTTTTCAGTTTTTCATAAAGATACAAGCAGCAAAGCGCACCGAGAAGCTGCCGTTTATATTCATGAATACGCTTGATTTGAATGAAGAAAACGCTTTCCCTGTCAAGGCTTATACCATCGGTTTTTCGTATATATTCGCAAAGCTTTTCTTTGTTTCTCTGCCGTATTTCAAAAAGCTTTTCAAGAACCTCGTCGTTGTTTTCAAAGGCCTTAAGCTTTTCAATTGCCTTTGTGTCTATTGCAACATCACATTTTACAAGCGAGCAGATATATTCATAAAGTTCTTCGTTTGAAAGAGCGAGCCAGCGGCGTTCGGTAATTCCGTTGGTTTTGTTTGAAAACCTTGACGGAAAAAGCTCGTACCACTGCGAAAGTGTGCTTCGTGCAATAATATCGCTGTGAATTTTTGCAACGCCGTTGATATGCGAGCAGACATAGCACGCAAGATTTGCCATGTGGACAAGACCGTCTTTGATGATAAGGCATTCGTCAAGGCGGTCGGTTTTCTTTTTAAGATCGGAAACAAGCTTTGCGTTGATTTTTTCAATAACGTCGTATACTTCGGGCAAAAGGGAAGAAAACATTTCTGCGTTCCATTTTTCAAGTGCCTCACTCATGACGGTGTGGTTTGTATAAGAAAAAATTTTTTGCGCCATCGAAAATGCAAAATCAAAGCCTTTTCCCCTTTTCATGATAAGGCGGATAAATTCCGCAATCGCAACCGTCGGGTGAGTATCGTTGAGCTGAATCGCAACGCAGTTCGAAAGGTCTTCAAAATGCTTTTCGTCATAAATCTCGGACAATATATTTTGAAGCGCCGCAGAGGTGAAAAAATACTGCTGGCGAAGGCGAAGCCTTTTACCATCTTCGGTTGAATCGTTAGGATACAGAAATGCAGTGATTGCTTTTGCGGCGTTTTCCTTTTCAAAAGCTTTTGCGGTATCGCAGTTTTCAAAAGCTTTAAAGCTGACCTTTTCTTCGCTTTCGCAATCATAAAGGCGAAGGCGGTTAACCTTTTCGTTTTTATATCCCGGAACAAAATAGTCATACGGGACAGCGTATACCGTCATGTCGGAAAATTCGATTTTTACGCTTTCTTCGCTTTTCTTTTCGCCAAACACATCGGGAAAAATTTCCCAGTCATCGGGGTATTCGGTCTGCTTATCATCTTCGATTTTCTGACGAAAAAGACCGTAGTTATAGCGTATTCCGTAGCCGTCAAGATTAATTCCGACCGTTGCTCCGCTTTCAAGAAAACACGCCGCAAGTCTGCCGAGTCCGCCGTTGCCGAAAGCGTAATCGGGTATAATCGAAAATTCTTCAAAACTTCTGCCGTTTTTTTCAAAAAGCGTTTTTGCCTCATCAAGAACACCAAGATTTTGAAGATTGGATTTGAGAAGCGAACCGATTAAAAACTCGGCGGAAAAATATGCCGCACGCTTTGAACGCTCGTGGCGAAACTCATATTTTCTTGCAAGTGCATTCGCTGCCGAAGCGGTTACATCATAAAGTTCGCGAACCGAAAGTTCTTTCATCGGCTTATCATATTTTTCGCTCAAGATATCGTTAAAAATACTGCTGAAAGTTTTTTTCATTGCGGTCACCGTTTACCTTTCCGTATTAAAAGCAAAATCGTTTTCCGAAATATTATTGCCGAAAAAGAGGAAAATATGAGAATAACAATTTTTTGCTTATTCTTTTTGGGTGCAAAAAAACGACTGCGGCATTTAGCACAGATCAAATGGTAAAACTAAAACAAAAAGCCATAATTCACAGACAGCATAAGAATTTAATGTACTGTGAATTATAGCTTTTTAGCCCGCTTAGAAATTACTTTACTCCTTGATCTTCGCCAAATGCAACGGCCGCTTTTGAATTATAAGCTCAAAAGCTCTTCTCTGTGCATATTGATGTGCAGCATGATGTGACCGATATTACCCTCACCGGCAAATTTTGTGCAGTCAAAAAAGTCTTTGTCGGGAGTAATCCAAACAAGTTCGTTTTCACTGCCGAAAACTTCGACTTTTTTATTGAGCCTGCCGACATAAACTTCAAGAGAGCAGTTGTCAAAATGATAGGTGAAATCCATTAAATGAGAAAGTTTGATATCGTTTTGGGTGATTCCGGTTTCCTCAAAAAGTTCACGGTATGCGGCGGAAAACCCGTCTTCACCCTCTTTGATTTTTCCGCCGACAAAATTAAGCATACCTTTATACGGATTCTTGCGCCTTTTGCACATCAAAAGCAGTTCACTTTTATTGTCAAAAACGGCGATAATATTATACTTTTTCATTTTCTTATCTCCTGCGTTTTTTTAATAATATCACAAAGCCTGCCCGTTTTCAACGAAAAAATCCGCCGCAACTTTTCGTTACGGCAAAGTGGGTTATTATTTCCAATAGTTCAGCTTCGGAAGCTGCTCTTTGAGGTATGCTTTGACCTGTTCTGGTGAAAAGCTTTCGTTCGCCATATGGCCGGCGCAAAAATCAATCAGCGTGTCAAGGTCGGTATAGGTAAACTTTCCATCGGTATAGCACCATTTGCAGTATTCTTCGTTGAAAGTTCCGTCCGGTTCACGGCTTATCAGCGAATCTTCAAGCGGCATTCCGCAGCACTGACAAACAAGCGTTCTCGGCGAGCCCAAAAGTGTGTTGATTGAAACGTCAAAAAGCTTCGAAAGAAGTTTGAGCGTTTCGGTGTTCGGAACGGTTTCGCCGTTTTCCCAGCGTGAAACCGCCTGTCTTGTTACAAAAACTTTTTCGGCAAGTTCGTCCTGCGAAAGATTGTTGTCGGTGCGAAGTTTTAAAATTACTTCCTTTGTTTCCATGTCGGATCATCTCCTTTGAGAAAACTATAGCAGTTTTCTTAAAGAAGGTCAAGCAACCGTCTGTTGCTCTTTATCTGTTTTCAACTGGAGAAATGACGGGTTTTCCGTCCGCACCGAGGAGTACCGTCATTCCGCCGGCATAACCGTTGAAATGGAAAAAGTAATTCACGCCGGTTTCCTTGTCAACAATGATTTCATAGCCCTCAAGCGTGCCTTGGACATACACTTTTTCAAATCTTTTTTCGTTGTCTTTTTTCATAATATCGTTTGCTCCTTGTGTTTTTTTCATATTATACTATGCTGTCAATTATCTTTCAAGCGTTAATTTTCTTTCTGCCAAAACAACGTTATGTCCGTTGGTGTCTTTTGTTTCGCCGATTTTTGAAAAACCGTTTTTGAGCCAAAAATGCTCTGCCTGCGGGTTGCCTTTGACCCATGCAAGACGAACGGCCGAGAAGCCGACTGAGGAAAGATATTCGCAAAGTTCACTTTGTCGTTGGGAGATAAAAGACATAAGTATCTTGAAAGCCTTGCAATCGCAGGAAAAAGGAAAAGCTATTCAAAAACCGACAAAGATGCCACCTTTATGCGAATGAAAGAAGACTACATGAATAACGGACA
>CAKTEU010000010.1 GCA_934552855.1 uncultured Eubacteriales bacterium | reverse complement strand
GCGTTTTTTTACCCGCTCGCAGTATCTATATACAGCTTCGGGGTAAAGAAAACGCTTTCTGCATCTAAATCCGACAGTCCCACTTTTTTATTTATAAAGAAGTACAAGTTCTTTTAGACTACGGGCGCATACGGCAAAATAGAATGTACTGTAAAACCGTATACATATTTTCGGGAGGAAAACGCCATGTTTGAACTCATCAGAACGGTTCTTCAAAATCTTGTTTTTTCTTTTCTTCATCTCGGTTCGGGAAGCTCTTTTCCAAAACCGCTTTCCGCTTTGCGTGAAAAAGAATTGCTTGAAAAAATGAAGAACGGCGATTCTTCGGCACGAAGCGAACTTATTGAACATAATCTTCGCCTTGTTGCTCACATAATCAAAAAATATTACTCAAACTGTTTGGAGCAGGAGGATCTTATTTCAATCGGAACAATCGGTCTTATCAAGGCAATAGATTCTTTCAAAAGCGAAAAGGGAACTCGCCTTGCAACTTATGCCGCAAGGTGCATTGAAAACGAAATTCTCATGCATTTTCGTCAGGGAAAAAAGAATGCCGGCGTAATGTCTATCAACGAACCGATTGACACCGACAGCGAAGGCAATCCGCTGACACTTATTGACATTATCTATGTTGAAGACACGATTACCGATGATATTGACCTCAAGCAAAAAACAAAAAGGCTTTATGAATATATAAACGCCCTTGAAGACGACCGTGAACGTGAAATAATCATTGAACGCTACGGATTGAACGGAGAACGCTGCCTTGCACAAAGAGAAGTTGCAAAAAAGCTTTCGATTTCACGTTCGTATGTTTCAAGAATTGAAAAAAGAGCAATTGAAAACCTTAGAAAAATGTTTGAAGATAAAAAAGATTAAAACAATTGTAACATTCCGTCGAAGAAGTTCTATTGACATTTTTGAGCCGAACGGGTAATATATTACCAAGCTGCTCATAATCAATATCGATGAAAGGTGTTTTTTGGTGGAACTTCAAAATCTTTGTCTCGGCTGTATGCATGAACTTTCTCCTTCGTCAGAGGTATGCCCAAACTGTTCAAAATGGGTCAAAGAGCCTCAGCATGCACCCCTTTTGCCAAAAAAATATGTTCTTGAAGGACGGTATTATATCGGCTTTTCAATTTTTTCTTCAACCGACAGCGTAACATACTGCGGCCTTGACCTTCAAAGCGGAAAAAGGGTTTCGGTTTGTGAACTTCTTCCCAAAAATCTCATTGTCAGGAATGAAGGCGAAACGGTTGTAAGAGTGAGAACCGGCTATGAAGCGATGTATAATGCCTGCTATCAAAGCTTTATAAGGCTTTGGAAAACGCTTCTTTCGCTGAACGGCGAACCGGCATTGCCGAGAATAAAGGCGATTTTTTCGGCCAATTCAACCGTATATGCCGTTTATGAAAGCACGGAATGCATAACACTTGAAGCTTATTTTTCCGGCAAACAAAGGGATTTTTCGTGGGAACGGGTCAAATCCGCTTTTCGTCCCGTTATTTCGGCATTGAAAGCACTTCAGCAAAAGGGAACGGTTCATGCTGCGGTTTCGCCGCAGACGGTTCTTGTCGGAGCGGACGGAAAACTTCATCTTTCCGGCTTTTCAATTCCTCAAACAAAGTCGGACGTTATTGAGCTTCGTGCGCCTTCCTGCGCCGGATATTCTCCGCTTGAACTTTCCGACAGACGGCTTTCGGTCGGAACTTATACCGATGTTTATTCGGTAATGGCCGTGATGTATACAATGTTCACGGGGATTACGCCGCAGATTTCAGCCGATCGTGCCGTGAACGACCTTATGGTAATTCCGCACGAAAAAGCAAAAAACCTTGACAAAAAAACGATTGAAACTATTCTTTGCGCACTTCGTGTTTATCCGGAAAAGCGGATACAAAGCATTGAAGAACTTTGCCTGCTGCTTTATCCGAACCGGGAAAACGGATCTGAAAAAGTTAAAACGGCTGCTTTAAAAGCCGATACCGCCGAGCCGAAAAGCGGAGAAGCACCGCCTCAAAAGGCTGCTGCCGCAAGCGTTTTGAACAACAACACTAAACCGAAGAAAGCCGAACAAAAACCCGAAAGCCCGAAAGATTTTTCGGCGCAAAAGCCAAAGCTGCCCGAGGCGATTAAGGAAGAAACAAAAGCAGCGGTAACACTCAAGGCACTTGCCGCCGCCCTTGTGATTGCGGCAATGATTTTTGTCACGGCATATTCAACGCTTCTTTATAAATACTTTGACGTTCCGTTCCTTGACAAAGCACTTTCGGCAATGACGTTTTTGCCGCTGAACGGCGAAACAAAGCCGGCCGAAAAACCCTCTCAAAGCACCGAAACCGAACCGTCATCGGTTGACCCGGAACAAACGGTTGTTGTTGCCGATTTTTCTCAGCTGACTTATCGTGATATTCAAAGCAACGACGCATTCAACAAAAAATTCAATATTGAGTTTTCTTTTGAGTCGAGCACGGAGGTTGAAAAAAATTCAATCATTTCTCAAAGCATTCCGGCCGGAGAACGTGTTGCAAAGGGAACAACGATTAACATCATTGTCAGCACCGGAAAGCCGTATATCGTGCTTAAAGACGTTATGGGCATGAAGTATGAAGACGCATACAAGCTTTTGACAAAAGACGGATTTGTTGTTCAAAAGGTTATGAAAGAAAACGACGGAACAAGAACGCCCGGAACGGTCTATACCATGTCGCTCGTTGCGGGGCTTGAATTTGAAAAAGGAACAACGGTCACTCTTTCGGTTTGGAGCGATTAAACGCCGAAAAATAAAAAGGGGACTTGACAAAGTTCGGGCAAAAGCAAGTATAAACAGGCTTTGCTTTAAGCGGTCGCCCTGCTTGCTTGATGAAAGAATAACCGTTATAATGAAAACTTGGCGGTTATTTTTTTGTTGTATTTTGGCATATTTTTCCGTCTGCGGTGATATACTTTTATCGGAACACTTTTTTTGAAAGGTTCGATGAAAGATGAAAAAAATCACTGCGCTTTTTCTTTTTTTCGCTCTTTTTTTGTGCGGCTGTGCAAGCGGCTCAAAAGGCGAAAAAAGCTATTCACTTCCTCAAACGCCCGTTACTGTCTCTTTCAAAGAGGACGAAACCTATATTTCGGGTGTGATGAATTATGTTTCGCCGCAGGAAATGACGTTTTCCCTTTCTTTGCCGAAGGAAGCGGAAGGCTTTGTTTTTTTGCTTAAGGACGGTTCTTTTTCGTTGGGATTTGACGGTGTGTTTTGTACGGCCGAAAACCTTCAAAATCTTTTTGGCCGTTCAAAAGGATTTCAAACGCTTTTTGAAGCTTTATCAGCCCTTGGTGAAAAGGAAAATACGTTTTCAAAGCCGAAGGTCAAATTTTCTTATCCGCTCGGCGAAGCGGTCGTTTCGTTTGATGAAGGCGGTTTTCTCAAGTCGCTTCGTGCGGGTGCTTATGATTTTGAATTCACAAAAATAACCGAAAACGCATAAATTGTCAGTGACAGCCGAAAAAGGCTGCCGCTGATTTTTTTTATTTGCTCCCCGTGTGATTAAAAGAAAGAAAAGCCGGACAAAATATTGATGTGCAGCACTCGGCTGCGCTTTTTGGCACGAAAGGGAGTTAATTCGATGAACGTTAAACGTGGAGATATTTTTTATGCCGATCTCAGTCCCGTTGTCGGTTCGGAGCAGGGCGGAATAAGGCCGGTTTTGATTGTTCAAAACGATGTCGGAAACAAGTTCAGCCCAACCGTTATTGCGGCGGCAATAACAAGCCGAAGAACAAAAACAAGCCTGCCGACGCATATTAGGGTCAATGCAGACGGCTGCGGCCTTGCAAAGGATTCAATCGTGCTTCTTGAACAGGTCAGAACGCTTGACAAAAGGCGGCTTCGCGAGCATATGGGAAATCTCGGAGAAACCGATATGGACAGGATCGACAAGGCTCTTTCGGTAAGCTTCGGTCTTACTACATAAGACCGATATTTTGCTAAAAAAAACACTGCCGCATTTTTCGGTGCGACAGTGTTTTTCAATGTAACTGCTTAATCTGCGGTTACTCAACGTGCAAAATTATCATTTTTTTCCTTTTGAATCCGATTTCGGAAATCTCTTTTTTGCAAAGCAAAGACCGATAACCATGATTACGGCGAAAACGATAAGATAGAAAAGAACCGGACAGCTGAATGTGCCTTCTGCTTTTGCTGCCTGATAAGGAGCAATACCGTGCGAATAAATTGCGGCAAAGACCATGAATGCCGAACCGATGATTGCAAGAGCGGGAAGAACAAAACGCTTGAACGGGTTTACGTCCTTTGCCTTCTTCATGAAAAGGATGAAGATGGGAATGTAAAATGCATAAATTGTGATGATCGGAAGCTCTGAGGAGTCAAAGCTGAAAAGACCGAACCAGGGCTTCGGAGTGAGGTTTGCGCCGAAGAAGTATACAAGCCACAAAGCGCAAACAAGAACGGCGAAAACAGAAGAGTTTGTGGGCATATTCGTTTCGTTGCTGACTTCGCTGAAGGTTTTCGGCTTGGGACCGAAACCTCTGACTGCAACCGAATAAAGGCCTCTTGTTGAACCGAGCATAAGACCGTTGAGAGTACCCATGCAGGAAACCGCAACAAAAAGATTGAGAATGTTTCCGAGAACGTTTCCGAAAACATTGGTGAAAGCAACCGATGCGCCTTCGCTTCTGAGCGTATTAACGTCTGCTCCGCCGGCAACGCCGATATAATAAAGAACATAAACGGCAATGATTATGATTCCGCCGAGAACAAGAGCAATCGGAAGGTTGCGCTTTGCGTTTTTAAGCTCTGCGTTAATTGAGGTTGCAATAATCCAGCCTTCATATGCAAAAGCTGTTGCGCAAACGGCAACAAAAAGAACCGATGTGTTGCCGGAAGCGGTTTTGAAGTTTTCAATGAGAATGGGATCGGCAGAGCCGGCCATGTTGTGAGTGAAGCCGTAAATTGTTCCGACAATTGCCATGAGTACAAGGGGAACAAGCTTGATGAACGTTGTTGAAACCTGGAATTTTCCGGCAATCTTCGGCGAAAGAGCATTCATAGCGTAGCTTCCGACGAGGAAAAGGCAGGAGAGAGCAAGACATTCCGGGCCGTAAACACAGCCGCCTTCGGAAGCTGCAATGTGCATTGCAAAGTTGGGATTGACCGAGCAGACAAAAACAAGAAGATATCTTGCGGAAAGCCATGCAAGAACCGATGTCATTCCGGGATAATATGTTGTGCTCATGAACCAGCCGATCATGTAGGCGTACTTACTGCCCACTGTTGCTTCGGCGTAGTCAACAACGCCGTTGACTTTTTCATATTTTTGTGCCATTACCGAGAAGGCGAGGATACAGAAAATCATGATTACGCCGCCGATGATCCAAGCAAGGATACCAAGAGGCATATCACCTTCGGTTTTTTCAAGGATCGTTTGCGCCTTAAAGAAGACGCCGCTGCCGACAACTATTCCGACAACCATACAGATAGCCGTCAATAGGCCGTACTTCTTTTCGAGTTTGTTTGACATACATTCTCCTCCAAATCTTTTCTTTGGGCAGCCGCTTTTTGATTTCATAATTTTTTTAAAAATGATAACGGCTGTCGAGGTGGATAAAAATAAAAAAAGATTATGTGCAAAATATACAAAAAAATGCACACCTCAGTTTTTATAGCGATAATTTTACCATTATTGTCGCCAATAGTCAATAATTGCCGACAAAAAAATTAAATTTTTTGAATATTTTTTGAAAGTTTTGCCCTTTTCGGTGAATGAAAAAATTAAATAAACACTTGACAAAATGCGGCCGCAATAGTAAAATTTCAATTGTATTTATATGTTTGAAAAGCGTTGAAAAAGAAACGTATTTTTTTCTTCCCGTTTTTTCAGAGAGTGAAACCCTCGGCTGAAAGGTTTTGCATTGGGATTTATCAAAGAAAAAACTGCGTGCTGCTTTTGAGCTTCCGCCGAAAGGACGGGCGTTTTCCGGCGTTAACGGAATGCGGCTTTAAAATTCAGAAAGCCGCTCAAGCGGTGCTTTTTGCACAATTCGGGTGGTACCGTGGGCTTTTGCTCACCCCGGCTGTTTGTGTGAAAGAGCATCTTTTTTATTTTTCATACAATCAAAAACCAAATCTGAAAGGATATGATTAAACATGGAATGGATGGGTCTTAACGAGATTAGAGAAAAATACCTTTCCTTTTTTGAAAGCAAAGGCCATCTCAGAGCAAACAGCTTTTCTCTTGTTCCCCAAGGAGACAAAAGCCTTCTTCTCATCAATGCCGGCATGGCTCCGCTCAAAAAGTACTTTACAGGCGAGCTTACTCCGCCGTGCAAGCGCATGACAACCTGTCAAAAATGTATCCGTACACCGGATATTGAACGTGTCGGCATCACCGCAAGACACGGAACCTATTTTGAAATGCTCGGAAACTTCTCTTTTGGTGATTACTTCAAGCACGAAGCCACCGCATGGGCGTGGGAGTTTTGCACAAAGGTTATGAAAATGCCGATTGACAAGCTTTGGGTAACGATTTATCAGGACGATGACGAAGCTTTTGATATTTGGACAAAGGAAGTCGGCGTTGCTCCGGAAAGAATTGTAAGACTCGGAAAAGAAGATAATTTTTGGGAACACGGTGCAGGTCCCTGCGGCCCCTGTTCGGAAATTTACTTTGACCGGGGCGAAAAATACGGCTGCGGCTCACCCGATTGCGGTCCGGGCTGCGATTGCGACAGATATACCGAATTTTGGAACCTTGTTTTCACTCAGTTTGAAAATGACGGAAACGGAAATTATACACGCCTTAAAAGCTGCAATATAGATACCGGCATGGGTCTTGAAAGGCTTGCCTGCATCATGCAGGGCGTTGATAACCTTTTTGAAGTTGACACCGTTCGCAACATCATGAAGCACGTTATTGACATTTCCGGCGTTAAGTATCATGAAAACGAAAAAAGCGACATTTCTCTTCGTGTAATCACCGACCATATCAGAAGCACAACATTTATGATAGGCGACGGCGTTATGCCTTCAAACGAAGGCAGGGGATATGTTCTTCGCCGCCTTCTTCGCCGTGCCGCACGCCACGGAAAGCTTCTCGGCGTTAACCGTCCGTTCCTTTATGAGGTTTGCGAAACGGTTATTAAAGAAAACAAAAACGCATATCCGAATCTTGAAGAAAAGCATGACCTTATCGTTAAGGTTATCAAGGCGGAGGAAGAAAACTTTGCAAAAACCGTTGATACCGGTCTTTCGCTCCTCAATTCAATCATTGAAAAGGGCAACATGAAGGTTCTTTCCGGCGCAGACGCATTTAAGCTTCAGGATACTTTCGGTTTTCCGATTGATTTGACAAAGGAAATTCTTGCCGAAAAAGGCATTTCGGTTGACGAGGAAGCTTTCAAAAAGCTTGTTGAAGAAAACAGAGTAAGAACCCGCGCCGCAAGAAAAGACGCAGGCGCAGAAGCATGGAAAGGTACCGCAAGCGTTACAAAGGGAACCGAAAAAACCGATTTTGTCGGCTATGAAAAGCTTTCATGTGAAAGCGAAGTGATTGCCTGCGTTGTAAACGGCGAAAAGAGCGAATTTGTCAATGCCGACAACGACGGAATCCTTATTGTTAAAACCAGCCCGTTTTATGCCGAAAGCGGCGGACAGGTTGGTGACAAGGGTCTCATTAAAACCGAAAACGCCGTTTTTGAAGTTACCGCAACAACAAAAACGGGTGACGGCGTAATTCTTCACCACGGCCGCATAGTTGAAGGCGAAGACATTGCCGCCGGCGAAAAGGTAACCCTTGCCGTTGACGAAGCAAAACGAAACGCAACAAAACGCAATCACACCGCAGCTCACCTTCTTCAGGCCGCACTGAGAAAAACGCTCGGAACTCACGTTGAACAGGCGGGTCAGCTTGTTGATGAAAACGTTGTTCGTTTTGACTTTGTTCATTTTTCCGCAATGACAGCCGAAGAAATCGAAAAGGTTGAAACAATGGTCAATGAAGAAATTCTTTCTGCCGTTTCGGTGGATGTTTCTGAAATGCCGATTGAAGAAGCAAAGAAAATCGGCGCAATGGCTCTCTTCTCTGAAAAATACGGTAACATTGTCCGTGTTGTAAAAATCGGCGATTTTTCAACCGAACTTTGCGGCGGTACTCACGCCGAAAATACAGGCAACCTCGGACTTTTCAAAATCGTTTCGGAATCGTCCGTTGCCGCAGGTGTCCGCAGAATTGAAGGTGTTACCGGCTTTAACAGCCTCAAGCTTTATAACGAGCACCTTAAACTTCTTTTAGATACCGCTTCGGTTCTCAAGGTTGCAAACACAAAAGACGTTCTTCAAAGAGCAACCGGCATAATGGCGGAGCTTAAAGAAAAGGATAAGGAAATCGAAAAGCTTTCCGGAATCATTGCAAACGCAAAAACCAACGCCGTTCTTGAAAACGCAAAGGACGTAGGAGAGCTCAAGGTTGTTACGGCTCTGCTTGAAGACGCAAGCGTTCCCGACCTTCGCAAAATGTGCGACCTTGTAAAGAGCAAGGGCGAAAACTACGTTGGAATTATTGCCGCCGTTCAAAAGGAAAAAGGAACGGGCAACATCTGCGTCTGCTGCGGAAAAAAGGCGATTGAACTCGGTGTTCATGCGGGCAATATTGCAAGAGAAACCGCAAAGCTTGCCGGCGGTTCGGGCGGAGGAAAGCCTGACAGCGCAATGGCCGGCGCAAAGGATATTTCAAAGCTTTCTTCGGCTCTTGATTCTGCCGTTTCAATCGTTGAAGGAATGTTAAAATAAAATACGGAGGAAGACATATGAAAAAATTCTTATCTTTGATTCTTGCCGCAATTCTTGTTTGCATCTCGGCTGTTCCGTGCTTTGCATTGTGGAACGGAAGGCATTATAAACTTCCGCTGACGGCCGGATTTTCCGAAAGTGAAACCGGTGACGGCTACGCAATTTGGAAAAACATTGAAACCGGCTCAAAAATCGAAATATATATGAGCGATAACATCAAAAGGCTGTTTTATCTTGATGCCGACGAAAAAACAAAAGAGGAATTTACAAAAGCATTTATTGATGAGCGTCAAAGCGAAGCAAATGGCAATTCCGACACAAACGGTTTCACGCTCAAATACGGCAAGCCGAAGTATGACGAAGTCAAATTTGAATACGTTTCCGGCTTTTCAATAATATCGGAAACAACAAAAACAACGCTTGATAAGGGAAAAACAGAGGTTTTTGATTCTTCTTTTTACTTCTTTTCAACAAAAGATATTGTTGTAAGATTTCAATGCGAACTGATGACCGAAGAAGACAAGCTGAACTTTGAAAAAACACTCAATGAGTTTGAAGTTGACGAACCGGTTCTCACTGCAAAAAATTACATTGAGGATTATCCGAGTCCGCTTATCCTTCTCATTCCGTTTGCAGTGATTGTACTTATTGTAATAATTATCATCGTTGTCAAAAAGAAGAAAAAGAGCAAAACAAAAGCCGAACAAGCAACTGAATAATAATTACGGAGGCATATTTATGGACTGTATTTTTTGCAAAATCGCAAACGGAGAAATTCCAACAACAAAGGTTTATGAAGACGACAGCGTAATTGCTTTCAACGACCTTTCGCCCCAAGCACCTGTTCATGTGCTCATAATCCCGAAAGAACACATTGCAAGTGCGGCCGAAATCAACGAAAGCAACAGCGCAATCATCGCTCACATTTTTGAAGTTGCCGCAAAGCTCGGAAAAGACTTCGGCCTTGAAAACGGTTATCGCATTGTTAACAACTGCGGCACGGACGGCGGACAGACCGTTAAACACCTTCACTTCCATTTCATGGGCGGAAGGCAGTTCGGCTGGCCGGCAGGCTGATTTAAAAAAACAAAATATTTTATACTAAAGAAAGCGTGTTTAAAATGTCAACTTATAAAATGAATATCGCAGGACTTGAAAGAGAGCTTCCTCTTTGCAAGGTAAACGACAAAATGGATATTGCCGCATTTGTAATTTTCGGCGACGTTGAAATCACCGTGGCTTCGGCAACGGAGCTTCTCAAAAAATGCCCGGAATTTGATTATATCATCGTTCCGGAAGCAAAGGGTATTCCGCTTGCTTATGAAATGGCAAAGCAGAGCAAAAAGCCTTATTTTGTTTGCAGAAAAGGCGCAAAGCTTTATATGAAAGACCCCGTTTCGGTTCATGTTCGTTCAATCACAACCGATAAGATGCAGACCGTTTATCTTGACGGAAACGAAGGCGAAAAGCTTTGCGGAAAACGTGTTTTGATTGTTGACGATGTTATAAGCACAGGCGAATCACTTCTTGCTGTTCGTGCGCTTGTTGAAAAATTTGACGCAAACATTGTCGGTCAGGCTGCAATTCTTGCCGAAGGCGATGCTGCAGACAGAGATGATATCATCTTCCTTGAAAAGCTTCCGCTTTTCTTCAAGGATTGATAAAAAAGAGTGGGGGAGAAAAAATGAAAAGGCCGCTTGCCGTAATCGGAATAACAATGTTTTCGGTGCTTTTCGTTTTGTGCGGCATAGGCAGTATGCTGCTTTCTCTCACGGTTCTTTTTGTTTCGCTGCTTGGCTTTGTGCTTTGCATGATTATCAAAAAATCAAGGCAGTCCGCTTTTCTTCCGACCGTTTTCGGTTCGGCGGCAGCGGCCTGCCTTCTTCTTTTTGGGTTTGAATTTTTCTTTTTCCTTCCGGCTCAAAACCTTGCTGTTGAAAAAGGCGAAATAACCGCCGTGGTTCTTGAAACGCCATATGAGAGCAGTACCGGAGAGCGGCTTTATTTTTCGGCAAAAATCACCTCTGTCGACGGAAAAAGTGTCAATAAAAAAGCCCGCCTTTCATTTCCGAATAAGCTTTGGAAAAAGAATACGCCGATGCTTCCGCAGGAAACAAAGCAGCTTGAGGCGGGCGACAGGCTAAACTTTATCGGAAAGCTGTATTGCATCGGAGAAGCTTCGCCCGAAATCAAATCGTATTATAAAAGTCTCAACATTTGCCTCGGAGCTTATCCGCTTTCTTCGGTAAAAGTTGAAAAGAAAGCAGTCAAAAACCTCTTCACTCTTTTGGCAAAAGAGCGCAAAAAGGCAATCAATCAAATTCTTTCGGCCTTTGACGGTGACAGAGCGGGACTTTTGATTTCGCTTCTCACGGGAAGCAAAAACTATGTTTCAAAAGAGCTTTATTCATCTTTCAAAGCGGCCGGAAGTGCTCATATCATGGCTGTTTCCGGACTTCATCTTTCGGTTTGGATAAGCTTTATTCTTGATTTTCTCAGAAAAAGGAATGCGCTGACAAAGGGAAAAATTGTTCTTTTGATGCTGTTTGTTTTTCTTGTAATGTTTTTTGCTTCTTTCAGCGGCTCGGTGAAACGGGCGGGTGTGATGATGCTTCTTTATCTTTTTTCAAAACTTTTCGGTGAAGAAAGCGACAGACTCAATTCACTCGGTTTCTCGGCGGTGTGCGTTCTTTTTCAAAATCCTTATTCGGCGGTGAACGCAGGCTTTGTTCTTTCGTTTCTTTCCGTGCTCACAATAATTCTGATTGCGTTGCCGCTTTCAAATGCAGTCTTTTTAAAAATCAAACAAAAGCTTGCTTCAAAAAGGGGAGCGGCGGTGATTCGCACATTGATTTCAAGTGTATTTATAAGCTTTTTTATCACGCTTGAAACGCTTCCGTTTCAAATTTGGTATTTTTCCGGTTTTTCGCTTGTGGGTGTTTTAACAAATCTTTTGCTTCTTCCCTTTGCGGCACCGGCTGTTGTTCTCGGCGGGCTTTATGTCATGTTTTATTTTGTTCCGCTTCTTTCAAAGGTGCTTTTCATTTTGAGCGGTTTTGCGCTCATGTGCTGCGAAAAAATTACGGTATTCACGTCGTCGTTTCCGCTTCCCTTTGCAACGCTTTCAAAGCAAGCGGTTTGGGCTGCTGCCGTCGTTTCGGCTTTTTCGGCAGTTCTTTTGCTGAGGTTCATTAAAAAGAAAAAGCTTTCCGATTATATTTAATTTGACAATTACGGTTAATAATGGTGAAATTATTTCATAAACTTTTATTGAAAGAAGGAAGATAAAAATGAAAAAAACAAGTCGTATTTTTTCGTTTGTCATGGCGGTTATAATGCTTTTCGGCGTTGTTTCCGTCGGCGTTTTTGCTTTGGACGAACAGAAGTGTTTTCTTGTTTTGGGCGATTCAATCGGTTACGGTTCCGGCCTTAAAAATCCGGGTGAAGCTTCTTACGGAAGAATAGTTGCCGATTCAAACGGTTACAGCTATAAAAACGATGCCGTTCCCGGCCACACAACAAAAAATATGCTCAAAAAAATTGCCGAACCCGAGGTTAAAGAGGACATTGCCGAAGCGGATATAATTGCAATTTCAATCGGCGGAAACAACTTTTTGCACAGCAATATGGCAAAGCTTGTTTTTGAAGTCGGCGTACTTAATAAGTATACCGAAATCGAAAAAATTATTGAAAGCTTCAAGTTGGATTTCAAAGAGATTCTTTCAACAATCAGAGAATATAACAGCGGCGTTTTTATAATTGTTCAAACGCTTTACAATCCAATGCCCGGTGCAATTCACGAACCGTTTGAAAAGGGCATTGCTTATCTTAACAGTGCTTATAAAGAATGCCTTGAAGAGGACGACGGAAATCATGCAATTGCCGATGTTGCCGCCGCTTTCACGGCAGATCCGGAGCTTATTGCTTTTGATTTTATTCACCCGAGCGCAAGCGGCAATAAAGTAATTGCTCAGGTTATTCTTGACACACTCAAAAGCTCAGGCTTTGAAAGTGCAGACACGATTGTTGTTTTGACGGAAGGAAAAGACACCGGAACAAAAGTTATAAGAAAATTCTTCCTTGCCGCCTGCAAATTTGCAAACATACTTTGGAAAGTAAAATAAACATAATTGAAAAAATGCGGCAGGATTTTTTCTGCCGCATTTTTAGTGTATAAAAGTTTTTACCGCTGAGCTGTTATAACTTATTTGCTGAATATTTTTTCAAGAGCCTCAAAGAGTTCATCAAAGAATACTTTGAGATAATGGAAAAAATCGCTAAGATTGAAATTGCCCATTTTTTTGCAGCCCCTTTCTTCTGTGTTAATACAAAAAAATTATACCATTATTTTCTTTGATATTCAAGACTTAACATAAAGATTTTTATTCTCTTCACGTTCCGACTTTTTTCGCCGGAACGTTTTTTTATAATGGGAGCGGTGATAAAAATGACGCAGGTTGTATATGCCGATATTCTTTTTATAATAAACACTTATGTTACGTACGCTTTGCTTCGGGCAACCGCACTTTTTTGCCGTGCTCCGGTTTCAAGGCTTCGAACGGTTTTGGTTTCGCTGCTCGGCGGAGCATTTTCGTTCATCGTTCTTTTTGACTTTGTGCCGAATTTTGTTATTGCCGTTTCAAGGCTTGTTTTTTCTGCGGTGCTTGTTTTTGCGTCATACTTTCCTGCACCGAAAAAGAAAATGCTTCGTTTGTTCCTCGGCTTCTTTTTGGTGAATTTTGTTTTTGCCGGTGTAATGTTTGCACTTTGGTTCTTTTTTGCGCCGAAGTCAATGCTGTTTTTTGCCGGCATAGTCTATTTCGATATCGATGCCGTAACGCTGATAATTTATACCGCCGCCTGTTACGGAATCATCAGCCTTGCAAATTCACTGCTTAAAATGAAAGCACCGTCAAACAGCATTTATGAGCTTGATATAGTTTACCTCGGAAAGCATTTTTCCTGCCGTGCGCTGCTTGATACCGGAAACTCGCTTTTTGAACCGTTTTCATCGTTTCCTGTGATTGTTTGCGAAAGAAAAATTTTTGAACCCGATTTTGAAATCAGTGATGAAAAGCTTCGGCTGGTTCCGTGCGCCTGTGTTCGGGGCGAAAGCGTTTTAAAAGCTTTCAAACCGGATTTTGTTCACATAAAAGGTATTGGCAAGGATACCGAAACCAAAAGCGTATACATAGCTTTGACCGATGAAAAAATTAAAAATTCAGAGTTCGGTGCGCTTTTGCATCCGCAGCTTTTGATTGATATCAACGAAAAAGGAGGAGAGATGTCATGCTCTCAAATTTAAAGCTAACTATTTTCTGGCTGAAACGCCGCTTTTTGATTTTTATCGGAGCGGAAAGCGAATTTTTCTATGTCAACGGTTCGCAAACTCTTCCGGCTCCGCTCAGCAAAAAAAAGGAAGAGGAGATACTCGCCCAAATTGAAAGCGGAGACAATTCAAACCGAGAAAAGCTTGTTGTTCACAATCTTCGCCTTGTGGTTTATATCGCACGAAAATTTGAGAACACGGGAATCGGCATTGAAGACCTTGTTTCAATCGGAACGGTTGGGCTTATCAAAGCTGTGAATACGTTTTGCCCTTCAAAAAAAATCAAGCTTGCAACCTATGCCTCTCGCTGTATCGAAAACGAAATACTGATGTACCTTAGAAAAACATCTAACCGAAAAAACGAAGTTTCAATTGAAGAGCCGCTGAACGTTGATTGGGACGGCAACGAGCTGCTTTTGTCCGATGTGCTCGGAAGTGACAGCGACACCGTCGGCCGTGACCTTGAAATGCAGGACGAAAAAAATCAGCTTCTTGCAATAGTCGAAAAACTTGACGAGCGTGAAAAAGCAATCATGACAATGCGTTTCGGCCTTTTCGGCTCAAAGGAATACACCCAAAAGCAGGTTGCCGATATGCTCGGAATATCGCAAAGCTATATTTCCCGGCTTGAAAAGCGCATAATCGAACACCTTCGGAGAGAACTTGAAAAAATCGAATGACGTTTTTTAGAAAAAAGTTGATTTTTTGTGTGCCTTGTGATAAACTAATCTGGGCACACAATTTAACATGCATAAATAGGAATACACTTTTGGTAAAAGTGCATTCTCTGTTTACTATGCCTTTTTATGTATGTTAAACGATTTGTGTGCCAACAAATGAGATTGCATTTTTGCGGTGCGTCTCATTTGGAGGCGCACTTTTTATTGTTTAGAAAGGAGGGCAGACTTTTTCGGTCAACAAAAACAAAAAATCAACTTTTATCGAAAGGATGAAATCGGAATGAAAAATAAAATGAAAAGAATATTATCGGTTGCTTTAATGCTATTTATGATTATCGGTTCTCTGCCTGTGATTTCGTTTGCGAAAGAAGCCCAAATACCGGAAGATGCCGTAGAATTTAATGGGCATTATTATAAAGCGTATGACATATCTAAAAGTTGGAGTGACGCAAAATCATATTGTGAAAAGATCGGCGGTCATTTAGTAACAATTACTTCTGACGATGAACAATCATTTATGATTGAAATTACTAATTCATCATCAAAAAGGAATATGTGGATAGGGGCATATCCAAAAAACGGAAATATGATTTGGATTACTAATGAAGAATTTAGTTATACCAATTGGGCAAGCGGAGAGCCCAACAACGTTTTTAATATGCAAAATGCTGTAATGATGTATACAAAAAATGCATCCTTTCCATCTGGAACGTGGAATGACGAAAACGGAAACGGAAGAGATTGGTCCGGATATCGTCTGAGCGATTTTGGTTTCATCTGCGAATGGGAATCAAATTTTAAAATTGTCAGAAAAGGCATTTTTGAATCACACGGAGATGTGCTCATTGCGCCTAATATAGTTACCTATGCTTACACGGCAACAATCAACGGAAAGGAATATGACATTAAGCCCGACCTTCTCAGTGCCGAAAAGGCAGAAACTTTTGTTGGCAAAGAAGTGCTGTTTTTCATTAAAAACAAAGAGATTGTCTGGATTGATTTGCTGTCACGGGTCGATACCTATTTGTCTTGCAAAGCCGAAACCAAAAATATTACATATGTTAAAGAAAAAAACGAAGAAAAAAATCAGAATATATCAATAGATATCAACCACTGCATATATCGAGGAGAAAGCAAACCGAACGGTTTTGACGGAAGCCTTTTAAAGAATTTTTCCGACTTTGACATTCACATCAATTCAATAACATTAAAAACAGACAATAAAAAAGCGATTAATTTTGACGGCAAAGAAACTTTAACAATTGATTGCAACAAAGTTCTTCGTCCCGGTGAATCAACAAATGTTTCGGCGCAAATCAGCATTCCGAAGAAACATAAATTTCCCAAAAACACGGCAAGCGAATATGTCAATATTGAGATTACCGTTGATTATACGCAAAATTCCCAAAACCGCACAGCTCCTGCAAAATGCAATGTTAAACTCGTTAACGAAAGCTATGTAAAAGAAAAGAATAATGCGAATCAGGAACTCAAAGAGGCTGTTGCGGAGCTTGAAAAACTGCCCGGTTCAAGTTCGCTTATTATAGACACTACGGATTCATTGGCAAAGCTTTTTAATCCTCAGCAACTCAGTGCAATCGGAGACGCTTTGCTATATGCCGTTGCATTGTCATCTGCACCGAAAGAACGCTTTGAAAAAGTTTTGGAAAGAAAAGTTCTTGAAAAAGCTTTTAACTTCAATTCACAGCTTTTAAGCGTTTCCAGCGGTGATGTTTCTATTACGGTTAGAGTTAAGACAAAGGATTACGGAAAGATAACGGTTGTATTTAGATGCAAATATGATAAAAGCAGTTTGCTTTCAAATGAGATCGCATACACGGGAAATATTTATTATGATATAAAACCCGGTTGGACGGCAAATAAATTACCTGCTGAAATCAAAAGATCCGGATATTGCGGAAATCTTAGCGGCTGCAATTTGACTGCTTTTGCAAATGCGGCATACAAAATAGCTGAATCCGAGCTGAAAAAAGCATACAACAAATCATGGGGAAATAACGCCAACAAAGCCGTTGATATAATTTTCGGAACTACTTTGAATGAAATTTTGAGTCATACAAAGTATAAGTCGGTTTCGGGTTTGATTTTTGAATTGATTGTTACTCCGGCAAGAAAGGTCACGATAAAATGCCCGGTTGACGTATATGTATATAACTCCGAAAATCAACTTGTTGCCGCCGTTGAAAAGAATGTTGTTACTCTCACGGATGAAAATGCATCAATTTCCGTTGACGGTGATGAAAAAACGGTGTTCCTTTTTGATGACAGTTATCGCATAGAATATGTTTCATCCGCAACGGGAACAATGAACATTGAGGTTTCGGAATATGCATCGTCCGATTCACTTTTGAGTACGTCATATATTGAAAATATTCCGCTTGAAATCGGAACAACATATACTCAAACAATCAGCAATGATTATCTTAATGATTGCAATTATTCATTAACTTCAAATGATGATATTTCATATTCGCCGGCAAAGGTTGAATCAACATATCACGAACATATATCGAACGGTGAATGGTTTGATGACAGAAATGCAACCTGCGAACTTGACGGACTGAAATATACCTATTGCACAATTTGCGGTGATTGGTTTGTTGAAATTACAGAAAAAGCAACAGGACATAAAGACGCAAACAATGACGGCTATTGTGATAATTGTAACGAAGACATTGCACCCGAAAAGCACTGCACCCACATTTGCCACAAAGGCGGCATTTCAAGGTTCTTCTATAAAATTGCACGCTTTTTCTGGAAGCTTTTCAAAATAAACAAGGAATGTTCCTGCGGCGCAATGCACTATTAATAAACAAGGGCTGTCCATTCCGACAGCCCGCATTTTTATAATTACGCTTTTGTTATCTTTTTCGTTTTCCTTTCCGGAAGCTGGGCAACAATGATTGCCGCAAACATCAAAACGCAGCCGATGGCCTCTTTTGTGCTTGGCGCTTCGTGAAGAATTATCATTCCCGAAATGAGCGCAAAAACCGATTCGAGACTCATAAGCATTGAAGCAATCGTAGGCTCCGTGCGCTTTTGACCGAGTATCTGAAGCGTGTACGCAACGCCGCTTGACATGATGCCGGAATAGGCGATTGACGGAGCGGCGGCCTTGATGAAGTCGAACGAAACGTCCTCAAAAAGAATCATCGGTATCGCCGCAAGTACGCCGACGATAAAAAACTGACAGCATGAAAGCTTGATTCCGTCAACCTTTGGCGAAACAACGTCAACAATAAGAATCTGAACCGTGAAGAAAAACGCACACGCAAGCACATATGCGTCCGAACTTTGAACGCTGTTGTCGTTTACACAAAGAAGATAAAGCCCAACAAGCGAAACTGCGGCGCAAGGCCAAATGATCGGACGTATCTTTTTTTTGAGAACCACGCTGAAAATCGGAACAAGAAGAATATAAAAAGCGGTGATGAATCCGGCTTTGCCGGAGGATGTGCCTTTGTCAATTCCTATCTGCTGAAGGCACGAGGCAACGCAAAGCGAAACACCGCAGGCGAGCGAACCTTTGATAAAAAAGTTTCGCTCTTTTTTTGTTTTGAGGCCGATGTACGTACCCCTTTTCTTTTGAAAAGCGTCCTTTATAAGTATAACCGGAACAAGAGTGAGCGAACCGAGAAACGAGCGCAAAGCCATGAATGTGAAAGGCCCAACGTACTGTGCGCCCGTTGTTTGCGAAACAAACGAGCTTCCCCAAATTATTGCGCAAACGGTTAAAAGTATGCTTCCGATAAAATTGCCTTTTCTGCTTTTGTTCATTTTGATACTTCCCTGATAAATTAGTTCCTCCGCCCAAAAAGCCGGAACAAAAAACTCTGCCCTTTAATGTAATAAAGCGTACTATAAGTATAGCAAAAGAATGGACTTTTTTTCAATGTACAAAAGCATTGATTTTCCTTACCGCATATCCTTGCTTTTTGTTGAAAACGGTCATAGTGCGCCGTATGAATCCTACCTAAAGAGAACCTAAAGGAAAGGCCGAACTTTTTTTTAGGCGGCCTTTAGAATTAAACGATAAACTGTTTTCACACGAACGAAGGGAGGATACTGATGGGGCACACCGAAATGTACCGATACAAGCCGAAATTCCGCCACGAACTGAAATACAAAATTTCAAAGTCCGATTATCTTGCAATCAGCCGGCGAATCAAACCTGTTATGAAAACGGACGCACATTCAAACGAAAACGGAAGGTACACAATTTACAGCGTTTATTTTGACAATGTTTAACAAGGCACTTTTGGAAAAAATCAACGGCGTTCAAAGCGGAAATTTGTATAAGCCCGAGAGCATGAACATCGGCGGCGGAAACTTTCCCGGCGGCAACGGACAAATGAATTTTCCCGGAGCAAGCCAAAGCGGAACATCAACGCTCAATTTAAAAAACCTTGCAATTTACGGAATATGCCTCGGCGTTATGCTTTTGTTTCTGCTTTTTGCGTCGCTTTATAAAAGGCGGCCGGGTAAAGGCTGATAACTTTTAAGTTTAATACTTGTCTTTTGAGACATAACAAACGGGACTGCTTTTTTTCAAAACAGCCCCTTTTGTATTATTGATTTTATTCAAACGCCGAAAGCGTTTGCGTGTTGAAGTCAGAAATCATGAATTGCGGATATTTCGGATTGGAACCGGCTTTTGCACTTCCTGTGTTTGAAAGAAGATACATAATAAAATCGCTGTAATCCGTACCGTATGAACCGGCAACGTGCGGAGCGTTTTTGATCATGTATGTGTATTCCGGAAGAATTGCGGTTGAAAGGTCAACGCAGTTGTCCGGCGAAACAAGGGCAGGATTTGCTGCTTTGTAATCATCGCCGAGCGTTTTTCCGAATTTTGCAACCGTTGCAAAGCCCGAAGTGTTGTATGCCTCAAGAATTGTGTCGCCCGAAAAATCGGAGCTTTCGCAAAACGGAGTAACAGGTGAGCCGTAATTTGAAAGAACGTTGATTTTAACACCCTTTGAAATCATCTCTTTCAAAAGTGCCGTTCTGTTTTTCATCATGCTTTGAAGTGCGTCGGTTCTTTTGAGGAAGGTTTCGGTAACATTGTCTCTTGAGCCGAAAACAAAATTCATTGCCTTGTTGTAATCATCTTCGCAGATAAGACCCCAAAGGGTGGGCGAGTGGCCGAAAATCGGTTTGAGAACACGGTCATAAATGTCGCTCTTGCGGTTTTCAAGAATGTAATCGGTGAGCTTTGTGAGAAGCTTTATTGCGCCGGACTTGTAAAGAACGTTCATTGCAAATTTTCCGGCTGCATTTGCGCTTCCGTTTGAAAGATAGTTATAAATGTTTTCTGCCGTAATCTGAAGTCTGCCGGTGAAAACGTCGCAGGCAACCTGTGCGCCGCAGAAGGTTGAAGAATCAAAAATGCAGCGGCCGATGTTTTCATAACCATACTTTGAAAGGTATGCCATTGTCATGATTCCGCCCATGCTTGCGCAAACAATGTTGACCTTTTTGTGACCGGTGTTTTTAACGGCAAGCTGAACTGCGTTGTTGATTTGGTCTGCAACAACAAACGGGTCAACACGCCAGTCATAGCTGACATAGTAAACATACTTTTTTCCGTATGTTTCAAGTGCGGTGCGAACCATTCCGAGTTCACAGCCTTCTTCTTCAAAAAGCTCGGGATAATGGTCTGCGCTGAGCGAATAATCTCTCATTCCGGTGTTGTAAGCCGGGTCGCCGTTTTCGTCCATTGTGTTGTATTTGAGAACCTCGTATACACAGTCAAGGACGGTGTCAATCGCTTCGTCCTTGCTGCGTTTGATAAAAAGCTCAAAAAGGGCTTTAACGGCGGCCGGTGCGATTGTTTTAACGCTGAAATCGTTAATGGCTTTTTCGTCTTTTGTGTTCGGGTCAACTTTAACGTTCATGAAGTCCATCCCCCGAACCATGATCATGGGGTCGCTTTCAGTGATTGTTTCGGTTTTGGTTCCCTCGGCGGCAAAAGCGCATACCGAAACCGAAAGAATCATTAAAAGCGCAAGAAACAAGCTAAGAACTTTTTTCATTCGTAATTTCTCCTCGTATTCCTTTTATTTTAATCACTTTCCGAAAATTCTCGAAAACAGCCTTTTGATTGCGTCAAAAAGTTCGGCAACGGCTTTGAAGAAGCGGACAAAAATGTTTTCTTCGCCCTTGTTTTCGTCAACGCTTTCGCTCCGGTGGTCAAAAGCAAGGAAGCGGGGATATTTTTCAAATGTGTCAACGGTAACCTTTTCGTTTGAATAAAGAATGGCATTTGAAAGCTCTTCAAGCGAATCGTGACCGGTGGAATGCTTGAGTCCGCTTATGAACCATGTCTGCTCGGGAAAAAGGCAGGTTGAAGCGTCAATCTGTTTGTCGGGTGAAATATACTTTTCGTCTTTGCCCGAAAGATATTCGTCCGAAAGCTTTTGACCGACGGGGGCAACCGTTGCGCCGAAGGAAGTGTATTTTGTGTCAATAACGCCGTCGCCATTTGCGTTCCATGTCGGAGTGATCGGAACCGCACTGTAGCCGTATGCGGAATAAACGCCGAAACGGCATTGCTTTTCGGTTTCGGTCAAAAGGTTTATCTTGTTTTTTCTGACGGTTCCGTCAAAGGCATGAAGCTTTTGAATAAGCTTTGCGTAAGTCGCTGTGTCGCCGCCGCAAATTTCGCCGAAAACATAGCTGTATGCACGTTCAAGATATTCGTCCGGACACATGGCCCAAATGGTCGGCCAGCGGCAAAACAGCGGCATAACAACCTGAGCAATAGCGTCGTCTTTGATTCCTTCAAGCATTTCATCGGCAAAGCTCATAACAAAATCAAGAACGCCGGCTCTTGAAAGAAGCTCTGTGAGAGTCGAAACAAGTGTTTTGTAGTTTGTTCCGTCAAGGGCAAACGAAAGAAAGCCTTTGATTGCGTCAAGGCTAAGCTTGATTTGACCTGTGAGCAATTCGCCCGTATAGGTTTCGCCGAAAATTGCGGTCGAATCAAAAACAACTCCCTGAAGCCTGTCTCTTCCGAAAATGTTTATATATGAAAGAGAGACAACTCCGCCGTAAGAATGAGCGGTGAGGCAAATCTTTTCGCTTCCGCTTTGTTTGCAGATATATTCAATGAAGTCATTTAACTGCTTTGCAAGTTCAAGCGGACTTAAACGCCAGTCATATTTAAATGTGAATTTATCCTTTGAAAGAACTTCTTCTTTTGACGGGTATGAAAAGTCAACACCGGTGTTGCTGTCATTTTCGCCGTTTTCGTTGAGCCAAACCGGTTCAAAAATCTTGTTTGCGGCCGGAATTATTGCATCGGAAAACTTTTTCCAATCTTTTGTGACCGAAACCGAAACAAGGGCGGGGAGTGCCTCTTTGACCGCACCGATTATAGCGTCGTTTGAAGGCGGCCAAATCTGCTTTTGGTTTTCCGTTCCGGGATTTTCATAAAGCGAACATGACATAAAGCCCACAACATGAACGGTTGGGCAGTTTTTTTCAAAGCTTGTTTCCTTTGCAAAGGAAACGAGTCCGAGCGAAGAACAAAACGCAAGAGACAAAGAAAGAAAAAAGCTGAACGTTTTTTTGAGTTTCATCAAATCTTCTCCTTTTTGGCAACCGAAAAAACGGTTGAAAATAAAGTCTTTTCGCAAAAAAGCAAAACAAATGTTGCTTTTCGCCGCATATCGGGATTATAGCATATTTTTCCAAAAAAATCAAACCCGAAAAGGAATAATAATGTCATGTTTGTCCAATCGGTTAAATGAGCGGCAAAAAAGTTTTGAAAACGGGCGGTTTTCGGTTTGATTTTTATTGAAATATGTGATATCATGTAGCCGTATTTTCTACACTTTATAAGTTTTGCAGCCTTTGCGGCTGCATTTACAAATTATATTATTCATTATTTTTGCGGAAGGAATATTGTAAAATTGAAAGAAAATTATCTCATAACGCTTCATACCGTTCAGGATACCGACGGTGACAGGGATATCCTTGACATGACCGCAAGAGCCTCTTTAAAAGGTGAAGAAGACGATTATTACATCACTTATACCGATGAAGACGGCGACATGAAAGGTTCTGTAACAACGCTTCATGTTGAAAACGGAAACTGCATAACAATCAGCCGTGACGGAAATTATAATTCACACATGATTGTTGAAAAAAACGTTCGCCATGTTTCGCATCACACAACGCCATACGGCTCGTTTTCGCTCGGTGTCAGTGCGCTGAATATCAATTCAAAAATGAAAAAGAGCGGAGGAACGCTCGATTTCAAATACTGCACCGATATTGATATGCATCCGCTCGGCGAAATAGAATTCAATATAAAGCTTGAAGAACGGCTTTGACGGAGAGGAAAGGATATATAAAAATGAAACTTACAACAGAAAAAGCCCAAGAACAAATAAATTCACTCATTGACGGCGCAATTTTGTCCGCCGCAAAAAACGGTGATTTTCCGCAGAACGAAAGTGCGGCATATAAAATTGAGGTTCCGGCAGACAAAGCAAACGGTGATTTTTCGGTCAATGCCGCAATGGTCAACGCCCGCAATTTCCGCCTTCCGCCAAGGAAGATTGCGGAAACAATCGTTTCCTTTGTTTCGCTTGACGGAACATACTTTGAAAAAATCGAAGTTGCGGGTCCCGGTTTTATCAACTTTTATCTGGGCGATAAATACTATGCGGACGTTCTTCTTGATATAAGAAAACTCGGTGACGATTACGGGAAAAGCGATTTTGGAAAAGGCAAAAAAATCAACGTTGAATTTGTTTCCGCAAACCCGACCGGTCCTATGCATATGGGCAATGCCAGGGGCGGTGCACTCGGCGACTGCCTTGCCGCCGTTTTGGAATATGCCGGCTATGATGTGAGCCGTGAATTTTATGTCAACGACGCAGGCAACCAGATTGATAAGTTTGCCCTTTCGCTTGATGTGAGATATCAGCAGATTTTTAAAGGTGAAAACAGCGTTGAACTGCCCGAAGACAGCTATCACGGCGCAGACATCAAAGAACGTGCAAAGGAATTTGCCGACCTTTACGGCAACAGCTATCTTGAAAAAAGCGAAGAGGAAAGAAGAAAAGCTCTTGTTGACTTTGCTCTTCCGAAGAATATCGAAAACATGAAAAAGGCGATGGAAAAATATCGCATAAAATATGATACATGGTTCAGCGAACTCACGCTTCATAACGGCGGTGAACTCAAAGAAACGCTTGACCTTCTTAAAGAGCGTGGATATACCTATGAGAAAGACGGTGCTCTTTGGTATAAAAACATTGAGATTCAAACCGAAATGCTCAAAGAACAGGGCAAGAGCCAGGAGTATATTAATAAGCTTGAGCTTAAAGACGACGTTCTTGTTCGTACCAACGGCAACCCGACCTATTTTGCCGCCGACATTGCGTACCACAGAAACAAGCTTCAAAAAAGAGGTTTTGAAAAAGCAATTGATGTTTGGGGCGCAGACCACCACGGCCATGTTGCAAGAATGAAGGGCGCAATGAGGGCTGTCGGTATTGACGAAAACCGCCTTGATGTTCTTTTGATGCAGCTTGTTCGCCTTATGAGCGACGGAAATGTTGTAAGAATGTCAAAAAGAACCGGCAACGCAATCACGCTTGTTGACCTTCTTGAAGAAGTTCCGATTGACGCAGTCCGCTTCATGTTCAATATGCAGGAACCGGGTTCGGTGATGGATTTTGACCTTGATCTTGCGGTGAAGCAAAGTTCGCAAAACCCGGTTTACTATTGCCAGTATGCTCACGCAAGAATTTGCAGTATTCTTTCAAAGCTTGCTTCTGAAGGAAAAACCGTTTGCGAATGCAAAGAGACTCAGCTTGAAAAACTCAAGGAAAGCGAAGAACGTGCGCTTATTTCTCATCTTGCTTCGCTTCCCGGCGTAATTGTCAGCGCCGCAAAAAATTATGACCCTGCAAAAGTTACCCATTACGCAATTGAACTTGCAACCCTTTTCCATAAGTATTACAACGCCTGCCGTGTTAACGTTGAGGATAAGGAAATTATGGAAGCAAGGCTTTTCCTTTGCGTTTGCGTAAAGAACACAATGAAAAATGTTCTCACGCTTCTTAAGGTTGATGCACCTGAAAGAATGTGAGCAAAAAAATCGAATACTATTTGCAAAAATTCAAAAAATTTTAATATGTTTAAGAGTTTTTTGTTATAAACTTGTCGCATAATAACTTGATTTAAGGTTCAGTATATAAAATGAACGATATATAATTTCGGATAAAATCTGTTTTTTACGGAGGAGATAAAATGAGCGCTGAAAAAATCCTTGTTGTTGATGATGATCTTAATATTTGCGAATTGTTGAGACTTTATCTTGAAAAAGAAGAGTATACCGTTGTTATTGCAAACGACGGGGCTTCTGCGGTTTCAACTTTCAATGCCGAAAATCCGGCGCTTGTTTTGCTTGATATAATGCTTCCGAAACTTGACGGCTGGCAGGTCTGCCGTGAAATCAGAAAGTTTTCCGAAGTACCCATTATCATGCTCACCGCAAAGGGTGAAGTTTTTGACCGTGTTCTCGGTCTTGAGCTCGGTGCGGATGATTACGTTGTAAAACCCTTTGACGCAAAGGAAGTTGTTGCCCGAATCAAAGCGGTTCTCCGCCGCTCCGCTTCAAGCATGGCCGATGAAGTCAAAGAAGTTCATTATGACAAGCTTTCAATCAATCTCACAAACTATGAACTTCGTGTAAACGGCGTTCAGGTTGACACCCCGCCCAAAGAGATGGAACTCATTTTTCACCTTGCAAAAAATCCGAACAGGGTTTTCACCCGTGATCAGCTTCTTGACGAAGTTTGGGGCTTTGATTATTACGGTGATTCAAGAACGGTTGACGTTCACATAAAACGCCTTCGCGAAAAGCTTGACGGCGTTTCGGATAAATGGGAGCTTCGTACCGTATGGGGTGTCGGATATAAATTCGAGACCAAGGAATAATCAAATGTTTTTTCAGACACTGCCCCAAAAAAGCAGTGTCTGAACGCTTTTTGTGAAAGGAGAGAAAAACGTTGAAAAAAAAAGAACCCAAAAAAAAGCCTATTTATAAAAGAAGCACAATTTTTCGCCGCTATTTTGCTTTTGCCGCTTCGATTGTTCTTGGCTGTATGGTTGCGCTCGGTTTGGTTCTCATTGTTTTTGTTTCAAGCCAGTGGTGGAACGATAAAACCGATACACTTGTCGGCAACGCAAGAAACATTGTCAGCGTTGCAAAGGAATATCACCTTGCCGACCGAAGCGAAGCCGATCACACAAGAAAGCTTTTGAGCAGCACGCTGAACACCATGTCTGCCGCAACAAAATCCGATTATTTCATAACGGATCGTGAAGGCAATATTCTTGTTTGCGAAAATTCAATCAACGGCTTTTGCGCCGAACACGGAAAAATGAAAATAACCGAAGATTATATGAACCGTGCGCTCAGCAACGGTTTCACAAATTATGTTTCCGATCCGGTTTTCGGTCGTGGAAAGTTTGTTGTTGCCGTTCCTATTTCAAACGATGTTTTGGGCGGAGAAAGTATCGGTGCGGTTTTTGCCGTTGAAAATGCGGTTGAAGGTCTTTTGCCGTATATTCTCGGTATTCTCAACGTGTTCTTCTTCACAACGATAATCCTTCTCGGAATCAGTTCACTTGTCATTTATCAGCTTTGCAAAGGCATTGCCGTTCCTCTTGAAGAAATGGAGGAAGTTACAAAACACTTTGCAAAAGGTGAGTTTGAACACAGAGCCAACGAAAATTATAAAAGGGGATACTTCAGCTCTTTTGCCGCCGCACTCAACAAAATGGCCGATGAACTTGCCGTTAACGAAGAAGCGCAAAAAAGCTTTATTGCCAATGTTTCGCATGAGCTTAAAACTCCGATGACAACAATCGGCGGCTTTATTGACGGAATTTTGGACGGAACAATACCTGAAAACGAACAGCGAAAATATCTTCAAACCGTTTCAAGCGAAGTAAAACGTCTTGCAAGAATTGTTGTTTCAATGCTTAACCTTTCAAAAATCGAAGCTGGTGAAGTTGCACTTTCTCCTGCCGAATATGATATTTCAAAACAGATTTTTGATACGCTTCTCAGCTTTGAAAGGCGAATTGATGAAAAGAATATCACTATAAAAGGCTTTGAAGAAATGAGTCCGGTCACGGCTTATGCCGACAAGGATCTTGTTCAGCAGGTTATCTATAACCTTTTTGACAATGCGGTCAAGTTTACGCCCGAAAACGGAACAATAACCGTTTTTGCAAAAAATACCGAAACCGAAACCTGCGTAACAATCAGAAACACCGGAGTCAGCGTTTCAAACGAAGAAATTTCACGTATCTTTGAACGTTTTTATAAGGTTGACAAATCACGAAGCTTTGATGTCAAGGGTGTCGGACTCGGCCTTTATATTGTCAAAACAATCATTAATATGCATGACGGCGAAATTGCCGCAAGCAGCAAGGACGGCGAATACACCGAGTTTTCTTTCAAACTTCCCCGTGAAGAAAAGTAATCAAAAGACAGTTTTGCGCTTTTAAGCAAATTTTAGTTTTCCTTTTAAGTTACTTTTAGCGAAACAAATTATATTACATTCAACAAAGCAAAAGCTTTTCTGTTTTAAAATGAAAGGAGCAATCAATTATGTCAGATGATTTTGAAAACAGAAATAACGAATATGATGTCTTTTCGGGCGGCGTAAACAACGAAAGCAGCCCCGAAGAAAAAAAGGAAGCCGAAGGTTTTGAAGTTCCGAAAACTCCCGAATCTTTCGCTTCTTCCGAAGAAAAGAAAGACGTATACTTCTCTTCCTCAACGCCTTTTGAGCCGCAGCCGCAGCATTCGGCTTTAAACAATGCCGAGAATAATGCCAACGCTTCAAATAATTCCGCACCTCAGCAGAATCATAATCCTTACAGCACACAGAACTCTCAGTACGGTTTCGGCGCAAACAATGTGAACCGTCCTCCTTACGGACAGCCGCAGCAAAATTCTCAGCGTCCCGCTCAGCCGCAGTACAGACCTTACGGCTATGCCGGAACAACGCCGCCGGCTCCGCATCAGCCGAAGAAAAAGAACGGCAAAAAAATTGCAGGCATTGCCGTTGCACTTGTTGTTATTGTTGCCGTTGCCGCAATCGTTGCCTCATTCTTCGGCAGAGACAAAGGAATCAACAGCCCTTCAACAACAAATCCGTCTCAAGGCATCGAAGCTCCTTCTTCCGCTGTCGGCGAAAGCACTACTTCGCCCGTTGAATATTCAACTTCTTCCGAAGTAAAACAGCTTTCTGCCGTTGAAGTTGCCGAAAAGGCAAGAAAAAGCGTTGTCGGCGTAATGACGTATTCAGCCGGAAAGCTTTCAGGCGAAGGCTCCGGCGTTGCAATGGCTCTTGACAAAACAAAAAAATATACCTATATTCTCACCTGTGCTCATGTTATCAGCGATAAAAATATAACCTACAGAGTTGAAACCCTTGAAGGAAAAACCTATGAAGCAACTCTTGTTGCTTATGACACAAGAACCGACATCGGCGTTCTTAAAGTTGAAGCGATCGACATTCCTCTTGCCGAGCTCGGCGATTCAACATCGCTTAAAGTCGGTGAAACCGTATATGCAATCGGAAATCCCGGCGGTTCCGAGTACTTTGGTTCAATGACGGACGGAATCATTTCCGCAATTGACCGTTCGGTTTCTTCAACCTATACAATGACCTGCATTCAGCATAACGCTGCAATCAACCCGGGAAACTCAGGCGGTGCGCTTGTCAATTCCGCAGGCCAGGTAATCGGCATCAACTCTTCAAAAATCGCCGCAACGGACTATGAAGGTATGGGCTTTGCCGTTCCTATTGCAACCGCAAAATCAGTTGCCGAAAGCCTTATTGAATACGGCTATGTTCCCAACAGACCGAAGCTCGGAATCGAATATGCTTCCGTAAGTTCCTATCAGCTTTACAGTATGGTTGTTGCAATCAAAGGACTTCCGGCTGGCTCGCTTGTAATTGCCGGAATTTCAACAGACAGCTCGCTTGTTAATACAAAGGCACAAGTCGGTGACCTTATCATTGGCGTTAACGGACAAAAGATGAACGATTCAAGCGTTCTTCTTGACCTCATAAACACCGGTGCAGTTGGTGACACAATCACGCTTAACCTTTGCAGAATTGAAAGCAGAACCTATAAAACAACCGAATTTGATGTTACCCTCACTCTTGTTGAAGATAAGGGTAACACTACAGAAGAAACAACTCAGGCTGCAAATGCCGACGGTTATTACCGGGGCGGAGCAAGCAGCTTTGAAGACTTCTTCAAGCAGTATTTCGGCTATTAATTAAATAAAAAAGAGTGCCAACGTGAACAAGTCCATAAAAAATGGACAATAGAAAAAAGAGACCTCCTATGGTAGAATTAAAGAAACTACCATAGGAGGATTTTTTATGCCAAAAAGTTATCAACATATAAGTCAATATGAAGACGAAATAATAGAATTAAGGAGTCAAGGGATAACTAAGCGAAAAATTTGTGAAAAGTATGGTTATACCATGAAACAATTAACCAATTTCATTACACGATATAACGAAAAGCAACGAAAGATAAAATCCGGCATTGCGCTCAAATCAAAAATCAGTTTGTTGCTTAAAATTTAATTTCCTACTTTAGGTAGTCTTTTTTGTACTGTCTGCACAATCTGGGGCAGTTCACAAACGGGCGCTCTTTTTTATTTTGCCAAATTCTTGCTTTTACTTGGGCTTTATTGTATGATATATCTGTAAATAACAATAGGGAGAGAAATAAAAATGACGGAAATTGAAACACTTCAAAGGGCAAAAATGTATATTGACAAACTTGCAAACGGCATAGATCCGCTCACCGAAACCGAAATTCACGATGACAGCGTGATAAACAACGTGCGCATAAGCCGCTGCCTTTTTTATGTTTCCGGCGTACTCGAAAAGGTTATTCAAAACGGCGGCGAGGTCAAAAAAGTTGTACGCACAAAGAATTTTGAAATAAGCGACGAACAGCTTTCAAGGATAGAAATCTCTCAAGATGCAGTAGGAATTTCAATCATTGCAAAACGAATCGGAGCCGTGCTTGATGAAGGGGTCAAAAAGATTTCTTATTCAAGAATAACCGGCTGGCTTTTGAAAGAGGGTTATCTTACAGAGTTTGTACGCAACGATAAAAGTTCAAAAGAGACAACGCAAAAGGGAGAATCCATCGGTATTTTTACCGTTGACGCAGTGAGCTTGAACGGCATACCGTATAGGAAAACAATTTATAATGCCGACGCTCAGCAGTTTGTGATAAACAATATCGTTCAAATTGCAAACGAGACATAACCTATATAAAAAGTTGCCGTAGTCAAACTCAACGATTGCGGCAGCTTTTTGATTTTTTAATATTGTATATTATTTGTGTAACAAAACCGCTTCACCGTAACGGCAAAACAGGCAGGCGAATATGTTGGAAAAGATATTAAGTTTTGCTCGGCTCGATTGCGGAAATCAGAAATCTTCTCAATAAACTTGAAATTGAATAAAACCGTCCGGTTCTTTCGGAATACACACTTTTTTATCAGTCTATACAAAAAAGACTTGCTATTTTTGTATAAATCATGTATAGTATTAGCTGATTTTAAAGATACAAGGTGTAACTGATGAAAGAACAAAAAAGAAAAATTCTTGCCGAAACCGGCTTTGGGCTCACTGCCGCCGGAAAAATCTTTTTCCTTTCGCTTGCGGCGTGTTCATGCCTTTCAATGAACGTGTTTTTCGCTCTCGCAACGACTATAGTTTGTGCGGCGGCTTCGGTTTCGCTTAATAAAAAAATACTTTCGCCGAGTGCGTTTTTGCTTGTGCCCGTGATTTTTGTTGCCGGAACAGCGGGAAAAAGCGGTTTGCCGCTTTCAATACTTGTCGGTGCAGTGTTGTATCTTTTGCTTGTCGCTTCACCGAAATCACTTGATTTTTTGCCGGAGGTAAAAGTCGGTGCGGCAATCGGTCTTGCTTTTTCGGCAACGGCACTTTTGACAACATATTATTTCGGCATTGGTGCAACCGGAGCGTATACGCTTGAAATTCTTAAAAACTATCGCTATCTCGGTTTTCACCCGAATTGGCGTGGCGTTTTTTACGGAACGATAACTCTTTTTGCAATGATTACCTATCCGTTCAAGTTCAAAAAGCTTTCAAAGGTCCTTCCTGCCGAATTTGTTTCCGTATTAATTCCGCTTGTGCTCAACCTTTTTCTTAATCCAAACAAGGAAACAACGCCTATACTTGAAGTTGGTGAGCTTTCCGATATGAAAGCTCTTTCCGGTTTAAAAACCTTTTTTCCGATAATTGATTTTTCTGCGTTTGCGGAAAGCGAAAATATCATAAATGTACTCAAGGGTGCATTTGCGCTTGCCGTTGTTTTTGCAATTTTTAAACCGCTCGAAAAAAGAACTTCGGTTGTTTCCGCTTCGGCAAGCGGTGTTTCGTCGCTTCTCGGCGGACTGCCTTCGCAAACAGGCGAAATTGCGGTTTATACACCCGTTTCTGCACTTGCCGCTCTTGCCGCCGCAACAATTTTTGCCGTGTTCTGCCCTGCGGTTATTTCAAGGATACCGCTTCATTCGCTTGCGGTTGTGTTCATTGTTTCTGCGTGGAAAGCCGTGCCGTTCGGTTCGGTTGCGTCTGTGTTCAAAAAGCGGAACTTTTTTGAAATCGTTTCATTTTTTGTTTCGGCACTCGGCTTTGTTTTTGCTGACGTTTTCACTGCGGCGATTGTTTGCGTTCTTATTTCCGTTGTATTCAGGAGGGTGAACAAATGAGTAAAAAAACAAAAAAAGCGTCTGAAGGCAAAAAAAAGCTCGCCCGAAAAATTGCAACCGTAATAATCACGTTCATTATGGCATCGGTTTTTCTTCTTGATATCTATACCCTTGTTCTTTGCAATAAATATGAAAAGGAATACACTTTTACTGACGAGACCTTCGACCTCAAAAACGGCGATGACCGTATTCATTTTCTCAACACTGCAAATTCCGACTGTATTCTCATTGAAAGCAACGGACATTTTGCACTTGTTGATTCCGGTGAGGGCAACCATAACCCCCGCAAAAAGACAGAATATCACGGCTTTCGTGATGATGTGATAAACTATCTTAAAAAAGCTGCAACAAAAAGCGACGGAAAAGTTCACCTTGATTTTATTCTCGGAACGCACTGCCATTATGACCATTACGGCAATTTTGAGGATATCATTAAAGATAACGATATCGTGATTGATAAAGCGTATTTCAAGGTGTTTGACCAAAGCGTCGGAACCGACCTTGAAAGCGAAGGCTGGGGCAATGCCGAAACCTATAACAAAATCATGGCTGCCCTCAAAGAAAAAAATGTTGAAACCATTCATGACTTGCCCGATAAGGAGTTCATGTTCGGTGATTTCAAGGTTCTTTTCATTAACACCGTAACTCCCGAAGAGCTTAAAGGCAACGGCGAAAACGCTTCGAGCGTCGGAGTGAAGCTGACAAAAGGGGAGCACACCGCTTTTCTTGCCGCAGACTTTACCGCAAAATCCGGGCTTGAAAAGTATTACGGTGATTCTATCGGACAGGTTGACCTTTTAAAAATCGGTCACCACGGCTACTTCGGTTCATCTTCACGAAGCTTTCTTAAAAAGCTTAAACCTAAAATTGCAATCGTGACGAACTATCTCGGAAAAATCTATCCAAACGTCAAGTGGAACCTCACCGTAACGGCAAAAGTTCCGATATATTCCTGCGTGAACCGAGACGGAATAGTAGCAACGTTCACCGATAATGGCGAAATCGTTCTGACCGAACACGCAATGTAAACGTGCTCGCCTTCGGCTAAGTGAAATATTGAACTTTTTTCAACGTTAAATTATAATAACCGCCGGTTGTCAGTCAACATAATCGGCGGTTAATTTGTTTTTATAAGGTTCAAAGCTTTTGCTTCGACTGATTGAAAAAAGTTTTGATTTAAAAATGTGACCGAACGGATTTCACATTCGTTTTATGAGTGAAAGGAGGTACTTATGGAAAAACGAGATCTCGAAAAAGAATTTGAAAAAAAGTATCAAAATTACGGAAAAATGCTTTATAAAATCGCTTTTTTGTATGTTGGCAATTCCTCCGATGCCGAAGATGTTCTTCACGACGTTTTCATAAAGTATCTTGAAACAAAAAAGACTTTTAAAGACGAAAACCACGAAAAGGCATGGTTCATTCGGGTTACACAAAACAAGTGCTTTGACCGCCTCAAAAAAGCGGAGCGAAAAAACGTTTCGCTTTCGTTTGTTGAAGAAACGGCATATGAAGAAAGCGAAAACCTTAAAGAGGTTCTCAAAAGGGTGTTGGAACTTCCGGATAAGTATAAATCTTCCGTAATTCTGTACTACTACAATGATATGACGGTTAAAGAAATTTCATCAATACTTAAAATCAGCGTCTCCGCCGTAAAAATGCGGCTTGAACGGGCAAGAAGATTACTTAAACTTGAATTGGAGGATTATGCGCAATGAAAAAAGAAGAGTTTAAAGCTGCGCTCGATCTTATTGAACCGGACGTATATCTTAAAACAAGACTTAAAGCAAAATTAAATTACGAAAGGAAATCGAAGATGAAAATGAAAAAAACCTTTGCCGGCCTTATTGCCGCCGCCGTAATAATTGCCGCCGCACTCGGCGTATACTTCCCGCTCAAAAACCATAAAACCGAAACTGCGTTGCCTTCCTCCCCGTCTTCTTCGCAGGTGTCAAACAGCGAAAAAAACGGCAATGTCAACCCGTTCATAATGGTTGCCGGAGCGATTGACGACGAAGAAGCGCTTAAAAACGATACCGCTTTCAAAACGCTTAATTTTAACGAAAGCTTTCCATACGGCTATAAAATATCATTTGAAAACGCAAAAGGCATGAGCGAAGAGGAACGAGCCGCTTTGGTTGAAAAAAGGAATGACGAAATTCTTAAAGCATTGGAAACGGATTCAAAAAAATATGACAACAAAACCGAATCGGTTTTTGAAAAAGACGGTATGATTTTCACCGCCGTAACAAGCAATAACTTTAAGCTGAAATTTGATGATTTTGAAAGCGTTGAATCTGTAACAGCCGAGCTTTCCTCAGGCTGGGGTGAAATCAGTTATTATGTTGATAAATTTATCCATAGCGAAATGCTGGCTTTCCTTAAGGGTCAAAAATGTACCGTCAAAACAGATGGAACTGCGCTTGATTATGACGAAGCAACGTCAAGATTCAAATGGAAATGCTCCGATAAAATGCTTGCGGCTATTGCCGAAAACCCGGATATAAAGCTTTCAGCATTCAGCGATACAATAACATTCACCGTTTTGCATAAAGACAAAACAAAGGAGGTTGGCGTTGTTGACGTGACTTTTGACGACGACGGAAACGCAACTTTCACAAATTGTGGATACAGCTTTTATGAAAACTGAACCGAAAATCCGCTGAAAAACTCAAAAAACACCCCTGAATGAACAAATAATGTTTTTTTGCTTGACTTTCTCCTTCGGTTCATGATAAAATAAAACAGCATGGTCAGCGGCCGTGCTGTTTTTATGCCATTAAGGCTGCTTCACACTTTCAAAAGGAGGACTTCACAAAATGAAAAAAAACGTTGTAATCATCGGCGCAGGTCCGGCGGGCATTTTTACCGCCCTTGAAATGATCAAAAAAGGCTCAAAAAAAAGCATTATGATCGTTGAAAAAGGTCAGGCTGTTGAAAACAGACATTGCCCCAAGGATAAGACCAAGGTCTGCGTTTCGTGCAAGCCGTATTGCCATATCACCACCGGCTTTTCCGGTGCCGGCGCATTCTCCGACGGAAAGCTTTCGCTTTGCTATGAAGTCGGCGGCGACCTTCCGACTCTTATCGGTGCACAAACTGCGCAGGATACGATTGATTACACGGATAAAATATATCTTGAATTCGGTGCCGACGAACATATTGAAGGTCTTGAAGACAGCCTTGGAAAGAAGGAAATCAGAATCAAGGCAATTCAGGCAGGTCTGAAGCTTGTTGACTGTCCGATTCGTCACATGGGAACCGAAAAGGCTCAGGGAATTTACTATGCCATTGAGCAGTACCTTCTCAACAACGGCGTTGAAATGATGTTTGGCTATGAGTGCTATGACCTTATTCTTGAAAACAACGAATGCAAAGGAGTTCGTCTCAAAGACAGCAAGGGCGGTCATGAAACCGAAATTTTTGCCGACCACACAATCGTTGCAACCGGAAGAAGGGGAGCCGAATGGCTTGAAACCCTTTGCGCCGAATACGGAATTGCCCATCAGCCGGGAACGGTTGACATCGGCGTTCGTGTTGAAGTACGCAACGAGATTATGGAAAAAGTCAACGAGACTCTTTATGAATCAAAGCTTATCGGCTATCCTCAGCCGTTCAAAAACAAGGTCAGAACCTTCTGTCAGAATCCGGGCGGCTTTGTCAGTCAGGAAAACTACGACAACGACCTTGCCGTTGTTAACGGACATTCATATAAGGAGCTCAAAAGCGACAACACCAATCTTGCAATCCTTTGTTCTCACAACTTCAGCTATCCGTTCAATCAGCCGATAGCATACGCTCAAAAGGTTGGCGAACTTACAAATATGCTCGGAACGGGACACATTCTTGTTCAGCGTTTCGGCGATATTCTTGACGGAAAACGCACATGGGAAAAGGAACTCATGCAGTCAAACGTCCGTCCGACCCTTCCGGATGCCGTTGCGGGAGACATCACCGCCGCAATGCCTTACAGAGCAATGACCAACATCATCAACTTCATCAAGGCGATGGATCACGTTGTTGAAGGCTTTGCTTCAACCGAAACACTTCTCTATTCACCGGAGCTCAAATTCTACAGCAACCGTGTTAAGATGGACGAAAATTTCAACACAAGCATCAAGGGACTTCATTGTCTCGGTGACTCAAGCGGCTGGACACGAGGCCTTATGATGGCTTCGGTCATGGGCGTTCTTATGGGAAGAAAACTTATATAATTCCATATAATCGGCGGCGATTGCAGTTGTGCAGTCGCCGCTTTTTGGGGCTAAAAATCGAAAATAATCTTTTAAAAGGAATGGTGGCTTTGAAAAAGGAAAAACAATTTCTTGAGTGTGAAAAGGATTGGGTGTATTTCACATTGATTGCCGTGTCCGGCTTTCTGGGTGCATATACATATCTTCTTCGGGGTGGAGTTTTTTGCAACGCTCAAACCGGAAACGTCGTTTTGCTCGGGCTTTCTCTCGGTGCCGGCGAATGGGAAAAGGCATTTCATTATTTAATTCCGATTGCAGCTTATCTTTTCGGAACGTTCGTTTCCGAGCTGCTTCCCGTTCCGACAAAGCATAAAACCTCGCTGCGGTGGGACACTCTTTTGATTGCATTTGAAATGCTTGTTGTTTTTGTTCTCGGCCTTCTTCCGGAGTCGATTCCGGTTCAAATTTCTCAGGTTGCGGTGAATTTCATCGCATCAATGCAATATAACACCTTCCGTCAGGCACAGGGAGTCTCCGTTGCGACAACCTTTGTCACAAATCACGTCAGACAAATCGGAATCGGCCTTGCAAAAGAGTTTCATCACCGAAAAACGGGTGACAAATCGCACCGTGAAAAGCTCTTTAAGCATCTCGGAATGCTTTTCTTCTTCCTTGCGGGAGCAATAATAGGAACGGTTTTTTGCAATCTGCTTTCGGGAAAAGCGATTTGGCTTTTGCTTCTTCCGTTCGGCATAATCTTTGCCGCTCTTCTTCGAGCTGACTTGATAACGGAAAAGGAGCTTCTTGAAAAAAAGCCGTCCGGGCATTGACAGGCCGCCCGTTCGGGCGCCTTTTTCCTTCTTGACTTTCATGATATAATAACATCCGAGGTGATACCGTGCTGAATATTCGACCTGTTGAAGAAAAAGACATCGAACGCTGTCTTGAAATTTATAATTACTACATTGAAAACACAACGATAACTTTTGAGGAAACGCCGCTGACGCTTCAAGAATTTTCCGATCGCATAAAACGCATAACAAAAAGCTATTCGTTCCTTGTTGCCGAAGATGAAAAAACCGTTGTCGGCTATGCATACTTTGACGTTTTCAATGCAAGAAGCGCATATCGACATACCGCCGACCTTTCGGTCTATCTTGACAAAAACTGCCTTTCAAAGGGCATGGGTTCACTCCTTTATAAAGCACTTGAAAATGAAGCACCTAAGTATAGGATAAATAATGTTGTTTCGCTCATCACGTCAGAAAACGAAAAAAGCGTTGCTTTCCATAAAAAGAACGGCTTTTCTTTTAAAGGAGAGCTTACCGATGTCGGCGTAAAGTTCGGCAGGGTGCTTTCGGTGCTGTTTTATCAAAAGAGTGTTTGATTTTCCCGGGCAATGCTGCCGGCTTTCTCTTTAAGTGCTTTTTAGGTTTTAATGATAACCTTTGATTGACGAAAAACGAAAGAAGGCGGCTGTTCGCAACTATGCAATTTATACATAACCGAAACGGTTTTATTGTCATAAAAGATTAAAAAGGCGTTTTAACCGTTGCTTATGGTGAATTTATACAATGTAAAATTTAACGAAAAAACGGCGCAAATCCAATAAAAAATGCTGTTTCTTACAAAAAAAATCTTGCCGGAAAAATTTTTTTGAAAAAATATCTAAAAATTTTACCGTTTTATATTGCAAAATGCCGATAGATTGTGTAAAATGGTAAAAGTGACGATAGTCAAAATGTATAAAATTCACATAATTAATGGTTGGAGGGACATTTCATGTCAAACAGACTGTTCCAGGGAATTATCCATCAAATGAAAGACGCAATCGACAGAACAATCGGCGTTGTCGATAACACGGGTACCGTAATATGCTGCAGCGACCTTGGCCGTATCGGTGAAACCGGTTTTGCCGATTTCAAAGAAGAGGTCACTTCTTTTGAGCCGAAGGTTATCGGCGGAAGAACTTTTATCGCAATCGGTATGCAGCTTCATCCTGATGCCGCCGTTTTTGTTGACGGCGATGATGATGCGGCGGCAAATTACGCAAGACTCATTGCCGTTTCGCTCAATAATATCAAGCAGTATTACGATGAAAAATATGACAGAAGCAATTTTATCAAAAATGTTATTCTTGACAATATTCTTCCCGGTGATATCTATCTTAAAACCCGTGAACTCGGGCTCAATAACGAAGTTTCACGCTGCGTTCTCCTCATAAGAACCGCAGAAAGAAGCGACGTTTCAATTAACGAAGCGGTTTCAAAGCTTTTTCCGGACAAGTCTAAGGACCTTGTAATCAATATAAACGAATTTGATATCGCCCTTGTCAAGGAGGTTCGTTCGGGTAATGATGTCAAAGACCTTGAAAAGCTTGCCCGTTCAATTGTTGATTCGCTTCATACCGAATATTATGTTAATTCGATAATCGGTATCGGTTCAATCGTTGTCGGAATCAAAGACCTTCCCCGTTCTTTCAAAGAGGCTCAGATTGCCCTTGAGGTCGGAAAGGTTTTTGACACCGAAAAAACAATTGTTACCTATGAAAACCTCGGCATTGCAAGACTTATCTATCAGCTTCCCACAACTCTTTGCGAAATGTTCCTCAAGGAGATTTTCAAAAAAGGCTCGATTGTCGGCCTTGATCACGAAACGCTGTTCACAATTCAAAAGTTTTTTGAAAACAACCTCAACGTTTCCGAAACCTCAAGAAAGCTCTTTGTTCACAGAAATACACTTGTATACAGACTTGAAAAAATCAAAAAGCTTACCGGCCTTGATTTGAGAGAGTTTGATGACGCAATTGTTTTCAAAGTCGCTCTCATGGTTAAAAAATATCTTGACGCAAAGCCGGTCAAGTATTGATCCCGAAAGGCTTTTAAAGGCCTTTCAAAATCAATGAATTTTTTGTGAAAGTGGTTTAAAATGATTGAATTTAAAAATGTTTCAATGAAATATAAAACAAACGGCGCAGTTGCTCTTGATAACGTCAACGTTAAAATTGAAGACGGCGAGTTTGTTTTTGTTGTCGGTGCGTCCGGAGCCGGAAAAAGCTCTTTCCTGAACGTTATCATGGGTCAGGAAAAAATCGATTCCGGCACTGTTACCGTCGGCTCGTATAATCTTTCAACAATGAAGAGAAGGGAACTTCCTTACCTGAGAAGAATGCTCGGCATTGTTTTTCAGGATTTCAGACTCATTCCGAAAATGACTGTTTATGACAACGTTGCGTTTGCTCTTCGAGTTATCGGAATGGGAGAAAGAAAAATAACAAAACGTGTTCGCTATGTTTTAAAGCTTGTTGACCTTTCCTCAAAAGCAAGGAATTTTCCTAATCAGCTTTCAACCGGTGAACGTCAAAGAGTCGCAATTGCAAGGGCACTTGTCAACAACCCGGCCGTAATCATTGCCGATGAGCCGACCGGTAACCTTGACCCCGTCCTTTCCGGTGACATTATGACTCTTTTTGACAAAATCAACGCCTTGGGTGCAACGGTTGTTGTTGTTACCCATGACCTTGAGCTTGTTCACCAGTTTGATCACAGAATAGTGACAATTGAAAACGGAAAAATTGTTTCCGACGTTCCCTCACGTTCAAAGCTCAGAGCGTCCGTAAAGCCTCAGCCGGCTCATATTGCGCAAAGTGCTGCACCGCAGCCTGCCGAAACCGAAGCTTCATCTGCCGCTGTAACTTCCGAGTCAACCGAAGAACCACAAAAGGAGGTTGAAACCGATGGCGAATAAACCGAACACAAAAGCCCCCGCAAAAAAGAAAAAGAAGCACTCGCGTTTTTCCGGCGGACTTAATACGTCATACCTTACAAAAATGGGCTTGAAAAACCTTGTTGCAAACAGAAGTATGTCGCTTTCTTCAATAAGCGTTTTGACTGCCTGCTTGCTTCTCATCGGCGTTTCGTTCCTTCTTCTTTTCAACATGAGGACGCTTGTTTCCGATGTTGAAAAGCAAAACGTTGTTGTTGCCTTTGTTAAAGAAGGCATCGACGAAGCTTCAAAAAAACAAATTGAAGCCGATCTCAAAGCAATACCTAACGTTACCGAGGTTCAGTATGTTTCAAAGGAAGAGGGATTTAACGAACAGCTTTCGGAATTTGGCGTTGAACGTGAAATGATTGACGGCGTGATTGAAAATCCGCTCCCCGATTCGTATCGAATAACAGTCAGCAATATCGAGGAGTTTTCGACTACTCTTGCCGCAATAAAAGCGGTTTCAAACGTTGAATCTGTTCGTGAAAGTCAAGAGATTATCAAGCAGATTTCAACGCTTCAAAAATCTGTAACATTTATTTGTGTAATCATTGTTGCAATTCTTATTGTGGTTTCGCTTTTTATTATTGCAAACACGATAAAAATTACAATGGTTTCAAGAAAAGTCGATATTCAGGTTATGAAATCGGTCGGCGCAACAAATGTTTTCATCTGCTGGCCTTTCATGATTGAAGGAATCGCAATAGGCTTGATATCGGGTTTTATTGCAATGCTTTTGACTTATGTTGTTGAAATTACCGAAGGCGATGCGCTCAATTCTTTGTTCTCGCTTTTCGGCAGCGCAGTCATTTCTCTTTCGGATTCATGGTATATCCTCATCATCGGATATTTTGTTTCCGGAATGCTTCTCGGTTCATTCGGAAGCGTTGTTTCAATAAGGAAGTATCTTAAAAAAGAAGGCAGCGAAGCTAATGATATCTGATTTTAAAGCTTTCTGCTGCGGCAAAGGAGGTATTTGAGCATGAAGAAGAAAATTGCATTGATAATGTCTATTGTTCTTTTTTTCGGTGCGGTTTTGTTCTCTGCTCCTGCGCCTGTTGCCCACGCCGCAACAAGGCAGGAACTTGAAGCGGAACTTGCAAAAATTGATCAGGAAATTAAAGATAATAAGAGCAAGCTTTCAAGCCTGAAAGATAAAAAGGAATCTCAGCAGGAATATCTTAACGCTCTTGAAACTCAGATTTCGGTCAACGAAAAAAAAGCAACCAATCTCAAATCTCAAATTGAAACGCTTGACAGCGAAATTGAAGCGCTTGACAAGGAACTCAAACAGCTCAATACCGAAATTGATGTTATTACCGATGAGATTGCTCTTGCAAATCAGCAGATTACAACAACAACAAACAGCATCAAAGCTTCGAAAAATCAGCTTTCTCAAAAAATTCGTGCCGCATATATTACCGGCGATGAATCAAACCTTAAAATTCTCATGGGTTCCGACAGCCTCGCTTCGTTTTTAACAAGGCTTGAAATGATGAAACGCATGAGCGAAAACGACAAAAAGGTTATTGATAAGTTCAAAAAAGAGGTTGCAACGCTCAAAAAAACAAAAACAACCCTTGAAAAAAAGCAAACCAAACTTGATGAAAAGCAAAAAGCTGTGACCGAAAACAAGAACGAACGCATTACGAGAAAGAACGAGCTCAAAACAACTCAAAACGAATATGAAAGCGCAGTTAAGGAGCTTGAAAGCGATTACGCTGAAGTTGAAGAATATATTGCTCAGCTTGATAAAAGCAGTGCGGTATATGAAAACTATATCAAAAACCTTGAATCGGAGCGTGCCGCAGCCGATAAGGAAATTGAAAACCTTATCAAAAGTTATCAGGCAACAACCGTTGCAACAACCGAGGAACGCACAACGCTCCACGCTTCAAACAATGACCCGGCCGCAACAACGTCTTCTTCGGGCGGCGGAAATTCTTCCGGCGGCTCAAGCGGAAAAATCTATCAGTCAAATGACAGTTGGGCGTGGCCGCTCGGCAATATCTCTTGTTATATCAGCAGTCCTTACGGAAACAGAAGTGCGTCAATTTCGGGCTGGAGTTTCCACGGCGGACTTGATATTTCGGCAAGCGGAGTTTACGGAAAGCCGATTTATGCTTCACGTGCCGGCACGGTAATTGCCGCTGTTTGGGGAACAACCGGATACGGACGTTATGTGGTTATTGACCATGGCGACGGTTTTTCAACCGTATACGGTCACTGCTCCGAACTTGTTGTTCAAACCGGACAGACCGTTTCAAAAGGTCAGCATATTGCAAATGTCGGAAGCACCGGTAACTCAACCGGACCGCATCTCCACTTTGAAATTCGTTATAACGGTGAAAAACAAAACCCGGCAAATTATGTTTCAATGCCATAATTTGAATTTATAAAAGGGACGGCGTTAGGGTGTCTCGGCAAGGAAATTAACAGCCTTAAACTCACCCTTCATTGCTGTCCTTTTTTGGATAATATAGCAAAGGGGATGCGTAATGAACAAAAAAGTTTCTCTCGGCCTTTTCATCGGCGTTCTTGTTCTTGCCGTTGCGGTTTCAAGCGCAGTAACGATGAATGTTGTTAATAAGGAATATAACAACATTTTGAAAGGACTTCCGGAAAAACTTGAACGCTATGCGATTCTTGACGAACTTGACGGAATAATAAAAAATAATTACTATTCTTCAAGCGATGAAGAAAGCCTGAAATCGGCACTTGCCGGCGGCTATGTTGCCGGGCTTAAAGACCCGTATTCAAAATTTATGAATGCCGGCGAATATGCCGAGTATATTTCCGAAATTCAGGGTAATATGTACGGAATCGGAATTGAAAGCGAAAGAACCGCAAACAGCCGAATTGAAGTCACCGAGGTTTTGAACGATTCACCGGCAAAAAGTGCAGGGCTTAAGGCGGGTGATATCATAATCGCTTTTGACGGAATTATGCTTGACGCAAACAATTATAATGAGCTTTCCTCAAAACTTGAGGGCGATAAACTCAGTTCGGTCAATATTACATATAACCGGAACGGTGAAGAAAAAACCGTAAATATCGTCAAAGGCTATGAAGCACAGTCGGTGATTTCAAAAACCTATAATAATATCGGATACATAAGAATTACCGATTTTTATTCCTCAACGGCAAGCAGCGTCAGGTCTGCGGTTCAGTCGCTTGTTGATTCAAAGGTTTCCGCTCTTGTTATTGATGTTAGGGGAAACTCAAGCACAAACTATGAAAACGCAATTGAAACACTTGACGTTTTTGTTCCGGTGAACGATTCTTCTTTTCCCGCCGCATCTATTGTTGATTCAAAGGGCAATGTTATTGAAAATTATTCAACAACCGCCGGTGAAGTCAGCCTTTCAATAGCTGTTCTTGTCAACGAAAAAACCGCAGCGGCGGCGGAACTTTTTGCCTGCAACATGAGAGATTTTTCAAAGGCAAGGCTTGTTGGAACAAAAACCAAGGGAAGCGGACTTGTTCCGAAGGTTTTTAAACTCACCGACGGAAATGCCGTTTTGCTTTCGGTCGGAATAATTCGGCCTTATAAAAGCGAAACTTTTAACGGTTCGGGACTTGTTCCCGATAATGAGTCAAAACCGAAAACAAAAACCAATAAACTTGAATCGGACAGTCAATTCCTTGATGCTGCGGCACTGATTGCCCCGTCGTCATAATTTGAAGTAAATAAGATGCTTTAAGTTTATTTTTTCAATTTTTTCAAAAAAAGTCACAAACCGTTTGTTTTTGCGGTTTGCGGCTTTTTTATTTTTTTCGGCTTGATTTACCGATTATATTGTTCGCCTTTTTTGTTCAAATTATTATTGCGGTCAAATTCCGCACGGAGGTGAAAAAATGGTAAAAACAGTAAAAATTTTGCGTATTGTTTTGATTGGTACGGTTGTTTCTTTGTTGTCGCTTTTGATTTTCGGATTTTTTTCAATTCCGGATGAAATAAGCACCCTGAATTTTGATGGGATGAAACTCAAATTGATTTATTCGCTTGATCCGCAGGATAACAGGACGCAAACCTTTAAAAACAGCGGTGAAGGCGTGATTGATGTCAAAGTCAATCTTTTCAAGGCAATCCCGGTCAAAAACTCCCGTGTAAAAGTTCAAAGGCGGAGATATGTTGTGCCCTCGGGTGAAATTTTCGGTCTCAGACTTTATACAAGGGGCGTTGTTGTAATTTCAACCGATATAATAGATACGCCGTCAGGGGCAAAATATCCGGCAAAAGATGCCGGAATCGTTAAAGGCGACATAATTATCGCAATAAACGGAAAGTCGGTTAACGATCATACTCAGGTTGCGGATATGATAAAAGAAAGCGAAGGCAATGCAATAAAAATTGCTTTTGTTCGTAACGGACAAAGCTTTGAAACGCTTTTTACTGCGGCGTACTCCTCAGCTCAGGGAAAGTTTGTCGGCGGACTTTGGATAAGAGACAGTGCCGCCGGAATCGGAACAATGACATTTTATGAAAAATCAACGGGTGCATACGGCGGCCTCGGTCATGCGGTTTGCGATGTTGACACCGGCGAGATTCTTCCGCTTTCCGAAGGTGATATTGTTGAAGCGGAGATAAGCGGTTGTCATAAGGGACAAAGCGGTGAAGCCGGTGAACTTTGCGGAAGCTTTTCCGGCGACGCTTTCGGTGAACTTTTCGGAAACACGCCTTCCGGCGTTTTCGGTTTGCTTGGAACAATCAAAAACAATTCACCGATTGATGACGAAATACCCGTTGCCGTCAAAAGCGAGGTTAAAACCGGAAAGGCTCGGATAATATCAACCGTTGACGAAACCGGACCTCGGTATTATGACATTGAAATTGAAAAAATATATATTGATGACGCTCAAAACAGAAACATGATAATAAAAATTACCGATGAAAAGCTCCTTGAAAAAACCGGGGGAATCGTTCAGGGAATGAGCGGAAGTCCGATTATTCAAAATAAAATGCTTGTCGGTGCGGTGACTCATGTTTTCATCAATGAGCCGGACAAGGGCTATGCAATATTTGCGGAAAATATGATTGAAAAGTGCGATGAGGTTTTGAAAGAGAAATTTCAAAAAGCATCATGAATTTTTTGCGATGGTGCTTAAAACGTCAAAATCGCCTTTTAATCTTACATTGAATGCAAAAAAAAATAACAAAATTAATGTTTCGACAAATTTCACCTTGCATAATTACATTTGTTGTGATATTATTCGTGTGTGAAAGGCAATTATATATTTTTGAAAGGATGGCTTTTTACCAATGTCGAAGAAAACAAACGTGATTATTACAGGAGAAAGTAATAGCTCAATGGAACTTTGTTCAAAGGCTCTGAAGTTAAAAGGCTGCGACGTAAGGTTTATTGAAAAAGACGGAAAAAAACTTGTTGACGAGGCACTGAAAGAAAAACCGGATGCGATTGTAATGGATGCATTCATGTCAGGTATTGACGCACTGGGTGTTCTTGAAAACTTCGGCGAAAAACTCAAAGAAAACGGAACGTTAACATTCATTCTTTCTTCGGTTGAAAACCCGAATTTTGAAGAAGAAATTCTTGCTGCGGGTGCCGATTACTATTTTTTGAAACCGGTTGAATATTCCGTTGTTGCGGATCGAATTATAAAAATGGTTAATTGGAACAGCAGAAAAAGCAAAAATGCAACAGTGCTTTCCTTGGAAGACAAAAAAGAACTTGAAATCGTTATTTCGGATATCATGCGTCAAATCGGTGTTCCCGCTCATATCAAAGGATATCAGTATTTGCGCCAGGCGATAATGCTGACGGTCAACGATCCGGAACTTATGCACGCCGTGACAAAAATATTGTATCCGACAGTTGCAAAACAAAACAATACAACCTCTTCAAGGGTTGAAAGGGCAATTCGTCACGCAATCGAAGTTGCGTGGGACAGAGGCGATGTTGATGTGCTCAGCTCATATTTCGGCTACACAATTCAAAACAGCAGGGGAAAGCCTACAAATTCCGAATTTATTGCAATGATCAGCGATAAGCTGCGCCTCGGTATGAATGCTGTGTAAAAAAATATCTGCCGCAATCATGGCTTTGCGGCAGATATTTTTTATGAATATGATTATTCTTTAACAAGTTCCTTGATTCCGGTTGCAAGTCCGGCAACAGACTGGATTTCCGAAGGAATGATAATTTTTGTTGCTTGACCGTCGGCAACTTTTTGAAGTGCTTCAAGCGAACGAAGGGCAACAACCGCCTGTGACGGGTTTGCTTCGTTAATGAGTGAAATACCTTGCGCTTCGGCTCTTTGAATTGCAATGATTGCCTGCGCTTCACCTTCGGCTTCGCGAATTTTCTTTTCACGAACGGCATCAGCCTGAAGAATTGCGGCTTCTTTGTCTGCCTGAGCGGCAAGGATTTTTGCTTCCTTCTGTCCCTGAGCAACAAGAACCTTACTTTCCTTGTCGCCTTCGGCACGAAGAATTGCTTCACGGCGTTCACGTTCGGCTTTCATCTGTTTTTCCATTGCATCCTGAATTTCACGGGGAGGAAGAATGTTCTTGAGTTCAACACGGTTAACCTTGATTCCCCAAGGATCGGTTGCCTCGTCAAGAATACCTCTGATTTTTGCGTTGATTGTGTCACGTGATGTGAGCGTATGGTCAAGTTCAAGTTCGCCGATGATGTTACGAAGCGTTGTTGCGGTAAGGTTTTCAATTGCGGAAAGCGGACTTTCAACGCCGTAAGTATAAAGCTTCGGATCGGTGATTTGATAAAAAACAACCGTGTCAATCTGCATGGTTACATTGTCTTTTGTAATAACCGGCTGAGGCTTGAAGTCAACAACCTGCTCTTTGAGCGAAACGATTTTTGCAACACGTTCAAAAACGGGAATTTTAACGTGAAGGCCGGTCTGCCATGTTGTGCTGTAGGTGCCGAGTCTTTCAATTACATATGCCTTAGACTGGGGAACGATTTTGATGTTTGCAACAAGTATAATAAGTGCCAAAAGAATAATTGCTACGATTACATAAATTAACGGACCCATTTTAATACCTCCAAAGTTTAAGTGTTGGGAAAACGGTTCAGTTCGGTTTAACAATCAGCTTAACGCCCTCAATGGCTGTAACCGTAACCATTTCGCCCTCTTTGATGATTGTGTTTTCTTCGCTGCTTCTTGCAGTCCAGATTACGCCGCGGATTTTTGCCTGACCTTTTCCGAGCGTGTTGTTGATCTCTTCGGTAACCACTGCCTGTTTTCCGATGCAAGCGTCGGCGTTTGTCGGCTGAGCATTTGTTTTTGCGAGTTTTTTAAGATATGGCCGTGCGATAACAAGCGTGAGGATCGAAAGCGCAACAAACACAATAAGTTGAACAAGCGGCGAAGCATGAACAACGTTTGCAATGATTGCCCCGATTGAGCCGACCGCAAACCAAACCGTGACGATTTGAAGCGTCAAAGCTTCAATAACAGCAAAAACAACCGTAAGTACGATCCACATTATCAGCAGATTATCCATCGATCTACCTCCTTTTAAAATAACCGAAGAGATTAGGCCGCAAAAGAGCTGTATTCCCGCCGGTTTATCCTATTATATCATTATTTCTTGATGATTACAATATATTGCCGATATTTATTTTTTGTTCTTCAACAATATCTTTCAGAACCGCAATGCTCTTTTGTATTTCTTCAAAAGCCTGTTCTTCGCTGCCGGATTTTAAAATTTCAAAAAGAGCGGGCAGTGAAGAATCCAGTGTGTCAAGCGTTGTGTGATCAAGAAAAACATTGAATGCAAGGCGATTTTTTTCCCATGCTTTTTCAATGTCCCTGAGTGCATTTTCGGCTTTTTTTGTTTCTCCTTCAAAAATCATGTTGCCGGCTTTTTCAAGCATTTCAATAAGCTGAAAGCTGCTTTTTTCAAGGCAGTGAAAGCCGTAAATCGCAATTGAAAAACAAAAAATTAAAAGCAAAAGCGCAAGGAAAAACCGTTTCATGCTTCTGCCTCCTTTTTGACAACGATATTTGTGCTTCCGTCTTTTGAATATGTCATCAGCAAAATATTTGACGGTGAAAGTTTTTTTGCTTTGAGAAGGCTCAGAAGCTTTTCTTTTGTAAGGTCGCAGATATCAAATTCACGCTCAATAATTTTTCCGTCGCTTATAACAAGGCAGGGCAGTTCTTTGGGTTCGTTTTCATCGTCTTTTAAAAGCACGCTCAACGATCCGTTGGTTTCAACATAAGCAAAGTTGACTTTTTCAATGTCAAAAACGTCTTTGAGTCGGAGAGCTTCAATAACGTCGTCAACGCTGTAGCGTATTTGCTTCATGCTTTTTTGAATAATTTCCCCGTTTTTAACAATCATTACGGAATGCCCTTGAAGCAGCGTTCTGAACGGCCTGAACTTGAGCGAAAGGCACGAAGTTATAACCTCAAGCGCAATCAAAAGAAAAATTGCGGCAACCGATTGAATGAGCGGAGTGTTGCTGTTTTGAAGCGGCATTGAAGCAATGTCCGAAAGAAGAATTGTGATAACAAGCTCCTCCGGCTGAAGTTCGCCGATTTGCCGCTTGCCCATCAGCCTCACGCTTGCGATAACAATTATATATATGATTATTCCTCTGATAAGAATCGGCAGCATTTTTTTCACCTCAGAAAAAGTTTTTGTAAACAAGTGATTTTTATCCAAAGCCGCCGCTTTTTCTGCTTGCGAAAAGAAAAATATTTTGAAAAAAGCTATATTTCATAAACTTTCTGTGAAAAATATCATCAAAAGCTCTTGACAAAAAAGTGAGACGGTAGTATTATATTCAGGCAACAAAGCAGAGCATTGTTTCGTTCTCACCTTCCGAATTTTGTTTTTGAAGGTCAATAAACTTTATTTTTAAGTCTTATTGTGCGTGAACGGATGAACTCTGTTCACGCTTTTGTTTTATTTAGTGACCAACGATCAATCGAAAAGTACAAATTTTGACGCTTTGTTTTTTCGCCGTATTGCGCAACCCCTTTTGACGAAGAATCTCATTGCCGATGTTTATGCTTTCAATTAACCGGCGGTTACATAGAATTTTTTGGAGGTGTATGAACATCGCTATCAAAGAAATGCAGATCAATGAGGAAATCCGTGACAGAGAACTTCGCGTCGTAGCCGCAGACGGAGAGCTTATCGGCATCATGTCTGCCGCAGAGGCATTGAAAATCGCTGAGGAAAAAAATCTTGATCTCGTCAAAATTGCTCCTCAGGCAAAGCCGCCGGTGTGCAAGGTCATGGATTACGGAAAATATCGCTTTGAACAGACCAAACGTGAAAAAGAAGCAAGAAAAAATCAGCGTGTTATCGAAATTAAAGAAATCAGACTTTCTCTTAATATCGATACCCATGACTTTGAAACAAAGGTCAACCACGCAAAACGCTTTCTTGAAAGCGGAAACAAGGTCAAGGTTTCAATCCGCTTCCGTGGCCGTGAAATGGCTCACCCCGAAAACGGCCTTGTAACAATGAGCAATTTTGCCGATGCCTGCTCAGAGTTCAGCTCGATTGAAAAACCGGCAAAACTCGAAGGCCGCTCAATGCAGATGTTCCTTGCACCGAAAACAAAAAAGTAATTACAGGAGGAAAAATCATGCCTAAGATTAAAACTCACAGCGGAGCAAAAAAGCGTTTTAAGCTCTCTAAGAACGGAAAACCCATGCGCGGACACGCATACAAATCACATATCCTTACAAAGAAAAGCACAAAGCGCAAGAGAAATCTTCGCAAAACAGAAGTTGCCGACGTTACAAATCAGAAGCAGATCAAACGTCTCGTTCCCTATAAATAAGATTACCCCGTTCGCATTTTGAACGGAAAACTTAACAACTTCTGATTTTACAGAATTACAAAGATTATAACGGAGGTACTTTATCATGGCACGTATTAAAGGCGCAATGATGACTCGCAAGAGAAGAAATAAAGTTTTAAAACTCGCAAAGGGCTATTACGGCTCAAAGCACAGCCTCTTCAAAACCGCTAAACAGGCTGTTATGAAGAGCGGTAATTACGCATACATCGGAAGAAAGCAGAAAAAGCGTGACTTCCGCCGCCTTTGGATCACAAGAATTTCCGCTGCTTGCAAAGCCAACGGAACCAACTATTCAACCTTCATCAACGGACTTAAGAAAGCCGGAATCACCCTCAACAGAAAGATGCTTTCAGAAATTGCAATCGCTGATCCCGCTGCTTTCACCGCTCTTGTTGAAAAAGCAAAGGCTGCTCTTTAATTGACTTTTATGCGTCCGAGAAAACCTCTCGGGCGTATTTGTCTTTTTTCTTGCGAAAGGAGGAACGGAAAAAATGACCGTTATTGAAAGCGCATCAAACGAAAAAATCAAAAACGCCGCAAGGCTTTCCGCTTCTTCAAAAGAGCGCAAAGAAAAACGTGAGTTTTTTCTTGAAGGACTTCGCCTTTGCCGTGATGCCGCCGATTGTGGCATCACGATCAAAAGCTTTTTTTATACCGAAAACGCCCTTGAAAAGCATGAAACGGACGTGAACTTTATCGCCTCAAAAGCAAATCAAGCTTTTCTTGTTTCAAAAGCTGCGGCGCAAAAAATGAGCGATACTCAAAATCCGCAGGGCTTTTTTTGCGTTTGTCCGTTCCTTTCGGAAAAAGGCGAAGAACTTATTTTTGAAGGGGGAAAGTTTGTTGCACTTCAAAATGTTCAGGACCCTTCAAATCTCGGTGCAATCAGCCGTACCGCCGAAGCACTCGGAATAAAGGCAATCGTTGCCGAAAACGGCTGCGATATCTATAACCCGAAAGCTCAGCGTGCGGCAATGGGCTCGCTTTTGCGCCTTCCGGTAATCAAAACGGAAAACCTTTGCACTTTGCTTGAAAAATGCAAAAAAAACGGCTTCAAAGCTTATGCAACAACTCCGTCAAAAGACGCTTCGCTCATTACGGAATGCGACATGAGCGGTTCGGTCATTGCTGTGATAGGCAATGAAGGAAACGGCGTAAGCGAAGAAATTTTTGATGTATGCAAAAGCGTTACAATACCGATGGAGGGCCGTGCGGAATCGCTCAACGCATCGGTTGCCGCCGCACTCGCAATGTGGGAACTTATGCGAAAATAACCTGCCCGAAGGGAGAAAAAATTGGATAACAGATTATATTGGCTCTGGCTTCAGCAAGGGCTCGGCTTCGGCGCAAATGTAAGTGCGCTGCTTTCATCATACGGTTCGGCAAAGGCGATTTATGAAACCGGTGCCTGCGAACTGAGACTTTCCGGTGCTTTTTCCGAAGGCTTTTTCGGATTGACCGGCTCCGGCTTTAAAAAGCTTGAAAAGGTCGATATTGAAGCCGGAAAGAAAACAATCGAATATTGTGATAAAAATTACATAAACATAATTACTCCGGATGATCCGCTTTATCCGCAAAAACTTTTGCTTCTTCAAAACTATCCGCTTGCGCTTTTTGTCAAAGGCGACATTTCGTGCCTTAACGGTAATAATCTCGCTTTCGGTGTTATCGGAACAAGAAAACCGTCGGAATACGGAATCAAAGCCGCAAAACAGATTGCCGGCGGGCTTGCAAAAAGCGGTTCGGTAATTGTCAGCGGCGGTGCGCTCGGAATTGACAGTATTGCCCACAAAAGCGCAATTGAACAAAACGCAAAAACAGTTCTTGTCATGGGCTGTGGTCATGCTTCAAAATATCTTTCCGAAAATGCCCCGCTTCGTGAAGAAGTGACAAAACACGGCGCAACAATTACAGAATATCCGCCGTTTGCTTCCTTCACAAAAAGTGCTTTTCCGCTTCGCAACCGCATAATTTCCGGTGTTTCGGACGGCGTTGTGATTATTGAAGCAAACCTTAAAAGCGGAACGCTCAATACCGCCGCCCACGCAAAAAAACAGCAAAGAGATATTTTTGCCGTTCCCGGCGACGTTTCAAGCGTTTCTTATGCCGGTTCAAACAAGCTTATAATTGACGGAGCGCACGCCGTTTTTTCGGCTTCGGACGTTCTTGAACGATATAGATTTGAAATTGCCGCAAGGCAGGAGTTTTCGGGCGACGAACCGAAAATTCCGTTTGACGGCATTGATGTTTTTCCAAACGGAAAAAGTGAAAAGGCACAGCAAAAAACGTCTGTGAAAAAAGCACAAAAAGATAACGTTGCACCGCAAAAAAATGAAGAGAAACCGAAAATTTTAAAAAACGCTCCCGAAGGTATTTCTAAAAACGCTTCTTTGGTGTATAATGTAATGAAATGCGGCTGCACGTCTCTTGATGAAATAATCAGAGAAAGTGCTCTTCCAGTGAGCAAAGTTCTGATTGCTTTGACAGAACTTGAAATTTGCAGTGCGGTTTCTTCCACCGGAGGAAATAACTATGAAATTACCGCCGACTGATCTAAAAAAATAAGCCGGTGTTTACCAAAAATAAAACGAAAGGTGAGACTCTATGTCTGATTTGATTATCGTCGAGTCGCCATCAAAGGCCAAGACGCTTAAAAACTATCTCGGAAAAGGCTATAACATTGTGGCTTCAAAAGGCCATGTCAGGGATCTTCCCGCCGCCAGACTGAGTGTTGATATCAAGCATGATTTCGCTCCGAAATACAGCGTAGTAAAAGGAAAGGAAAAACTTGTCAAAGAGCTTAAAGAAGCTGTTGCCGAAAGCGACAAGGTTTATCTTGCAACCGACCCCGACCGTGAGGGAGAGGCAATTTCGTGGCACCTTGCAACGCTCCTCGGTCTTGACCTCAATGAGGATAACCGTGTAACGTTCAATGAAATCACTAAAACCGGCGTTAAAAACGGTATGGCCGCACCGAGAAAGGTTGACATTGACCTTGTTAACGCTCAGCAGGCAAGACGAATTCTTGACCGCCTTGTCGGCTATAAGCTCAGCCCGTTTGTCTCTCAAAAAATCCGCAGAGGGCTTTCCGCAGGCCGTGTTCAAAGCGTTGCGCTGAGAATGATTGTTGACCGTGAAGATGAAATCCGTGCCTTTGTTCCCGAAGAATACTGGACAATTGAAGGCAAGTTCCTTGCCGGAAGAAAAGTTGTCAATGCACAGTTTTACGGTGATGAAAACGGAAAACTCAAGCTTCAAAACGAAAAGCAGGCCGACGCAATCCTTTCCCGCCTTGAGGGTGCACAGTATAGCATCAGTTCGCTCAAAAAGGGAACAAGAAGAAAAAATCCCGCTCCGCCGTTCATCACCTCAACCCTTCAACAGGAGGCTTCAAGAAGACTCGGTTTCAGAGCGGAAAAAACAATGAAGGTTGCCCAGGAGCTTTATGAGGGCGTTGAAATCGCCGGTCAGGGCTCTGTAGGTCTTATCACATACATGAGAACCGACTCGCTTCGTATTTCCGAAGAAGCAAGAGCAGCAACGGATGAATACGTCCGTTCGGTTTACGGCGATAAATATATGCCTGAAAAACCCCGTTACTTCAAATCAAGAAGCAATGCTCAGGACGGACACGAAGCAATCAGGCCTTCAACAATCACCCTGACACCGGAATCGGTTAAGGAAAGCCTTTCTTCCGACCAGTATAAGCTTTATAACCTTATTTGGCGTCGCTTTGTCGCTTCGCTTATGTCGCAGTGCGTTCAAAACACTGTAAAGCTTGAAATCAAGGGCGTTGGCAAAAACGAAAAAGAGGGCGGCTACTGCCTTTTCACCGCAAGCGGCTATTCCGTAAAGTTTGACGGTTTCACCGTTCTTTATGACAATACGACCGACGACGAGGAAAAGGGAAAGCTTCCCGAAGGCATTGCGGAGGGAGAAAGCGTTAAGGAAAAGGATATTTCAAAAAATCAGCACTTCACCCAGCCGCCTGCAAGATATACCGAAGAAACGCTCATCAAAACGCTTGAAGAAAACGGTGTCGGCCGTCCGAGCACCTATGCAACAATCATTTCAACGATTGTAAAGCGTGAGTATGTTCAGCGAAAATCAAAACAGCTTATTCCCACGGAGCTTGGCGAAACGATTACAAATCTTCTTAAAGAAAAGTTCCCGAAAATTGTCAACACAAAGTTCACTGCTCAAATGGAAGGCGGACTTGACAAGGTTGGCGAAGGCGAAAAGGATTACATCAAGCTCCTTCACGAGTTTTATGACGATTTTGAAGAAAACCTTGAAAAAGTCAAGGGAGAAATGCAGGGCGTAAAGCTTCAGCTTCAAGAGGATCAGACCGACATTCCGTGTGAAAAATGCGGACGCATGATGGTTATCAAAACCGGAAGATTCGGAAAATTCCTTGCCTGCCCCGGCTATCCGGAATGTAAAAACACAAAGCCGTATGTTGTTGAAACTGGCGCAATCTGTCCGAAGTGCGGCGGAAAGGTCATTGCCAAAAAGTCCAAGAGGGGATACACCTTCTTCGGCTGCGACAATTGGCCGAACTGCGACTTTATGACGTGGGACAAACCGACTGACCAAAAATGCCCCAAGTGCGGAAAATCGCTCTTTAAGGGCAAGGGCGGCGTGCTTTCCTGCCTTGACGAAAAGTGCGGCTATAAATCAAAGTAAAAGGAGACGAGACAGCAAATGAGTAAGGTAAAAGTTATCGGTGCGGGACTTGCCGGGGCCGAAGCGGCGTGGAGCCTTGCCGAAAGGGGAATTGAGGTTGAACTTTTTGAAATGAAACCGAAAAAGTTCAGCCCGGCTCACCATATGCCGACCTTTGCCGAACTCGTTTGCTCAAACTCGCTTAAAGCAAAAAGGCTTGAATCCGCCGCAGGACTTTTGAAAGAGGAAATGCGCCTTCTCGGTTCGCTGTGTATGCAGTGTGCCGACTTATGCGCCGTTCCTGCCGGCGGTGCGCTTGCCGTTGACAGGGACAAGTTTTCCCTTATGGTTACTGAAAAAATCAACGCTCACCCGCTCATCACGGTGGTGAACGAAGAAGTGACCGAAATTCCCGATGGAAACGTTATTATTGCCGCAGGGCCTCTTGCAAGCGAAAGCTTGAGTGAAAGCATAAGTGCACTTTGCGGAACGGGACTTTTCTTTTTTGATGCCGCTGCACCGATTGTTACAAAGGAAAGCGTTGACGATGAATTTTCGTTTTCCGCTTCACGATATGACCGAGGCGGTGACGACGATTACATAAACTGCCCGATGAATAAAGAACAGTATGAAGCTTTTCACGAAGCTCTTGTGAATGCCGAAAGTGCAGAACTTCATTCTTTCGATAAGCGCAAGGATGTTTACGAAGGCTGTATGCCGATTGAAGTTTTGGCGTCAAGGGGAAGGGATGCAATCCGTTTCGGCCCGATGAAACCCGTAGGACTTTGTGACCCGAAAACCGGTCACAGACCTTGGGCGGTTTTGCAGCTTAGAAAAGAGAATAAAAACGGAACGCTTTATAACCTTGTCGGATTTCAGACTAATCTCAAATTTTCCGAACAAAAGCGGGTCTTTTCAATGATTCCCGCTCTTCATGAGGCGGAATTTGTCCGCTTCGGCGTTATGCACAGGAACACTTACATTGATTCGCCACGGCTTCTTTCCGGAGATTTCAGCTTCAGAACACGCAGAAATCTTTTCTTTGCCGGTCAGATTACCGGCGTTGAGGGCTATATGGAATCCGCCGCTTCCGGAATAATGGCAGGCATCAACATGGCTCGGCGCATAAACGGAAAAGAAACGCTTGTTTTGCCCGAGGATACAATGATAGGTGCACTTTCAAGATATATTAGCGACGAAAGTGTCAAAAATTTTCAGCCGATGGGTGCAAATTTCGGCGTTCTTCCGCCGATTGAACCAAAAATCCGCAATAAAAAGGAACGCTATCTTGCACTTGCCAACCGTGGCATAAAATCACTTAAAGATACAATAAGCTTAACAGACTGAAACAAAAAGGAGGTAGTAGAATGTTTGACGAATTTCAAAAGAATATAGGCTATAAATTTAAAAACGAACGCCTTTTGGAGGTTGCTTTCACTCATTCGTCATATGCAAACGAAAAGCAGCTTTCACGAGACTGCAACGAACGGCTTGAATTTTTGGGCGATTCGGTTCTCGGTGTTGTTTCCGCCGATTACTTTTTTCACAATTTGAGCCACCTTCCCGAAGGTGAAATGACAAAAAGAAGAGCAGCATGCGTTTGCGAAAAATCGCTTTTCGGCTTTGCAAAGGAAATCGATCTTGGCAAATACATACTGCTTGGAAAGGGCGAAGAAAGAACAGGCGGCCGTCGCCGTCCGTCAATCCTTGCCGATGCGTTTGAGGCGGTAATTGCCGCAATTTATCTTGACGGCGGACTTGAAGAAGCAAGAAAATTCATCCTTCGTTTCCTTAAAAAAGCCGTTAACGAAACGCCGAAATTTAAAGATTACAAAACCGCTTTGCAGGAGATTATTCAAAAAAATCCCGATGAACACCTGACCTATATCCTCGTCGGCGAAAGCGGCCCCGACCATGACAAATGCTTTGAAGTTGAGGTTCATCTCAACAGCAACGTTATCGGAAGCGGCATAGGCGGCTCAAAAAAAGGTGCGGAGCAGGCCGCTGCCAAAAAAGCGCTTGAACTTATGGGAATCAAGGAATGAAGCATATAAACGTTGCGCTTTTTGTTCCCGATGAGGGCTGTCCTCATCGCTGCAGTTTTTGCAACCAAAAAACAATTTCCGGCTCGTGCCGCAGGCTTGAACCGATTGATGTGATAAATGCGTGCGAAACTGCCTTAAATGCCGGAAAGGACCTTTCGGGTGCAGAGATTGCGTTCTTCGGCGGAAGCTTCACCGCAATTGAGCAAGATTATATGCTCTCGCTTTTGAAAACGGCAAAAAGCTATCTTAATAGGGGCTTTTTCAAAGGCATCAGAATTTCAACAAGACCCGACTGCATTGATGAAAGAGTGCTTTTGCTTCTAAAAGAATACGGTGTAACATCAATTGAACTCGGCTGTCAGAGCATGGACGATACCGTTCTTTCGCTCAACGAGCGGGGACACACCGCAAAAAACAGCAAAAATGCCTGCCGCCTTATCAAAAGCTTCGGTTTTGAACTCGGCGTTCAAATGATGACGGGGCTTTACGGCGATACCGATGAAAAGGCGATTGAAACGGCAAAAAAGCTTATTTCCCTTTCGCCCGATACGGTTCGGATTTATCCGACAATTGTTCTCAAAAACACTGCTCTCGAAAAGCTTTATAACAGCGGAAAATACAAAGCGCAGACGCTTGAAGAGGCCATTTCGCTTTGCTCAAAGCTTTTGAAACTTTTCACCGAAAACGGCGTAAAGGTCATCCGTCTCGGCCTTCATTCCGGCGGAAATGTTGAAGAAGGTTACATTGCAGGGGCATACCACCCGGCATTTCGTGAAAAATGCGAAAGCAGACTTTACCGTGAAAACATTGAAAAACTTTTTAATGAAAGAAAAGTTCAAAAGGGCAGTGTAGCAATCTTCGTTTCGCCGAAATATCTTTCGCAGGCAAAGGGACAGAAAAAAGAAAACATAACTTATTTTAAAAACAAAGGCTATAATATAGAAATCAAAGAGGGCGAAACAATCGCTCAATATGAAATCCGGCTTTCGCCGGAAGCAGAGAAGGAAGAACAAGATGATTTTAAAAGCAATTGAAATGCAGGGCTTCAAGTCCTTCCCTGAAAAAACAACGCTGAATTTCGGCAAAGGCATCACCGCCGTTGTCGGCCCTAACGGAAGCGGAAAAAGCAATATTTCAGATGCTGTCCGCTGGGTACTCGGCGAACAAAGCAGCAAATCACTTCGAGGCTCAAAAATGGAGGACGTTATTTTTGACGGAACAAAGGTCAGAAAAGCGCATGGCTTTGCAAGCGTAACGCTCCGGCTTGATAATTCCGACAGAAGCATTCCGTCCGTTGACGAAGACGAAATTGCCGTAACAAGACGGTTTTACCGCTCCGGTGAAAGCGAATATAAAATCAACGGAAACTCCGTTCGGCTTCGTGATATCAACGAACTTTTCATGGATACCGGTCTCGGCCGTGACGGTTACTCAATGGTGAGTCAGGGCAAGATTGCGGAAATGATTTCCGGAAAAGGCAAAGAGTGCCGTGAAATGCTTGAAGAAGCTTGCGGAATTTCCGCTTACCGCTACCGCAGAAACGATTCAATAAGAAAACTTTCTCAAGCCGAAGACAACCTTGTAAGGCTTCGTGATATACTTGCCGAACTTGAAAGCCGCATAGGACCGCTCAAAACCCAAAGCGAAAAGGCGCAAAAATTCCTTGTCCTTGCCGAAGAAAGAAAGGGCCTTGAAATCGGTCTCTGGCTTTACAATATTGACAAACTCAAAGCTGATATCAGAAAGCAGGAGAACAGCATTTCAATCGCTTCTGCCCATTACGAGCGTGCGCAAAACGAACTTTCCGATATCGAGAAAAAGATTGAAAGTTCCTATGAGGAAGCACAGAATATTACCGTAAAAATCGAAGAGATTCGCCAAAGTATCTCCGATGCGGAAGAAACCGCTTCAACCTATGACAGCCGATGCGCCGTTTTTCAAAACTCAATTGAACACAACAAAAGCACAATTGAGCGAATCCTCGGCGATAAGGATTACTCAAAGCAAAACCGTGAACAGCTTCAAAAGGAAATTAACACAGAAGAAAACCTTATTTCTCAAATTAAGCAAATTGCAAAGGAAAAGCGAGCCGAACTTGAAAAGGTAAAAAAAGACCTTGAAGAAAAAAGCCATGAGGGCGCATCGCTTGATGAACTGACGGCAAAACTTACCGCCGAAATTTCGGCCTTCACTTCAAAGCTTGCCGATTGCAGAGTGAGTGAATCCACTGCACATTCTTCGATGGATGAAATAAAAGCACGGATGCAGTCGATTGAAACGCTCATAAAACAGCGTGAGGAAAGTCTCAAGCTTTTTGAAGCGGAAAAGGAAAAAAAGAAACTCGAACTTGAAAAAGTTACCGAAAAAATTACATCTCTTTCAAATTCCGCCGAGGGGATTGCCCTTCGCCTTGAAACAAGGAACCAAAAGGCTGATAAGCTTAAACGTACCCTTGACGAAAAACTTTTTGAACTTCAGCATCTTGTTTCAAAAAGAAAAATGCTTGAAGACCTTGAAAAAAATATGGACGGCTATTCCGGCTCTGTTAAGACTGTTATAAAAGAGGGTGAAAAGGGCGCACTTTCCGGAATTATCGGAACGGTTTCAAAAATCATTTCTATGGATTCCGCACATACCGTTGCAATCGAAACCGCACTTGGAAACGCTGTTCAAAACATTGTTTGCGAAACCGAAAACGATGCCAAAAACGCAATCAATTATCTCAAACGAAACGGCGCAGGACGTGCAACTTTTCAGCCTGTATCGTCTGTCAGAGCAAAAAGCTTTGACGAAAAGGGACTTGAAACGGTTGACGGCTTTGTCGGCATGGCAAACGAGCTTGTGTCATATGACAAAAAGTTTGACGAAATTATTCGTTCGCTTCTCGGAAGAATTGCCGTTTGCGAAGATATCGACTTTGCGATTGCTCTTGCAAAAAAATACTCCTATTACTTCAAAATCGTCACCCTTGACGGACAAATTATCAATGCCGGCGGCTCAATGACAGGCGGTTCGCAAAGCAAAAACGCAGGTATCCTTTCACGTGCGAGCGAAATTGAACGCCTTTCAAAAAAACACGCCGAACTTCAAAAAGAAACCGACGAAATGCAAGAAAGCTATGATGAGCTTTGCGAAAGCATTTCAAAAGCAGAAGCCGAACTTGACGGCGCAAAGGGCGAACTTCTTTCAAAACAGGAAGAAAAAATCCGCCTTGAGGGCGAAAAAAAACTTTCCGACGAACAGTTTATAACTGCGAAGAATGCTTTTTCGGAACTTCAAAATGAAAAGGAAAATTGTACCGAACGCCTTTCCTCGTTTGAAGAAGCGTATAAAAAAGCTCATAACGAAGCAAATCTTCTTTCAAAATCAATTGAAGAAAACGAAGAAAAACTTTCATCTCTCGGCGAAAAGAAAGGTGAACTTTCGCTTGAACGTGAAAAAATCACATCCGAAATTTCAAAGCTCAGCCTTGACCTTCACGATGCGGACAAGGATCTTGCCGCAAGGACTCAGGCGATGAACCTTCTTGTTGCCCGCCTTTTGAGCCACGAAAACAAGGACAGGCAGCTTGACGAAGAGATTGAGGAAATCAAAAGGAAAAACGGAGAACTTCTTTCGCTTATTGAAGAACTGAAAGAAAAGGCTGCCGCCCTTCGCAAAAGCGGCGGCGAAAACAGGGAAAAAATCGTTCTTCTTCAAAAAGAGCGCACCAAAAAGGAAGAACAGTCCGGAAAACTTCGTACCCTTGAACGTGAAAAAAGCGCAGAGCGTGAGTCTGTCGGCGGCGAAAAAGCAAGACTTGAAGAGCGCAAAGAAACAATGCTTCTTGAACTTGACGAAACAATTTCAAAGCTTTATGACGAATATCAGCTCACGCTGAGAGAAGCTTCACAGAAAAGCGAAAAAACCGACGATCCCGTTGGTTCAAAACGCAGACTCGGCGAAATCAAAAACAGAATCCGTGCCCTCGGTTCGGTCAATGTTTCCGCAATTGACGAATATAAAGAGGTCAGCGAACGCTATGAATTTATGTCGTCTCAGCTTTCGGACGTTGAACGTTCAAAGCAGGAGCTTTCAAAGCTCATCACCGACCTTACCGGAAAAATGGCAAATCGTTTCCGTGATCAGTTTGCGCTTATCAATCAGTATTTCGGTGAAACTTTCAAAGAGCTTTTCGGCGGCGGAAAGGCTGAAATCGTTCTTGTTGACCCTACTGATGTTCTTGAAAGCGAAATCGATATAAGACTCCAGCCGCCGGGTAAAAACGTAAAGCGGCTTGACGCACTTTCGGGCGGCGAAAAAGGACTTTCCGCAATTGCGCTTTTGTTTGCAATTCTCAAAGTCAATCCGGCTCCGTTTTGTATTTTTGACGAGGTTGAAGCTGCACTTGATGATGCAAACGTAACCCGTTATGCGCAGTACGTCAGAAGAATGACAAAGAACACTCAGTTCATTCTCATTACGCACCGCCGGGGAACAATGGAAGAAGCGGATATGCTTTACGGCATAACAATGCAGGAACAAGGCGTTTCAAAACTGCTTGAACTCAAAACCGCAGAGCTTGCCGGAAAACTCGGAGTAACCTAAGTATATTGATATAAAAACAACAGGAGGCACTTATGGGCATTTTTAAAAAATTCGGCTTCGGCCTTAAAAAAACAAGAGAAGGTCTTGACCAAAAGCTTGAAGACGTTCTCGGCGCATATGAAGAAATTACCGACGACCTTTATGACGACCTTGAAGAAGCTCTCATCATGGCCGATGTCGGCGTAACAACCGCAGTAAAAATTGTTGACGAACTTCGTGAAAGAGTCAAAAAGAACGAAGTGCGCAACCCGAAACACGCAAAAATGGTTATCGCCGACATCATTGCAGGTATGCTTGACAAGGGCGAGGACTGGGGACTTATCACAATTCCGTCAATCATTCTTGTAATCGGCGTTAACGGCGTGGGTAAAACCACAACAATCGGAAAGATGGCGGCAATGTATAAAGCCGAAGGCAAAAAAGTCATTCTCGGTGCAGCGGATACTTTCCGTGCTGCGGCGATTGAACAGCTTCAGGTTTGGGCAGACCGTGCCGGCGTTGAAATGATCAAACACGCCGAAGGCTCCGACCCCGCTGCCGTTGTTTATGACACCATTCAAGCCGGTATCGCAAGAGACAGCGATATCATTATTATTGACACCGCAGGCAGACTCCACAACAAAAAGAATCTTATGGACGAGCTTGCAAAGATTTATCGTGTTGTTGAAAAGGAACTTCCTTATGCCGACCGTGAAATTTTCCTTGTTCTTGACGCAACAACGGGTCAAAACGCAATCAGCCAGGCGAAGGAGTTCATGCAGGTTGCCGAACTTACCGGAATCGTACTCACAAAGCTTGACGGAACGGCAAGAGGCGGCGTTGTTCTTGCAATCAAAAACGAACTGAAGCTTCCGATCAAATACATCGGAGTCGGCGAAAAAATCGACGATCTTCAGCCGTTCAACGAAAAAGTTTTTGCAAAAGCCCTTTTTGAAAATACCGCCGAAACCCATAAAGACGAGGACGAATAATGAAATTCATCATTGCAACACATAATATGAAAAAGCAGGGTGAAATGCAGCGCATTTTGGCTCCTCTCGGCGTTGAGGTACTCACGGCCGAAATGGCGGGGCTCACCCTCACCGACGTTGAAGAAACCGGAACAACTTTTCTTGAAAATGCCGTTCTCAAAGCCGAAAGCGGCTGCAAGGAAAGCAAAATGCCCTGCATTGCGGACGACAGCGGTCTTGCCGTTGATTTTCTCGGCGGCGAACCGGGTGTTTACTCCGCACGTTACAGCGGCGAGCACGGAAACGACGAGGCGAACATTCAAAAGCTTCTCAAAAACCTTAAAAACGTACCCGAAGAAAAACGCACGGCACACTTTGTCTGCACGGTTTGCGTCTGTTTTCCGGACGGACGAAAGTTCACCGTTGACGGAAAGTGCGAGGGAAAAATCGGCTTTGAAAAGCACGGGGAGGGCGGCTTCGGCTATGACCCGGTGTTCATGGTCGGCGAAAAAAGCTTTGCCGAACTTTCTTCGGAAGAAAAAGATAAAATCAGTCACAGGGGCAACGCACTGAGAAAACTCACCGAAGTGCTGCCCGATTATCTCAAATAAACTTATTACAGGAGACACATATATGACAGGAAAAGAACGTGCCGCATGGCGTGCAAAGGCGAATTCACTTGAACCGCTTTTTCAAATCGGAAAAGGCGGCCTTAACGACGGAATCATAAAGCAGACCGATGACGCACTTCGTGCAAGGGAGCTTATCAAGCTCAAGGTTTTGCTTGATTCTTCGCCGATATCCGTTCGTGATGCTGCAAACGAAATTGCCGAAAAAACCGGTGCCGAAGTTATTCAAGTCATCGGCGGCGTAATCGTTCTCTATCGTGAAAGCGAAGAACTCAAGCAAAAAGCCGCCCAAAAGGAAAAGAATAAAAAGCTTGCTGCAAAAAAAGCAAAAGAAAAGATTTATAAAGAGCGTGCGGCACAAAAGCGGTTCACCGTTAAAGCAATCGGAAAAAGAAAATGAGCAGACTGGGTCTTTTCGGCGGAACGTTCAATCCGCCGCACCTTGCTCATCTTCGCCTTGCCGAAAAGGCAATTGAGGGTGCAAAGCTTGACAAAGTGATTGTTATGCCTGCGTTTGTTCCGCCGCATAAAATCGCACATGAGCTTCTTAAAAGCGAGGATAGGCTTGAACTTTGCAAAAGAACTTTTTGCGACAAAAAATTTTTTATCTCAGACCTTGAAATTAAGCGGCAGGGAAAAAGCTATACCGTTGAAACGCTTGAAGAACTTAAAAAAATTTATCCCGACGATAAATTTTTTCTCATTATCGGCTCGGATATGCTTTTGAGCTTTGACCGCTGGTTTCGCTTTGAAGACATTTTAAAAATGTCAACTCTCTGCGTTATGACAAGGGAAAACGCCGTGAGCAGAAAAATGCTCTCTGATTACTGCAAAAACGTTTTGAAACTTAATGAAAAAGATTATATTATTCTTAACTGTGAACCCGTTGAGCTTTCTTCAACCGAAGTGCGCAAAAAAGCAAAGGAAGGCGGCGATTTAAGCTTTATGCTCACCGAAAAAGCTAATGAATATATCAAAGAAAAATCTTTCTATACTGTTACATCCTATGAAAAAATCAAAGTGATTTTAAAAGAACGACTTGATGAGCATCGTTTTGTTCATTCGCTCGGCGTTGCCGAAAGCGCAAAAGAGCTTGCCACCCGTTTCGGTGCGGACGAAGAAAAGGCGTATCTTGCGGGACTTCTTCATGACATCACAAAAAACGAAACGAACGAAAGACAGTTGCAATTGTTTGAAAGTGATGGTATAATCTTAAATCAGGTTGAAAAAAATAATCCGAAGCTTTGGCATGCAATGACTGCGCCGATTTATATCAAAAACGAATTTTCAATAGACGATGAGGAAATCCTTTCCGCCGTGCGCTATCACACAACGGGAAAAGCAGGAATGACGCTTCTTGAAAAAATCGTATATATTGCGGATTATATTTCCGCCGAGCGTGATTATCCCGACGTTGACGTGATGCGTGCGCTTTCAAAGGAAAGTCTTGAAAAAGCGGCTCTTTATTCGCTCAAATATACCCTTAAAAAGCTTTCAAAAAGCGAACTTGTCATTCATCCCGACAGTCTTGCGTTTTATAACGAACTGATTATTCTCGGCATCACCGTTGCCGAAACCGAAAGGAACGATGCTAATGAACGAACTTGAACTCACAAGAGAAATTGTCAAGGTTCTTGATAAGAAAAAGGCAATTGACATTAAAGCTTTGCATATTACCGAACTTTCAATTGTTGCCGATTATTTTGTAATCGCTTCCGGTACTTCAAACACTCACGTCAAGTCGCTTGCCGATGAGGTTGAATACGAAATGAGCCAAAAGGGCGTTGAGCCGGCTCATGTTGAAGGAAAGGCAACGGGCTGGATTTTGCTTGATTACGGTTCGGTAATCGTTCACGTTTTTACCGGCGAAAGCCGAGAGTTTTATAACCTTGAACGCCTTTGGTCAGATGCCGAAGAGGTCGATATCAGCGATATTGCAGACAACAGAGATTAATATATACGGAGTGATAAACTTGAATTATAACTTTAAAAAGACAGAAAAAAAGTGGCAGGAAAAATGGGAAGAGCTTGGCGTTTTTCATGCTCAGGATAATTCCGACAAGAAAAAGTTTTACGGTCTTGTTGAGTTCCCTTATCCGAGCGGAGCGGGAATGCACGTCGGTCACATCAAGGCTTATTCGGGTCTTGAGGTAATCTCAAGAAAGCGCAGAATGGAAGGCTATAACGTTCTTTTCCCCATAGGCTTTGACGCTTACGGACTTCCGACGGAAAACTACGCAATCAAAACCGGTATACACCCGAGAAAAGTTACCGATATGAACATCGAAAAATTCTCAAGCCAGCTTAAAAGAGTCGGTTTTTCCTTTGACTGGACAAGAGTAATTGATACCACACAGGAAGAATACTACAAGTGGACTCAGTGGATCTTCCTCAAAATGTTTGAACACGGCCTTGCTTTCAGAGATAAGACTCTTGTCAATTACTGCCCGTCGTGCAAAGTTGTTCTTTCAAATGAGGACTCCCAGGGCGGCAAGTGCGACATCTGCCACAGCGAAATTGTTCAAAAGTCCAAGGACGTTTGGTATCTTCGCATTACCGAATATGCCGACAAGCTTCTTCAGGGCCTTGACGAAGTTAACTATCTTCCGAATATCCGCCTTCAGCAGGAAAACTGGATCGGAAAATCAACCGGCGCGTTTGTTGTTTTCAAGCTTAAAGATATCGAAGAAAGTTTCAGAATTTACACAACCCGTCCGGATACTCTTTTCGGCGTAACTTTCATGGTTATGGCTCCGGAGCATCCGCTTCTTGATAAGTATAAAGACCGCATCAAAAACTTTGATGCAGTTGAAGATTACAGAGCCGAATGTGCAAAGAAAACCGAATTTGAAAGAACTCAGCTTGTTAAAGACAAAACCGGCGTTCGCCTTGACGGCTTTTCGGCAATCAACCCCGTCAACGGAAAGGAAATTCCCGTTTTCATTTCCGACTATGTAATGATGGGATACGGTACCGGTGCAATCATGGCAGTTCCCGCTCACGACCAGCGTGACTATGACTTTGCAAAGAAGTTCGGCGTTGACATTATTGAAGTAATCAAAGGCGGCGACATAAACGAAAAAGCCTATACCGGCGACGGTGAAGTTGTCAATTCCGACTTCCTCAACGGTTGCAAGAAAAAGGAAGAAGCAATTGAAAAAATGCTTGATTTCCTCAAAGAAAAGGGCATCGGCGAAAAGGGCGTTCAGTATAAGATGAAAGACTGGGCGTTCAACCGTCAGCGTTATTGGGGTGAACCGATTCCAATCGTATACTGCGAAAAATGCGGAATGGTTCCCGTTCCGTATGACGAGCTTCCGCTCAAGCTTCCCGAAGTTCAGGACTTCAAACCCGGTTCGGACGGAGAAAGCCCGCTTGCAAAAATCGAGTCTTTCGTCAACTGCACCTGCCCGAAATGCGGCGGAAAAGCAAGACGTGAAACCGACACAATGCCTCAGTGGGCAGGTTCTTCGTGGTACTTCCTTCGTTACATTGATCCGCACAACAGCGAACGCTTTGCCGATATGGATAAGCTTCGCTACTGGGGACCCGTTGACTGGTACAACGGCGGAATGGAGCACGTTACCCGTCACCTTATCTATTCTCGTTTCTGGCACAGATTCCTTTATGACATCGGCGAAGTACCGTTCCCGGAACCCTATGCAAAGCGTACCGCTCAGGGACTCATTCTCGGACCGGACGGCGACAAAATGTCAAAATCAAAAGGCAACGTTGTTGACCCGAACGACGTTGTTGACGAATTTGGCGCAGATGTTCTTCGTACGTACGTCCTCTTTATGGGCGACTACGAAAAAGCCGCTCCGTGGTCGGAAAACAGCGTAAAGGGCTGCAAGCGTTTTATCGACAGAGTTTGGGGACTTCAGGATATCGTAAGCGATGAAAAGGGCTGCTCAAAGAAGCTTGAAAGCTCGTTCCATAAGACCATCAAAAAGGTTACAAACGACATTGAAACGCTCAAGTTCAACACGGCAATCGCTTCAATGATGACCCTTCTCAATGAGATTTACGCCGCAGGCTCAATCACAAAAGATGAGCTTCGCACTTTCCTTCTTCTTCTCAATCCGTTTGCACCGCACGTCACCGAAGAAGTCAACGAAATTCTTTCCCTCGGCTCAATGCTTGCAACAGGCGAGTGGCCGTCATATGACGAGGCGAAGTGCGCTGAAGACACCGTTGAAATCGCCGTTCAGGTTAACGGAAAGCTCAGAGGAAGGGTGAGCGTTCCTGCCGACATCGCCGATACCGACGCAATTGCACTTGCAAAGAAGGAAGAAAAAGTTGCCGCAGAAATCGCCGGAAAAACGATTGTCAAAGAACTTTACGTCAAAGGAAGACTTGTTAACATCGTTGCAAAATAAGGTTTTGCGGCTTACTAACATAAAAATTCCAAAAAAATGTATTAAATGTCGCTTTGAATTGTAAATTTACTCTTGACAACACAAAAGCGATAATGTATAATATTTAGCGTATCCTAAGTGGAAATATACCCCTGCTAAACAGGCGGAGGGAGGGAATTATAGATGAGTCAGGTTAAAGTTAAA
>CAKTEU010000009.1 GCA_934552855.1 uncultured Eubacteriales bacterium | reverse complement strand
TTTTTACCCGCTCGCAGTATCTATATACAGCTTCGGGGTAAAGAAAACGCTTTCTGCATCTAAATCCGACAGCCCCATTGTTTTTGTTTATAATGAAATTATGCATTCATAAGTTCCGATAATCCGTCAAAGGTTCTCATACCCTGCAATTGCATGAATAACCGGAAGAATTCCCGTGTCTTTCCCCGAAAGATTATAGTTCTGATACATATCATAACCCGGAAGAACGTTTCCTTCAATAAGCAGCGGACCGTTTTCGGTAATCGCCGCATCCCAGCCGATATAACCGACCTGAGGGATAACGTCTGCCGCTTTTTTGCAAAGCTCAACGGCCTTTTCGTGCATCGGAACACAAAAATTCAAAAGGTCAACGCCGGTCATCGGGTGTGTGTCATAAAAAAGCCCGGTTTTATCGCAAAATGCTTTTGAAGCCGATTTTCCGTCCTTGTCAAGAAGAATATACATTCCGCCGCTTGTGATGTTGTCAACCGCCTTTGTTCCGTTTCCAAAGCGAAGGAGCGAGTAAAGATAGTGTACCTCTCCGTTTTTATCCCGAAGAGTCACAATTCTTACGGAGTTGACAGAGTTCGGGCAAAGCTCGGTCATAATGGGATGCTGCTTGATTTTTTCTTCAATAAGCACCTGACCGTTTTCTTTAAGCTTTTTATAAAGAGCGGAAAAATCTGTGGCTTCGCTTGTTTCAACCTTTTCAATCTGCTGGCCGCCGAAAGAGCGTGGATACTTTGCAAAAACGGTTTTGTGCTTTTTGCAAAAGGCCGAAAATTCTTCTTCGTTCGCCTTTTCAAGGTTCAGCCATTCTCTTCCTATGAAAGCCGAAAACGTTTCGTCAAATTTAAGCTTATCTTTGAAAAACGGCGTATATTCGGGATCATTTGCCGAAGAAGAAAGCGCAACATTTTTGTTATAGGTGAGAAAAGTATCGCGTTTTTTTCCCTTTACTTTTGCAAAGCCGAAAACCGTGTAATCAAGATATCCGATTCCCCTTGTTGCGGCGCAAACGCACATATCCGCCGCAGTCAAAAAGCGGTTTGAACCGTAATTTTTATGAATTTGATCAATATACATATTCATGCGCTTAAAGCTCATGGACTTTATTCTTGCCTTTAAATTTGAAAAGCTGCTCATTAAAAATACCTCTTTTTAACCTGCCGCCGGGCGGCACTTTTGTTTTATTGCCACATTGATTTTACCATGCCGTTAATTTTTGTCAACAAGTTAAGACAAGATATTACAAAATTTTAATAAAACACAGCACTGTTCGGTATGATATTATGATTGACTTGATGAAAATCAAATAGTATAATTCATATGATTTTTGATTTGTCAAAAAGCTGGTGATTTTGTTGAAAAAAGAGCTATTCAAAGTGATTATTTCAAAACAAAATTAATCGGAAAAATCATCTGCTAATACGCCGCAGCTGTTTCTTCAAAATAATTTGCAATATTTTTTCCACATTTTCGTTGACAAACGTTCACAGATACATTATAATTCAAATGTAGTGGTGTAATAGCACCATATCACTTTATCGAAACGGAGGATATCCAATATGAAGAAAATCATTGCAGTTTTGCTTTCGGTTCTCGTGCTTTTTTCTGCGGTCAGCGTTGCCGCTTTTGCCGAAGGCGAAGAAGAAGTAAAAACTCATTACACAATCACATTTGTTGATTACGACGGAACCCACCTCGGTTCAAGACAGATTGCCGAAGGCGGAATCATTGACGCACCGGAAAACCCCTCAAGAGCCGCAACCGAAAAGACCGAATACATCTTTAAAGGCTGGAAGTCTTCAAACGGCGACGAAAACGTTTATTCCGGTCCCACCCTTCCCCGTGCAACGGAAGATGTTACTTACACCGCTGTTTATTCTGAAAAAGAGATCAAGGAATATCTCACATTCTGGAAACTTGTTGCTTCGATTCTTGAAAGAATCAATAAGATTTTTGAATACTTCAACAAGATTTTTGATTTTGACTTCAACCGTCCTTAAAAATTCAATCAAACAAAACGGCGGGTCCGCAAAAAAGCGGATCCGCTTTTTTAAACCGCAAGGAGCAAACTTATAATGAAACAGTTTTTTGCAATGTTTTCAAGAATGAAATACATTAACCGCTGGGCGCTGATGAAAAACACAAGAAGCGAAAATCTCAGCGAACACAGCGGCGACGTTGCCGCAATTGCACACGCAATTGCCGTTTTGAAAAACCTTCGCTTCGGCGGAAATGTAAATGCCGAACGTGCCGCCGTTCTCGGACTTTATCACGATATGCCGGAGATTATCACAGGAGATATGCCGACACCGGTAAAATATCACAGCAAAACACTTCACAAAGCATTCCTTGAAGTTGAAGAAGAAGCATGCGGTCGCCTTGTTTCAATGCTTCCGGAAGATATGAAAAACACTTTTCGCACATACTTTTTTAAAGAGAATGAGGACGAATATCTTTGGAAAATTGTTAAAGCGGCAGACAAAATTTCCGCCCTCATAAAATGCATTGAAGAGGAAAAAGGCGGAAACAGAGAGTTTTCCTCTGCGCTTGTTTCAACAAAAAAAGCAATTGAAAAAATGGAGCTTCCCGAAGCAAACGCTTTTCTTGAAGAATTTATTGACGCATTCAGCCTGAGTCTTGACGAACAAAGCGAATAAAAGCTTTTTCCGAATTTTAAAAAAGCTATTCAAAAAAATTTTATTGCTTTTTTTCAGGCATAACTGTATAATAAGTACACTATCTTTCCGAATAAATATTCGGATAATTTTAAGGAGTTGTAGAAATGGAACCTATCAAGGTTGATTTTACCGGCGGCAACGGCGCAGGAAAAGGAAAGGGCAGCGGAAAGGACGCTTATCTTTCTCCCGCAAAAGCCGGACTTAAAACCGTTATTTCGGTAATCGGCACAATCATCGGCGCAGTCATTGCATATTACTTTATGCTTCCGCCGCTCAATTTCAAAAGCACCGAACTTTATTTGTTCATCGGTGTTGTTGCGGCGATTCATATTGTTTTTCAGGTGCTTCTTTCCGGCGTAATCATAAAACCGGAATACACAAAGTATGTTAAAAAGCAATCGATTGTTCCGGCAATAATTATCGGTGCGCTTTTGGTTGTTGTCGGGGTAGGAATGCTTTTTTCTTCGGTTGTTTTTCGTGCTTCGTCATACAGCAAAATCATCAGCGTTTCCGAAGATAAAACGTTTTCAAGCGATATCAAGCAGGCAGACTTCAAATCCGTTCCCGTTCTTGACACAGCCGCCTCGGCAGCACTTGCAACAAGAACGCTCGGCGACCTTGCTTCAATCAACAAGGAATCACAGTTTGAAGTTGCTTCGCAGTTCACACAAATCAATTATAAGAACTCTCCCGTCCGTGTCGGAACCCTTGCATACGGCGACATTTTCAAATGGTTCAAAAACACAAAGGAAGGTTTTCCCGGCTATATCATCGTTGACATGGTCACCCAAAAAACCGAATTTGTTATGCTCAAAGAAGGCAGTTACATCAAATATTCAACAGAAGAACACTTTTCAAAATATCTGATGCGTCACGTCCGCTTTGCTTATCCGACCTATATTTTTGACGAACCTCACTTTGAAATTGATGAAGAAGGTCAGCCGTTCTGGCTTTGCCCCGTGCTTGACAAAACAATCGGCCTTTTCGGCGGCACTGACGTTAAGGGCGTTGTAATTGTCAACGCAATCACCGGCGAGTGCAATGAGTATTCGCTTGACACAATCAAAAACGATAAGGCTTTTCAGTGGATCGACGGAATTTATTCAAATGACCTCCTTGTTGAACAGTACAACTACTACGGAAAATACTCCGGCGGCTTCATCAACTCAATCATCGGCCAGGAAGGCGTAAGAGTTGCAACCGAAGGTTCAAACTTCCTTGCTCTCAACGATGACGTTTATATGTATACCGGCGTAACTTCGGTAAGTAACGACCAGGCAATCATCGGTTTTGTTCTTGTTAACATGAGAACAAAAGAAGCAAACTTTTATGAAATCTCCGGTGCAAAGGAATATTCGGCAATGAGTTCCGCCGAAGGTCAGGTTCAAAACTATAAATGGACCGCAACCTTCCCGATTCTTCTCAACATCAGCGGACAGCCGACTTACTTCATGTCGCTCAAGGACGATGCAAACCTTGTTAAGCATTACGCAATGGTTAACGTTCAAAACTATCAGGTTGTTGCAACGGGAAAAACAATCGCCGAATGCACCGAAAACTATGTCAAGCTTCTTGCCCAAAGCAACATCAACATCAAGGTTGACATTGACAACATCAAGGACGCAACCGACAATCCGCAAAACGGCAATGAACCGTCAAAATCGGAAGACGTGACCGTTAAGGGTATTGTTTCCGACATCAGAACCGCTGTTATGGGCGGCGAAAGCTATTACTTCATCAAGCTTGAAAAGGGCAAAACTTATTACAAAGTTTCCGCTTCTTCAAATGAAAGTGTTGTAATTCTCAACATCGGCGACAGCGTTTCGTTCACCTGTGACAAGGGTGCAAGCGGCAGCGTTGTTGAAGCAAAGCTTGGCTGAAGACCGACAAAACAACAAAAAGGGGCTGCAACGAAGCGTTTTCGTTGCAGCCCCTTTTAACTTTTCGGTTATCAATTTTATTCGGCGCTTACGTCACGAATATAATTTTTGAAGAAAACAAGTGCGTCGCTCATTGCGCTGATAGGAATTCTTTCATTGGTTCCGTGGGTGCAAAGAAGCAGCGAGGTGTCAACCTTGAACGGAGCATAGCGATAGATGTTTTCGCAAATCGGTTCATAATGGCAGGCATCGGTTCCGCCCATAACAAGGAACGGCGAAACGATTGATTTCGGTTCAATGGACTTGCAAAGGCGTTCAATGATTTTATATGCACGGGAATCCATCGGAGAAAACTTTGACGGTTCCTTGCTGTTGAGAACGTTAACTTCAATATCCTTGTTTCTTACAACCTTTTTGATGTGGTCAACAAGATCCTGAGTTGTTGTTCCCGGCATAGCTCTGAAGTTTACGGTGATTGCGGCTCTTTGCGGAAGAACGTTTGCTGCCGGGCTGCCTTCGGCCATTGTGATGCCTGTTGTTGTTCTTGTCATGCAGGCTGCCGGCGGAATAAGCTTGCAAATTTGAAGAAGAGCGGGATAAAGAACCGGAAGATTGCAGGTAATGAGGCGAACGGGATAAGTGCAGTTTCTTGCAATCGAATCAAAAAGGAACTTCATGTTTGCCGAGAAGGAAGCCTTGAACTGATTGTTTTCAAGGTCCTTGATAACGTCGGCCATTTTTCCGAGTGCGGTGTGCTTCGGCGGCTGTGAGGAATGTCCGCCCTTTGCATTGACAACAACTTCAATGTCTGCATAGCCTTTTTCCGCAAGACCGATACCGGCAAGATACTTATCGTTAATTACGCCGGGAATGTTGACGGGAAGCATTGCGCCGCCTTCGTCAAGGATTGCGTCAAGATGAACACCCTTTTCACGAAGATAGTTCATAACGTCAAGCGCACCGTTTTCCTTGTTTGCAACAACTTCCTCATTGTCACCGAAAAGAAGATATACGTCTCTTTCCGGCGTAAATCCGTCTTCAAGAAGTGCTTCAACCGATTCCATGACGCAAATGAGGTGGTTTTTCATGTCAAGAGCACCACGGCCCCAGATGAATTCGCCGTCGTCAACGCCGTCAAACGCCGGATGGGTCCAGTCTTCTTCCGTACCGGCCGAAACGGGAACAACGTCCTGATGAGCAAGAAGAGCAACGCCGTCAAGGTCGCTCCTTTTTCCCTTCCAGCGATAGACAAGGTTGGCCGGAGGAACAATTTCTTTTTCAAGATTCTTTGCAATAAGAGGATAGGCCTCATCAAGGAACTTGTGGAATTTTTCAAATTCGTTCCAATCAACAAGTGAGGTATCCCTGTTTGAAATCGTCTTGATTTGAATTGCCTTTGAAAGGTTTTGGCGGTAACGGTCAACGTTAACATTTTCTTTTGAAAGCGGAGCAATAATGCCCTTTTTCGGTTTGAACACTGCGGCGTGAACAGCGTTTGCCGCCGCAGCGGCACCGATCACTCCGAGAGCAACTTTTGATTTTTTCATAATCATGCAACAACTCCTTTTCAGCGGCATATACCGCTTGGTAACCGCCGATTAATTTGAGAATATAAATCTCGCCTGTTAACCGGCAGTCATTTTAATCTACACAAATTGAATTATATACCATCTTTTTAAAAAAATCAATCGTTTTAATATCACTAAAAGTATTGACCGAAAATTAAAAAAGTGTTAACATAAGTGGGTACATATGAACTTTTTCAAAAGTTCTCAATAATCAAAAAATTCATAAGAGAGGATATGCTATGAAAACAGAAGAACAAATGCTTGAAGAAGCAAAAAAAATCGTTGCAAAACGTCAGCGCAGAAGTGAAAATTGGAAAAAGGCATGGCCAAAGCTTGTTACCGTTCTCATCATTGTTGCAATGCTCGGCGCAACATTCGGAATAACAAACTTCAAGGTCAATATTGACACAAACATTGACTATAACGGTGCAGCGCCTGCCGTTGTTCCCGTTGACGCAGCACCGGCAACTTCGCCGGCAACAACCGCACCCGCAACGGCTCCGGCCGACACAACCGCACCGAATCAGACAAATGATGCGGAAAAACCGTCAGACGCAAAAGCCGATGCTCCCGCCGCTTCAACCGACGCACCGAAAACCAACGAAGAAATTGTTAAAAAGTACACCGAACTCGTTAACAAAATGAAGCAGGATCAGCCGGGTTACTCAAAGAAGGAATATCAGGCTCTTCCCAAAGAATACAGAAACTTTTCAAGTGCAGTTAACTCGCTGCTTAAATTCGGCGAATCATACATGACCACCGAAGATGACCCCAACTCGCTTGTTACCGCAACAAAGGGTGAGGTTTATACCGCCGAAGACGGAACAACAATGCCGAGAATCAACCACGAACTTCCGATTTGCAACACAGACAAAGGTTCGGTTCTCACCGATTACAGCTGCATTAAGGAAGCTTCCTGCACCGACAACGCCGACGGAACACGCACACTTCGTTTTGTTCTCAACGATGAAAAGAACCCCGAACCCACTCCGGCAGACACCTGCGTTCCGCAGTCATATCACGGTGCCGTTATGATGCCCGCAAGCATGAAGGACATCAACACCGAAGTTGACAAGGTTGTCAGCAAAATTCCGGGCGTAACAGTCAACAACTTTGAACTCACCTATACCGACAGCTCGTTCCAGGTTACATATGACCCGAGCAACGACCATGTCACCTCAATCGTTCATCATATCAACGTTGACATTGCCGCAAACGCAAAGGTTGCTCTTTCAACCATCGACGGTACCGCAAGGCTCACAAACGACATGAACGTTTATGACATCACTTATTAAAAATTAAAAAGAAACAGGAGTTGCCGCACCGGTAAAGAACCGACTGAGGTAACTCCTTATTTTTTTGCTTTAAGCTTATTATTCTTCAACTGCGTCCTTTTTGATGAATGACTTAACGAAGTCATAGATATAATTAAGAATTGAAGAAACAAATTCGAAAATTCCGCTGAGCTTTGCTGAAAGGTTATCCATTTTTTTGCACCTCTTTTCCTTTTTATTCAGGAATATATTACCATTTTCGGTGATTTGTGTCAAGCAAAAGATAAAAGTTCGGCTTTTAGCCATTCAAGCAAAAAATTTTTCCGGTTTTTCCTCACAGTGCGACATTTTTCTTTCTTTGCCTTTTCTATAATTACTGAACGGACAAGTAACCGCTGATTAATTGAATGCGCAAATACACACCAAGATTTGCGCTCACCGGTTAACCGGCGGCCACACAATAATTATACATCGAAAGGACAAGCCGTTATGAAAACAAAAGAAAGAACAACCGAAGAAAAAAAACTTGTTGATTTTTTAATTGACGATGAAAAAGAACTTTCACCGTGGGTAAAACAGCTTTGTGCGGCAGCAATTTCGTTTTTGCTTTCGCAGCTTTCATCGCTCGGTTCAATTTCGCCGTTTTGCGTTGCTTTTTGTGCCGGAATCGATTACGGTTTTGTTGCCTCTTCTCTCATCGGCGGCGTTTCGGGATACTTCATCTCCTTTCCGTGGCAGACAGCTTTAAGATACAGTGCCGCCCTTTTGCTTTGCGCCCTTTTGCGCACGGCAATTGAAAAACGGTTTCCGTTCCTTTTGCAAAAAAGCTTCTCGCTGCCGCTTGCCGGCTTTTTATCCTGCCTTTTGCCTGCGGCGGCGGCTTCAGCCTTCGGCGAAGAAAAGCTTTTGCCGCTCCTTTTCGGCTTTTGTGAAGCGGCCGTTGCCTTTTGTTCGGTTTTGCTTTTTATAAGGAGCGCAAGAACACAGATTACACGAACCGGAATTGCAAACCTTTCTGTTCAGGACCTTGCCGGGGTTGGACTTTGCCTTTGCGTTTTGCTTCTTTGCGCTTCGGACTTTTCGCTCGGGCCGATTGTTCCGGCAAGGATTGCAGCCGTTTTGATTGTTCTTTTTGTTGCTCATTATAAAGGTGCGGCCTTTTCAAGCCTTTTTGGCATTTGCGCTGCCTTTTCGCTTTCCGTTCCGGAGGAGACAAGGTTTTTGTTCCCCGTTTTTTCGCTCGGTGCTCTTGTTTGCGGAGTGTTTTCTCCTCTCGGTCAATATGCGGTTTCGCTTTCGTTTGCGGTCTGCGCCGCAGCACTTTCATTTTTAAACGGCTTCACTCAAAGCGTTTTTTGGTGCCTTCTTGAGGTCGCAGCCGGATGCATGATGTTTTGCGTAATTCCGTCAAAAAAGCTTTTTGCACTGCATACAGAGCTTGAAAAGAGCCTTCTTGCACCGAACAATCAGCTTAACCGGCAAGTTTGCGCTTCGCTTCAGCGTGCGGCGGAAACAGTCAACGAGGTTTCAAGCATTGTTACAAATGTCAGCGCACGCCTTGACAACGTGATAAACCCCGAAATCAACCGCATTTTTGCAAAACTTCAACAGAACATCTGCTACGGCTGTTCATTCAAAAACGAATGTTGGAGCGAAAAATTCAACGAAACCGCATCCGACGTTCTCACCCTCTCGGGTCTCAAAGAAAAAAGCAAGGAGAGAACCGAACTTGAAAAACGCTGTCCGAGAGCAAACGCCCTTGTTTCTCAAATCGGCTCAAGCTACGGCGATTTTGCGGTTGGGCTTGCTTCAAAAATGAAAGTCAAGGAAATGCGTTCGCTTGTCAGCGATCAGTTTTCTTCAATTGCGCAATTTCTTTCGGAATTTGCCTCTCAAATGTCAAACAGCCGCATTGTTGACAACACACGTTCACGTGCACTCAAAACGGCTCTTGCCGACGCAGACATTTTTGTTGACTGCGTGAATTATTTCACAAACCCGAACGGGCGAATAACGATTGAAGTCAACGTTCTTGAAAACGCATTTGAGCTGAACTTCAAACGAATGAAAACAATTTTTGAGGCTTCAACAAAACGTACATTTGAAAAACCGGAAATTGCAATTTTGGAGCTTCGTTCGGTAATTACGTTTGAAGAAAAAGCCGTTTATAAAGTTCTTTACGGTTCATGTCAAATTCCGTTCGGAAACAACACCGTTTGCGGAGACTGCATTGCAAAGCTTCGAGACATGAGCGGAAACGAAATTGCTCTCATAAGCGACGGAATGGGAACCGGTTCACGTGCGGCCGTTGACGGAACAATGACGGCAACGCTGATGGAAAAGCTGCTTTCCTGCTCATTCTCGTTTGAAAGTGCGCTTAAAACGGTCAACTGTGCGCTGATGGTCAAATCAACCGACGAATCAATCGCAACTGTTGACGGAATAAGCATAAACGTATACACCGGAGAAACGGAATTTTACAAAGCCGGCGCTGCGGTTTCGTTCATCCGAAGAGGAAAAGAGATTGCCGTTGTTGAAGAACAGTCGCTGCCGATTGGAATTATCAAGGACGTTTGTTTTGCAACAAAGAAAACAAAACTTGAAAACGAGGACATTGTTCTTCTTCTTTCAGACGGCGCAACATTCGGCGACTGCGGCTGGATAAACGATGAGCTTCTTGCTTGGAGCACAAACAATATGGACGACCTTGCTTCGCACATTGCGTCGCTTGCAAGGCTGAGAAGCTCAAAAGAAAACGAGGACGATATAACCGTTGTTGCGCTGAAAATAACAAACAATTAAATATATCTTCCGGCGCACGAACAATAAATTACAATTGTTTTACTTTTATTTACAAAGCCGTGTTTCCGTTGTATAGTACCAAGGTGACAGCATTTGAAAGCTGCCGCCTTGACTTTTTTATAAGAAAGGAAAACACAAAAAGCTTTTAAAAAGCCTTTGTGTTTACGGGTGTTCAATATGAAATTTCTCAAGAATCGAATTTTGACGGTCTGGCACGGAATATTTGAAGAAATGTCCGTTGTTGAATACATATCGTGGTGGGTTGTTCGCCTTCTTTTGATTTACGCCGTAATCATGCATACCGATCAAAGAGAAAAAGTTCTTTGCGCAGTTAACACACTTGCGCTTTTTGCAATTCCGTTTTTACATTTTATTGCCCCGAAAAACAGCCTTCTTGCAAATATCCCCTATCGCAGCCAGCACATCATCAACCTGATGGAATTTTGCGGCTCATTCCTCGGGAATTTTGTTTTCCTTTACGGTGTAATTCCGAAATATGACCGTGTTCTTCACGCCGTTTCGGGTCCCGCCGCCGTTGTTGCCGGATATTTTGTTTATAAAGCAATTCTCAAGAAAGAACACAAAGAAGACAGCATTTCACCGCTTCTCGGAACTTTTTGCGGAGTCGGTTTTTCGTTTATGATCATACCCCTTTGGGAAATTACTGAGTTTTTCGGCGATTTCATTTGGGGCACAGCCAATCAGAGCTACTGGTATGCACCGGGTGAAAACGACATTTTCTTCAAAATTTTCGGTCACGGAGCAATTACCGACGGCGGTCAGTATCCCCTTTGGGACACGATGATGGACATGATTGACGCAAGCACAACAACAATTATTTTTGCGTTCATTTTCTATTTCGTAATCCGTGCCGTTATCAAAAAACAAGCCGCAAAAAAAGCCGACGGCAAGGATGAAAAAAAAGAAGTTACAAGGCTTCGCCTTGAAGATAGAAAACAAAAAGCCGCCGCCTGCTCGGCAGAATAAAAAGACAACAACACAACGACTGCGTTTTTCAAAAGCAAAGCGCAGCCGTTGTTTTTGTTTTTAAAAAGCCAAAGCCCGAAGGTTGGGTGTTAACCTTCGGGCTTTGTATATAACAACCGTCTTTGCGGTCATTATTCTTTATCATTCAAAATTAATAGTGCTTTGCTCCGCATTCGCAGGTCTGATGAATTCTGAACAGCTTCCAGAAGAAGCGTGTAATCTTATAAATGAAACCTGAGAATCCGCCCTTATGGCAGGCGCATGAGCAGCCTTCGGAAGGATTGAGCGAAAGACCGCAGTTATCGCACTTTCCGTCGCCGTTGTTGTCGGCGTGACCTGTTGCGGGAACGGTTTCTCTTGCAGTGAAGATTGTTCCGCAGGTGCTGCAGTGTTTACCTTCGGTAAGACCGTCCTTTGTGCAGGTCGGTGCAACGGCAGGATCAATCACAATGCTATGGTCCTTTTTCGGCGTAACTTCCTGCTTAACGATAACCGTATTGCAAACCGAGCAATGCTTGCCTTCGGTAAGGCCTGTTGCTTTGCAGGTTGCTTCAACAGCTTTGTCAACAACAACAGTGTGAGCCTTCATCGGCACGGTGTTCTGCTTAACAATAACCGCTTTGCAGTCTTCGCAGTGCTTGCCTTCGGTAAGACCTGTTTTTGTGCAGGTTGCTTCGGTAGCCTTGTCAACAACGATATTTGTGTGGTTATTCGGGTCGATGGGGATTTCTCTCTGCGGAACAACAATTGTGTCGCAGTATGGACAGTAACTGCAAGCGGTATAGCCCACTTCTGTGCAGGTTGCGGGCTGAGCTTCAATTTCTTCAACCCCAAAATGGTTGTTCGGATTGATTGCGGTTGCTTCCTGCTTAACAATAACAGTGTTGCAAACCGAGCAGTGCTTGCCTTCGGTAAGACCTGTCTGATAGCAATTTGCGGCAACAGCCTTATCAATAACAACGGTGTGATCCGCTTTGGGTGTTGCTTTCTGCTCAACGATTACAGTGTTGCAAACCGAGCAGTGCTTACCTTCGGTAAGGCCGGTCTTTGTGCAGGTTGCGGCAACGGCCTTGTCAACAACAACGGTGTGATCGGCTTTGGGTGTTGCTTCCTGTTTAACGATTACAGTCTTGCAAACCGAGCAATGCTTGCCTTCGGTAAGGCCGGTCTTTGTGCAGGTTGCGGCAACGGCCTTATCAACAACAACAGTGTGGTCGGCTTTGGGAACAACCTTTTGTTCAACCTTGTAATCGCAGCGTTTGCAGTATTCGCCGGCGGTGAGACCGGTTTCAAGGCAGGTTGCGCTTTTTGCCGAAAGTTTTACAATGTTATGTCCGAGAGCCGGGATTGTTTCGGTATAGCTTTCGGTGCAGTCTTCGCCGGTGCAGGTATAGGTGCGAACGCCGGCTTCAAGGCAGGTCGGTTCTTTTGTGACGACGGAAGTATAAGTATGTTCATGGTCGCCGAGAAGAACAAACTTGCGGTTATATTTTTCGGCATAGCTTTGAGCCGATGAGTTTGCGTAGCCGTAGATTGTTGCACCCTTATAAATGGTATCGGCAGAATTGAAAATTACGCAATCCGGGTTATAAAATGCGATTTTTTCAAGCTGGTTACATTGAAAAAAAGCATCCCATTCTATTGAAGTAACGCTTGAAGGAATGTTAACACTTCTGAGACCGCTGCTCATGAATGCTTGTCTTCCAATTGATGTTACACTTGACGGAATATTAATTGAAGCAAGACCGGAACAATTATAAAAAGCATCCGATCCGATTTTTGTTACGGTATCAGGAATTTCAACGGATTTTAGTCCCTTGCAACCGGAGAATGTGTAATCGTTAATAACCGTAACGCCGCTCGGAATTGTAACTTCCGTCAAGCCGACGCAGCCGCTGAATGTAGAATTTCCGATTTCAACAACGGAGGCCGGAAGATCAATTTTCTGAAGTCCGGAACAGCCGGCAAAAGAACTCTGTTCCAAAGTTGTTACGGTATTCGGAATTGTTACCGATTTAAGACCGGTACAGCCGTAAAAAGCACCTCCTCCGATTGTTGCAACGCCTTCGGGTATATCAATTGTTTCAACTCCGACGCAACCGTTAAAACAAGAATTGCCGATTGCGGTCAAGCTGTTTGAAAGCTTAACGGTTTTAAGACCGGTACAGCCGGAAAATGCACTTCCTCCGATTGTTACAACGCTGTCGGGAACACTGAGATTAACGATAGCCTTGCAGCCGTTGAAAGCAGATTTTCCGATAACATTTAACCCTTCGGAAAGTGTTACGGTTTTAAGTGTGGTACAATTGATAAAAGCCTCTTCTCCGATTTCAACAACGCTTTCCGAAATTGATATTGCAGTCAGAGCAGGGCAATCTTGGAAAGCCCGTTTTCCGATTGAAACAAGTTCGCTCGAAAGTTTAGCCGAAGCAAGGCTTGTACAGCCACTGAATGCCGAGCCTTCAACCGCGGTAATACCATCCGGAAGAACAATGCGAAGAAGACCGGTACAGCCGTAAAAGGTACATTCCTTTACCGAAGTGAGAGATTCCGAAAGTTTTGCGGTTTTAAGCGATGTGCAGTTTTGAAAAGCACGGGTTCCGACACTCGAAACACTGTCCGGAAGCGAGACGGCGGCAAGGCTTTTACAGCCGGAAAAAGCATTGTTTCCGATAGTTGCAAGCGTTGTCGGGAATTTTACGCTTGCAAGAGATGTACAGCCTGAAAAAGCGTTATCTTCAATGTTGACAAGTCCTTCGGGAAAAGTAAGCGACACAAGACCCGTACATCCCGAAAAAGCATAACTTCCGATAGTTGTGAGCGATTCCGGAAATTTTACACTTGTCAAACCAGTGCAGTTATAAAAAGCCCTCCGCCCAATTGATGCAAGATTTTCCGGAAGAATTAAAGCTGAAAGTCCCTTACATCCGGAAAAAGCCGCATCTGAAATTTTGACAAGCGACTGCGGAAGAGAAAGCGAAGGAAGAGTGTAACAACCGGAAAAAGCATCTCCTCCAATTGTAATTAAATTTTCCGGAAATGTTACGCTTGTCAAAGCAGAACAACCGTAAAACATTTTTTCACTTATCAATGTGAGATTCTTAGGCAAAACAACCTTTGAAAGAGATGTGCAACCGCTAAAAGCCTCAGCTCCGATATCGTTTACGCTGTCCGGAATAACAACAGAGCTGATGGTGGTGTTATTCTTAAAAACGCTTGTTGAACCGGAAATTGTCCTTACCGGGTATCCGCCGAGGGTTGACGGAATTTCAACTGCGCCGTAAACGACCGACTTGTCAATGCCGGTAATTTTTGCGCTCGTTCCGTTGACTACGGTGTAGGTGTAGCCGTTTTCCGTCTGTGCCGCAAGCGCAACCGTGCCGCTGAACGGAACAATACTGAACGCAAGCAGCAAAACAAGCAGCAAAGACATGAGTTTTTTTGATTTTTGCATTTTCTTTCCTCCTGAATTTAAGTTTTTATAACCAAACGGTTATATCAGTGAATATTCTACACCAACAATGATAAAATGTCAATATAACCAAACAGTTATTTTTTCTTTTATTTCATGGAGGTGCAAATTGGTGGCGTGTTACAAAAGGATTCGTGAACTGCGGGAGGACAACGACATGACTCAAAAGCAAGTTGCGGATTACCTTTCAATGAAACAGCCGCAGTATAACCGCTATGAACGGGGCTTTCGTGATATCCCGACCGATATGCTGATTGCCCTTGCTGACCTTTATAAGACTTCAACCGATTATATTCTCGGCCGTGTTCATGAAAAATGAGCATAAAAATTCTGCCGTATCCGAAATTCGGAGTACGGCAGAATGTGTTTATTACGGACGATAAAATAAGAACTGATACTTTTAAAATATATTTTTGTCAATTTTGGGTCTTATGATTTCGGATAAAATCTAATATTTCTGCATATTTCTTGGTTCCGTCAGCAACTGAAAGTCCCAAATCAATAAGTTCTTTTTGAGTGTAGTTCAAATATACGCCGTTCAGTTCCAAGGTCATAAGCATAGTCAAAACACCTATTCTTTTGTTTCCGTCAAAAAAGGAATGATTATTAGTGAGCGAAAACATCAACCGTGCAGCCTTTTCTTCAACCGTTGGATACACTTCCACATCATTAAACGAACTTTCCGCACTATAAACAGCAGATTCAAGCAATCCGATATCACGTACGCCTCGACTTCCTCCGGTTCTGTTAATCAGCTTTTCATGCAAAATAATTATTTCTTCTATTGTCAATATAATCATTTTGCAAGCTCCCGAAACGCTTCCATATTCTTATCGATGATACTGTTGGCAGCCGCATTGATCTTTTCTTTTCTCATTTGCATAGCGGCAGAAATTGAATCATATTCATCAAAACCGACAACAATATATCTTGGTTTATTATTCTTCATGATAACAGCCATTCCATTTTCATCAACCAAATGAACAACCTTTGAAAAATTCTGATTTGCATCTGTCATCGAAACAATTGTTTTTGTGTTGACCATCATAAAAATCACCTCCCTTATATTATACACAAATATAGGATAAAATCAACCTATATTTTGAATTGCTTATAAAAAATCCTGCCGTATTTTGAAAATGAGTACGGCAGGATTTTTCGCAAAAACATCAAACAAAAAGCAGCCCCGATAAAGGACTGCTTTTTTCATGGAGCTGGAGATGGGACTCGAACCCACGACCTGCTGATTACGAATCAGCTGCGCTACCAACTGTGCCACTCCAGCATATTCGGCCGGCACCCCAACCGAACGCTTGAATACTATAACACAAAAACTCAAAAATGTAAAGACTATTTTTTCTGTTTTTTCTGCTTTTTGTCACTTTGAAAGCTTTTGCCTTATATCGCTGCCGATGAGAAGTACCCTTTCGCTTGAACCGATTATTCTTGAGGCAACACGCTGAGAGTACCTCTCCTCAAGTTCGGAAAGGGAAAGATTGGTGTTGATAATCATCGGACGTGAAGCATTGAGTCTGGTGTTGACAATGTTATAAAGTGCGGCAACGGTGAACTGAGTTGAAAACTCTGCGCCGAGGTCGTCAATAACAAGAAGGTCGCTTTCATAAAGGCGGTCGGATATGCTTTCTTCGGTTCTTTCACGTGAAAACTGCTCTTTTTGAAGAATATCCATGATTTTATGAATGCTTGCATAGTAAACATCAAAGCCACGGTCAATAACACGGCTTGCAATTGCAAGCGAAAGATGCGTTTTTCCGACTCCCGTTTTTCCGAGCATTACAATGTTGCGGCTTGAAAGCGAAAATTCTTCGGCATATTTTTTGCAAAAATTGAGCGTTCCCTGCGCAAGGCGGCGAGGACTGACCAAAAGCTTTGAATCAACCTCGTCTGAATAAAGCCCGATATCAAAGCTTTCAAAGCTGCATTTTTTCATGCTCGGTGCAACACCGAGTTCATCCTTTGCGGTCTGCTTTATGAGGTCAAGATAGCACTTGCAGTAATATCCGTCGTGTGCGCCCGTGTCCTTGCAAATCGGGCAGGTATATTTCACATCAAGATAATCTTCGGGAAAGCCGGCGGCTTTAAGAAGGTTTTTGCGCTTTTCCTGCGCCTCAAGATTTTTTTGTGAAAGCGAAAGTACAAACTGTTCGGCATCTTTTCCCATTGAAACGCTTTTGATTACTTCGGCGGCAAAGCGGGCCATTTCACGTTCGGTTTCGGCAATTTCGGGGCAGACGGAAACCGCAGCGGTATGACGCTGTTCCTGTTCGCTTTCTGCTTTTCTTCTTCTTTCTTCAAGAATGCTTTTGGCTTTTATGTATACGCTTCTTCTGTATGCCATTTTTGAACCTCGCCTTTAAAAAACTTACTTTTCTTCATCAAGATATTTAAGTCCGACAATGTTTTTTTCAAATTCGCCGATGTCATAAGACGCATTGCTTGAAAATACTTCCTGCTTCGGCTTTTCCTTTTTCTTTTTGCCGAAGTTGCTTTCATTCCAGCGTTCCTGTTCACGTTCTGCGTCGGACGGCGATTTTACACCTTTTTCATGCCAGTTTTTGAGCACTTTGTTCATATATTCAAGGTTCATTTTTCCCGTGTTGTCAATGCAAATTTCATACGCAAGACAAATCATCTCGCAGGAAAACGAAAACTCTTTTGTCCAAACCGAAAGAAACTTCCGCTGTTTTGCGGTCGGATTCGGATTTTTCACTCCGGTGAGTGCTCTAAACTGCCGCCAAATCTCGTCGGTTTCGTTTTGGCTACTGATATATTCTTCGGCGGCTTCGATTGTGTCAATCTCTTTTTCGCTCCACTCTTTGCCGACGGTTGCAATATATTTATAGCCGGTTTTTCCTTTTGCGGCAACATATTCAAGAAGCATAAGAATAACTTCAACCGGCAAATCGTAACTGTCATGGAGCATGATGAGGATTGACTGACCCTCATATCCGATTGTTTTTCCGAGTATCATCTGAGCTTCTGAAAAAAGTTCTCTGAACTCTTCGCATTCACGGCATCTCACCGCAATCTGCTCGTGACTCGGACGTGAAATCGGAAGTTCGGCAACCTTTTTCGGTTCGGCTTTTTGCTGTGGTAATGGTTTCGCCTTTTCTTCAATCTTTAAAGCCGAAACGACCGGACGTTCTTCGTTTTCAAGCGGCAAGGTTACCGCTTTGTTTTCCTCTGTTTCGTCCGTTCTTAAAACAAGGCCTCGCTCGCACCAAAAAATCATTGCGTCGCAAACATCGCCCTTATCTGCGCCCAAAGCGGCGGCAATCGCTTCGCACGAGGTATCCTCTGTTCCGAAATTGCAATAAAGACAGAGAAGCGCCTTGAGCTGAATTGCTCCTGCAAGGCGCAAATTGTTTTTGACAACGGCTTTAGGCAAAACAAAAACATCGCCGTAAGCCGCAGGATTAATTTTAAAATTCATTTTGCTCTCTTTCAATCAATACAAACTGTTATTTGTTGAGCGTCATGCTCTGATAAATTTTGCTGATTTCAACGCTGTCTCCGGCGGCAATCATCTGGCCGTGGTCAAGAATAATCGCCTTGTTGCAAATTTCCTCAACCTTGTCAGTACTGTGAGAAACATACAAAACGGTTACGCCGTCACCCATCATGCTTTCAATCCTTTTTTGGCTTTTCGCCCTGAATGCGGCATCGCCGACGCTCAGGACTTCGTCAAGAATAAGCACGTCGGGCTTAACAGCCGTTGCGATTGCAAAACCAAGCCTTGCCCTCATACCCGAAGAATAGCTTTTTAAAGGAGCGTCAATAAAATCTTCAAGCTCCGCAAATTCAACAATTTCGTCATACTTTTTTTCAATAAACTTTCTTGAAAAGCCCATTGTTGCGGCATAAAGAAAAACGTTTTCTCTTCCGCTGTAATTTCCGTCAAAGCCTGCGCCGAGTTCAAGCATGGGCGCAACAACGCCCTTGACGCTGACCGAACCTTGAGTCGGCTTCAACACACCGGCAATAACCTTGAGAAGGGTACTTTTTCCGGCTCCGTTGAAACCGAGTATTCCGACCCTGTCGCCCTTTTCAACTTTAAAGCTGATATCCTTAAGCGCCCAAAATTCAACAAAATGAAGCTGGTGTTTAACAAGTCTTACAAAATATTCCTTGGCGTTGTCAACGCCCTCTTTATTGATGTTGAACTTCATGCTTACATGGTCAACTTCAACTGCATAATTACTCAAACGGATCCCTCTTTCTCAAATATGGAGAATAAATCTGTCCTGATTTTTATAGAATACGGCAAAGCCGATAACAAGTGCAATGACCGCACAAGCTGCGGAGTACCACATAAGCTTCATATCCCAATAATGTGTAAACTCATGGCCCCAAATTACGGCCGCACGGAACATTCCGATGATTCCGTAAAGCGGATTAAGTTTAAAAATAATTCTCTGTATTCCGCCGGTTGCAAATTTAAGGCTTTCAATGTTATAAACAATCGGCGTAATATAGAAAAGCAGCGTTGTGATAACATCATAAAGGTTTTCCATATCACGGAAGAAAACCGAAACCGTTGCAAGGAACATTCCGACACCGAGGCTTAGCACAAAAAGAATAAAAACCGGAATAACGCAATACACAATGCGCCACGTCAGATGAATCGGGTTGTTGTTCGTGATATTGAAAAAGAGAATTACAACAACAAGAACCGAAAGCGAAATCAAAAACGTTACAAACGTTGAAAGAATCTGCGACAGCGGATAAATATATTTGGGCACATAAACCTTTTTTATCATTGCGCCGTTTGAACGGATTGAACGCATTGCACGCTTTGTTGACTGGCTGAAAAAGTCAAAAAGCAACCGGCCGATAAGGAGGAAAACGGTATAATTTCCGACTCCGTTTGAGCTTCGACCGAAAATGTTGTTGAAAACAAAAACCAAAACAATTGTTGTAAGCAGCGGCTGAAGAAACGTCCAAAACATTCCGAGAAACGAATCTCTGTATTGAAGCTTTATGTTTTTTCTGACAAGTTCCTTGAGCAGAAAGCGATACTTCATAAAATTGTCTTTATGGCTTTTAACTGCGGATGCAATACCCATGAAAATCCTCCCTCTTTTCCGCCGCTCAAAAATCGGCAGAAAAATCTGTTTATCATTATATCACAAGTTCTTGCGTTTGACAATAGCTCGTTTTAAAGCAAAAAAAGACAGCCTGAAAGCTGTCTTAAAAAATAAAAACCGGCGGAAAACTTTGGCCGGAGCGTCACTGCCGGCATCTCTTTTGCCCGATACCGTAAAGTTTGCGGCGCATGAGGACGCACTTTTCACCTCAAAGTTCTCCGCTCCTCAAATTAGTGTTGTCCCGTTAATTATAATCCGTTTTATTCTATACGTCAACTCTGAGCAAAACCTCTGTCGAATTTCGTTTTTGGGTTGTTTTTAAACTCTTGACACTTTTCGTATCATTCTTTATAATAGAATGGATTATAGTATGAAAGGATGCGGAAAACCGCACTGAATTGTTATGATTAAAAAATATCTTGGCGACAAGCCTTTTTGGCGTGTAACGCTTCGGCTCGGATTTCCGATTGCCATTCAGAATATGCTGACAAGCTCGTTTGCAATTGTCGATACGCTCATGGTGAGCAGACTCGGCGACGTTGCGCTTTCCTCGGTCGGTATGGCGGGTCAGTGGAGCTGGTTCATGAGCATCATAAGCTTCGGAATTTGCTCGGGAATGTCGGTTTTTGCCGCACAGTATTGGGGAATCAAAAACTATAAAGCAATGCGCCGTGTTTTGGGCATTTCACTTTTGTTCATCACAGTGCTTTCGGCCGTTTTCTTTTTTCCTGCGTTTTTTGCCCCTGAAAAAGTTATTGCAATTTTCAACAAAGACCCAAACGTAATCGCTTCAGGCAGCAGCTATATGAAAATTGCCTGTTTTTCCTATCCTGCCGTTGTTCTTTCGGTCATTCTTTCCGGCTTTTTGAGGAACATTGAAAAGGTCAAAGTTCCGATGTATGTTTCAATGATAACAACCGTTCTCAATGCCGTTTTTAATTACGGATTCATCTTCGGAAAATTCGGACTTCCCGAAATGGGTGTTGCCGGTGCGGCAACCGCAACCTGCATTTCCTCTTGGTCGGGTCCGGTGTTTCTTGTTGTAATTTCGCTTTTTCAAAAAAATCATCTTGTCCGTTCCCCAAAGGACATCTTTTCATTCAAGCTCCGTCATCTTTTTGAATTTATTCGCCGTGCGCTGCCCGTTGTTATCAACGAATCGCTTTGGTCGTTCGGAATTTTCGTTCTCAATATTATTTATTCAAACATGGGTTACGAATACTATGCGGCGGTCACAATTGTTAAAACATTCTCAGACCTTTCTTTTGCATTCTTTGTCGGGCTTTGCAACGCCTGCATAATCATGGTCGGAAAGTCGGTCGGTTCGGGAAAAATCGAACGTGCCGTTCAGGACGCACACCGTTTTTCGTTCGTTGTTCCGCTTGCTGCGGTTTTCGTCGGCGCATTGATGGTGATTTTCCGCAGTCGGCTGATTTCAATCTTCAACATGGGCAACAACATCTCTGCCCTTTCGCTTTCAACAGCGATGACAGTTGCACTTTTCCTCGGTTGTGAACTTCCGGTCAAAATGATTTCATACGTTCAGGTTGTCGGCATTTTCCGCTCCGGCGGCGACACATTTATGGCAATGCTTTGCGACATCGGTTCGCTGTGGCTCCTTGCAATTCCGGCAACGCTTCTTGCGGCAAAAGCTTTTGCACTGCCGTTCATTGCCGTTTTCATGATTGCTTATCTTGCCGAAGATATTCCCAAAAGCATTTTCTGCATCATTCGCCATCGCTCGCTTCTCTGGCTTAAACCCGTTACCGAAGAGGGTATCAAAGGAAAAGAAGATTATTTTAAAAACAAATAAATTCACTCAAACACCTTAAAAGGAGGAAACTGAATTGAGCATTAAGAAAAAGATTAAAAACAGCGTCAGACGTTCGGTCGGCGCAGTTGTTAACGCTGTTACGGAATCCGTTTCGCAAACAAAAGCCGGTGCAGGTTCGGGCGAAAGTTCAAGCTCTGAGATTTCTGCCCTTTGCAGAAAGACCGGTGCAGAAGGCATTGTCCTTCTCAAAAACCAAAACAACGTTCTTCCGCTTTCAAAAGACAGGGTTGTTTCTGTTTTCGGAAGAGTTCAAAAAAACTGGTTTTATGTCGGCTACGGTTCGGGCGGCGATGTAAACGCACCTTACAGAGTGAACCTTCTTGACGGACTTCGTGCAAACGAAAATATCACGATTAACGAAGAACTTGCAAAAATTTATGAGGACTGGTGCGAGAAGAATCCGCCGGACGACGGCTTTTGGGGCAATTGGCCGATGAGCTATGACGAAATGCCAATCTCCAAAAAAATCGTTCAGGACGCAGCAAAAAAGAGCGATACCGCAATTGTCGTGATTGGCAGAGCCGCCGGCGAGGACAGGGAAAACGTTCTTGAAGAAGGCAGCTACTATCTCACAAGCGAAGAACGTTCACTGCTTTCAAAAGTTTGCTACTCATTCAGAAAAACGGTTGTTCTGCTTGATTGCGGAAGCATTATGGATATGGCGTGGGTCAATGAATTTGACGTTTCGGCCGTTCTTTATGTTTGGCAGTGCGGAATGGAAAGCGGAAACTGCGTTGCGGACGTGCTTTCCGGTGCTGTTTCCCCTTCCGGAAAGCTTGCCGACACAATTGCCGAAAAGTACGAATACTATCCTTCGGCACGCTTTTTCGGCAACAGAAACTTCAACAACTATACCGAAGATATTTTTGTCGGATACAGATATTTTGAAACATTCAGAAAAGACAAGGTTCTTTTCCCGTTCGGCTTCGGTCTCAGCTATACCCGCTTTGAAGGCAAGGTAACAAGAGTGACCCGTTCGGACAAAAACGAAATCAACCTTTGGGCAGACATCAGAAATATCGGTGAAAGAAGCGGAAAATATGTTGCCGAGCTTTATCTTTCCGCCCCGCAAGGCAAACTCGGAAAAGCCGAAAGGGTTCTTGTTGCTTATGAAAAAACAGAAGAGCTTGCCCCCGGCGAAAGCGAAAAACTGAAGCTCAGCTTTAACCTTGCCGATTTTGCTTCATACGATGACGGCGGCGCAACCGGAAACACAAGCTGCTATGTTCTTGAAAAAGGCGAATACAATCTTTATTTCGGTTCGGATGTTCGCTCGGCAATAAAATGCAAAAGCTTTACCCTTGACAGAACAATTGTGACCGAAAAGCTTTCGCAAATCTGCGCCCCCGACCCGAAGGTTCCGTTTGACCGCCTTAAAGCCGTTACCGATGAAAACGGCAATCTCAAAGGCGTTCTTGAACGTGCTCCGGTTATGAAAGAGAATCTTAAAAATCGTATTCTTGAAAATCTTCCGAAAACACTTGAGCAGACCGGCGACCTCGGATATAAGCTTTCAGACGTTAAAAGCGGCAAAGTTTCAATGGAAGACTTTGTCTCTCAGCTTTCGTTTGATGAACTTGAAGCAATCACAAGAGGCGGCTATATCATGAACAATCCGCTCGGCGCAAAAGGCAACGCCGGCGTAATGGGCGGTGTTCTTCCCTCGCTTCGTGAAAAAGGCATTCCTCCGGTAACCACAACCGACGGACCGAGCGGAATACGTCTTGCGGCAAACTGTTCACTGCTTCCGAACGGTGCGGCTCTTGCCTGCTCGTTCAACAAAAAGCTTGTTCGTGAGCTTTACAAAGAGTTTTCAAAGGAAATGCTTGAAAGAGGAAGCGACATTATCCTTGCGCCCGGAATGAACATTCACCGCAATCCCCTTTGCGGAAGAAACTTTGAATACTTCTCGGAAGATCCGTTCCTTTCCGGAATGACGGCGGCTTCGGTTGTTCTCGGCGTTCAGGAAAGCGGACTTTCCGCCTGCCCGAAGCACTTTGCCTGTAACAATCAGGAGGTCAACAGAATTAAAAACGATTCCCGTGTTTCGGAACGTGCGCTTCGCGAAATATATCTCAAAGGCTTTGAGTTTTGCGTAAAAAATGCGAATCCGCACAACATTATGACTTCATACAACAAAATCAACGGCGTATGGAGCCATTATAATTACGACACCGTTACAACTGTTCTCAGAAAAGAATGGGGATATGAAGGTAACGTTATGACTGACTGGTGGATGCAAAAGGACGAAAGCCACGAGTTCCCCGGCATTCTTGACCAAGGCTACAGAGTAAGAGCCGGCGTTGACGTACTCATGCCCGGCGGTGCAAGAGTGGGCAAAAGGAAGCCCGACGGAACGGCAAAAAAGAGCGTTAAAAACGGACTCACCATCGGCGAATTTCAAGACTGCGCAATGCACGTTCTCAAAATGGCAATGGAAAACAAGCTTGACAGGTACGACTTTGAAAAGGAAACAGCGGAGGTCAATGAATAATGGATATTCTCAAACCTGTGCTTTTGAAATTTTGGAAGATTACCGAAAAAAACGACGCAAAACGCATCGCTTCGCAAACTCCGACTTCCGGCATAACCCAGCTTACCGACATTCCGTATATTGACGACGGAACAAAGGAGCATCTTCTTGATATTTACTATCCAGAAGGGACGACCGAAAAGCTTCCCGTTATAATTGACGTTCACGGCGGCGGCTGGCTTTACGGCTATAAGGAAATTAACAAATACTACTGCCTCAAGCTTGCCGAAAAGGGTTTTCTTGTTGCTTCAATCAATTATCGCCTTGCAGTGAAAACGCAATTCATTGACCAGATTGCAGACATTTTTTCCGCCTTTTCGTGGCTTTCAAAAAACCTTGAAAACTATCCTGCGGATACTGAAAACATCTTCCTTGTCGGCGACAGTGCAGGCGGCCAGATGGTCTGCATGAGCGAAGCGATAAACGGAAGCAAAAGAATGCAGGAGGATTTTGGCGTTACGCCTTCGCTTTCCTTCAAAGCAATCGGTGCAATCTGCCCGGCGGTTGATTTGAGTTCACCGAATTTCATCATGAACGCAAATCTTAAATCGCTCCTCGGAGACAAGCCGAAGAAAAACAAGCTTTATAAATACATGGATTATTCAAACGCCGCTTATCTCGGAATGCATCCGTTTTACATTGTTACCGCAAGCGGAGACTTCCTCAAAAAGCAGGCAAAAAAGCTTAAAAGCATTCTTGACCGCCACGGCGTTGAAAATGTCTTTTACTGCTATGAGGAAAAGCTTGACGGGAAATCGCTCCAACACGTTTTCAGCGTTGTCAATCCTTATTCCGCACCGGCGGCAAAGGAAATTCAGACAATGACCGAATTTTTCAAAAGTAAGATGAAAACAAAAGTAAAATAACAGAACAACAAAAAGAACGCCGAGTCAAAGTTTTATTCGGCGTTCTTTTTTGCTTTTTAGGCAAAGCGTTATCTTGCGGTTTATCTATAAATTTTTGCAATACAAGAGATTAGGTTTTCCGGGCGGAACAAAATCCGCCCACTACGATATAATTTCTTTTTGTTGTTTTGATTAATCATCATATCTCTCAAAAAAGGGCTGTTCCGAGTAATTTCAGAACAGCCCCAATTTTTTATTTTGTCATTTCCCAAGCATGGTGATCGGTATGAAGAAGGTGGTGCGCCGTGTGAGAAAGCGGCTTTTCAAGGAAGTCTTTATAAAGCGTTTGAACCTCAGGATTTTCGTGAGAAAACCTGAGAGCATTGTTTTTGTCAAGCTCATAAAGGGTTTTTCCTCTTTCGCCGGCAAGCTCTTCGCCGTCGTGAATAGGCTGTCCGCCGCCGCCTGCGCAGCCGCCCGGACACGCCATAACCTCAATAAAGTCATAGCTGACATCGCCGGCTTTGAGTGCTTCCATAAGTTTTTTCGTGTTCTTAAGTCCGCTGACAACGGCAACTTTTACCTTTGTTCCTTTGATGTCATAGGTTGCTTCCTTCCAGCCGTCAAGACCCCTGACACCGGAAAAAGCGTCTGCGTCCGGATTTTCACCCGTAACAAGATAATATGCGCTGCGAAGAGCCGCCTCCATTACGCCGCCGGTTGCGCCGAAAATTACGCCGGCACCGGTTGCCGCACCGAGAGGACTGTCAAATTCGCATTCCGGAAGCCTTGCCACACCCACATGGTCGGCACGAAGCATTCTTGCAAACTCCCTCGTTGTGATTGAAACGTCAACGTCCGGATCACCGCAGGCATCGTTCATGTTTTCAATTGCGCATTCGTGCTTTTTCGCCGTACACGGCATAACGGAAACGCAGAAAATGTTTTCCGGTCTTACGCCAATCATTTTTGCAAAGTAACTTTTTGTTACCGCACCGAACATTTGCTGCGGTGATTTTGCGGTTGAAAGGTTATCGGTAAATTCCGGATACTGACCTTTGAGGAAACGTACCCATCCGGGGCAGCATGAAGTCATAAGCGGAAGCTTTCCGCCGTTTTGAAGCCTGTCAAGGAACTCGCTGCCCTCTTCCATAATCGTGAGGTCGGCTGAAAAATCGGTATCAAAAACATAATTGAAACCGAGTGCTTTTGCGGCGGCAACCATACGCTTTTCGGTTGCAAACTCCTTGTCAAGTCCAAACGATTCCGCCCATGCGGTACGAACGGCGGGAGCAAACTGAACAACAGTGATTTTGCTTTGGTCGGCAAGGGCACGATAAACCTTTTGGGTGTCGTCCCTTTCTCTGAGTGCACCGGTCGGGCAATGGGTGATGCACTGGCCGCAAAGCGAGCAGTCGGTTTCCCAAAGCTTTTTGTGTTCCTTAACGGCAACGGTTGTTCTTGAGCCGGTATTTTGAACCTCCCAAACGTGAAGCGACTGAACCTTGTCGCAAACCTGAATGCAGCGCATACATTTTATGCAGCGGCCGGCATCTCTGACAAGCGGAAAATCGCCGTGCGGCTTGTTGCGCTCAATTCGGGTTTCATATTCGTTTCTGAAAATATTAAGGTCGTTTGCAACCTTTTGAAGCTGGCACGTTCCGCTGCGAACGCAGGTTGTGCAATAGCAGTCATGTTCGCTGAGAATAAGCTTGATGTTGACATTCCTTGCTTCACGAACACGAGGACTGTTTGTGAAAATCACCATTCCGTCCTCAGCCTTTGTGTTGCAGGCGGCAACAAGGCGTTCGTTATCCTTAACTTCAACAACGCAGATTCGGCAAGCGCCGATTTCATTAAGCTCTTTGAAATAGCAAAGAGTCGGAATATGTATATTCGCCTTTTGCGCCGCTTCAAGGATCGTTGCCCCGTTTTCAATTTCAACGGGAATATTATCAATAACAAGTTTTACCATTTGAATATTCTTCCTCCTTTAAGTGCGCCGTAGCCGAATTTGTCACATCTCAGGCAGCGTGAAGCTTCCTGATATGCCTGCTGAAGCGTCATTGAATTTTCCATAAGAAGGAAGTCATGTTTCCTTTCCTCTGCCGATCTTTCGGAAAGGTTGATTCTGCCGCATGGCGGCTGGGGAGCAATCGGAGGTTCGGGAATTTCAACATCAACGCTGATTTTTGAGTCGAAGCCGAGGTAATGGTCAATGTTAGCCGCTGCGGTTTTTCCGGCCGCAATTGCCATGATTGCGCTTGCGGGACCGGTTACGCAGTCGCCGCCGGAGAAAAGACCTTCATGGTCGCTGACGATTGTTTTCATGTCGGCCATGATTCTGCCCCACTTTGTTTGAATACCGCTGCTTGCAAAGTGATGCGATTCAATCGCCTGACCGATTGCAACAATTATCATGTCACAATCAAGCTTTCTGAGCGGTTCTTCGGTGCGAATCGGAGCGGGTCTTCCCCTTTTGATGTTGCTTATCATCTGCGGAGCGACCCAAAGAGCCTTAACATTTCCGTTTTCGTCAAGCTCAATTTTTTCCGGAGTCATAAGCTCAAGAATATCGCAGTCCTCCGCCATTGCGCCTTCAACCTCTTCGGGCATTGCGGTCATGTCCTCTCTGCGCCTTCTGTAAACGCAGGTTACGCTTTTTGCGCCGAGACGCATGGAGCTTCTTGTGCAGTCCATTGCAACGTTTCCGCCGCCGATGACAACGATGTTCTTTCCGGTGTAATCCGGCATTTCGCCGTCACCGATCATACGAAGCATTTCAACGGCAGAAATTACGCCGTTTCCGTCTTCACCCTCAATGCCGAGTTTGTTATCGGTATGAGCGCCGATTGCGATATAGGTTGCGTCAAAATTGTTTCTGATTTCTTCAAAAGTAATGTCTGTTCCGATATCAACGCCCATTTTGACATCGATTCCGGTTGAAAGAATTGTTTCGATTTCCTTTTCAAGAATCTCTCTCGGAAGGCGATAGCTTGGGATGCCGTAGCGAAGCATTCCGCCGAGATACTTCCTCTTTTCATAAACGGTAACTTTGTGTCCCATAAGAGAAAGGAAGTACGCCGCCGTAAGACCGGACGGACCGCCGCCGATTACGGCAACCTTTTTGCCGGTTGCGGGTGCGCAGGGCGGAACCGGAACGTCGCCGGCATTGTCAACGGCCATGCGTTTGAGTCCTCTGATATTGACTGCCGCATCAACAAGCCGTCTGCGGCAGTGCGATTCGCAGGGATGCTCGCAAATAAGGGCGCAGGCCGACGGGAAAGGATTGTCCTTTCTGATAAGGCGAACCGCATCCTGATATCTTCCCTCTTTGACAAGTGAAACGTAGCCGGGAATGTCAACATTCGCCGGACAAAGCGAAACACAGGGAACAGCCTTATCAAAACGGCAAAGACAGGTTCCGTTAAGATGGGCTTCATAATCTTCACGGAAGCCGTTGAGACCTCTGAGAACCATTTGAGCCGCTTCATAACCGATTGCACAGTCGGCGGTTGCGTTAATTACTCTTGCTGTTTTTTCAATGAGGTTAAGAGTGCTTTCCGTTGCGTCTCCGTCAAGGACGGATTCAATGAGTTTGTGAAGCTGGCCGAGACCGACTCGGCAAGGGGTACATTTTCCGCATGACTGGCTGTGGCAGACACCGACAAAGGCGGCAGCCATGTCAACGGGACAAACGCTGACGGGGTTAGCCTGAAGGCGGCGAACAAGATCTCCGTAAATCTCGTCAATAACGCCCTGTGCGCTTATCGGGGTTGGAATTGATAATCTGCTCAAAACTTAAACTCCTCTCGATTTTGAAAGCGGCCGTTCATTAGGTCGGCTGCCTTTTTTTCATGCAAAAACTCGGCTCGAATCGAATTTTCACAGAACTATATAAATTATAACATATTGCGACCGTTCTTGTGAGGATTATTTGGAATTTTAAAATTATAATTTGCACAGAAAAGAAAAAATCTGCTGCAATCATATCGACTGCAACAGATTTTTGATTTTTGTTAAAACTTGATTTCCGCATTGTCAATGTCACTGAAAGGAAGAACAAGCGAATCGTTATAACCTTTCGGGTCGACATAGCTGAACAAAACGCCGTTTTCACCGATACACCATGCGGAGGAATTGATAAGCTGACCAATATTTTCGTCATCAGACGGAAGCTCACTGAAATCTTCGGAAAGAAGATTATTGTTTTTGAGATAAATTTCAAAAATCCTTTGCTGAACGCTGTAATAATCCTTTCCGAGAACGCTGTCCTTTTTAAGAAATTCGCCGCTCTTGATGTCAAGCGTATAGCCTTCAAAAGTGGTTGTCGGAAGCAAAACGGGCGGCATAACGGTTTCTCCGTTTTCTTCTGCATTTTTCTTTTTCTCTTCAAATCTTGAAAAATCAGGAAGATATTCGTTCGTCTCTTCAAGAAGCGAGATATAGTCATTCTTATTATATGTGACCTTCAGCGAAACATAGGCATAAGCCGGAAGATCCTTTTTCTTTCCGCCAAGTTTAAGATAACGCTTATAAAGTCCTGCGGCCTTTTTGGCTTTTGCTTCATATTTTGAAATGAGGTTGTTATAAAGCGTGTTGAGCGTTGCGGCGGCACGCTTTCCGTCCTCATCGTCTTCTTCGGCAAAAAACACCGGATATTCGATAATATAATTTGCAAAAAGAATGCCATTTTTGGTCTTTGCCTGAATTTTCTTTCGTTCAAGCGAATAGCTAAGTGCTTCATTCTTTTCCTCTTCAATCTTCACGCCTTCTTCAGAGAAAAGCGGCGAGGAGGAAAGTTCAAGAAGAGTCCAACGGTTGCCCTCTTCGCTTTTTTCAAGCGAAACAATGCAGTAAACCGTTTTCTTCATTCCGTCTTTATCGGTAAATATGCACTGCGCATAAAAATTTCCATCCTCCGTGCGTTTTGATGAGGTGACTTCGATTGAATATGCGTTTTGCTTTGAAGAACCTTTGCTTGAAGAGGCAAAGTAATAATATCCGTCATAGTAATAATAATCTTTTCCGTTTGCACAATTAACAACCTGCTGACCAAGGCTTTGCATAATCTTTTTTATGTTTGCGGCCTTGATTTTGCAATAGCTGTAACCGTTTTCGGTCTTAAAGCGTTCGGCCGGGTCAGCCACATCCGTAGCAAAAGAAGCTTCCTTGAAAAATGCGGCATAAAGTCCGTCAAAGCTTTGCGGCTTCATCATTTCAAGAAGATCTTCCTTTCTGATTTCGTCACGGTTAAAGCCGCTTTCAAGGAATGCGGAAAAGTATCCGGCATAATCTTCAAACGAACTTTTTTCGCTGTGCGTAAAGCCTGAGAGTGCAACGGTTTTGACTGCGTCGGACGACGTTTTAAAAACATCGGTATATTTGCTGACAAAGGTCAGTGCAATCATCACTGCGGCGCAAAGCGAACATATTGAAAGAACGGCCGCACGGGCGGTTCTTTCCCTTTTTTCACGGGCAGGATTAGCTTTCGGCATTGCCGGAGTTTTTTTGACCGGCGGCAAAGGTGCTTCGCCCTTTTGAACCGGAGCCGCCTTTTTTGCGCTCTGAACGGTTTGATTTTCGGCTTTTTGAACTGACGGAACGGCGACCGGCTTTTCGGCCGGTTTTTGCGGCTCTTTTTCCGGACTTTCAGCCGGTTCGGCTTTTTGCTCGGTCGTTTCCTTCGGCGGTTCGGTTTTCACTTCCGGTGAAGGGAATGAAGCATCGGCCTTGTTCAAAAATTCTTCATTCAGTTTTTCTTCGGGGATATTTATCTGAAATCGCTTTTTTGCAACTCTTTTTTTGCAATGCGGACAAATTGTCTCACCATCGGGTATTTGCGAAAAGCAGTTATTACAAATCACAATAAATTCTCCTTTTCTCAAAAATTAAAGGTAATTGAGAACATCTCTTATGTCTTCAATTTCGGCAAAGACACCTTTTTTTCCGAGTCCTTTGCCCTTGAAATCGCCGTAATTCATGCGGATAACCTTCATGTTTGCACCGAGTGCGCCTTCAACGTCGTTAATCGGGTGGTCACCGACAAAAAGGCTTTCTTCATTTTTAACTCCCGCACGCTTTACAGCCTCATCAAAAATCCGCCTGTCGGGTTTATAGATTCCGATGTCACCCGAAACCACAACAACGTCAAAAAGTTCCCTTATTCCGGCGGTGTCAAGCTTCATATTCTGAAGCGAGGAAACACCGTTTGTGATTGCGCCGAGAATGTATCCTCTACGTTTAATCTCTTTCAGAACGTCAATTGCACCGGGGAGCATATCAACATTTTTTCCGTAGTCATAATTGAACGAATCGAAAAGCTCCTGCATCGGCGGGTGGTTCTTCCAGTTCCAAAGCTTAATAAGTTCCGGAAAATAAACCTCCCTTTCCTTATAGCCGCCGTCAACGTGCTCCTCCATTTCGTCAAGCTTTTTTTCCCGTTCTTCATTTGAAATGTCGGGAAAATATTTTGTCAAAAAGTTTTCGCAGTAAATTCTGTATGCTCCCTTTCTGCTTTGGAGCGTATCGTCAAAATCAAAAAATACCGCTTTAACGTTAAGTTTTTTCATTGTTTTTTTGTCCTTTATTTTAGACTTGCGGCCTGTTTTCTTCGGTCGCTTCATATATTTTTCGTGCCTTTTTTGCATCACGGCTTATTGCGTTTGTGAGTTCTTCAAGCGACGCAAACTTTGTTTCGTCACGCAAAAAATCAAGAAGAAAAACTTCAACTTCTGCGCCGTAAAGGTCGCCCGAAAAGCCGAGAATACACGTTTCGCTGCGGAAGCTTTCGCCGTCAACGGTCGGACGTGTTCCGATATTTGTCACTGCAGGATACCATTTATGCGAAAGCCTGACCTTTGAAGCATAAACGCCCTTTCGAAGCTTCACAAAGTTCGGCGGGAAAAACTGATTGATTGTCGGAAAACCGAGAAGCCTTCCTCTTCTGTCGCCGCTGACAACTTCAATGCAATAGGAAAACTCTCTGCCAAGCATGGCGTTAGCCCTTTTTACTTCTCCGTTTTGAAGGGCGGTGCGGATTCTTGTTGAGCTTATCGGCTCACCTTCAAAAATCTGCTGAGGCGCAACAAAAAGCGTTATTCCGAGCTTTTCGCATTCGGTCTTTAAAACGGCGGTGTCGCCTTCGGCATTTTTTCCGAAACGATAGTTATATCCGCAGGATATCGCACGAACATTAAGCGAGCAATAAATTTTTGTCAAAAACTCCGCAGCGGAAAGGTTCCGGATTTTTTCAAACGAGACGGTAACAAGAGAAAAGCCCATTTTTGAAAGCTGTTCCCTTTTGTCGCTTTCCGTAATCAGCGAAGGCGGAGCTTCACCGAAAAGAACCTTTTTAGGGTGTTCGTCAAAAAGAAGAACCGCAGGAACGAGACCCCTTTTTTCAGCTTCAAAAAGCGCTTTTTCAAGAACGGCCCTGTGCCCTTTGTGGATTCCGTCAAAATTTCCGAGAGCCAAAAGGCAGTCTCCGCACAATTTATTATCCGTCTTAAACAATTTTGATCCCCCGCTTTGAGGTAATTATGTAAACATAAAAAATTTTATTTGCTCATGATTTTTCTCGGTTTCAAAAGTCCCCGCTCATAATCGGAAACCGCAACACCGAGGAATTCTTTTTTCGGCGAAAATACGCTGTAAAGCACACCGTCAACCGTACCCTTTTGCAATCGTTCAAGAAAAAGCTCGCCGCCGTTTGAAAAGCGTTTTGCCTGGTTTTCGCTGACGGTTATTTTTTCAAAGGAAAGCACGTCCTCAATCGGAACAATCGCTTCAGAAAGCCTGTCCGCCTCTTTGAGCTTTTCAAGTTCAGCGAGCGTGAAACACTGTTCGATTGAAGCGGCGTTCGCTTTCACCCGTCTGAGCGATGTCATAACAGCCTTTGTTGAAAGTGCTTCTCCTATATCCGCAATCAGCGAGCGGATATAGGTTCCGGCCGAACAGGCAACATAAAGTTCGCCCTCATGGCTTTTTTCGTCATAAGAAATCAGACGAAGTTCAGTAATATTGATTTTTCGCCTTTCACGCTCAATGCTTTCGCCTTTTCTTGCAAGTTCATAAAGTCGTACTCCGTCCTTTTTCAGTGCGGAATACATCGGCGGAAGCTGAAACGTTTCGCCTTTAAATTTTTGAAGTTCGGCTTCAATCTGCGCTTTCGTCACCGAAACGTCGCAAACCGAAATGACGCTGCCCGTAATGTCAAGCGTGTCAGTTTCTTTTCCGAAAAGAAACGAGGCTTTATAAGCTTTTCCCGTTTCGGGAATAAGTTCAATGAACCTTGTTGCCGCAGAAAGCGCAACAACCATTGCGCCCGTCGCCATCGGGTCAAGAGTTCCGGTGTGACCGGACTTTTTTTCGCCGAAAACCCGCCGAACCTTTGCGCAAAGCAAAAACGACGAAATATCCTTCGGCTTGTCAACAAAAACAAAACCGTTCACACTTTTGTCTCCTTAAAAATACTTTTTCATTTCATCAAGAACCGCTTTTTTCGCTTCTTCAAGCGGGCAGTCAAACTGGCAGCCTGCCGCCCTTGCGTGTCCGCCGCCGCCAAAAGCCGAACAGAACACGGCCGCATCAAGGCTTTCATGTGTGCGGACGGAAACTTTATATGATCCGTCCTTTTTTTCCTTGAACGTTATGCCGGCCTGAACGCCCTCAATCTGGCGTGAAAGCGCAACAATTGCATCGCAGTCCTCTTCGCCGCAGGAGCACTCGGAAAGCATTTTTTGCGTAACGGTGATCACGCTGACTTTTCCACCGAAAAAAAGCTCAAGCGAAGCAAGGCAAAGACTTTGAAGCTTTAAAAAGCCGGGCTTTTTTGTTTCAAACATTCTTACGTTGACCTCGCCGTGCCTTGCGCCAAGCTCAATGAGGTCGGCGGCGATTCGGTGTGTTCTCGGCGTAACGTTTGAATAGCGGAAACACCCTGTGTCGGTTGAACAGCCGGTATAAAGCCTTGTTGCGATTTCTTCGTCAATTTTTACACCGAGTGCCTTTATGATGAGATACACAATCTCGCATGCGGAAGCGGAAGAGCCTTCAACATAAGTTTCCTTTGCAAAAAGCTTGTTTGTTGAATGGTGGTCGATTGCAAGAGAGACCCTGGCGCCAAACCTTTCGTTTGTCTCTTTTCCGAGAAGGACTTTATCCGCAACATCAACGCTGACAACAAAGCCGTCGTCGCCGATGTCATCGCTTTCGGCAATAAGGAAGCGGTATTTTTCCGCAATCGGGTCGTTGTTTACAAGCTTTGCCTTTTTGCCAAGGCTTTTAAGTGCCGTAAGCAGCGCAAAGCCGCCGCCGAGCGTGTCGCCGTCCGCACTTGCATGAGTAAGAATAATAAAATCATCATTTTCACGAAGGAGCGAAACGGCACGTGAAAAATCAATCTTCATCGTGTGTTCCTCTTTTGGCTTTGTCAAGCTTTTCAAAAAGCTTAACGCCCTGTTCAACGGAATCGTCCGCAACAAATTTTATTTCCGGTGCTTTTCTCAGGTGAAGCCGATTTCCTACCTCACGCCTGAGAAGTCCCGTTGCGGCAGTGAGACCCTTGACAGCCTCCTTTGCTTCGTCAATGCCTGAAAGAGCACTGACAAAAACTTTTGCAAAGGAAGCGTCGGAGCTTACCTCAACTCTGACAACGGTGAGCATTTTATCTTTCACCCGCGGATCTTTAAGTTCACGGATCAGCGCAGTGATTTCTCTTCGTATGTCTTCGGACACACGGTCTTTTCTGAAACCTGCCATAGCAATAATTTCCTTTCTCTCAAAGCGATTTTTATTGCTTTGAGCGGAAGAATCATTCTCTGTATTCTTCCATCATGAAGGCTTCAAGAATGTCACCTTCCTTGATATCGTTGAACTTTGTAAGTCCGATACCGCATTCAAAGCCGGAAGCAACTTCCTTAACGTCGTCCTTGAATCGGCGAAGCGAAGCAATTTCATCTTCGGCAACAACAATACCGTCACGAACAACACGAATTTGTGCGTTCCTTGTAATCTTGCCGTCAAGAACATAGCTGCCGGCGATTTTGCCTGCGGAGGAAAGGTTCATAACGGTTCTGACTTCAACCTTGCCGAGCGCAACTTCACGGAACTTTGGAGCAAGCATACCCTTCATTGCGGCCTCAACTTCTTCAATGCAGTCGTAAATAACACGATACATTCTCATTTCAACGCCTTCACGCTCTGCGGTTGCCTGAGCGTTTGCGTCCGGGCGAACATTAAAGCCGACGATGATTGCATTTGAAACGTTTGCAAGCATAACGTCCGAATCGTTGATTGCTCCGACACCGCCGTGAATTACACGAACACGAACCTCATCGTTTGAAAGCTTTTCAAGGTTTTGCTTAACGGCTTCAACCGAGCCTTGAACGTCAGCCTTAACAACGATTGCAAGCTCTTTCATTTCGCCTTCCTTAAGCGATGAGAAAAGGTTGTCGAGCGTAACCTTGTGGAACGCCTTGAACTGTTCTTCCTTTTCCTTTTGCTTTCTTTGTTCAACAAGTTCCCTTGCAAGCTTTTCATCCGAAACGGCATCAAAGCTGTCGCCTGCGTTCGGAGTTTCCGCAAGACCCGTGATTTCAACGGGTACGGAAGGACCGGCATCTTTGAGTCTTCTGCCTTTTTCGTTGACCATTACACGAACACGGCCGACTGCCGTTCCGGCAACGATTGTGTCACCGGCATGAAGAGTTCCGTTTTGAACAAGAAGCGTTGCAACGGGGCCTCTGCCCTTGTCAAGTCTTGCTTCAATAACAACGCCCTTTGCGGCTCTGTTCGGGTTAGCCTTAAGCTCTGCCATTTCGGCAACAAGAAGGATTGATTCAAGCAGCGAATCAATACCCATCTGGGTCTTTGCCGAAACGGGAACGCAGATTGTGTCGCCGCCCCATTCTTCGGGAACGAGGTTATATTCTGTAAGCTGCTGTTTAATTCTTTCGGGGTTTGCGCCCTCTTTATCCATTTTGTTGATTGCAACAATAATTTGGATTCCCGCCGCCTTTGCGTGGTTGATAGCTTCAATTGTCTGCGGCATTATTCCGTCGTCGGCGGCAACAACCAAAACGGCGATATCCGTTGCCATTGCGCCTCTGGCTCTCATTGAGGTGAAAGCGGCGTGACCCGGAGTGTCAAGGAAGGTGATCATCTGACCGCCGCATTCAACCCTGTAAGCACCGATGTGCTGAGTAATTCCGCCGGCTTCGGTTTCGGTAACAGCGGTGTTTCTGATTGCGTCAAGTATTGAAGTTTTGCCGTGGTCAACGTGTCCCATAACAACAACAACGGGATCACGCTTTTGAAGGTCTTCTTCCTTGTCTTCGCTGTCATCAATAATTCTTTCTTCAATTGAAACAACAACCTGTTTTTCAACCTTTGCACCGAGTTCGGTTGCAACGATTTCGGCGGTGTCATAATCAATAACTTCGTTAACGGTTGCCATTACGCCGAGCGAGAAGAGCTTTTTGATGACTTCGGAAGCAGTCATCTTGAGCATTGAAGCAAGCTCGCCGACAGTGATTTCTTCGGGAACTTTGATTGTAATCTGCTTTTTGGCTCTTTCGGCGGCAATTCTCTTGAGTCTTTCGGCTTCGGTTTCACGCTTTGAAGAACGCATACCCTGTTTTCTGTATTGCTGACTCTTTTGCTTGATTTTTTGCTTTGAAGCACCCATGTCACGCATTTTGTTCGCCGGGGCAATCTGTTCATAGCGTTCGTTGTATTTTTCAAGGTCAACGTTGCTGCTTCTTGTGTCGATATGTTTCTTTTCGCCCTTTGTTCTTGCCTGAAGCGGTTTGTTGGCTTTTTCCTTTGCCTTTTCTTCTTTCTTTGAAAGTGCGGCGGGAGCGGCAGCCTTTTGCTGTTCGGGCTTTTTGCTTTCCGGCTTTTTGGCTTCGGACTTTTTGGGTTCGGACTTTTTGGGTTCGGACTTTTTGGGCTCGGGTTTCTTTTCGTCCTTTTTGCTTTCGGGCCTTGCGGTCTTTTCGGTCTTTTCGGCCTTTGCGGCTTTCTTTTCCGGTGCTTTTGAAGGTTTCTTTTCTTCCTTTGCTTCCGGTTTTGCTTCTTCTTTTGCCGGTTCTTCGGCAGGAGCTTCCTTTACCTCGGCGGCTGCGGCTTTTTCGGCCTTTTCTCTTTCGCCGGCGGCAAAGTATGCGTCAAAGGATTCAACTTCGTTTTGCTTTGTAATCGTGTCAAAAATAAGGTCAAGTTCTGCGTCTTCAAGAGCCGTCATGTGTTTTCTCGGCTCGGCAGAACCGCCGTCAAGAATTTCGAGGATTTTTTTGCTGTTGATACCGAAATCCTTTGCAACCTCGTGAACTCTGTATTTATCTCTCGGCATGTAATCATTCCTTTCTCCGTGTATCGTTTTCAAACATTGACAAAAGCTTTTTTGAAAAGCCTTCATCGTTTATGGAAATAACGGCAGCTTTTGTGCCGATTGCTTTTGAAAGTTTTTTCATATCGAACTGCGCTTTCAAAACGGGTATGTTCTTGTTTTCATAGGAACAGGCGTGTCTGACTTCCTTTTCAAGCCTTTCGGAAGCGTCAAGGCAAAGCACACAAAGCTTTGCTTTGTTTTTAACAATGCTTTCAATCACGGCGTCATGGCCTGGGGCAAGTCTTCCGGCTCTTCTTGCAAGGCCGAAAAGAGAAAGAATTTTTTCGTCATTCATTCTCTTCCATCTCCTTTTCCATGCGGTCAAAAACATCTTCCGGAATTTTACAAGAAAGTGCACGTTCTATTCTTCTTGCCTTTCTTGCCGAAGCAAGGCAGGAAGCTTTTTTGCACACATACGCTCCGCGGCCGGCCTTTTTTCCGGTCAAGTCAAGGCTTATTTCATAATCGTCCTCGCCTTCGCCCGTTTTTGTTTTAACAACTCTGACAAGTTCTTTTTTCGGCAGCATTTCACCGCAGCCGAGACATTTTCTCATCGGAACTTTTTTGGTGTGCATTTTTTCAACTCCTAAAATATATTCTTAAGGCAATCGCTGATTAATTGAGGCGGCAAATATACCGTCAAGATTTATACTCATCGGTTAATCGGCGGTTACTTCGCTTTCGACTTCTTCCTTTGCCGGTTCTTCCGGTTCTTCTTTTGCGCTTTGAGAAGCTGCGCTCAAAGGTTTGATGTCAATCTTCCAGCCGGTGAGTCTTGCGGCAAGACGAACGTTTTGTCCCTTGTTTCCGATTGCAAGCGAAAGCTGACTGTCCGGAACAACAACGTGACAACTCTTCTGCTGGGTTTCATCAATATCAACCGAAAGAACCTGAGCCGGAGCAAGTGATGCGGCAATGTATTCCGCCGGGTCTTCGCTGTAACGGACGATGTCGATTTTTTCTCCGCCGAGCGAATCAATAATATTGTTGACACGCTGACCTCTTTGACCGATGCATGCACCGACTGCGTCAACGTTTTCGTCCTTGCTTGAAACGGCAATTTTTGTTCTTGAGCCTGCTTCTCTTGAAACTGACATGATTTCAACAATGCCGTCATAAATTTCCGGAACTTCGGTTTCAAAAAGTCTTTTAACAAGACCGGGATGTCTTCTTGAAATGCTTGCATAGCTTGTTGTTCCTTCTTCTTTGATTGAAGCAACATAAACCTTGATAAGCTGACCGGGCTTGAGGTTGTCGTTCGGAAGCTGATCGGCTTTCGGGAAGAATGCGTTTGCTCTTCCGATTTCAATTGTTGCGTCGCCTGTTTCCGGGTCAACCATTTGAACCTTTGCGGTAACAACTTCCTGATATCTATTCTGGAACTCTTTTGAAGCAAGTTCTCTTTCGGCTTCTCTGATGCCCTGACGGATAACGCTTTTTGCGGTTTGGGCAACGATGCGGCCGAATTTTTTGGGGTCAAGGTTAATTCTGACAACCGAGCCTACCTGTGCGCCCGGATCATAATTTCTTGCTTCTTCAAGAGTCATTTCCGCAGCGGGCTCGGTAACTTCGTCAACAACGGCAATGTTGACATAAACACTCATTGTTTGCTTTTCGGGGTCAATTTCGCAAACCACGTTGTCACGGTTTCCATACTGATTTTTGGTTGCGGAAATGATTGCCGCCTTAATCTTTTCATAGATATAGTCGGCAGAAATTCCTTTTTCGCTTTCAAGAAGCTTTACCGCTTCAAAAAAATCCTTGTTCATTTTTTATAATCAATCCTTTCCGATGTGTGTTACAATATTATTTAAAAATCGAAATCGTCAAGCTTAACCCATGCGACTTCCTTTTTATTAACGGAAAGACCGCTTTCGTCCTCAAAGCGAACGGTAATCATACCGTCGTCATAGCTTTCAAGCGTTCCGGAAAACTCACGCTTTCCGTCAACGGGACGAATGGTTTTGAGTTTGACTTTTTCTCCGATATACTTTTGAAAATGTTCGTCACGAACAAGTTCACGTTCAATGCCGGGCGAGCTGACCTCAAGGCAGTACGCCTGTTCAATAAGGTCGGCTTCGTCAAGAGGGTCATTGAGTGCACGGCTCATTTCAACGCAATCGTCAATTCCGACTCCGCCCTCCTTATCAATAAAAATGCGAAGGAACCAGCCCGTGCCTTCTTTAAGGAAACGAATATCCCAAATTTGAAGCCCGAGCTTTTGCGCAATCGGTTCTGCAATCGTGCGCACCGCAGAAACGGTGTTTGAGTCTTTTGCCATATGCAATGCTCCTTTTTGTTGAATTGCCGGAACACTTGCTTTTGTGTTCTTCCGGCGAAAAGGCAATAAAGAAGAGCGGACTTCAAAAGCCCACTCTGAGTTTAACAATCTACCTTAGATATGATACCACAATCAAAAGCAAATATCAAGCCTTTTGCGAATTTATTTTTGCACTTTAATAAAACGGTTTTCGGCATTGAACATAGGTGCAGCATTTTGCCCCAAAAAGGCTCAATTCTCATGTTTTCGGAAAGCAAAAGGGGCTGTCGGATTTAGATGCAGAAAGCGTTTTCTTTACCCCGAAGCTGTATATTGATACTGCGAGCGGGTAAAAAAACGCTTAAAAGAGTAAAAATAATTCCTATTGGATTTAAAAATAAAGCTGTAATTCACGGTATACTTTCTTTTTGACGGCATCCGTAAATTATATTTTTAATTCTGACTTTTTACTCTTTGTTCTGCGCTAAATGCGACAGTCCCTTTGTTGTATTCTGTTAATCGGCAGCTGCTTAACCTTTAACTTTTCTGACAAGGTCAAAAACCGGCTTGAGATATGTCATAAGCCAATTGTAAATGCCCGAAAGAAGATCTTTAATTCCGAGGAATTTAAAGATGTTATCAACGGTGCTTCCGCCGATATGTTCGTCAAACGGATCGGCAAGGTCGGCATCGCAATAAGGATTAGCTGCGTCAAAGCTTACGTCCTCTCCTCCGGTGATTGTGAAGTCAAACGTTCTTGTTCCCGGAGCGGAAACCGAACCGAGCTGAAGATAGGTAACCGTAAGTTCATCCTTTGCGGCGTTGAGGTTCGGAATTTCGCCCTTTAGCGGAAGATAAACGGTTTCACCTGCCTTGATTACCGGCTGAGTGATTGTTTCAAAATAAAGCTTGCTTCTTTTTGCGGAAAGGCCGATAACCTTGAGCGAATACTCTTTTGAAAGGTTTGTGATGTAAACGCCCTTGCTGTTTTGTGAAAGGAAACCTGCCGGTGCGTTGTCAAAGCTTATATGAATTTCGTTCTTCGGGTTCTGCGAATACTCGAACTGCGGGAATTTTTCGCTTGAATATACGTCTTCGATTTCATCGGAGAAAAGGAGCTTTGAGCAAAGCTCTTTGGTGTAATCGTCCCACCAAACCTGGCCGTGAAGCTGGCCTTCAACGAACCACGTGTTTTCCGGAAGATATGCATAAGAAGCGTCAACTTCCATTGAGGGCGAAACGTGATTGTGAGCCGAAACGGTGCAGTTGCCGCCGGTCTTTTTATAACCGTCCGCAAAACGCTGACCCAAAGGAGCGCAAACACTGCCGCTTGTTGAATAGCAGGCAAGAATTCCGTCGGAGTTGACCTGTCCGCCTGTGATTACCGCTCTGCCCGTACCCGAAATTACCGAAACACGAGCACCGTTAGCCTGAGCATTTTTGAAAGCTTCGGCATAGTTCGGCATGATTTCGTAATGCATCTTGTCGCTGGCTTCAATAATCTTTGCGTTTGCAACGGGGTCAAGATACATATCCTTATACTTTTCATAAACTTCCGGCGGCATGAAGTCCCAAATGCTGCCCCAGTTGCCGGCGATATCATCAAACACTTCATCAACAAGAGCGTTTGCAAGGTCGTTGATGAGGCCGAGACGGCTGATTACCATGAGAAATTCAAGCTCTGTTTCGCTGAATGCGCCAACCTGCGCATATTCAACAACTGTGTGGAAATCAATGTCAAGATTTCTTGAAATGATATCGTTAAGGAAGTATGCACCCCTGAGAGCCGGGTGGAACATTACTGCGGATTCGGTGTCGCCGAGATCACCGTAAAGGCTGAGGTATACGCCGACAACCATTCCGCCGTGGCTGAGACCGTAAAGGCTGACTTTGTCGGAACCGGTGTATTCTTTTACGGCTTCAACATATCTACGAAGATCCTGAGCGCATTTGATTGCACCCTGTCTGAAATCGATGTGTGCGTTAAAAATGTTTTCGCCGCCGATTTGCGAAGCAAAGTGGCAGTTGATTTCCGGAAGGTGAAGCATACCGGAATCTTCACCGTACTTATCAACAAAATATTTTGTTGTTGTGGTTGCCGGGTCGGTGAGTGCGGCGGTAACGTTATACTTGCTTGTTCCGTCGTCGTTATTTGCAAGAACACCGTAAAGCTCACGAACAGCATCGCCGACTGTTTTGATGAGCAGTTCCTTATCGCCGGCACCGAGTGCGCCGAGACTGATTCCGAGTACGCCGAGACGTTCAAGAACCTTATCAATGATCGGTTTCATCTGAACGCCCCAGATATGTTCTTCGGTTTCAAGACCATAGTCAAGATAAAGTTCCGAAGCACTGTAACCGGGAACAATGATGAGCGGAGTGACTTCCTCTTCTGCCGCAGCTGCAGCCGAAACGCATGAAAGCGCAAGCACAAGAGCGAGAAGAACGCTTAATACCTTCTTCATGTTTTTTTCCTTCTTTCCGTATACTTTTCAAAAAAGCGAAAAGCACCTAAAATTTAACTTAAAAATTATAGCATACTTTTGATTGGTTAGCAAGGTCAAACAGAAAAAATTTCAGAAGATGTTACATCATGACCTGCAACCACATTTGCCACAGCGGCGGCATCCTTTGGGCGATCATTCGCTTCTTCTGTAAAATTTTCAAGACCAATCAATTTTGCACCTGTGGCACGGCGCACTATTAATCCATAAAAAATCCCGGCGAAATCCTTTTCGGCTTTGTCGGGATTTTTCTGTATAAAAAGAGCGTTGCCGCAACAGGAAAACTACGGCAACGCTTTTATGTGTGCTTGAATTATACCATTTTGAGGAGCGCCGGAAGCTTCATGATTGCCGAACCGAGACCGGCAAGGATTTTGCCTGCACCCTTGAGCGTGCTTTGGTCGTCGTTGAGAATCATGAGAAGTCCCTGTGCCATTTCTTCGGTGAACACACCGCTGCTCATGGTGATGAAGTTCCTGATAGGAATCTGAAGTGCCATCGCCTTAACCATGTCAACGGTTGAGTTACTCTCCTTGAAAACGGCGTTGAGTGCTTTGTCAATCACAGTGTTGATGATTTTGCCCCATTTTGAACCCTTTGTGCGTTCAAGCGAATCGAGGAGCGTGAACGGTTCGTTTCCTCTTTCACACGGCGGAATTTCGTGGCCGAGAACGGCGGTAAAGGCTTCGTCGGATACCTTTTGAACCTCGCCGGTGTAATACTCCGGAGCAACGGCTTTGTAATCGGGAACGGTAACGTCCTTTGCGGTTGACTGAACGCTCACTTTGCCTTCAAGCTTTATGTCACGGCTTGATGCACCGACAAGAATGTCAAAATCGCCGCTTTCAACGTGCCAATCGTGAATGTTAACATTGTAATATGCAAACGCACGCTTTGAAAGTTCAACGGTAACGGTTTTTTCCTCACCGGGTTCAAGGAAGGTTTTTGCAAAGCCTTTAAGCTCTTTCGCCGGGCGATAGATTGTGCTTTCGCAGTCCGAAACATAAACCTGAGAAATTTCTGCACCCGCAACCGAACCGACGTTTTTAACCTTGAACGAAATGGTGAGCGTTTCGTCGTCCTTAATCTTTTTCTTTGAAAGTTTAAGGCCGGAATACTTAAATTCGGTGTATGAAAGACCGAAGCCGAACGGGAAAAGAACGTCTTTCTTCACCGTGTCATAGTATCTGTAGCCGATATAAACGCTGTCTCTGTATTCGGTGGTCATAACGGTGCCGGGATAATAGTTGACGCACTGGATATCGCCGAGTGAAAGCGGATAGGTTTCGGCAAGTTTTCCGCAGGGATTCTGCTTGCCGGAAAGAATATCGGCAATTGCTGCACCTCCTGCCTGGCCGCCGAGATATCCGTTGAGAACACCCTTGACCTTTGAAAGCCACGGCATTGTTACGGGCGAACCGCCGGAGAGTACAACAACAACGTTGTCGCAAACTTCGCAGATTTCTTCTGCAAGGCGGTTGTGAGCGGCGGGAAGTTCAAGCGTTGTTCTGTCATAGCCCTCAGCTTCATAATCTTCGGTGAGACCGATGAAGAGAAGAACAACGTCGCTCTTTTTTGCAAGGTCGCACGCATCGTTGATAAGAAGCTGCGAAATTGACTTGCTCTTTTTGTTGTAACCGGGGGAATAAAGCGGCTGGAAACCGGCTTTGATAAGCTCGGAGAAAGCGTCCGAAAGCTCGGTCGGATTAATCTGCGAAGAACCTGCACCCTGATAGCGGGGAGATCTTGCAAGTTCACCGATTACGGCAACTTTCTGTCCCTTTTTAAGCGGAAGAATGTTGTCGTTGTTTTTGAGAAGTACCATTGACTGTGCGGCAACCTCATGGGCAAGTTCATGGTGAGCCTTTTTGTCGTATGTATAGCAACCGAGACTCTTTTCCGACTTAAAGATAAGGTCAAGGAGTGCGTCAACACGCTTGTCAAGCATATCAACCGAAAGCTGACCTTTGCGGACTGCGTCGGCAATTTTTTTGTCGTTATATCCGCCGGAGGTGGGCATTTCAAGGTCGTTTCCGGCAATAAGTCCCTGAACACGGTCGTTTGCTGCACCCCAGTCGGTAACAACAACACCTTCAAAGCCCCATTCGTCACGAAGAATCTTTTGCTGAAGTTCTTCGTTGTCGGAGCAGTAAATTCCGTTGAGTTTGTTATATGCGTTCATAACCGTCCACGGCTGAGCCTTTTTGACAGCAATTTCAAAAGCGGTGAGATAAATTTCGCGAAGCGCACGTTCGTCAACAACGCTGTCAACGGACATACGGCGCATTTCCTGGTTGTTGGTTGCAAAATGCTTGAGTGAAGTACCGATTCCCTTTGACTGAACGCCGTTAATGAAACCTGCGGCAACCTCGCCGGCAAGGAGCGGATCTTCCGAAAAATATTCAAAGTTTCTTCCGCAAAGGGGTGAACGTTTCATGTTTACGCCGGGGCCGAGAAGAACGCTGACTTTTTCCGCAAGGCATTCTTCACCCAAAGCTTCACCCATTTTATAAAGGAGCGAGGGATCCCACGAAGCGGCCGTTGTTACCGCCGGCGGAAAGCACGTTGCCGGAACGGAGTTATCAAGGCTCGGTCCTCCGTTATTTTCGTCTTTTTTTCTCAAACCGTGAGGGCCGTCGGTGAGCATGATTGAGGGAATGTCAAGGCGTTCGATGCCTTTCATATGCCAGAAATCTTTTCCGGAACACAAGCTTGCTTTTTCTTCAAGGGTCAGCTTATCAATAATTTCCTGATGCTTCATATTTAACCTCCAAATAATCAATCGTCAAGCCAAATAAGGTTTCGGCTACACAATATTGATTATACATTTTATTTTCGGCAAGGTCAACCCTTTTTATCTTAATAACAAAGAAAAAGGAAAACAAAAAAACTGACGCATTCGACGCATAATAAAGAGCAAAATGATATCTTTTCGGCTCAAAAATAAAAGCTGTGATTCACAACACATCTTCCGGATGTTAACTGTGAATTACAGCTTTTTTGTTTTGACTTAACTTTTTGACCTGCGATAAATACTTTGGTTCCCTTTTGCGGAATAGACAGTTTTTTATGCAACACTGTATCAGGAATATCATTTTTGGTTTGGTAAGAAAACAATTTTTCGTTATGCGCACAAACATTTCGAAATTTTGTAATAACTTTCAGATATTGCCCAAGCTGCTTTTCGTTCACACAGCTAAAGTTTTTGGAAATTTTGACTTTGATGTCAAGTGTTACAAGAGCATAAAATTTTGAAAATGTTCCAAAAGTCAGACCGTTAACAAGAGCCCACAACAGAACATTGCCATATGCTTTGCGTTGATAATTGATATACGGATAGTCGCTGTTGTTATTCACAAGGTTTTTCAAAACTCCGATTAGCTTAGCCACATCATTTTTATTCTTAAAATCGGAAACATAATTCGTTGCATCAAGATAACAAAGCTGTTGTTCGCCGTGCTTTTCCGTAAAATAGTAAGAAAGCAATGAACGAAGGTGACGTTCAAGATGTAATATGTATTTAAGAAAAAGTTCTCGAAGACTTTCGTCAAAATCATATAATTTAACGATATCTTCAATAGAAGGAATCAGCCTTTGTCAAGCCTTTAAATCCAAATATATTCATTAATATATTATGCCGAAGCGAGTCAATTATACAATCTCAAAGCATTGCAAGCTTTTGCTCAATAACGGCTTTCCAGTTTTCGGCGGTGTTTGAGCCGACTATGGGATCGCCGACAATGTTTCCGTTGCTGTCAACAAAATATGTTACGGGAAGACTGTAAATGTTTCGGCAAAACTCGGTCAACGAATCGTTGGTGATGAGATAAGGATAATCTGCGCCGGCGTTTGTGCAAAGCTTCTTTGCACTTCTGAGTGCGGATTCGTCAATTCCGTCGCCTTCGTTGATGTCAAGAACAATACCGACAAAGCCAATGCTTTTAAGTTCCTTTTCAAGCGTTGAAAAGGTTGAAAGGTCGTTTTCGTTGTTTGTGCACCATGTTGCAAAAACATTGACAACGGTAAGCTTTCTTTTTGAAAAAACTTTGCTTGAAACTTTTGCGCCGAAAATGTCTTCTGCGTCAAAAGAAGGAAACGCTTTTTTTGCTTCGGCTTTTGTTGTGCTTTCCTGCGAAGTGCTTTTTTCGTCAGTGGTTTTTTCTTCGTCTTTTTTTGACAAAGTTTCACTTGTGTCTTTATCCGTGCTTTCACCTGAGACCGAAGACGCTTTTGATGCGTTTTCGGATGAGGTTTTTTTGCTTTCGGTCGTGTTATCGGCCGGAGTATTTTTGCAGGCGGAAAAAACGCCGAGCATAAGAACAAGCGAGCAGATGATTGCAATTGCTTTTTTCATAAAAATTATCACCTCATATATGTGTTTTGCTTATGTTTTGTCTTACATTTGAATTTTACCACATAAAATTTTTTCGGTCAACAAAAAGTTTGTTGCTTTTTCACTTGACAGCGTTTCAAACGCTCAAGTATAATTGTAAGCGTAATATATCATGCTTTGGAGGACTTTAAAAATGAAAGAAGTTTTTGTTTCAAACGATATCAAATACGTCGGCGTGAATGACCACGAAATTGACCTTTTTGAAGGTCAGTATATTGTTCCCAACGGAATGGCCTATAACTCATATGTTATTCTTGACGAAAAAACGGCGGTTCTTGACGGCGTTGACGGTGCATTCTCGTCTCAGTGGATTGAAAACGTCAAAGCCGTTCTCGGCGAAAAAGCACCCGATTACCTCATTGTTCACCACATGGAGCCGGATCATTCGGCAAGCATTGCGGAATTTGTCAAAGCTTTTCCGAACGCAAAAATCGTTTCAAACACAAAAGCTTTTTCAATGATGGAAAACTTTTTCTCCTTCCCGATTGAGGAAAGAAAAGTTACCGTTCAAAACGGAGAAACCCTCTCGCTCGGAAAACACAATCTCACCTTTGTTTTTGCGCCGATGGTTCACTGGCCGGAGGTTATGGTGAGCTACGACAGTACGGACAAGGTTCTTTTTTCGGCCGATGCATTCGGAAAATTCGGTGCACTCGACGTTGACGAGGACTGGGACTGCGAAGCGAGAAGGTATTACATCGGCATTGTCGGAAAATTCGGCGTTCAGGCTCAGGCACTCCTCAAAAAGGCTGCGGAGCTTGATATTAAAACAATCTGTCCGCTCCACGGTCCCATTCTCAGCGAAAACCTTGAGCATTACATCGGCAAATATCAAATTTGGTCGGCATATGAAGTTGAAACAAAGGGCGTTATGATTGCTTATACTTCCGTTTACGGCAACACAAAAAAAGCGGCCGAAATGCTTTGCGAAGCGCTCAAAAAACGAGGCTGCCCGAAAGCGTTCACCGTTGACCTTGCAAGGGAAGATATGGCCGAGGCGGTTGAAGACGCATTCAGACACGAAAAGCTTGTTCTTGCAACAACAACCTATAACGGTCAGTACTTCCCGTTCATGAAGCACTTCATTGAGCACCTTGTTGACCACAACTTCCAAAAGCGTACCGTTGCGTTCATCGAAAACGGAACGTGGGCACCGACTGCGGCAAAGCTTATGAAAGCCGACCTTGAAAAATGCAAAAACCTCACCTTCTGTGAAAACACGGTCACCGTCCGTTCTGCGGTTAAGGCGGGCACAAAAGAGGCAATTGAAAAGCTTGCAGACGAGCTTTGGGCATGAGCAAAGCGTTGCAAAACATTAAACATATCGCTTATTAATTAAAAGGGACTGTCGCATTTAGCGCAGAGCAAAGAGTAAAAAGTCAAAATTAAAAATATAATTTACGGATGCCGTCAAAAAGAAAGTATACCGTGAATTACAGCTTTATTTTTAAATCCAATAGGAATTATTTTTACTCTTTTAAGCGTTTTTTTACCCGCTCGCAGTATCTATATACAGCTTCGGGGTAAAGAAAACGCCTTCTGCATCTAAATCCGACAGCCCCTTTTTCTTTACTTTTCCATATAGAACGTGATATACTCTGTAAGATTAGTAATAATGAGGACGAAAAAGTAAATTCGGCGTTTAGATACGCAAAAGAAAACAATAAAAAAACAATTGAACTTATCTCAAAAAAGTTTTCTCCTTATTGAGTTCGGATGATTTTGAATGCTGTTAAACAGCCGTTCGCAGTTTTTCAAAAATGCGGATGGATTTTTTTGAGGTCATTTTAAATAAAAAATTCTCTTGATTATACGGCGAATTTGTTGTATAATAATACAGAATGGATATCGGTGTATTTTTTGAAAACACCGATTCAGGCAAGCGGTTTGTTCGCCGAGTGCGGTTTTTACGCTGCCTTGTCCAAGAAAGGATGGATGTCAAAATGGTAAGAAATAAAGTCAAACTTATGATCGCCGGTGCGGAATATGCCATTCTCACCGAAGACGATGTGAAATATGTTTCAGAACTCGGAAAAGAGGTTGACCTTGCGGTTGCAAAAACAATGAAAGAAAACCCCAGAGTTTCAACAACTCAGGCGGCTGTTCTCACAATGCTTCAGTATGCCGACGATTGCAAAAAAGCAACAATTTCCGCTGACAGACTCCGTGAACAAATCAAGGATTATCTTGACGACGCTTCAAACGCAAAAGCAAAGGCCGACCTTTCAAAGCATGAAGCCGAAAAAGCAAAGCGTGAACTTGAAAACGCAAACCTTGAAATTGAACGCCTGAAGGCTCAGCTTTCCTCTGTTCTTGACCAAATCGGAAAAAAGAAGAATGAAAAATAAACCCGAAATTCTTGCACCGGCCGGTTCGTTTGAATGCGTTTTGAGTGCTGTTCGAACCGGTGCGGACGCTGTGTACCTCGGAACAAAAAATTTCAACGCCCGAAAAAATGCCGATAATTTTGGCAAAGACGAGCTTCAAAAAACAATTGAGTATTGCCGCGCAAGGGGTGTTAAAGTGCATATTGCACTCAACACTCTCGTTTCCGATGAGGAATTTGACGCGGCTTTATCTGTTGTTAAAGAGGTTTCTTCGCTTGGTGCAAACGCACTGATACTGCAAGACCTCGGCCTTTCCCGCTACGCAAAAAAATGCGTTCCCTCGCTTGAACGCCACGCTTCAACTCAAATGTCCGTTCAAACCGCCGCAGGGCTTGAGCTTCTCAAAAGTCTCGGCTTTTCACGTGCCGTTCTTCCCCGTGAACTTTCAAAAGATGAAATTGCCTCGCTTCGCATTTCAACCGACCTTCAGCTTGAAATGTTTGTTCACGGTGCACTTTGCATGTGCGTTTCCGGTCAGTGTTATATGAGTGCAATGCTCGGTTCACGCAGCGGAAACCGAGGACTTTGCGCTCAACCGTGTCGCCTTCCTTTTTCTTCCGCCGAACCCGGCAGACACGACCTTAGCCTTAAAGACCTTTCGCTCATTGAAGAACTGCCTGCCCTTTCCGCAATGGGAATTGATTCGTTCAAAATTGAAGGCAGAATGAAACGCCCCGAATATGTTGCCGCCGCAGTCACAAGCGCAAGAGAAGCCCTTTCCGGCTCTTTCCACTCCGAAACCGAAGAAAAGCTTCGTGCCGTTTTTTCACGTTCCGGCTTCACAAAGGGATACTTTGAAGGAAAGCTCGGAAGCGAAATGTTCGGAACAAGGCGAAGAGAAGACGTTGTTTCCGCTTCTTCAAAAGTTCTTTCTTCGCTTAAAAATCTTTATTCAAAAGAAATGCAGCGTGTTCCGGTCAGCTTTTTTTTGAGCGTTTATGAAAACGAACCGATTTCGCTTTGCGCAAAATCCGGAGAAAAAACCGTTTTCGTTTCGTCCGATGCCACGGCACAAAAAGCAGAAAACAAACCCGTCACAAAAGAACTCATTTGCTCCTGGCTTTCAAAATGCGGCTCAACGCCGTTTTACCCCGAAAAAATCGAAATTGAGCTTGACGAAGGCGTGACCGTTGCCGCCGGAGAGGTCAACAAGCTTCGCCGTTCGGCACTTGAACAGCTTGAAAAAGCTCTTTCAGCTGTAAAGCTGCTTAACTTTACAGCTGCCGATTTCAAAATTGCTCCGCACACAGAAAAAGAGGAAAAAAAATTTCGCCTTATCCTTTCAAAAGGCGACCAAATTCCGGAAAATCTGAGCAATGTTGAAAACTTATATTTTCCCCTTAATGTTGAGGAAAAGTATGTTGAAAGCGTTAAAAACAAAGAAATTTCGATAGGAATTGACATTCCTCGTGCACTTTTCGGCGTTGAAAGCAAGGTTGAAAAGCTTCTTGAACGTGCAAAAAGCATGGGTGTTACCAATGCGCTTTGCGGCACCCTTGATGCTGTTGCGCTTGCAAAAAAACATGGGTTAAATGTTGACTGCGGCTTTTCCATGAACGTATTTAACAGTCGAAGCATTGAGGTTTTGGAAAGCCTTGATGTAAAGTCAATCACCTTGTCACCTGAATTGTCGCTCACTCAAATTGCAAAACTTGGCGGAAAGGTTGAACGTGGAATTGTCGCCTACGGAAGGCTGCCGTTAATGCTTGTTCGGAACTGTCCGATTAAAAATGTGAAGTCCTGCGCCGAATGTAAAGGCAAAGCCTTTCTCACCGACAGAATGGGAATACGATTTCCGGTTTTGTGTAAAGGCCATTACCGTGAAATTCTCAATTCCTGCCCGATCTATATGGGCGACAGACTCGGCGAAATCAAAAACGTTGATTTTCTCACTTTTCTTTTCACCGGTGAAAAAAAAGAAAATGTTGACGCAATTTTGAACGCATACAGAAAAGGCAAAAAAGTAAACGGTGGTTTCACCCGAGGTCTTTATTACCGAGGCGTTGAATAATACTGAATAATTAAAAAGGAAGTGGAACAAATGTCAAAAAGAACAGACTATCTTTCATGGGACGAATACTTTATGGGTGTTGCAATCCTTTCGTCATACAGAAGCAAAGACCCGAACACGCAAGTCGGTGCCTGCATTGTAAACGACAAAAACCGAATCATGACCGTTGGCTATAACGGTCTTCCGATCGGATGCAGCGACGATGAATTTCCGTGGGAACGTGACGGCGAAGCTTATGACACAAAGTATCCTTATGTCTGCCATGCAGAGCTGAACGCAATTCTCAACAATGCCGGTGCTTCGCTTGAGGGCTGCCGTGTTTATGTTGCGCTTTTTCCCTGCAACGAATGCGCAAAAGCAATCATTCAAAGCGGCATTAAAGAAGTTGTTTATCTTTCCGATAAGTATGACGGAACACCGATGAACCTTGCTTCAAAAAGAATGTTCAATGCCGCCGGTGTCAAGCTCACAAAGCTCACGCCGGACCGTGAAAAACTTGTAATTGACTTCAGAGAGGAAAATATCTGATTATGAAAAAGAACGCAAAAAAGCTTTTTTCACTCATGCTTGCGGCTGTAATTTGCTTTTCGGTTTCATCCTTTGCTTTTGCGGCCGATGTCACAATTTCGAATCCATATCAAAATATCGAATGGAGCGCCGTGAACACATACAAAGCTGCACTTCATTCCCACACAAACGCTTCAGACGGCGATCAAACACTCACACAGTCGCTTGAACGCCACGCCGAAACGGGGTTTGACATTGTTGCAATAACCGACCACGGAACAACCGATTACGGCTGGACAAAGGACAACAAAAACGGAATTCACTCGCTTTTGAAAATTGCAAAAAGAACCGAAGGCAGCATTGTTCCGATAAACGAAAGCGGAAGCTTTGAAAACGGAATGACTTACTCTTATTACACCGCCGAAAACGGTGACGATTATCTTGAAATCAACGGCGAAAGGAAAATTCTTCGTGTGCCGTTCGGAATTGAAAACAACGCCGTTTCGGTTAATGCTCACGTCAACAGCTGGTTTGTTGAACACCGGAACAATTCCGTAACAACTTATAAAGACGCAATCAGCGGCGTTGACAGGCTCGGCGGAGTTTCGGTCATTAACCATCCGGGCGAATACACAAAAGCACGCTACGAAATACGCTCGCAAAAAGCGTATGACGAAAGTAACTTCACTTATAAGTATTACATCAACAAATTTTCCTCGCTGCTTGAAAAATATCCGACCTGCCTTGGAATTGACATAAACTCAAAAGGCGACGCAAGAACCCGTTTTGACCGTGTTCTTTGGGACAAACTTTTGACCCGCTTTTCAAAAAAGGGCGACACTGTTTTTGCAATCGCTTCAAGCGACGCACATCAGCTTGACAAAATCAACACAGGATACACGCTTCTTCTAATGCCGATGCTTGATTCAAAGAGTGCCAAAACGGCACTTGAAAACGGTGAATTTTTTGCCGCAAGCCACTGCATCGGAAACTATGACGAGCTTTGCGAAATCAAAGCTGCACTTGAAAAATTTTACGGTGAAGAAAACGATGCGTACAAAGCCGTTTCCGCTTCTTGCGAGGAAATGAAAGACCGCATTGAAGGCATTGAAAGCGGAAAATACAAAGCAAAGTCTTCAATCGGTTCGGTATACACCGTTCTTGACGAAAACGGCTATCTCAACGCAAAAACCGAACCCGGCATTAAAAGCATTGCCGTTGACAACAAAAAGGATAATATTTCAATTGAATCGGAAAACGCCTTGATTGTCCGTCTCATCTCAGGCGGCAAGCTTATTGACACAAAGAAAGCCGAAGACGCTTCTTTCAATCTCGGTGATTACGAAGAACAGCTCGGCGATTACGTCAGATTTGAAATTTTCGGCGAAGGCGGAATTTTGTATACACAGGCGTTTTTGCTGAACGCAGAGGAAAAGGACAGTTCCGTTTCTGCAACGGACAAAGGCTTTTTTGACTTTGGATTTTTGGACTTTCTTTTCGGCGAAATCAACAGGTGGGTTTCGGTGCTCGGAAGAAGAATAGGAAAGTGAATATAACAATCCGCCGCAGAGGTTTTGCTCCTTTGCGGCGGATTTTTTTGCTGCTAAAAATAATCTTACACCTCGTCAACCGAGAAAATTCCGAACGGGCAAAGCGGAGTCCACGCATTGAAAAGCGCACTTTTTGTTCCGCCGTATTCCGGCCGTGTGAGTGCGGCTGCCGCTTCGGTTTTTGAAAAAGAAAGTTCCGGCGTTTCGTTCGTTTCGAAAACGGAAACGTCTTTCCCGTGGGCGGCGATTTTAAGCGTCTCGTCACCGATTTTTATGACGAGCGAACCGCTCACAACGGGCGACAGAGAAACTTTAAGCCGAAGCATTTTTTCAATAAAGTTTTTGAAGTTGAAAATTTTTATGCTGCACGCACATTCGATTTTGTAATGTTCGCCGAAGAACAGCAGCTCCTTCAAAAGCTCACGTTGAAAATCGCAAGCCCAAACAAAAACGTTTTTAAGCTTTTGGCTTTTTGCAAAAGAGACAAGGACATCTGCCGCCTTTGAATTGTCGGAAAGTATCAGCTCCGAAACAGCATTTTCGTCCTTTTTGAAAACAAGATAGCCGATTGCGTTTTTGCTTTCGTCTTTAATGAGGAATGCCCTGCTATGCCACATAGAAAGGATTTTTCCGAACTTTTCGCTTTCTCTTTTGTGCTTTGCAAAAAGAACCGTATTATAAAATTTTTCCGCCGTTTCAATATCCGCTTTGCTTTCTATCGGCGAAAAAGAAACGGTATCGTTCACTTTTCGGTGGGCAATAAAATGGTCGGAAACTTCAAAAGCATATTTAATTCCGCCGGGAATGTAACCGAAACGCTCATAGCGAAAGCGATAGCCGGAAAGAAAGCCGATATCCGCACCGAGTTCAAGGCTCTTTTTTTCGGCATACTGCATAAGTTCTTTCATGATTCCGCAGTTGCGGTGCGACTTTGCAACGCCGACCGAACCGATTCCGGCGGTTGCAAGCCTTTCGTTTTCAAAACAAAATTCACCCGGAAGAACGCAGATTCCACCGACAATTTTTTCGTTATCCTTGAAGACTCCGTGAAGCTTTGCGTTTTTTGAAAAAGCATATACACGTGGAACCTTGTTTTCAAATTTAATTTTGAAAGTTTTGTTTTCAAACTTCAAAAGTTCTTCAAAATCTTTTTCTTCGGCCGTTGTTACCATTTTTATGTACCTCCGAATTATTTCCGTTATGTATCGTCTATTTTTTAAAACAGCTTGGGCTTAGGGCGGGAAAAGCGTATGTTTTCATATAAATTTTTGCAGTGGAAAAGGTTAAATTCCACGGGAGCCTTGCAAGACTCCCCTACGAGTTTAACCGTACGGTTTTCTAAAGCGGTGACAAAAAGGGAATGCCGCAATCAAAAACAAAACTGCAACATTCCCCGCAATGAAATTTTGATTTATCCGCTCGGCGGCAAAATTACATTGGAGGCATTGCTCCGCCGCCGGACATCATTTGAGCAAAAAAGCCGGGCTTTTTCTTTTTCTTCGGTTTATATGCCGGGGGATTTTCAAGCTTTTTTCTCGCTCTTTTTCCTGCCGAAGAAGCAAGGTAACGGTTAACCTCGATAACCGGCGGAGCAAGCGTTTCGCTCATGTAATCAACGCAGCGGGCAAGAAGAATCTGATCGTTATTGAGTTCGCCGAGAATGGTTACGGCAATAAGACTTTGGGTGTCGTTCGTTCCGTCCTCATAAATTTCGTTGAGAATTTGAAAAAGCTTTTTCATCGTTTGCGGATTGTTCTGCTTCACCGCATTAATAACCTTTTCGGTTCCGTATTCGGTAAAAAACTTCTCTCCAAGAAATTCGCCGTATTCGGCAATGTTTTGTTTATACGGTTCACGAAGTTCCGGAAAAACAAGGCAAAGCTTGCTTGCAAGGGTGTTCGGGTCATAATATGAACCGTTTTTAACCGCTGTTTTTGAAACGGTCTGCGGACCTTTTGAGGTTACGGCTTTTTTAACGGCGGCTTTTTTTCCGAAACGTTCGTTAAGGCAATCGGAAAGCTCGTTAACAACGTAGTTCACGTCTTTATTGTCTCCGTTTTCGGGAAGAAGCGAAGCAACAATTTTTTTTCCGCCCTCTTCAAGTGCGGCTTCATCGTCTGCATAGTAAACGGCGGCAATTTCGTTTTCATACTTGATTTTAAGCGCACCCTTTTCACCGGCAAAAACGGCAAAAGCGTCGTTTTCTTCTTCGGTGAAATCAGCGGTTTTTTCAAATCCGAGCTTTGAAAGCGTTTGCGAAAGTCCTTCAAGAACGCTTTTTATATTATCGGTTGCAATACTCATTTTGGAGTTCTCCTTTATCGGGAATTCAAATATTCAATAAAGTATAGCATACTTTTTTTGATTTGTCACCAGAAAACGAAAAAATAATGACACATAATTGGTAAAAAGCTTTTAAAATTATTTTTCGTATTCAAAAATGATTCCCATGCATCGTTTTCCGCAATGAGATGAAATGCAGCAGCCCGCCTCGCTTGCCGCAACGTTTTCAAATTTTCCCTTTGCTTTTGTGAATGAAACAAGCTCGTCAACCTCATCCTTTGAAAAGGCTGTATAATTGAGCATACAGTTTTTCTTTTTCGGTTCACAGGAAGAAAGCTTTTCTTCAATATACTTTTTCTGAGCGGAAAGCTCTTTTCCCCTGAACTTTTTTCCGACCGAAAGTGAGCCGCCTTCTATATTTATCGTAGGTTTGAGCGAAAAAATGTCTGCGGCAAGCTTTTCTCCTTTGCTGCATCTTCCGCCCTTGAGCAAAAATTCGGTGTCCTCAAGAATAAAACTTGTGCTGATTTTCATGCGAAGGGACTCAAGCTTTTTTGCAATATTCTTTGCCGTTTCGCCGCCGTCTCGAAGATGTGCTCCTTCAATTGCAAGCAGAGCCGTTCCGGCGGAAAGATTGAGCGAATCAACAACAAAAACATTATCAAATCCGTTTGACGCAAACAGCGCATTTTGAAAGCAGGAGGAAATTTTACTGCTGAGTGCAACGTGAACAACGTCAAAGCCTTTTTCCGTCAGTGTTTCAAAAATGAGTTTATATTCGTGCGGCGAAACTCCGGCGGTTTTGGGTATGGACGAGTAAAGCTCGCTTTTTTCAAAAAGCTCTGTCGGCAAAAGGTCAATTCCGTCTTTAAACTCCTCATCGCCAATAAGAACAGTCATGGGTATGACGTGAATATCAAACTTTTTTTGATATTCCTTTGAAAGGTCTGCGGCACTTTCGGTTGTGATTGCAATTTTTTTGGACATGAAAATTCTCCTTTGGTGAATAATTCTTTTACACTTGACAATAATTAAAAAATAATTATAATATAATTATGGACATGATAAAATTTGAATGGGACGAAAACAAAAACACAATCAATAAAAAGAAACACAATATATCCTTCGAAGAGGCAATGACGGTCTTTTATGACGAAGAAGCTTTGCTTATCAATGACCCCGAACATTCGGAAGAGGAGGAAAGATTTATTTTGTTGGGCTTCAGCCAAAAAGCCAATCTGCTTGTTGTGTGTCATTGCTGCCGCAACAGCGAAACCGTAATAAGAATAATATCGGCAAGAAAAGCAACTAAAAACGAATCGAAACAATATTATGAATGAGGTGACAAATATGAAAGCAGAATATGATTTTTCAAATGCACGGAAAAACCCTTATGCAAAAAAGCTTAAAAAGCAGATAACAATCAATATTGACAACGACACAATCGACTACTTTAAATCTCAGTCTGAAATCTGCGGAATCCCGTATCAGACGCTTATCAATTTGTATCTTTCCGATTGCGCCGCAAACAAAAAACAAATTAAATTTTCATGGAATTGAAAACTTAACACCCCTTTATCTTTCCCATAAAATCCCGATTAATGAGAAAATTCATAAATAATACTTGAAAAGGCAGTAAAAAAATAGTAAAATATATTTTGCATAAGTACAGCATCCGGATTTTCCGGAAAGAAAGGATGAAAATCAAAATGTGGCAACTTAAAAAAGCATATTACAGAGCTTTTCAAAAAATCATGAAAATCGCCATGTATGCGTTTGACTGGTCGGAGCCAGAGCTTCTTGAAGGCCCGGGAGCAATTGACCGCCTCCCCGCACTCATTGAATCAAAAGGACTCAAGCGTGTTCTCATCGTTACCGACCAGGGTCTTATGAGCCTTCATATTCTTGACGGACTCTTTGCCGCTCTTGAAAGAGACGGAATTGAATATGTTGTTTATGACGGAACTCAGCCGAACCCGACAATCGACAACATTGAAGACGCTCGTCAGCTTTATCTTGACAACAACTGCGAGGGCGTAATCGCTTTCGGCGGCGGTTCACCGATGGACTGCGCAAAAGCTGCAGCCGCAAGAGTTACCAACCCGAAGCTTTCCGTTAAACAGATGAGAGGCGTTATCAAGCTTCATCACAAGCTTCCGCCGCTCTTTGCCGTTCCCACAACCGCCGGAACAGGCTCTGAAACCACACTTGCCGCCGTTGTTTCCGACCCGGCAACCCACGAAAAGAACGCAATCAATGACCCCCGTCTTCGCCCGAAGTATGCGGTTCTTGACCCGGAACTTACCGTTGGACTTCCGCCGCACATCACTTCAACAACAGGTATGGATGCTCTTACCCACGCTGTTGAAGCTTATATCGGAAAAAGCAACGTTCGTTCAACCGAAGCTTATGCCGAAAAAGCAACACGCATGATTTTTGCAAACGTTGAAAAGGCATATCAGAACGGAAAAGACATTGAAGCAAGAAACAATATGCTCAAAGCCTCCTATTATGCAGGCATGGCTTTCACAAGAGCATATGTAGGCTATGTTCACGCAATCGGACACAACCTCGGTGGTTTTTATCACATTCCGCATGGTCTTGCAATGGCTGTTATTCTTCCGTATGTTCTTGAATATTACGGCGAAACCGCTCACAAACGCCTTGCAAAGCTTGCCGTTATCACCGGCGTTAAGACCGACGGAACCGACAGCGAAAAGGCACTTGCTTTCATCGATGCCGTCAAGACCCTCAACAAGAACATGAATATTCCCGACGGCTTTGACTGCATCAAGGAAGAGGATATTCCGACAATCGTTAAACGTGCGCTCAAAGAAGCCAACCCGCTTTATCCAGTTCCGAAAATCATGGACGAAGCTGACTGCGAAGCAGTTATCAGAAGACTCATGAAATAAAAAAACATACATAAATTTAATTAATCGGCCGGCACAGTTTTGATTGATTGGTGTCGGCCGGTTGTTTTTTGCTACCCTGAAGCAGCTGCTATTTTCCAAAAACATTTTACAAAAAATGGGCTTCACTATCCCTGTTTTTGTTGACTATTCCAAATATTAGTGGTATTATTTACTGTGAGTAGAAGCCCTGTCCTTTGTTATTCGAGCAACAGTACGGACCGGCTTTAACATAAGAAAAGAAAACGAAAGGATCGGTGATCTTATGCAATATGATGTTGCCGTGATTGGCGCAGGCGTTTGCGGCGCTCTCATCACGCGTGAGCTTTCAAAGCTCAACCTCAAAATTGTTATGCTTGAAAAATTCAGCGACATTTCAATGGGTACTTCAAAGGCAAACAGTGCAATTGTTCACGCAGGCTTTGACGCTGAAACAGGTTCGCTCAAAGCAAAACTCAACGTTCAGGGTGCGTCCCTTATGGCGTATTACTGCAACAAACTTTCAGTACCTTATAAAAACATCGGCTCGCTTGTTGTTGCTTATTCCTGGGACGATATGCAGACGCTTGAGGAACTTTTTGAAAGAGGTTTTGCAAACGGCGTTCCCAACATGGAAATCATCAGCCAGGAAAGACTTCGTGAAATGGAACCCTACATCAGCGAAAAAGCAATCGGCGCACTTTGGGCACCCACCGCCGGAATTGTCAGCCCCTATGAGCTTGCAATTGCCGCAACGGAAAACGCCTGTCTCAACGGCGCAAGAGTAAAGCGCAACAGCGGCGTTTTTGACATTGAATTTAAAGACGACCTTTTCTTCATCACAACCGCTTCCGGCGTTGTAAAGGCGAAGTATGTCATCAACTGCGCCGGCGTTTTTTCCGACCAGATTGCAAACATGATTGGCGACACTTCCTTCAAAATTATTCCGAGAAAAGGCGAATATTATCTCCTTGACAAAAACGAAAGCAAAATGGTCAGCCACGTTCTTTTCCACTGCCCGTCAAAAATGGGTAAAGGTATTCTTGTTACCCCGACGGCGCACGGAAACGTCCTTATGGGACCGACAGCAATTGACCTTGACTTTGACAGCAAGCTTGACGTTGACACAACGATTGAAGGACTTGACGAGGTTAAACGTGCCGTTAAAGAGGTTATTCCCACTCTCACAACAAGGAACGCAATCACCTCCTTTGCCGGCCTTCGAGCCCACATTGCAGGCGACAACAGCGACTTCGTGATTGGAAGAAGCAAGGCGAACGACAAATTCATCAACGTTGCCGGAATCGAATCGCCCGGTCTCACCGCCGCTCCGGCAATTGCAAGATATGTCGGTCAGATTTTCCGTGAAATGGCTCCGCAGTATGAAAGAAAAGAAAAATTTGTTACAACAAGACCCGCCCCCGTCAGAGTCAACGAACTTTCGGACGAAGAAAGAGCAGCCCTTGTTAAAAAAGATCCCCGTTACGGCCGGATAATCTGCCGCTGCGAAGGAATCACCGAGGGTGAAATTGTTGACGCAATCAAAGCCCCCTGCGGCGCAAGAGACGTTGACGGCGTTAAAAGAAGAACAAGAGCCGGAATGGGCAGATGCCAAGGCGGCTTTTGCGGCTCAAAGGTTGTTGAAATTCTTGCCCGTGAACTTGATATTCCGATGAACCAGGTTACAAAACACGGAAACGGTTCAAAAATCCTTTTCAATAAGACAAAGTGAGGTGAATGCAAATGCTTAAATATGATCTTGTTGTTATCGGCGGAGGTCCTGCCGGAATGGCTGCCGCACTCAAAGCAAAGGAATGCGGCGTTAAAAAAATCATCATTCTTGAAAGGGCGGAAACGCTTGGCGGAATCCTTGAGCAGTGTATTCACACCGGATTCGGTCTTCATTATTTCGGCGAAGAGCTTTCAGGCCCCGAATATGCCGCACGCTTCATTGAAAAAGTTAAAGAAACCGACATCGACGTTAAGGTTGACACAATGGTTACCGAAATCAGAACCGGCAACGTTGTCATTGCAACAAACAAAGTCGACGGACTTCTTGAAATTTCTGCAACGGCAATCGTCCTTGCAATGGGCTGCCGTGAAAGGCCGAGAGGTGCGCTTGATATTCCCGGCTCCCGTGCGTCCGGAATCATGACCGCAGGAACGGCTCAAAAATATGTCAACATTGACGGCTATATGCCCGGCAAAAAGATTGTTATCCTCGGTTCGGGCGATATCGGTCTTATCATGGCCCGCCGCATGACTCTTGAGGGCGCAAAGGTTGAAATGGTTTGCGAGCTTATGCCTTATTCCGGCGGCCTCACAAGAAACATTGTTCAGTGCCTTGAAGACCTCGGCATTCCGCTCAAGCTTTCCTGCACCGTTATCAAAACCCACGGAATTGAAAGGCTTGAGGGCGTTACAATTGCAAATGTTGACGAAAACCGCCGTCCCATTCCCGGAACGGAAAAGTTTGTTGAATGCGACACGCTCCTTCTTTCAGTAGGTCTTATTCCGGAAAACGAACTGACAAGAATGGCCGGCATTGTTATTGACCCCGTCACAAACGGCGCCGTTGTTGACGAAAACCGCCAAACAACCCGTCCCGGCGTATTCGCTTGCGGAAACGTTTTGCAGGTTCATGACCTCGTTGACTATGTTACGCTTGAAAGCCAGCTTGCCGGCGAAGGCGCAGCAAAATATATCCTTTCAAAAAACCGCCGCCGTTCGTTCAAATATGCCGAAACAAGGGCCGGCGACGGAGTTCGCTATGTTGTTCCGCAAAACATCAATCTTGACACAGAGGACGATGTAAAGCTTTATTTCAGAGTCCGTGACGTTTATCGCAACGCAAAAATCACCGTCAAGAGCGGAAACAAAGTTATTTACTCAAAGAAAAAGCCCAAGCTTTGCCCGGGTGAAATGGAATATGTTGTAATCAAAAAGGACGATATCCATTCGCTTTCAAAGAAAGAGCTTGTTGTTTCAGCGGAGGTGTAAAACAATGAAAAGAGAACTTGTTTGCGTATCCTGCCCGATAGGCTGTTCGCTTTCGGTTGAACTGAGCGAAGACGGAAAGGAAGTTTTGTCCGTTTCCGGCAACACCTGCAAGCGGGGAGATAAATATGCAAGAGACGAATGTACAAATCCCGTTCGTATGCTCACCTCAACAATAAAGGTCAACGGCGGAAACCACCCCGTTGTTCCCGTTAAAACTTCTGCTCCGATTCCGAAGGGCATGATGTTTGAATGCATGAAAGCAATCAACAACGAGGTTGTTGACGCACCGATAAAAATCGGCGAAGTACTAATCAGCAATGTTTGCGACACCGGCGTTGACATTGTTGCAACCAACGAAATGTAATATCTGTGCCGCTGTATTCAGCGCAGGACAAAAAGCAAAAACGCTTTCTGCATTCGAATACATCGGCACATACCCTTTGTTCTTATAAGGAGAAAATACAATGACGAAATCAAAGCTTCAAAAAAAGACCACCGGTTTTAAAATGTGGCTGCTTGTTTGGGGACTCGGACTTGCCGGTCAGATTTGCTGGAACATGGAAAACCAATGGTTCAACACCTTTGTTTATTCAAAAATTGCAAAAGACCCATCAATCATCACAGGTATGCTCATTTGCAGCGCAGCCGCAACAACGTTTGCAACGTTCTTTTTCGGAACATGGGCAGACAGAACCGGAAAGCGCAGAATGTTCATTTCAATCGGATATATCCTTTGGGGCATCTTTACTATTGCGTTCGGCATGACGGAATTTATCAGCAAAAGCCATTATCTTCTTGCCGCAATTGCCGTTGTTGCCGCAGACACAATCATGAGCTTCTTTGGCTCAATGGGCAACGACGCAGGGTTCAACACCTGGACAAACGACATCATGACCGACAAAAACCGAGGTCAAATCGGCGCGGCACTTGCAACCCAGCCCGTTCTCGGAACAATTCTCGGAACGGTTATCGGCGGACTCCTTGTTGGTGAAAACGACAACTATATGCGCCTTTTTGTTGTTATGGGCGTTTTTGTAATCGTTTTCGGCTTAATTTCGCTGTTCTCGCTCGGAAAGGGCGACGACGTTGAACCGTCTGTCAGAGGCTCGTTCACAAAGCAGTTTTTGAGCGTTTTCAATTTTAAAGAGTTTTTCAAGCTCAAAGAGCTTGTTTGGGTAAACATTATGGTTTCTGTTTTCTTCATCGGATTCAACGTTTACTTTGCTTACATGGGCAACTATATCATTCACTATCTCGGCTACACTGCCGACATGATGGGAATTATTGAAGCCGTTCCGCTTGTTCTTGCAATGCTTACGGCCATTCCGATTTCAATTCTCATCAACAAAAACAAGAATATTCCCCTCACCTTCTTTGCAATCATCGTTAACATCATCGGTCTTCTTGTAATCGCTCCGATAAAGGCGGCCGATGTTAACACCGAAAACATTTTCAACCTTCGCATCTGGCTCGGAATCTTCCTTGTCGGTGTGGGTTATGTTGCAATTTTGCAGGTTACAAAGGTTTGGACAAAGCAGCTTTATCCGAAGGACAGCAAGGGACAGTTTGAAGGAATTTGGATTCTTTTCTTTGTTCTTATTCCAATGATCGGCGGTTCGCTCATCGGTGAAGCCGTTGTTAAAACAAGCGGCGAAACCTTTGTTGACGCTGCAAGCGGTCAAACGCAGTACATTCCGAACGGCAACATTTTCTTTGTCGGTGCCGTTATAATTCTTCTTACGGTTGTTCCGGCAATCTTTGCCGCAAAGCACCACAAAAAAAGACTTTCGCAAGAAAGCAAATAATTTTTGACCGAATTTTTACAAAGCTTTCTTGAATAACCGCTTCAAAAGGAATATAATGGCATTGCGGATAAAAAAAATCCGCCAAAAGTTTATGTTCGGTTAAACCGAAACGAAAGGATGAATAAGTTTATGTCAGAATTTTTCAAAAAAGTTTTTGCCGTATTGGTTGCTGTTTTTGCGGCGATTTCTTCGTTCATCACCGGCGCAGCCAACATTCAAAAGCACGACCTTTCAATCACTCTTTCCGCAAACCCCACAACGGGCTGCTCATGGGTTGTTGAAATTGACAACAAGGACGTTATTAAGGAAAGCGGAAGCAACTATGTTCAAACACCCGCATTGCCTGGAATGGCCGGCGTTGGCGGAAACGAAACATTCTATTTTGACGCAGGAAAAGACGGCGAAGCAAAAATCACAATGGTTTACGGTCAGCATTGGGACGGCGGTTCAATTTTCCGCACCGTTGTTTATACGGTAGTTTGCAAGGACGGAAAGCTGAACGTTACAAACACGGTTGACTCTGCCGAAAAAGCCGCATAAAGCTGCTCAAGCACAACACGCATAAAAAAACACAAGCTGTAATTCACACCGCCGTTAAAAGGCTTTTGACTGTGAATTACAGCTTGTTTTATTCATTCAAGAACGTATACTTCAACGTTTCTTCTTCCAAAATTCACGCATTCGGCATAGGTGTTGAAATAAAGGTCAACAACGGTTGAGCTGTTATAAATGAAGCCGCCGGTGTCGCTTGCTTCGCAATAGCCGTAAATGCACGTTCCGTCGCATGAAACGATGTAAAGCTTTGAACCGTAAGGGATTTCTCTGGGGTCAACGGCAACCCTTCCGGGCATTGCCCTTTGGCCGGTTGCGGTGATTCCTCCGCCGTAATAAGCCGTTGCCGAACCAACGATTTTTTGCTTATATTTTACCGGTTTTCCGTATTCGTCAAGTTCGATTTTTGCCCTTGAAGGCAGCTCGGAAACCGCCCTGAGTCCGGAGTATCCGAGCGTTCCGACTTCGTCAAGCTTTATGATTCGCTTTTTTGTTCCGGTAAAGATGACCTCATCAACGGCTTTTTTTGTCACCTTTGAAGTTCCGAGAATTTTCTTTTTGAAAACGCCGTCAACAAAGGTGCTGATATAAACGTCTTCACGTTCACCCCGAGAGCCTTCACGCTCAATATACATTTCACCGAGATAAAGGTCGTTCGTTTTTTTCTTTTTTGTTTTGTAATCAAGCAAAACGGTTTTCTTTTCAAGTTCAAAGGTTACTCTTTTAAGCTTTACCGTCATATTCGGTTTCAGCGCATCGGTGAGACCAAAGTTCAAAATGTCATATTTTCCAACCCTCACGCCGGCTTTTGAAAGAATATCCGAAACCGTTCCGGAATTGACCGAAAAGGCCTTTTTTTCGCCGTCGGCAACAACAAAAACTTTGAAGTTTTTGCCCACTCCGAGCGAAAGCGGAGACGGTGCGGCATTGGTTTTAACGGTTTTATTGTTTGTGCCATTTTCTTTTTTTAACCGCTTTGAAAGCCCGTCAAAAACGGTTTGAAGGTCTGTTTCAAGAACGGCGGCAATTTCTTCTTCATACTCCGCCTGTGCGGCAAAGCGTGAAATCATTTCAAAAGAAAAAACGAGCGAAAGACAAATTATAAAAAATGAAACGGAAAGAAGAACGGAAGAAAGCCTTGAAACGGCAAAGCCCTTTCCGTGCTCTTTGAAGCCGAAATTCATTTTTACACCCCTTTTAACAAGTTTTGATTATACTACAAGCAAAAATTATAGTCCAAAAGAACGTTTTTGTCAAATTGACGCAAAAATGCCGCAATTCACATCAAAGCACAAAAAATAACCCTTGCAAAGCACTTGACAAATCCTTTCAATACTGATATAATTTTTCAGCTGTAATGTATACGGCACTCTTTGCTCCGTTTTTCGGGGCCTAAAGTCCATAAGGAGGTGCAAAACAATGACAAACAACTATGAAACCATGTTAGTTTTTTCAGTAGCTAACGGCGAAGAAGCAGTCAACGCTATGGTTGAAAAGTTCAAGTCCCTCATTGAAGCTCACGGTGAGATCGAATCGGTTGACGTTTGGGGCAACCGCAAGCTTGCTTATCCCATCAACTATGAGACCGAGGGTTACTACGTTCTTGTCAACTATTCAAGCGAACCGGATTTCCCGGCAGAACTTGACCGTATCGTCAACATTACTGAAGGCGTTCTTCGTTCACTCACCGTTAAGAAATAAGGGAGGAACGTAATTATGCTTAACAGTATTGTTCTCATGGGTCGCCTTGTTGCCGATCCGGAACTTCGAACCACAACAACCGGAAGATCAGTTTGCAGCTTCAGAATTGCTGTTGACAGATCCTTTGTAAAATCAGGCGAACAAAGGCAGGCTGATTTCATCCCGGTCGTTGTTTGGGAAAAAACCGCTGAATTTGTCAGCCGCTATTTTTCAAAAGGTTCAATGATTGCTGTTCAGGGTCAGCTTCAGTCCCGTCAGTATGAAGACAACACAGGCGCAAAAAGAACAGCTTATGAAGTTGTTGCCCGTGAAGTCAGCTTTTGCGGTTCAAAAGCCGAAACGGGAACAGCAAACAATGCGTTCTCCGCTCCGGCCGCTTCGGCTCCCGCTCCCGCATATCAAACGGCGGCTCCCGGCGATTTTGAAGAAATCACCGATGATGAAGACCTTCCGTTTTGATTGCAACTGAAATTATTAACAAGGAGGAAAAACCAATGGCATATGAAAAAGGTAACGGCCGTCCTAACAGAAAGTCTCGCAAAAAAGTTTGCGCTTTCTGCGTAGATAAGGTTGAATCAATCGACTATAAGGACACTCAGAAGCTTCGCAAGTTCACATCCGACCGTGCGAAAATTCTTCCCCGCCGTGTAACAGGCACTTGCGCACGTCATCAGCGTGAACTCACAATCGCAATCAAGCGTGCCCGTCAGGTTGCTCTCATGCCCTATACAAGCGACTGAGTTTAAAACCGAATATGACATAACAAAAACACCCGCCGAAAAAGGCGGGTGTTTTTGTTGTTGCGTGTAAAACGACCTCCCAACACACCAGATAAGGTGGTCGGGAGGTAAATAAATATTTACTTTGTTGCAACCTTAAAAACAAATTCACCAAGCTGATCAATGAACGCTTCTATTTTATCAGAGTTAATTATAGATTGATCAACCTTATCTGCTTTAAACAGTTCATTGTATATGAGTTTAACAATGAATTTTATCAACTTTACAATAATGTTATAGAGCATCCTTGCAACATCATTTCCCGAATCTTCACCCGTTGTTGTATCATTTTTGACAACATAATCGGTTTTTCCGTCACCATCTTTATCGACAACAAGTTCGATGTCTTTTTCTCTTTCGGAACTCGTTTTAATTATTGTTCCTTCTTCAATTTCAACGTTTGAGAAAGTTTTTGAATCAATAAGCTTGTCGTTTGAATCAAAAAATCTTATCTCATAATTCATCGTACCGCTGTCTGTACCTGTAAGGGTAATATCATAGTCATCATCATCTACGCAAAGCATTTTAATGTCATCGTTTTCACCAAGAATGTCAAGTCTACCGAAACTACTTGTTACAGAAAGGTTTTCATCTGATGAAGAAAGGATTTCTCCATTCTTACTGATTTCAACATCAACAGGACAAGCTACCCTGATGACTGTATAGTTAGTTTTCTTTAAATCGTCGTTTACAACCGAAATTGTATCATCGTTAAGCACTTCATAAATCCATTGAAGTGCTTTGTCATTTCCTACAGTCTCTCCGTGATTAGCATCCACCTTAAGCACTCTGCCGGCAGAATTAGGAATTGAATCTAACGCTTTCATAACTGTAGCCGAAAGATATGGAACAGTTCCGTCTCCCTTGTTTTCATATGTAATATCATCACACTCTATTTTGCCAAGTGTTTTTTTGTTGTTGAACCAAATAGATGATATAGTCTTATGGTTTACTCCAACAACAAAATAAGAGTTATCAAGAGTTGTTAAAACATTATATCCATTCACATTGAGTTTACTTTGATTTTCATACGCATCGTCATATTTATTTCCAAATACAATTTTACAAATATCTTGATATTCTTCAAATGTAATATCTTCATAATATTTTGTGCGAGAAAAAACTCCCTTCGTATATGAGTATCTTCCCCAATTTTTCTCTGTTGCATTAAAATAATTTTCAGTCGGCACCAATTCCGCCGTAGAAGCAAAACTCGCCTTAACATCCTTTGTAAGACCGCTAAGTCCTAATATAGGATCTGCAATTATAAGATTAAAGAAATTCTTATCCTTTTTTTCGTCTCCAGAATGTGCTAAAACATCCCAATTGAGAACACTGTTGAAAAGTTTTGGTGCACCTTCATAAGGAGTTCCGCAAGTGATAACCTTTCTAACCTTGTTACGATTTTCTTCCGTTTTCATATAGGTCGAAGCCACTAGACCTCCCATACTGTGAGCAACGATATCAAATTTTTTAAACTTCTTATCATCGATGAATTTTTCCAGAGCATTGGCAGATTCAACGTTGCTTTTTCTGAAATCGTATGAAAAAAAATAAATCTCTCTGTAATTTTTTGCGTTCTTATCCCCGTTTCCAAACTTTTCACAAAGTTTGTCAACTAATGTTTTGTAAGCATCTACGGCACCATATTCACGATCTACAGAATTATCGTTTTGATTTTCATACGGTCTCGGATATAAGTCCCAATTCTTCATTATTTCACCAAGCATAACAAGTGTATATGGCATGGAAAGACCCGACGGAGCCCACGCTTTTGTTGTCCAATCGAACTCATGATCATTGAAATACAGATTACTCCCCATTATACCCGGAATAATCACTATCGGGCAATTATCATTCTTTATGTCTTCAGCAACTTCACCAAACGTGAATTCAAGCTTGTCAACATCAGTTACATCATAATATGCCCTATTTTGAATGTCATCCAAAAACTTTCTTGCAAAATCAAGGTCAGAGCCGGAAAGACTGTGGAAAAATCCCAACGTATAAACGTTATAATTCGGCTTCAATGTTTTTTCCGCATAATCATAGATTGCATTTGCATAATTGTAATCATAGCTGTCCGAACTATTGTATTTTCCGACTGATAAAGTCTCCCCATCATTTGGCAAACCGTCTGTAAGCAAAACAATATTCTTGACATTTGCTGTACTTGCAGATAAAATGCTGTGAGCCTTTTCCAAAGGCGCATAAACGTTTGTCATTCCCATATCTGTAAGCCCATCAATATATGAAGACACTTCAGAAACATCAGATGAAAAATCATTAAAATAGTAATCGTCATCAAAAGCAATTATAGCAACTCTATTAGTCCCTTCGGCTCCCAAAACAGAAGTACAGAACTTTTTTGCCGCCTCTTTCATGACCTGTAACGGCTTACCGTACATACTTCCAGACACATCAAGAAGAAGAACCGTATCTCTTGAAGCTTCTTCTGCTGATGAAACCATTCCGATTGAAAACACGGAAATAATCATTGATAAAACAAGAATAAACGAAATTATTTTTTTGGTCATTTTTCTTTCCTCCAAGTTCAGATTTTTAATATAAAACAACCCCTGCCCGATTTTTTACTGTTATTATGCTGCTCCTTTCAATTCTATTTTTTTAATTCAGACAGTTGTCGATTTTTATTGGTAAAAGAGAATTCCTAATAGTATATTACACTTCTATATTCGAAAAGTCAATATCTAAATGATAATTTTTTTAAAACAATTTCAAAAATTTCAAGCTTTGTTTTATCTTATAAAAAACGCCGCACTCATCTCTGAATGCGACGGTATTTTTTATTGGCTCTATGTCAATAGTTGGGGTAAAAAGATAAAACAGAAATGTTTAGCAGTCGCCGTCAGGCGGCTGCTTTGTT
>CAKTEU010000008.1 GCA_934552855.1 uncultured Eubacteriales bacterium | reverse complement strand
AACAAAGCAGCCGCCTGACGGCGACTGCTAAACATTTCTGTTTTATCTTTTTACCCCAACTATTGACATAGAGCCAAAAAGCCAAGTGCGACAGCCCCAAATGAGCAAAATATGTATCAGCCGTTTCCACGGCCGCGGCGAGAATACCCACCGCCGTGTTTTGATTCGCCGGAACGTTTGAGGTCGGTGATTTTTTCGTCGCTGACCTGTTTAAAACGAGCCATCATATCCTCAAAAGACATTGTTGAAGGGTCCTTTCTTTCAGGCTGACCCTGCCAAACGTTTGCAGAACGGGAACGCTGAGGGCGGTTTTGGCGAGGTCTTTGCTCACGCAGCGGCTGCTGTTCTTCGGGCATTGCCTTTTTGATTGAAAGGCTGATTTTTCCTTCGTCGGTAATTCCGATAATTTTAACCTTAACGGTTTGACCTTCGGTGAGATGGTCTTTGATTTCTTTAACAAAGGCGTTTGAAACCTCAGAAATATGAACCATTCCGCTTTTTCCGTCAGGCAGACTGACAAAAGCTCCGAACGAAGTGAGTCCCGTAACTTTTCCCTCAACAATTTGACCGATTTCAAGCATATAAAGCTGTTTCCTCCTGCGTTTTAATTTCCATACGACGAATCATAGAAAACACGCTCGCCAGGCTTTGCATAGCCGTATTGTTCACGGGCAATTTTTTCATAGTATTCATCGTGATTTTTATCTTCAAGAAAGCGTTCAAGCTCCTCGTTTTCTGTTTTAAGCTCGTCGCATTTTTGGCTCATCTGAGCCGCTTCGGTGTTGTTGTCCGCCGCATGGGCATAGTTAACAATACATCCGACAACAGCAAGGCAAACAAATGCGGCAACAAGAACGAAGAGAATAACGCTGTGTTTTTGAACTTTTTTTGTTTTTTGTGCAGGCACAAATTGCTTAACCGCCAACGTCATTCACCCCAACTAAAATTATTTAAAACTATACTTACTTATTATAACGATTTTGCCGAATTTTTCAAGTGTTTTTTTCGCTTCTTCTCAGGTTTTTTCTGAAATTTTTTCACTTTGTTTTTCGTTTTATCAATTTTTAGTTTTTTATTCGCCTCTATTGAGTTGAATTTTTCTTTTGTTCTTCCGAAAAGCTTTTCAAAAAATGATTTGAGCTTTTTTGAAGCAAACAAAAACGGTGCCGCCAAAGCCGAAGCGATTTTTCTTATTAGCAAAGAAAAAACATCAAGTGCTTTTCCGATGGGCTTTCCGAATGTAAAAAAGAAAACCGCTGCGCCGAGTGCAGAAGAGGCAATCAAATTGAACCTCACTTCTCCGTCGGCATAAACCAAAAGAAAAACAAACATCAAAATTGTTGAAAGAACCGAGAAAAAAAGATCTTGAACCAAAAGTGCATACTTTCCGTTACTAAAAATTTTACGAATAAATTCAACAGCCTTGAAAAGCAGTCCTTCAAGAAAACCGAATCCGAAAAAGAGCAAAAAGTCATAAAGCTGCGTGGGCAGCGGCTCGGAATAATTCATCGGAACATTTTTCCGAAAAAGCCGGTGCTTTTCGGCGTTTGGTCAATATATGTGAGTGAATTTATTGTTCCTTCAACGGTCAGCTCGCCGTTTTCGGTGTTAAGACTGTTGATGTGAAGCTTTGCCCCCGCAATGGTCAGCTCCCCCGCAGAAGTGTACGCAATCACGGTTGATTCGTCAAAAGAATCAACATCCGTCACACCGGTCATTTTGAGCTTTTTTCTGTCTTCAAGGATAAGATTGTGCGGCTCTTTTCTTTCAAATTCTTCCTGCATATCGGTTCCTCCCGTTCGGCTTAAATGTCTTTTTGTTAATTACTATGCAGTAAGAAAAACAAAAATAACCGCCGATAATACTTCGGCGGCCTTTTTGTTATAGTCGGTCAAACGCTTACAAAATCTTATACATTGCCGAAGCATTTTCCTTTGTTGCGTATTCGGTCACAGCAAGGACTTCGGCCTTTATTTTGTTTTCGCCCATCTGAATTTCGATGATGTCCCCTTGCTTAACGTCGTATGACGCACGGGCAACTTTGCCGTTGACCGAAACGTGCTTTGCGTCACAAACTTCGTTGGCAACGGTGCGCCTTTTGATAAGGCGTGAAACTTTAAGATATTTATCAAGTCGCATAAAAGTTTTCCTTTCTGATTTGTTTTTCGGAGGAGTAAAAGAAATCGGGCTGCAAAAACCGCAACCCGACCTTTCAAGTAAAATTATTTAACAGCGTTCTTAAGAGCTGCGCCTGCTTTAAAGGACGGAACCTTTGAAGCGGCGATTTCAACAGCTTCGCCTGTTCTGGGGTTGTGGCCGGTTCTTGCTGCTCTTTCCTTAACTTCAAAAGTGCCGAAGCCGATGAGCTGAACCTTATCGCCTTTTACAAGTGCATCTTCAACTGCGCCGAAAACAGCTGCAACAGCCTTTTCTGCGTCTTTCTTAGAAATTTCTGCTTTCGCTGCAACGGCAGCAACCAATTCGGTTTTATTCATTGTGAATCCTCCAAAAATATATTTTTCCATAAGTGCGCTTTCTTTTTACGCCTTAATTGGATTAAAAATTATTTCGCCTTTTCTTCGGCAATGATTTTTTTAGCCTCAATCCAAAGCTTGTCCAGTTCTTCAATCGGCGTTTCCTTCATGTTGATGTTTCGCTCTTTTGCAAGTTTTTCAACAATGAGATATCTTTCAAGAAACTTGTTGCTCGCTTTCGTCAGTGCTTCTTCGCTGTCCAAATCAAGAAAGCGTGAAACATTGACCGCAGAAAAAAGAACATCGCCGAACTCGTCTTCAATATTCTCTTTCTTTCCGGCTTTATACGCTTCTTCAAGTTCCACAATTTCGCTTTTCAGCACAGTGAAAGCTCCATCGGCTTCATCCCAGTCAAAGCCGGCCTTTTTCGCCTTGCTTTGAAGCTTTTGCGCCCTCATAAGAGCCGGAAGTTCAATCGGAACGGCCTTCATTGAATCGCCCTGTGATTTCTGACCCTTCGACTTGAATTTGATTTCATCCCATTTGACAAGAACTTCGGCCGGTGTTTCCGCACTGTCGGAAACGAAAACATGAGGGTGACGCTCAATCAGCTTTTTGCAGATTCCGTCGCAAACGTCGTTTATGTCAAACGAACCCTGTTCACGCTCCATTTCCGCATGGAAAACAACCTGAAGCAAAACGTCGCCGAGTTCTTCGCAAAGAAGGGCTTTATCGTTTTTATTGATTGCTTCAATAACCTCATAAGTCTCTTCAATGAAGGATTTTTTGATGCTTTCGTGAGTCTGCTCAATATCCCACGGGCAGCCGCCGGGAGCACGCAGAACGGTCATGATTTTGCAAAGATCGTCAAAACCGTATTTTGATTTGAAACTGAAATTTTCCATTTAAAATACCTCTGCAGATGAAACCGCTCAAAAAGAAGATTAAACACATCAAACGGCTATCTGTGTTATTTTACCCTAATAATCCAAATTTTGCAAGTGCTTTTGCAATTTTTTCACCTTTTGGCAACATTTCAACGTCATCACGGGAAATTCCTTTGATAGGAAGCAGCACAGCGGCATAAAATGCGGCACCGACACAGATTGCCAAAAGCGTTGAAATTGTTCCGTTTACAGAAAGCTTTTCGGCAAGAAGGCTGTAGCTGAACAGCGCAGCAAGTCCGCACGCCGTTGCGGCAATAAGCGGCTTTATAAACACCGAAGCGTAATCAAGCTTAACCTTTGTAACCTTCAAAAGCGCAGTAAAATTAATCGAAAGCATAACAATATAGCAGACCATCGTGCTCCAAACAGCGCCGTTGATGTTAACCTGCGGATTACCGATAAGAATAAAGTTTAGAACGATTTTGACAACCGAACCGATTGCAACAGACTTGAGCGGAATGTCCATTCGTCCCACGGCCTGAAGCATATTTGTAATCGGTGAAGCAATCGAGAACATGATCATTCCGAAGCCGTATACGCAAAGCATCGGAGCGGCAATCGGAATTATGTGCGTCTGCTTGCTGTAAAGAAGTCTTAAAATCGGTTCGGAAAGTGCGGCTATTCCGAGACCCGCAGGAAGCGCAAGCATTGACGTTATGCGAAGTGCGGATTCAACGGTAACCTTGATTCTGTTTTTGTTTTTTGCAGCCCACGCAGCCGACAGTATCGGAATAACGCTGACACCGATCGAAATCGTAATTGTCGGAATAAGGTTTTTAACGTTGACTACCGAAGCGTGCAAACCGTAAAGATAATCTTTAATTGCAACTTCTGATGTTTCCGAAACGGCTAAAGAATACTGATACATATTCTTTATAACATCGCCGCCGACTTTCAGCGCACGGTCAAGGCGGTTACCTATCATTACGTCGTCGATTATGTTGCTGACATTGACAATAAGCGAACTGATTGCAATCGGCGTTGCAATCTTGATAATCTGATTTCTAAGTACTTTGTCGCTCTTCGGCGGCGGAGAATTAACAAGCTCCTCCCGCGTGAAGCCGAAGCCTTTTCTTTTATAATGAACGTAGAGATACAACAAACCGACCATTGAGCCGAGCGTGACGCCGAAAATCGCAACGGCGGAAGCGTAGGGATAAATCGCTTCCATAAGTTCCGCTTCACTGCTTACGGTTCTGCCGAGAATCGTTGCAACACCGCCCACGTTGCTGGCAGCGTATCGGCTTTTGCAGCCGCTGATGAATGCCCACGTTGCAACAAGGCCGAAAACAAGCTTTACAAGTGCTTCGATAACCTGAGAAACACTCGTCGGAGTCATGTTTTTGAGTCCTTCGTAATAGCCGCGGAAAGATGACATCATGCAGCAAAAAACAATGCACGGAGCAATCGCAAGAATACTTGTGACCGATTCTGGCGATTTGATAAGATATTTTGAATACGGCAGTGCGATTGCCGCAAGCAAAACCGTTCCTGAAATACCGACAAGGAAGAACAGCTTTCTTGAAACATTGAAAATTCTTCTTGCGTCCCTGACTTTTCCGAGTTCAACATTTTGGGCAACAAGTTTTGAAACCGCAATCGGAAGTCCTGCCATTGAAATTGAGTAAAGCGGAGTATAAATTGCGTACGCACGTGTGAAATACGCAATTCCGACAATTCCCAAAAGGTAGTTTGTGAGCGGCAGTTTATACAGTGCGCTGATGCCCTTGACTATCAAAGACGCTATTGTTAAAACACCGGCACCGACAAGCAGCGACTGTTCTTTTCTTTCATTTTTTTGACTCAAAATGAAGTTCCTCCTGTCCTATAAATTCACAAAGCAGCGAACTTTCGGGCATCTTTTCCTTTTCAATCGAAACAAACTGCGAAAGCTTTTCAAAAAGCTTTTTTGACCGTTCAAAATACGGACTGTCCTTTTCAATATGAGAAAGAAGCGAAAGTGCCGGCTCTTTTAAAACGCACATTTCATAGCTGTGAAATGAATCTATTTTTATGTCCGCAAGATTTTTGAACGGAAAAAGATATCTGTCCTCGCCCATGCGAACGCCGTTCCAAAGATAAAAAGTATAATCAACCTCGGCATTTCTGAAAAGATAATCACGCACCATACGTCTGATAAAACGAATGTCCCTTTTTGAAAGAAAAACCTCGTTTTTGTTCATCACCCTTGAGGAAACGCTGACGTAAAGCTTTGTCAGTTTTTCGCTGTCAAGCGAATCGGTGATTACGGGATTGAGGGCATGAAGACCTTCAACAATCACAACTTCGTCCTTTTGAAGCTTAAAGTGAACCGGTTCTTTTTCACGCTTTCCCGTAATGAAGGAAAACCGAGGAAGAAGGCATTCGCCTTTTTCGGTTATCGCCGAAAGGCATTCCCTGATTTTTTCGGTATCGAGCGATTTTACGGTTTCAAAGTCCGGCGTTCCGTCTTCAAAATATATCTTTTCATTTTGGTTGCGATAAAAATCGTCAAGAGAAATTACCTTTGCTCCCCTGCCGTTTTTCAAAAGATCCTTTGAAAGCAAAGAGGCCGTTGTTGTTTTTCCGGAAGAGCTTGGACCCGCAAGCATGACAAGGCGGTTGCCCGAAAGGGACGAGACTTTTTTTGCAACCTTTTCAACCTGAAAGCGGAAGTACCGCTCACTCATTTCAACAAGCTCATTAGGCGAAAGACTCGCCATTTCGTTGATTGAAACAATGTTATTTATCTCGGAAATACTTATCACCACCGAATTATAATTCTTTATAAAACTCCTCAACACGCTTTTTTCGTTCAAGAAGTTCATCAAAGCGGTTTATATATTCATACGGGTATTTGAAGTTAAAAATGCGTTCAATTAAACCCGAAGTCGGGGAACGCAGCTTTATTACCGCCCCTGCACCGCAGGCAAGAACCGTGTGGCACTCCTCCATCATATAGACGTTATAGCGGCATTCAAAGCCCTTTTTTGCCCAGCCGACGTTTTCAAGGTTGCCGAGGCACTTGCTTTGGCGATACATATAATAAGGCTCATAACCGTTATTCGTAAGCGTTTCAAAAGCAAAGGAAAGCATTCTTTGCGCTTCGGCGGCACTGCCTTTTTCCTTTTCTTCGGTAACAAGCGTTGAGGAACGCTTGAGCGCAAGGGTATGAACGGTGATGTTTTCCGGCTCAAAGGAAAGCGTTTTTGAAAGCGTTTTTTGAAAGCTTTCAAAAGTATCCGTCGGAAGTCCGGCAATAAGATCCATGTTGATGTTTTTAAAGCCGTGCTCTCGTGCCATAAGCATTGCCTTTTCGGTCCTGGCACAGGTGTGTTTTCTTCCGATTGCTTCAAGAACGCTGTCGGAAAACGTTTGGGGATTAATGCTGATTCTTTTTGCACCGCTTTGTTTTATCACTTCAAGCTTTTCGTCCGTAACGCTGTCCGGACGACCCGCTTCAATAGTATATTCGCAGTTTTCGGTAATATTAAAGTTTTTACCGATTGCGTCGGTAACGTCCTTTAAGTATTCGGCAGTGAGCGCAGTAGGCGTTCCTCCGCCGATATAAACGCTTTCAAGTTTAAGCGAAAGTTTTTTTGCGATTTTCCCCGTTTCCTCGATCTCTTTGCAAAGGAGCTTTACATAATCGGGCATAAGCTTTTTTGCGCTTTCGTTTGAGTGTGAAACAAACGAGCAGTAGCTGCACCTTGTTGGGCAAAACGGAATCGAAACATAGAGGCTGAACGAATCTTTCCCGCTTTTTTCGATTATCGGCTTTTCCTTTTTTGCAACGGACAAAGCGAGGCTTGTTTTTTCCCCGCTCACAAAAAGTTCGTTTTCAAAGTACGCCTTTGCCCGTTCCTCGCCCCATGAAGAAGAAAGGTTTGTCATAAGCTTTGCCGGTCTCACACCTGTCAAAATTCCCCAAGGCGGAGTATAGTCCGTTGCCCTTTGAAGAAGTTTAAAAAGAAGCTGAGCCATTTTGCGTTCAAAAAAGCTTTCTTCGGTTTCGTCTGAAAGTTTTTCTGAAAGCAAAAACCTTTTTTCATCGGAAAAAGCTTTGTTCAAAAAGACAGTAACAAGAATTTTTGCGCCGTCGTTTTCCTTTTGAAGCTCCGTCAAAACAAAACGTTCTTCGCCGTTTCGCTCTTTTGTAACGTCAATCTTTTCGTTCGGAAAGAAAAGGCGAACAAGGTTTTCAAGTTCATAGTGATAGCTGTGATTTATGATTACAAGATTCATTTTTCGTTCCTTAAACAGATATTGTTCTTTCTTTCACGTTCAAGCGTTGTGAGCATATTGTGGCCGGGAAAAACCTTTTTGTCGCCTTCAAGAGAAGCAAGGCGTTTAAGGCTTTTGACCATGTCTCTGAAGCTTCCGCTTTTGAAATCGGTACGCCCGAAAGAGCCGCAAAAAAGTGTGTCTCCGCTGAAAAGAAGGTCATCTATAAGATAGCACACACTGCCTTCGGTGTGACCGGGCGTGTGAAGAACTTCGATTGAGCCGCCGGCAAACGGAAGCTTGTCGCCGTCTTTAACAAGGATATCCGCCTTTTCGGGCAGCTTTCCGTCAAAACCGAAATTAGAAATGAGCGACTTTTCGTCGTTGGTGAAACAGTCTGCGTCCCTTTCGCCGATAACAATTTTTCCGCCGTAATTTTTTTGAACGTCATAAACGCCCATGATATGATCAAAATGACCGTGGGTGAGAAGAATATATTCGATTTCGCCCACATTTACATTTGAAAGCAGCTTTTTGAGCGAATGGTCGTATTCACCGGGATCAACGATGAAACGCTTATTGGTTTCGGTATCGGTGACAAGAAAGCAGTTTGTTCCCATGTAGCCTACGGGATAGCCGTTAACTTCAAGTTTCATTTACTTCGCCTTCTTCCAAATATCTGTGTCCATAACGATTGTGACCGGTCCTTCGTTGCAAAGTTCAACCGCCATGTCTGCACCGAAAACGCCATACTGAACGTCCGCCACACCGTATTTTTTTATCTCTTCGCCAAAGGCAAGATAAAGCCTTTCCGCTTCGCTCACGGGTGCGGAAAGCGAAAACGACGGGCGGCGACCCTTTGCAAGGTCGGCGCAAAGCGTAAACTGAGAAACAAGCAGAACCGAACCGCCGACTTGCGAAAGCGAAAGATTCATCTTATCGTTTTCATCGGTAAAAATTCTGATTTCGCCGACTTTTTTTGCAAGAAGGCGCATTTCTTCGTCGGTGTCGCCGTCCATTACGCCGAGAAGCACCATGAAACCTTTTTCGATTTTTCCGGTAACTTTTCCGTCAACGGTAACTTTTGCTTTTGAAACTCTTTGAATAACACAACGCATTTTTAAATCTCCGTTAAACCGCTTTTAAAGCTTTGATTAATTTTTGTTTTTTCTTACAGACCGGATCTTTCAACTTCAATAACGCCTTTGACTTTTTTGAGTTTTTCGCCAACCGATGTAAGGTGTTCGGCGGAATTGACCGTGATTGTGAGATAAATCGCCGTTCTTCCATCCTTTGCTTCCTTTGTAAAAAGCGAATGAATCATAACGTGCATATTCGCAAGCTGACCGGAAATATCCGCAAGCATTCCGACACGGTTAATGCAGGTTACGCAAAGGGTGACACGGTAGGAATTTGAAACCTTTGTGTCCCAGCGAGCATTTATCCAGCGTTCGGGTTCGGCACATTTTGAAATATCCTTCGGAACATTGGTGCAGTTTCTTGTGTGAATTGAAACGCCGTGTCCCCTTGTGATAAAACCGATGATGTCGTCGCCGGGAAGCGGATCGCAACAGCGTGAAAACTTGATAAGGCAATTGTCAATGCCCTCTATGAGAATACCTTCCGGTGAGCGAACCATCTTTTTGGTTGTGGTAATTTTTGAAGGTTCAACTTCGGCTTCGGGCTTGTTTTCTTTAACAAGCTTGTTATATTCCTCTTTTATTCTCGGAATAAGTTTGTTGAGCGAAAGACCGCCGTAACCGAGAGCGGCATAAAGGTCATCAACCGAAGAAAGCTTTTGACGTTTGGCAACTTTCAAAAGAAACTCCTGAAGCTGCTTTTCCGGAAGAACAATGTTATTACGTTTAAATTCACGCTCAACCTCTTCCTTGCCACGGGCAATGTTTTCGTCACGGCATTCCTTTTTGAACCAGCTTTTGATTTTGCTTCGAGCCGAGCTTGTTTTTGCAATTTTGAGCCAGTCACGGCTCGGCCCTCTCGGCGTTGAGGACGTGAGAATTTCAATAATTTCTCCGTTGCCGATTTTGTGGTCAAGAGTCGTTATTCTTCCGTCAACCTTTGCGCCGATCATTCTTGAACCGACTGCGGAGTGAATTGCGTATGCAAAGTCAACGATTGAAGAACCCATCGGAAGGCTGATTACGTCGCCCTTGGGAGTAAAGGCAAAAACTTCGTCCGGGGTGAAGTCGGTTTTGATGATGCTGACAATTTCTTCAACATCATCGCTTTCCTTTTGGTTTTCAAGAAGCTGTCTTATCCAAGCAAGGCGTTCTTCAAACTTTGCTTTTCCGTTGATTCCGAGCTTATATTTCCAGTGAGCGGCAATACCGTATTCGGCGGTGTGATGCATTTCCCATGTTCTTATCTGAACCTCAAAGGGTATGCCGTCCTTTCCGATTACGGTTGTGTGCAGAGACTGATACATATTCGGTTTCGGCGTTGAGATATAGTCTTTGAATCTGCCGGGAATCGGGTTGAACATATCATGGATTATGCCAAGGCAGTAATAGCACTCAAAAACCGAATCAACGATAATTCTTACGGCATAGATGTCATAAATTTCGTCAATCGTTCTGCCCTGCATATAAGTTTTTCGATAGATTCCGTGAACGCTCTTGATGCGTCCGGAAATGTGAGCGTTTGGAACTTCCTTAAGAACACGGTCGCCGATTTGTTTTTTTATCCCTTCAAGGAATGCCTGGCGTGATTCAACCTGCTTTTCAAGCGTTGTTGCAATTTCTTTATATGCAACGGGATCAAGATAGCTTATTGCAAGGTCTTCAAGCTCCTCTTTGAACGCTCTGATACCGAGGCGGTGAGCAATCGGAGCATAAATTTCAAGCGTTTCCCTAGCCTTAAAGCGGCGTTTTTCCTCAGGCATAAAGCGGAGTGTTCGCATATTGTGAACACGGTCGGCAAGCTTTATGATAATTACTCTGATATCCTTGCTCATTGCAAGGAACATTTTGCGAACATTTTCGCTTTGCTGACGTTCCATCAAAAGGAGCTGTTCTTCCTTTGTTGCGTCGTCGTCGCTTTGGGTTTTGTTTGATGTGATTTGACCGAGCTTTGTGACTCCGTCAACAAGCTGTTCGATTGTTTCACCGAATTTTTTTCTTATCTCCTCGTCGGTAACGGGGGTATCTTCAACAACATCATGCAGCAGTGCTGCGCAGATTGAATCGGCATCCATGCCCATTTCGGCAAGAATTTGCGCAACGGCAACCGGGTGAATGATATACGGTTCGCCCGAACGGCGTTTTTGCCCCTGGTGCGCTTTTTCGGCAAAGTGATATGCATCGGTTATTTTTGCGATATCCTGTTCGGAAAAGCCGCCGATTTTTATTGTTTCAAGAAGTTTGTCAAATCCGTCTTTTTCATAATGTCCGTCCATCTTTCACCCTCCTTCATCGTGAAATTTCTTCAAGATACGCCATGAGACGTGAATCCTGAAGGTTAACTTTTTTATCAGTATTGAAAAGCAAAATCTTTCCGTCCTCTTTTTTGAGTATAGAAAGTTCGCAAAGAATATCAATGCTCATAAGCACTTTGCAAGCGGAAGAACCGTCATCACCGAGACGATAGCAAAGAATATCGCTGTCGCCGCAAAAGCCGCCTTCGTTTTTAAGAAAACGGTATACCGAAGCCACAAACGCACGGTCAACCTTTGCAAGTGCGGCGTGTTCGGGTCTTACGGTTTCCTTTCGGCGTATTTTTTCATAAAGCCTGACCGAACGAAGATATTTTTCGTCGTCCGTGCCGGACATTCTTATGTCTTTTATGTATATGCTGACCTTTGTCTGACCCATGTATTCATTTTTTTCAAGTCTTACGGCAAGGTCAACCCTGTCTCCTCTGCGATAAGGAAACGAATCAAACGGGGTTGAGAACTTAAGAGCGGTAATGTTTGCATTTTCTTTTGTAAGGTTCAGCCTGATATGCTTTCCGCCCTTAAGCGGCTGAACGGACGTGATTGTCATGTCAAAAAGTCCAAACAGCGGCTGAGGATTGCCGGCTCCGAAAGGCTCAAGGCTTTCAATCAGCGGAATAAGCTCGGCCGAAATAAACTGCGGTTTAAGCCGACAGTCAAGCTGAACCGTTGCAAACGGCATCTGAACCGTTTTTGCATATTCGTTGATGCGCTTTCTGAACTGCGGAATATCTTTTGAAGCAATGCCGAAACCTGCGGCAAGCGGATGACCGCCGAAATGAGTCAAAAGGTCGGAAACGCTGTTTATTGCGTCATAAAGCGAAAAGCCCTCGATGCTTCTTCCGGAGCCTTTTGCATTTTCGCCGTCACCGGTGATAACAATGCACGGCTTTAAAAACTTATCAACAAAGCGTGCGGCAACGATGCCTATAACGCCGCCGTGCCAGCCTTCGCCGTCAAAAACAAGAACACGGTCAAAAATCATTTGAGGGTTTTCTTCAAGCTGCTTTTGTGCTTCAAGGGTAATCTGCTGTTCAAGTTCCTGCCTTTTTGCGTTGGCAAGGTCAACCTCGTGTGCAATTTCGTTTGCACGTTCTTCGTTTTGGCTGATAAGAAGTTCAAACGCTTTATCCGCACGTTCAATTCTTCCGATTGCATTTATTCTCGGAACAACGGAAAAAGCAACCGAGTTTGCGGAAAGTATTCTGTCCTCGTTTCCTGAAACTTTTCTGAGTGCCTTTATTCCAACGTTTTCGCCGGCGTTGATTTTTTGAACACCTTTTTTCACAATGGCACGGTTTTCTCCTGTAAGCGGAACAATATCGGCAATTGTTCCGACTGCGATAAGATCGGCAAAGTTTTCAAGAATTTCTTCGCTTTCGCCGTCTGATAGCGCACAAATAAGTTTGAATGCAACACCGACACCGGCCCAATCTTCAAATACGCATTCGTCATCTTCTCGGTGCGGGTCAACAACTGCGACCGCTTCCGGCAAAACAGAGCCGACTTTATGGTGATCGGTAACAACAAGGCTCATTCCGAGTTCCTTAATGCGCTTTGCTTCGCTTATTGCGGAAATTCCGTTGTCAACGGTAACAATAAGGTTTACGCCGTCTAAAGCAAGTGTTTCGACCGCTTTGACGTTGAGTCCGTAACCTTCGGACTCCCTGTCCGGAATATAGCAAACAACGTCTGCGCCGAGCATTTCAAGAAAAAGATATAACAAAGACGAGGCAGTAACACCGTCTGCGTCATAGTCGCCGTAGACGGCAATTTTTTCGTTTTTTTCAATCGCAAGATTGATGCGTTCAACCGCTTTGTCCATGTCTTTGATTGAAAACGGGTTGCAAAAGCTGACGTTTTCAGAAAAAAATTCTTCCGCCTGTTCTTTTTCGGTTATACCCCTTGAAACAAGAAGGAGCGACGCAAACGGGTCAATTCCGCAGGCGGCCGAAAGCTCGCTTGCCTTTTCCTTGTCAATGTGCGAAACGCACCATTTTCTTCTCGCCATTTGCTTTTGCTCCTTTCATAAAAACAGTAATGAAGTATTATATCATTATTTTCCGCCGTTTTCAATATTTTCGGCAATAAGCTTTAAAAAAGCCGAGCCGTACTTTTTCGCTTTCAAAAGCGAAACACCGGGAATAACCGCAAGTTCCTCTTTTGACTGCGGTTTTACTTTCGCCATTGCACGAAGCGTTGCATCGGTGAAAACCGTAAACGGCGGAATGCTCTCTTTCAAAGCAATCTTTTTTCTCAGTTCCTCAAGCTTTGAAAGAAGCAGAAAATCGGTTTTTCCGCTTTCTTTTTCGGCCGCTGCTTTTCGTCTGATTTTTACCGAACGAAAAAGTATGCCCCTTGCCTTTGCCGTGAGATGAAGCAACTTTTTATCATCTTCAAAAAGGCAACCGGTTTTTAAAAGATATGTAATAAACTCGTCGGTATCCTCTTTGCTTTTTTCTTTGAGCAAACCGAAAGTTGAAAGCAGGTCGTAGCCTTTTTCGGTGATATATTCGTTTTTTTCACCCCGAAGAATAGAAGAAACAACACCGATATTTTCCCTTTCCTTCACTCTTGAAACGCAGGAAAGAACCTTTTGCGCCTGAACCGTGACATCAACCGAACGAATTGCACCGAGACAGGACGAACAGTTTTCGCACCGAACGGGTGCTTTTTCACCGAAATAGGAAAGCATAAATTCACGAAGGCAGTTTTTTTGCTCGCAATATTCAATCATTGTTCCAAGCTTTTTAAGTCGATTACGCCTTATAATCAGCCTTTCGGCACGGGACAGTTCGTCGTTTTCTTCCGCATTGTCAATGAAATATCTCTGAACGGCAATATCCTCACCCGAATAAAGAAGAATGCAAAAGGCGGGTGAACCGTCTCTTCCTGCCCTTCCGGCTTCCTGATAATAGCTTTCAAGGTCGCCGGGCATATTGTAATGAATCACAAACGAAACATTGCTTTTGTCAATACCCATTCCAAAAGCGTTGGTTGCAACAACAATATCTTTGATATCGTCGGAAAAAAGCTCCTGGTTGCGCTTTCTTTCGTCTTTTAAAAGCCCTGCATGATATCTTGTTATGTTATAGCCTTCGGCGGAAAGAACGTCAAAAAGCTCATCTGTCTTTTTTCTTGTTGCGCAGTAGATTATACCGCTTTTTCCTGCAAAAAGGTCAAGAAAACGTTTGAGTTCGGTATATTTATTGAGCGGTTTTCTGACTTCAAAATAAAGATTCGGGCGGTCAAAACCCATAACGGAAACAAACGGCCTTTGAAGCGAAAGAAGCTTTTCAATGTCCTTTCTCACTCTCTCGGTCGCCGTTGCGGTAAAAGCGCAAACAACCGGTCGTTTTTCAAATGAAAGGATGAAATCTTTAATTTGAAGATAGCTCGGTCTGAAATCGTGTCCCCACTGTGAAACGCAATGCGCTTCATCAACGCAAACAAGCGAAACTTTGAGCATTGAACACATTTCGCAAAAAGTTCTTGAAGAAAGCCTTTCGGGCGCAGCATAAATAATTTTGTAATCGCCCCTCAAAGCCGCACGATAGGTTTTTCTGATTGTTTCGTCGCTCAGCGTGCGGTTGACGAATGCCGCAGGAATTCCGTTTTGCAAAAGTGCGGAAACCTGGTCTTTCATCAGCGAAACCAACGGAGAAATAACAATCGTAACACCCTCAAGGCAAAGCGCCGGAATTTGAAAACAGATTGACTTTCCGCCGCCGGTCGGCATAACTCCGAGTGTGTCACGCCCCAGAATAATGCTGTCTATAAGGTTCTCCTGCCCCGGACGAAAGGTTTTATAACCGAAAAAGCGTTCAAGCGCAGTGTATTTATCCATAATTTTTCCTTAAACAAAGAATTTTTTTGAAAGCCACGCACGCATATGCTTACTGAAATAGCAGTATGCCAAAAATCCGGTCAGTGCAAGGCAGCAGACAAAAATAATCATGCCGATTTCAAAAGCATATTCAATGCCGTAATTGACACCGAGCACCGAGCCGCAAAAGAACGAACAAACGGCGGTTTCGGCCGTGATAAACAAAAATTTCAGCACCCAATGCCTTTTTTTGTGCTTGACCCAAATCATATAAATCAGCGTAAGAGCGGAAACGCAAAGAATGATTGGCAGCGCAACATTGAAAAACCATGCCTTTTTGCCCTCATAGCCCATGACAAAGAAAAAGAAAACATATGCGCCGACTGCGACCGTGTCAAAAAACCACATGAGATACGGCCTGAATTTTTTTGTGAAAAACGGAAAAACAAAAACAACCCACAAAAGAAGCGATGTTGTGCTGATATAAAACGACCAAAAGCCGTCCTTCAAAAACAAGGCGTTTATAAAAGTGCAAACAATGTTTGGAATGAGCATAACCATTGTTATGACATAAGCAACAAAGCGGCGTTTGATTTCTGCGGGATAAAAAGGTTTTTCCGAAAACGGTGTCGGTTCTTCTTGAGTTTCTTTTTTTGTTTCGTTCGGATTAATCACCGGTGTTCCGCAAAGAGCACATTTTTTTGCGCTTTTGTCAAGTTCAACACCGCAATTTACACAGTATGACATGATTTATCTTTTAACGGCCTTTGCCGTCTCCTCCTTAAATTGAAATATTAAAAAAAATCAGTCTCGGTTGCTTTCAATTTTGACGTGAACGCCCATCTTGACAAGCCTTGTAAAAAACTCACGTTCAATGTCGGTTTCGTCATAACAGTTTGAGAACGTAAAAACAAGCTTATCGTCAAGCGTTATTACGCCGCACCTTGCGCCGTTGAGCTTTCCGGGACCTGTGAAAAACATATATTTTTCAATGTGTTCCTTCATTTCGTCTGGGATATTGACCGGTCCGATGTTTGAAAGCAGAGCGGTTGTTGTTTGTTCGCCGGTGATGAGAAAAGTCAGACCGACGGAAAGATTTTTGATGAACAAAGGAAAAAACTTTGCAAACGGATTTTTTTCAATCTTGAGATTTTGCGTCATCATTGAATTAACGGTTTTTTCTTCGTTAACAAGCCGAAGCTGAAGCGAAACAAGCTTCAAAATTTCCTCAAATGTATAGTCTCCCATATTCGGATTCATTTTTACACGAAGGCAAAGAACAAAGTTGCGAAGCGTATTTGTGGGAAAAAACTTTCTAAGATTGACCGGAATCTGAACGGAAACCTCTTTTTGCTTTTTCTTTTCCTTTTTTTGCTTTTGATAATGAATATCCATAAGCATTGCGGCGAAAAATTCCGTTACCGTAACACCGAAGCTTTTTGAAATTTTGTGAATTTCTTCAAAAGGCATTATGCCGACGGTGTAATTGCACATATGCTTTCCGGTTTTTGTTCCAACCGCATGATAAACCGCCTTGTCACGCCGGTTATAAGAAGCCTTTGAAGAAGCAAAGCGTGTGTATGCGTCATACATTTCATCCTCATTGGGTTCATCATTAAGGTCAAGAACCATTTTTCCGCTCGGAATGTCATAACCTTTAAGGCGAAGATACTGTGCAACAAGGGTGGAAACAAAAGCAGTGTTGCCGTAGCCGTCCGAAATTGCGTGATAAATGTCAACGGCAATGCGCTTTCCGTGATAAAACACACGAAAAAGATAACCGCCGTTCTCTTTGAATTTAACACGATAGCATATATTTTTAACGTCTTCAAGAACAACCGGGTCATTCGGGTTTTTTTCAAAGTAGTACCAAAAAAAGCCTGCTCTTATGCGAACATCAAAACACGGCATTCTTAAAAGCGTTTTGAAAAGTGCTTTTTTGAGAAGAAGCGGATCAACCTCTTCTTTCAGTTCAACGCCGACACGGAAAACGTTTGACCATGTTTTTGAGTTTTGGCCGGGAAAAATTTTTGCCGCATTATCAAGCTTAAACCATTCAAATTTGTTTTTTTTCATAGAAAAACCGACCTCGATATATATATAAATTCTCTATTATACAGTCTTAACCAAGTTATTATACAGTATAAACGCAAAATTGGCAAATGTTTTTTATTTTGCTTTGTTTCGGTTGACTTTGAAGCACAAGAAGATTTATAATTATAAAAACTTTAAAAACAAAACAGGAGAAAACAAAAAATGAAAAAGCTTTTTTTAAAGTCCGTTTCACTCGTTCTTTGCCTTTCAATGATTTTTTCCCTTTCCGCCTTTGCTTTTGGTGAGGGAGAAAAAGATTTTTCCGTTTCAAGGCTCAGCGTGTGCGTCAACGGCGATACGGCTTCTTCACGAGGCTTTTGCTGGTACACAAAAAACAAAACCGATTCCGTTGTAAAAATTTTTAAAGACGGAAAAGACATCTCCGCTTCGCTTAACCTTTCCTCTCCGGTTTGTGAAGAATGGGAGGGAAATTACTTTCACAAAGTCACCGTTTCAGACCTTGAAAGCGGCGTAAAATATACATACAAAGTCGGAAACGGCTCGGTTTGGAGTGAGGAAGGCTCGTTTTCAACCGACAACAAAGATTCTTCCGTAAGCTTCATTGCAATCGCTGACGTTCAGTCGGACGAAAAGGAAGAATTTGAAATGGGTGCAGCCGTGCTTTCAAAAGCACTTGAGCAAAATCCGAACGCCGATTTTGTTGCAATCCTCGGCGATTTTACGGACGATTGCAACAACGAAGAATGGGATCTTTATGACGAAGCGTTCAAAAAACTGAATAAAGAAATCACCCTTGCACCCGTTGCCGGAAATCATGACGGACTCGGAGTTTGGCACTGGTTTGATAATATGTTCAACCTTGACACAAGCGAAAGCGTTCAAAACCTCAACGGAGTGAATTACTCATTTGATTACGGCAACGCTCATTTTTCAGTCCTCAACACGAACGATATGCTTTCGGTTTCAAAGGCTCAGCTTTCATGGCTTTTGAACGACCTCAATTCAACCGACCGTGATTGGAAAATTGTTTTCATGCACAAATCGCCCTATACGCTCGGTAAGGACGGGAAATGGCCGGACGCACTTTATCTTCAAAAGGCACTTACCGAAGTGCTTGACAAAGGCAACGCCGACATTGTTTTTTCCGGTCACGACCATATGTATTTGAGAACGAAAAAGCTTTGCGACAACAAGCTTTCCGAAAATGGCACAACCTATGTTCTTTCGGGAACGGCGGGCGCAAAGCGTTATCAGGTTCGCTCCTTCCTTGCTGATTACTTTCTTGACACATCTTTCATTGATGCGCTCACGGTTCAAAAAAACGGCTGGGCAAATTACTGGAACGGAAAAGATTGGAACAGCACAAAGGAAACCAACGTTGGCGGCTGTTTTTCAAACATTGCCGTAAACGGCGGAACACTCACGCTTGACGCATATATCCTTGCGGACAAAAAGGACGAAAACCAAAACGATGTTGTGACAAAAATCGATTCTCTCACACTAAAAAAGGAAACGGGTAAAAACGTTCCGTCGTATACAGGCGAAAACAAAACCTCGGTTTTAAAATACGGACTCGGCGCTGCTCCCTCCTTCCTTTCGCTTGCAGAATATGCGTTCGGCGAATGGCTTTTCACATTCCTCAAAATGATTCCGAAGCTTTTGTATGTCTATATCAAAGAAGGAACGTTTTAATTAAAAAGCAAAAAGCTATAATTCACAGACAGCGTTAAAAATATGTGCTGTGAATTATAGCTTTTATTTTAGAATTGAAATTTTTGTTTTTAGCGTTTTATGCCTTATTTTCCGAAGGCAGTTTTTTAACGTGTTTTTTAATTGCCTCAAACGATTCGTCGCTGATGACGTGTTCCATTTTGCAAGCATCTTCAAGCGCAGTTTCTTTGCTGACACCGAGGCGAACGAGAATTTCCGTCATAACCGTATGACGTTCATAAATTTTTTCCGCAACATGTCTTCCCTCTTCGGTAAGAGTAATATATCCGTTGCCGTCAACAACAATGTATCCGCCGCTTTTGAGAAGACCGACGGCACGGCTGACGCTCGGCTTTGAAAAGCCCATATAATCCGCAACGTCAAGCGAGCGGACCGATGTTTGCTCCTTTGAAAGGATGAGGATCGTTTCAAGATACATTTCGCCCGATTCCTGCAAATGCATTAAAACCGCCCCTTTCGTTTTTTATAACTTTGCCTTTCATTTTATCACCGCAAAGCAAAAAAATCAAGCATTAAAATGCCGTGCGATTATTTTCTCAAAAACTGTTGACATTTGGAGAATTTTGCTTTATATTGTTAGCGATGAATTCCTGCGGCTTATTTTATTTGCCGTTAATTTGAAGTTCACCGTATGTTTTGTAGATGCCGTGCGGCATCGCTTAATATACCCGTGGTAACCGACGAGGGAACACGTCCGTCAGGCGGAAGTTCTCACGGCGGTCTTTTTTATTTTCAAAACGTTTTTTGCGGGGATTCATAATATTTAACTCGAGCGCGTATGGCACACAAAAATCAAATTAACCTCCGGTTATTCGGTGCTATGCAGGGAAAGGGGTCTGTATCGACAATGGAAGACAATTCAACAATCATCTCACTCAAGGGCATTTCCAAAACGTTTGACGACGAGGTTATTTTGGATAATATCGATCTCGACATCAAGGACAAGGAATTTATCACCTTCCTCGGGCCGTCCGGCTGCGGAAAAACAACAATGCTTCGAATTATCGCCGGCTTTCTTGAAGCCGACAGCGGAAAAGTTATGTTTGAAGGAAAAGACATCAACAACCTTCCGCCGCACAAACGACAGGTTAACACAATCTTTCAGCGATACCAGCTTTTTCCTCATTTGAACGTTTATGAAAACGTTGCTTTCGGCCTTCGCAACAAGCGCATGAAGGAAAAGGAAATCAGCAAAAAGGTTGAAGAAATGCTCTCGCTCGTCAACCTCAAAGGTTTTCAGCGAAGGAACGTTGCCTCGCTTTCCGGCGGACAGCAGCAAAGGGTCGCAATCGCCCGTGCGCTTGCCGTTGAACCGAGAGTCCTTTTGCTTGACGAACCGCTTGCCGCCCTTGACCTCAAGCTTCGCAAGGATATGCAGGTTGAACTCAAGAACATTCAAAAACGTCTTGGCATAACTTTCATCTTTGTTACTCATGACCAGCAGGAAGCTCTTTCAATGTCTGACCGTGTTGTTGTTATGAACGAAGGCAGAATTCAGCAGATAGGGACACCGCTTGACATTTATAACGAGCCGAAAAACGCCTTTGTTGCCGACTTCATCGGCGAAAGCAATATTCTTGACGGCGTTATGCTTGACGACTTTAAGGCAAAGTTTTCGGGTGCTGTATTCCAATGCCTTGACAAAGGCTTTGCCGTCAACGAATCGGTTGACATCGTTATCCGTCCGGAGGACGTTGACGTTGTTCCGGTCAAGGAGGGCGCAATTCTCGGAACTATCACATCAAACACTTTCAAGGGCGTTCACTTTGAAATGATTGTTGACATTCAAAACTTCAAGTGGATGATTCAAACAACCGACTATTATCCCGTAGGAACGAAGATCGGAATCGAAATTGAACCCGATGCTATCCACGTTATGAAAAAAAGTAAATATTCCGGAATGTTCGGCGATTACAGCTCGTTCAGTGACGAACTTGAAAAGCTTTCCGATCTCACCGAAGAGGAGGATTGACGATGAACAAAACTTCTCTTACGAAAAAGATTATTGCTGCGCCGTATATGCTTTGGGCAGCGATTTTCATTGTTGTTCCTTTGATTTTTATTGTGTATTACTCACTGACGGACGCAAGCGGAAACTTCTCGCTTGAATATATAAAGGACATCGGGCATTACGGCGACATCATGCTCAACTCCATTTGGCTCGGCTTTGTTGCAACGATAATCAGCCTTGTTATCTCTTATCCGCTTGCCTATATCATGGCAAGAAGTTCACTCAACGTTCAGCGGACAATGATGATGCTTGTCATGCTTCCGATGTGGATGAATCTTCTTATCAGAACCTACTCTTTGATGATTCTTCTTCAGGACACCGGAATCATCAATTCTGCGCTCAATGCGCTTCATCTTCCAAGCCTTAAAATGATAAACACCGACGGTGCGGTCATTCTCGGAATGGTGTATAACTACATTCCGTATATGATTTTGCCGCTTTACTCAATCATGGCAAAGCTTGACCACGGACTTATTGAGGCGGCGGAGGATCTCGGCGCAAACAAGCTTGCCGTTCTCAGAAAGGTTGTTCTTCCCCTGAGCCTTCCGGGAATTGCTTCTGGATTCACAATGGTTTTTGTTCCGTCGGTTTCAACGTTTTATATTTCAAAAAAGCTTGGCGGAAACACCGTTTTCCTCATCGGCGATATTATTGAAATGCAGTTCAAATCATCGAACAACTATAACCTCGGCGCAGCGCTTTCGCTCGTTTTGATGTTCCTTATTGTAATCTGCATGGCGGTTATGAACCGCTTCACTTCTGATGATGACGACGGAGGTGTTTTGATATGAGAACAAAAATGACTCCGCTTGCAAAGGTTTATGTTGCACTCATCATGCTTTTCCTTTATGCGCCAATTATTGTTATGATTTTCTTTTCATTCAACGCTTCGGTCAGCACAAGCGTTTTCACCGGTTTTTCAACCCGCTGGTATTCCTCGCTTCTTCATGACGAGGGAACAATTAAAGCCGTTGTTAACACATTGATTCTTGCCGTTTCGTCCTCGCTCATTGCAACAATAATGGGTACTGCGGCGGCGGTCGGAATCAACTCAATGAAAAGCAAAATCATCAAGCGCACAACAATGAGCGTGACAAACATTCCGATGATGAACCCGGAAATCGTTACCGGTATTTCCATGATGCTTCTTTTCGTCTTTGTCGGAAAACTTGTCGGCATAACCGATACGCTCGGCTTTTCAACAATGCTCATCGCACACGTAACGTTCAATTTGCCTTATGTTATTCTTTCGGTTCTTCCGAAGCTCAGACAAATGGATCCAAGGCTTCCCGAAGCGGCAATGGATCTCGGCTGTACTCCGGTTCAGGCGTTTTTCAAAGTTACACTTCCGTCAATCATGACGGGTATCACATCGGGTCTTATGATGTCGTTCACGCTTTCGCTTGACGATTTTGTAATCAGCTACTTTACTCAAGGTCCATCGTTTGAAACGCTTCCGATTCGCATTTTTTCAATGACAAAAAAGCGTGTAACGCCGGATATGTATGCACTTTCAACAATTATTTTTGCAACCATACTTTTGCTTCTTGTTGCTTTGAACCTTTCGCAGATAAGGGGCGAAAAAAAGCTTAAGAACAAGCTTGACAAGGGGGTGCAGGAATGATGAAGAAAAAAATTCTTTTTGCGCTTTCCTTTGCTCTTTTGGTGTGCATGCTTTCGCTTTCAGCTTTTGCATATGAGCATGAAGATTACTATGCCGGAGCAAAAAAGGGCGAAGTACTCAATGTTTTCAACTGGGGCGAATATATCAGCGACACATATGAGGACGGTATGCTTGACGTAAACAAAGAGTTTGAAAAGCTGACCGGAATCAAGGTCAATTACGTCACCTATGAGAGCAACGAAGATATGTATGCAAAAATCAAAAACGGCGGTGCAGGTTATGACATTGTCATTCCGTCGGATTATATGATTGAGCGCATGATAAGCGAAAACCTTCTTCAAAAATTTGACGTAAAGAGTCTTCCGAACTATCATTACATTGACGGAAAGTACAGAGGAATGTATTACGACGAAAACGACGAATACAGCGTTCCATATAATGTCGGCATGGTCGGACTCATCTATAACACAAAAATGGTTGACGAAACGCCCGACAGCTGGAAAATTATGTGGGACGAAAAGTACGCCGGAAAAATTCTTATGATAGACAATCCCCGCGACGCATTCGCAATTCCGCAAAAAATTCTCGGTTATTCGTTCAATTCATCCGATGAAAAAGAGCTTTCCGACATTGCACAGATGCTCATTGCCCAAAAGCCTCTCCTTCAAGGCTATGTAATGGACGAAGTGTATAACAAAATGGAAAGCGGCGAAGCCGCAATGGTACCCTATTACGTCGGCGACTTCATAACAATGCACGACGTTAATCCCGACCTTGCGTTTGTATATCCCAAAGAGGGCGTTAACATTTTTGTTGACGCAATGTGTATTCCAAAGTGTGCTCAAAATGTTTCTGCCGCAATGAAATATATCAATTTTATGCTTGACCCGGAAATCGGTGTCTGCAACGCATGGTATATCGGTTATGCAAGCCCGAACACCGGAGTTGTGAACAATCCCGATTATGCGGATTACGCCGAAAACGAGCTGCTTTATCCCGACGAAGAACACATGCCGAACGTTGAATACTTCCACAACCTTCCGCAGGAAACGCTTGAACGCTTTTCTAACCTCTGGAACGAAATCAAGGTTGCCGGAAGCAACAATACTCACATTTATATCGGCTTTTCCGTTGTTGGCGCATGTTTTATCGGATATGTTGCCTACTCGGCCGTAAGAAAGAAAAAGCGTGAATATTGGTATGATTTTCCGACAAAATAAAGGTTAATTGTTACTCAAACAAAAAGGTTGCCGCAACGGACAAAATCCTGATTGCGGCAACCTTTTCATATTCATTTTGTAACTGCCGATTAACCGGCGTATATCCAAGATGGGTTGTGTAATACTGCGGAAAATATGTCGTCAATACTTGCACTCCCCCGGTCAATCCACCGGTTATTTAATCAGTGCTTTTCAAGCCACTGTTCTGCCTTCACCTTTGAAAGGGACTTGATGTCCTCTTTTGTATAAGGCGATTCGCTTCCGCCGTTGACATAAAGGAAGTAAAGACCCTTTTCGGTCTGATAAAGGCTTTCTTCAAAGCCGGCTGCGTCGCCAAGCTCACCTTCGGTATACTTCTTTACAAGCGAAGAAGCTTCGGTGTCATATTCTCTTTTGCAGATTATCTTTTTCATAAAGCAGACATTCCTTTCATAAAAATTATTCAGAATATTACATCTGATCATGCCCTTATTTTATCATTTTTGAATGACTGTTTCAAGATTTAATATTGTTGAATTTCACAAGTTTATAAAGTCAAAATTGTGCGTTTTGACGAAATTACCACTTGTTTTCAACATATTCGCAAAAAGCGTACATATCGTCAACAACAATTTTTGTTCCGTCATCAAGAATAGCCGTACCGCTCCAGCGGCCGTGAACCTGATGCGAATGCATACGAAGCATATTGAGAACGTTGGTGTCGTTATGGTTGTCGAACATCGGTTTCATTGTGAAATCAAACCTTCCATCCTCGGAAACAAAGTGCCACGGTTCAAGATATTTATCCGGCTTCGGGAAGGTTTCAACGTCAACCGCACCGAATTTATGAGCCTTTCCGTCATAGAAAATGCAGGTTTCCGTGGCGTTGCTTTCGTCGCCGATGCCCCATGTAATTTCAAAGCCGAAAATGTGCTTTTTGCCGTTTTCATCGGTGAGATAGGTTGAACCGTTGCCCCAGTACCAGACAAGCTGATACGGTGTGTTGACTCTGCCCCAGTCAAGGCAGGCGAAGGTATCTTCCTTTGAAAATTCAAAGATTTGGTCGCCGAAGCGGAAAGTACCGCCGCACGGCATACAATTCTGTTTTGTGGTCATGAAAAAGCGGTCGGGGAAGCCTTTGAACGGAAGAACGGTCGTGATGTTTTCAAGTCCTTCGGGAATATCCATCGTGAAGTCGCAGACAACGTCCTTGCCCTTTGACTTGCCCTTGAAATAAAGGCTTCTTTCGGTTTCTCTTGTGTCAAATTCAAACTCCGCCTTACCGATTCCGGTAACGGTATATTTAACGTTGTTGGGAACGTCACCCTTCGGGGGAAGAGTATACTTGTTTTTTCCGCCGACAAAAAGGGCGGTTGAGTTTGCGATTGTTCCGCCGGCGAGCTTTTTGCTCTTTTCGGGGTCGGTGATATCCATGATTACGGCCGAAACATAGCCGCCGAACGAGATGTTCGCAAAGCTTATCTGAACCATATATTTGCCGTTGCTGATTTGATAAAAGTCCCATTCCTTTGAGCGCATGGGGTGCTTCACCTTTTTGTTGTCATAGGTAAAAAGCATATGCCTTGCCCAGCCCGGAGCGAGGAGCGTTCCGTCGTCGGAAAGGAGAGGGGTTTCTTCGGTGTACTCTTTTTGCTTGCTCTTGACTTCTCCCTTGAGCCATGAGGGGTATGTACGTTTGAGTTCTGTTGCCATTTCGTTTTTCCTCCTTTTGCGATTGATCGCATTATACTATATAATTATAGCAAACCGGGCGTGATATTGCAATAAGAATAAGGTTTTTTAAAAAATAAAAAAACAACCAAAACTCATATAGTTAACTTAAACAATGGTATCGCAGTAAGTGATTGCCTCTTTATTAACAAGTAGCATTATATTCATTTTATCAAATCCTCTTTCGGAAAACAACCGCCTACCGCTTTACGCAACGCCGAAAACATTCTGTCATTTAATATAATTTTTCTGTAAATGGAATGTGTCATTCAATATAAAAATGTAACAATTTTTCAAAATTGCTTGACAACCCAATAATATTTCAAATATAATATCAATGTGATTAGCTAATCTCAACAGTTAACAACAGCCCGATTATCAATTACTTTAGTTCTAATTCTTTTGTTTCAAATCACACCACCTTTACCAGTTTTTTCCATCGGCAATGTTTTAACGAAAGATGAAAGTAAGGTATTAAGTTCTATAGATGAATCGTTATGTAACAATTCATCTGTAATCGCATTAAAGAACGCCGGAAAATTGGATGGCTTCATTGAAGAAGTTCAAAGGCAATTTAAAGAACAGGCGCGCACAGATTTTTCTGAACGTGTTCAACAATTAACACAGTGGGGTCTTAAGCCAACCGATTCTCTGCAGGATTTGGAAGTTATGGCGCAACGTTGTTTGAATACGCACTATGTCGGCATTAAAATAAGTACATCTGCTTTTTACGATATGGTAAGTGCAAATTTTCTCGGAGATTCCAATAGTATAATTCGCAAAGCAAAAAGTGATCCGCAATTCGGAGCACTGTATGTGTATATGTGCTTGTATTATGATAACATTATTATCAACGAAAACTCAAATATAAGCAACAATGAATTGTCGTTTGATTCCTCATATTATGGTAAAACTCTACAAGAATTTATCAATGAGGATTTTAACCTAAACTTTAAGGACACACAAATCCCTATCATCTTGAGAGAGTACTCAAAAAAGGAAGAAATTCAAAGCAGTTCCCCGTGGCCTGCTCTTAATGGCTCTTCTGTTCAGTGGTACGCCAGACGATATTCAAGCAATGAAACCGGAAATACTTCAGAGTATTTCTACCTTCCTGATCGCGATTGTACAAACTTTGTTTCACAGGCGTTGTTTTATGGCGGACTATATATGACTTTCACCAATAGTGACAAAACGGCAGACGGATATGTCGAAACTCAAAAGAGGTGGTTTTATTTTAAAAATAATACCAGCACGGGACACAGCGTATCAACATCATGGGTTAGAGTGAATGAATTGTATAATTATCTGTCTCCACATTATGCAACATTAGAGACAAAATCCAATTCAACTATGACACCGTACCTTAACAAAGGATTTGTTTTACAAGGAAAAGCCTTCATTGGTGGATACTCCCACTCTGTCATTATAACAATAACCAACGGAAAATATACGTATTGTGCTCATAGCAGAAGCAGGTGCAATGAACCCATAGAAACTTTTTATAACAGCTACTATAAATGCAGAGTAATACAAACTTATTAGGTGACAACTATGCTTTAAACGGCAGAAATTTAAGTTTTACAAGGGGAATTTAATATGAAATTTAAAAAGACGATAGTCATTTTACTTGTTTCTGTCAGCGTTTTGGGCTTGGTTTCCTGCTCAATCGGTCACGGCGAAAACTACAACAAATACTTGACAGATAAAGATAAAAAATACTTTGGCTCGAGAATTTGTTCCACTATCGACTATCAATGCAGTGACGCCGAAAAAGCACAGGTCGAGGACGTACTCGAAACAGCGCGGCGCGTTTTCTCCTATGTCGGTACAAAGGAAAACGCCGATAAGGATGTCGGTGCGTTGTCACGATATTACAGATACACGGACAGCCTCAATTACATTTCGGTTGATTTAAAATTGGATCTAATCACTGCAAAAATTAAAAGCAACGGCAAGAGCGGCTATATGTGGATAGTGTACTCCATTGACAGGTACGACAAAAATGGTGAGAATGTAGCCGGTTCAACTAATATTCCCTGCTATTGGGAAATCGAAAAGCAAAACGACCGCTGGGTTGTTACAAATGTCATGGAGCCCGCATAAAATTTTATCATTGCGAAAAATCAAGAGTATCAATCCGTCCTCGGCTCCGGGGACGGATTTTTCTGCTTACTATAAAATGTTAATGGCTCTTTGTAAATGGTTGGTGTGAAAAGTTAAAACAAAAATGCGGAGCGACCGTCTACCGTTTTATACGTCCCCGGAAATGTTTCAGTATATTTTGTCAAAACCTATTAATAAATTTCGCCGCACTTAAAAATAACCCTCCAAAACCGTTGACAAAGGAAAAATTATCTGATATAATCGGTGATACCGCATGTAATGGGCGGCTCTGTGCCACAAGCAGTTCCCTGCGCCCGAAGCAGCGAGTCCATAATAAAGGAATGAAAGAAAATGTACGCAATTATCCAGACCGGCGGAAAGCAGTACAAGGTCTCAGTCGGAGACGAGATCTTCGTTGAAAAGCTTGACGCACAAGCAGACGATGAAATCACCATCGGTGAAGTTGTTGCAGTTTCGGCTGACGACGCTTCAATCAAAGTCGGCGCACCTTTCGTGGAGGGCGCAACCGTCAGCGCAAAGGTTATGAAGAACGGCAAAGCTAAAAAGGTCGTTGTTTTCACCTATAAGGCAAAGAAAAACGCAAAGCGCAAGATGGGTCACAGACAGCCTTACACAAAGCTTCAAATCACAGCAATCAACGCCTGAAAATGATTCTTGCAAAATTTCTTTCGACGGAAGATGAAACAATCTTCGGCTTTGAGATAAGCGGCCACAGCAGATACCGTGCAACGGGAAAAGACATTGTTTGCGCAAGCGTTTCTTCCTGTGCATACATGGTTGCAAACACCGTTACCGATGTTTATCACATCGAGGCGGAAATTGAGGACGAAATAGGCTTTATGAGCCTTACCGTTCCGATTTCAAAAGCAAAAACGCTTGAACCGCTTTTTGAAGGATTCAAACTTCATCTCAGCGAGCTTGCGAAAGAATACGGGAAATATTTAAAGGTAGAAAACGAAATCATTCACAAATAACACGGAGGTGCAAACACAATGCTTAAAATCAACATTCAGTTGTTCGCTCATAAAAAAGGTATGGGTTCAACCCGTAACGGACGTGACTCCGAATCAAAAAGACTCGGCGTTAAGCGTGCTGACGGACAGTTCGTTCTTGCAGGCAACGTCCTTGTAAGACAGCGCGGAACTCACATTCATCCGGGTAACGGCGTTGGAAAGGGTTCGGACGATACCCTCTTCGCTCTTGTTGACGGAAAAGTTAAGTTTGAGCGTTTTGGCAAGAGCCGCAAAAAAGTCAGCGTTTATGCTGTTGAGCAGTAATTAAAAGCAGTTCAGGGCTGCCGCAATTCGTTTTGCGGCAGCCCCTTTTTTATATAATTCTCATCTGTTGAGCGTCCAAACACCAAAGTTCAAATATCCCGCAAACGTTACCCAAACAAGATATGGCAAAAGAAGAAGCCCCGCCGTTTTGTTTGTCCGATAGTAATTGAGAAACATCACAAAAATCACAAACCACAAAAGCAGCAGCCAAACAAACGCAAGCAAATAAGCGTTAAAATCAAAGAAAATTATGCTCCAAAAAAAGTTGAAAAAAAGATTGAGCGCATAAACGTTAAGAGCGTTTCTTCTCATCATCGGCTCGTTTTTTCTTTTTGTGTAAACAATTGCAAAACTCACCGCCATAAGGACATAAAGAATTGTCCAAACAACAGGAAAAACCCATGCCGGCGGCGAAAGCGGCGGTTTTTGAGCCGCCGAGTAAACGTTGCGGCTTCCGGCGGTCAAAAGTGCGGAAAGTCCGCCGACCGCAAGCGTTGCGATTATTGAGTAAACATAGTTTTTAATTTTGTTCCACATATGACGACCTCCGAAAAATCTGTATTATAATATGCAAAACCACGTTTTATCATTCCCCGGTCAGTTTTAATCTTGACTTTGCAATCCGAATATGTTAATTTATTACCGACGAATTAAAGGAGATACACTATGATTTTTGACGTAAAAATTAAAAAGCTTTCAAAAAACGCAATCAATCCGACCTACGGCTCTTCCTTTGCCGCCGGGGCAGACCTTTACGCCTGCCTTGAAAGTCCGTGCGAAATTGAACCCGGAAAAACCGTTTTTATTCACACCGGTCTTTGTGCCGAACTTCCGGAAGGCTATGCCGGCCTTGTTTTTGCAAGAAGCGGCCTTGCCTGCAAAAAAGACCTTGCACCGGCAAACAAAGTCGGCGTAATTGACAGCGATTACCGAGGCGAAATTATGGTTGCAATTCATAACCACGGAAGCGAAACAAGAACAGTTGAACACGGCGAAAGAATTGCTCAGCTTCTTATTATGCCGTATGTTACGGCAAACTTTATCCCCTGTGACGAGCTTTCCGACACCGAAAGAGGTTCGGGCGGCTTTGGTTCAACGGGAAAATAATTTTGAGGTGAAAACATGGTTTTATATTTTACCGGTACAGGCAACAGCCGCTTTGCCGCAAGAAAAATTGCGCAGTCGCTCGGCGACGAACTTATAGATCTCGGCAAAAAAATCAAATCAAACGACCACTCCCCCATTACCGATAAAAACCGCTTTGTTTTTGTTGTTCCTACCTATGCGTGGCGGATTCCGCACATTGTTGAAGACTACATTAAAAGCACTGCTTTTGAAGGTGCAAAAAAAGCTTGGTTTGTCATGACCTGCGGCGGAGAAATCGGAAACGCCGAAAAATATCTTCTTTCGCTCTGCAATGAAAAAAGTTTCGATTATATGGGCGTTTTTCCGGTCGTTATGCCGGAAAATTACATTGCAATGTTTTCTGTTCCCGATGAAAAAGAGTCGGACGAGATTATCAAAAAGGCCGAACCTAAAATTCAAAAAGCCGCACGCATAATTGCCGAGGGCAAAAGATTTTCAAAACCGAGGAGCAATCTTTATGACAAATTCATGAGCGGTCCTATTAATCCTTTGTTTTATTCTATGTGCGTCAAGGCGAATGCGTTCAAAGCAGACGAAAAATGTATAGGCTGCCAAAAATGCGAAAAACTCTGTCCGCTCAATAATATCCACATCGAAAACGACCGCCCCGTTTGGGGAAACAACTGCACTCACTGCATGGCGTGTATTTGTTACTGCCCGACCGAAGCGATTGAGTACGGAAAAAAGAGCCAAGGAAAACGCAGATATCATTTGGACAAGTAAATCACAAACGGAGGGCTTGTTATGAAAAAAATTATCAGTGCAGTTTTATTGCTGATTTTTGTTTTGTCACTTGTCGGCTGTGATAATCAAAGTGGTTTGACAGATGATACAAACAATTCGGCCGAGTCCATAAGTTCAGTCGTAACCGAAGCTACTGTTATTGAAGACGCGGGAAGAATTTACAAGCTTGAAAACAATGTGCTTTACGGAAAAGGCGCAAACTATGAGGGTATTCTCGGAGAAAAAGAGCATTATGACGAATGGGTAAAAATAGCGGAAAACGTGAAGATGTTTGACGCTTGCACAGCTGCTTTGCTTTATTTGACAACGGACGGCAAGGTTTACGGAATGGGCAGAAAAGAAGGCGGCGTTTTGCAAATACGAACAGATTACGAAGACAGAGACGGCGAGGTAATCGAACCTGTTTTGTTGTTTGATGACTGCAAGAGCATATCGCTCGGTTGCCGTTTTGCCCTTGCACTGAAAAACGATAACAGTGTTTGGTTCTGGGGAGAAAGTCTGAACTGCCAAAGCACGGAAATTGTTGACCAAATCATTACGCCGACAAAAATTGTTGAAGAAGCAAAAACGATCAAAGCCATAATGTGCACGTCGGCCTGGATCGACCCGGACGGCACCTTATATATGTGCGGAGATAACTCAAGCGGACAAATAGGCAACGGAAAAAAAGGCACAGGGTTTCCGCAGTTGCTTGAAGATATCGTTGAAGTTCCGTATCCGGTTCTTGATCGGTGTGTAAACGTTTACTGCTCGGAGGATATGCGTTTTGTTTATGCCGACACGGATGACGGCTCAACATATGTCTGGGGCGGAAACAAATATACAACACCCACAAATATAAAGGATACCGAGGAATATAAAAGCAGCACCGATGCATCAGAATAATCTCACCGGTTGACTGCGTTATAGATAAGCGCACTTTGTGTAATTGAACATCCTCTGCAAAGCAGAAGCCTATTTGCAATATCAAATACGTCGGCCGCAATCGGACAAGAATATCCGATTGCGGCCTTTTTGGATTCAAAACCTTAAAGCTCTTTTCCAATGCTTTCGGTGAATGTTTTCACGGCATTATTCCATTGAGCATAATCTTTGTTATTTCGTTTATCTTCAAAAACGTCGAGTTTTTCAAGATAATTTCCAAGGAAAGAAGAAACTTTCAGCGCACCGTCAAAATTCATGTGGTCGCCTTTGTCCCTTGTGTCGGTACTCCAGTCAATACAAATTTCTTTTCTCAGTGCGTTCATGTCAATATAGTCGCAGCCGAGCCGGCTTGAAAATTCATCAATTGCATTGTGCTTTCTCATGTCCCAGTTTTTAACGCTCGGCGTGCTGACAAGAACAAGCTTTGCACCGTTGCTCTCGCAAAGCTTGTTTATTTTTTCAGCGTATGCTCTGTTCTTATCAGGAAAGCGTTCTTTCATCTTTGTCGGGCGCATATATCCCTTTGCATCAGCCGGACTTATTTTGTTGTTATAGATATATCCCTTGTTGATTTCGGTGTTTGAAAGGTCAACGCCAAACGACCAGTCACGAAAGCTGAGCGTTTTCCAACGGTTATGATAACGAAAAACCGAAAGCTTTTCGGAAAGTTTTTGCATCAGCACATCCGAATAAGTGAATGAACGATAAATTGCATTCGTTTCAAGCATAACCACTTTCGGTCTCTGATTTTGAAATGTTTTTTCAAGAAATTCATAAGAATAGCAAAGAATCTGTGCCGAGGTTGCACAAACATAAGGTGTAAACCCATGGTCTTTCCAAATTTTGAGCGGAATGAATGCGCTGTAGGCTTCGCTGTCGCCGATTATCAAAACATCTATTGTGTTTTTCGGCTCGCTCAAAATTCCGTTTGCGGTTGAGTCAAGCATTCCGGCATCCTTCGTGTTGCTTTTTGGTTCAAAAAGCAACGACGCACCAAAAAGCAAAACAAAAAGTACCAGCGCAAAACATATGATTCTTGCGGCTGTTTTTGCCTGTTTTTTCACAGAGTGCACCCCCTTTTAAAATTCGGCATACATCGGGTCAACCGGAATATATCCGGGACCGTATGCACCGAAAATAACAATGAACATAATTAAAGCAAGAAGAACCACCCAGCGCACGGCGATATTTTTTTGACAGACATTCCTTTGAACGTCAATGCCTTTTTCTCTCATAATGCCGACAGAAAAAACAACAATGACAACAACAAAAACAATCAAAAGATCCTGAACATCAACCCCGAGCGGCATAAGAGTTTCTTTACTAATCGGAACAAATCTTATATCGGTCAGCATAATTTTGAACATTGAAAGCCCGGCACGAAGCCCGTTTGCACGGAAAAAAAGTTCGCCAATCACAACAAGCACACACGTTCTGAGAATTTGAAAAACACGGAAGGCCTTGTTTTCCTGCGTAAGCCTTAATTTTTCGCAAACCGCCTTTGAAAGCGGCAAAAAGATATTTCCCAGAAGTATCAGCACAAAATGATACATTCCGAAAAAGATATAACTCCATGCCGCACCGTGCCACAGTCCGTTTGAAAACCAAACGCAAAAAAGTGCAATTGCGCCGGCAACAAGCGGGCCGAAATGGTTGCCGAGTTTTTTTCTTGCCGAAGATGTAAGGTTTTTCATCGGCTTTGACATTGTTACGGGATAGAAAATATAATCCTTGAACCAGGTGCCGAGCGTGATGTGCCAACGCTGCCAAAACTCCGAGATGCTTTTTGAAAAAAACGGACGTTGAAAGTTTTCCGGCAACGACACACCAAAAATTTTAGCAGTACCCAAAACAGCGTCCATTGTTCCGGAAAAGTCCATATAAAGCTGAACGGTGTAACAAAGCGCACCGAAAGCGAGCATGGGACCGCTGTAATTTTTGTAATTGTTAAAAAGTTCCTGAACCAATGGATTGAGCCTGTCGGCAACAACAAGCTTTTTCATGTAACCGTAAAGAATTCTTGTCAGTCCGAGCAAAAGGTTGTTGTAATCAATTTTTTTAACGTTCCAAAGTTCGTTTGCCGTTTGACCGTAGCGGCAAATAGGTCCTTCAACAATTTGAGGAAAAAACGAAATGAAAAGCCCAAGGCGAAATATGTTTTCGTCTGCCGGAACAACTCCTCTGTAAACGTCAACAAGATATGACACCGCCTGAAGCGTAAAAAACGAAATACCGACAGGCATTACAAACTTCGGAATTTCAAGAATCAGCGAAGAGCCGAAAAACCTTAGTATGCTGTTTATGTTTCCGGTGAAAAACGGCGAATATTTTATTGCAAGAAGTGCGCCGATATGAATAATAACGGCAAAAGAAAGAACAAGGCGGCTCTTTTTTTGAAAAAGTCTTTTAACCTCTTTTCGATTTTCTTTTTCGGCCTCTTTGAGCGCAGCGTTTTTTTGGCCGTTTATCCGGTCAAGCCAAAGTGCAAAATGATGAACCGACAAAATTGTGAAAAGAAGAAAAAGAATGAGTTTTCCGCTGATGAGCCAGAAAAAACCCATGCTTGCGGCAAGAAGAAAAAATTTTTTTGCCCGCTTAGGCATAAGGCAATAAGCAGCAATGCACACCGGCAAAAAGAAATATAAATATGCGTTTGAAAAATATGATGTAAGCTCGGAATATCTTCCGGCGAGCAAAAGTTCGGAAAGCTTCATTTTCTCACGCTCCTTTATCTGTCATTTGTTTTATACGTTGTTTTTTTTAACACAAAAGTCAGTTTCCGTTATTATATCTTTGCTTTTTGCGGCATTTCAAAATAAGACGTGTATAATTTGTCAAAAATCTGTCAAAACGTGTCGCTTTTTTCAATTGACCAAAGGGTATTCTAACCTTAAATAATTAAAAGTACAATAAAAAATCTTCAAGAATTTCTTAAGATTAGGTTACTGTTTTGTAATAAAGCTTTTTCACCTTGTTTTTTAACCGCCTGTTCATTGAAAATTCTTGAAAAATATAGTAAAATATCAGATATACAGCAAAAACTGTATCACGGAGATTACGAAAGGAAGCATACACATGATAAAGATCATTCCTAAACCGTATGAACTAATTGAAAAAAACGGATTTAAACAAATTGACGAAAACTCAACGATCTATATATCAAAAGAATTTGAAGTGAACGCCGAAAACTTTTTCTTTGCTTTTCCGTTTTCAAAGGAAAGCAGCTTTTTCAAAAAAACGGACAACCCCGAAAGTGCGGATATAAGACTTGTTTTTAACCGCATTTTGCCAAATGAGGCTTACCGAATTGAATGCACAGAAAAAGCATTGACCGTTTTTTCAAGCACAGACGCAGGCATTCTTTATGCGGCAGTCTCTCTCAGGCAAATTACATTTTTCGGCAAAGAAGATTTAGGCGGCAAAATCAAAATCCCCTGCTTTGAAATTTTTGATAAGCCCCGTTTTCGTTACAGAGGCGTTCAACTTGACGAATCACGCCACTTTTTCGGCGGGGAAACCGTCAAACGCCTTTTGAGGCTTATGGCCTTTTACAAACTCAACGTTCTTCACTGGCACCTCACCGACGACCAAGGTTGGCGAATCGAAATCAAAAAATTTCCGCTTTTGACCGAAATCGGTTCAAAAAGAAAGGACACCGGCATTCACGGCTGGCATTCAACCGATTTTGAGGGTAAGCCTTACGGGGGCTTTTATACACAAGAGCAAATCAAAGATATTGTTGCATACGCTCAAAAGCTCAATATCACGATTATCCCCGAAATTGACATGCCGGCGCATTTTGCCGCCGCAATGGCTTCATATAATTGGCTCGGCTGCCGTGATATTCCGTGCGAGGTTCACTGGTTCTTCGGAGGAACCGTACCGTTCAAAATGCACTGGCGTGACTGGAACCGTTCCGCCTGCGCCGGAAAAGAAAGCACTTATGAATTTATCTTTAATGTTATTGACGAAGTTGCCGAGCTTTTCCCGGCAAAATACTTTCACATCGGCGGCGACGAAGCACCGAAGGACGAATGGAAAAAATGTCCCGAATGTCAAAAACGCATGAAGGAAAACAACCTTTCAAATACCGAAGAACTTCAAGGCTACTTCAACAACCGCATTGCCGCCCATCTCAAAGAAAAAGGGAAAACGCTCATTGTTTGGAACGAAGCACTCGCTGCGGGCAACCTTGACACTTCCGTTGTCGGTCAATACTGGACACCGAAAACCGACAAAAACGTTCTTCGTGAACTCAAAAAGGGTCGTGAAATGATTATCAGCAAGCACCAGGCGTTCTATTTTGATATGTGCTATTGTCAGTATCCGCTTTGGAACACATATAACTTTGAGCCGACGGAAAAAATTGTTCCCGAAGAATGCGAAAAGCAAATTCTCGGAATGGAAGGCCACCTTTGGTCAGAGTGGATTGCGGACAGAGATAAGCTTGATATGCAGCTTTTTCCCCGTGCGCTTGCCCTTTCGGAAGACTGCTGGTCAAAGAAAAACGATAAAGACAAAAATCTGTTTTCCTCCAATCTCAAATATCACAAGCGAATGCTTAAAGCTCTCGGCGTAAACTATGCAGAAGACGAAATTTCAATGCCGAAGGGACTTCTTCACAGAAAGCATGAGGTTCACCTTTGGAATATGAGCGACCAATACCGTGAGGTCAGAAAGAACAGAGAACTGAAAAAGAAAAAGGAAGAAAAGTAACGTTTTAAAAATCGTCGAAAAATTTTTCGGCGGTTTTTTCGGTTCTAATCTTATTCTAATATTTTCCATATATACTGCAGACAATGAATCAAGCAAACAAAAACAAAATCACCCGCTTGATCAAAAAAACTTATTTAAGAAAGGAATTAATCCCATGAAAACAATGAAGAAAATCGTATCACTCGTACTTGTCTGCCTTATGTGCATGAGCGTTGCCGCTTTTGGAGCTTTCGGTGCAAACTACATCGGCGAAGCAAAAGCAAAAGAGATTGCCCTTTCCGCCGCAGGCGTTTCCGCAACAGACGCAAAGTTCATGACTTGCCAGTTTGATTATGAAAACGGCGTTGCTGTTTATGAAGTTGAGTTTTACTTCGGTTCAACCGAATACAGCTATGACATCAACGCAAAGACCGGCGCAGTTCTCAAAGCAGAAATCGACAAAAACGGTGTGAACGTTCCCGACCCCGACGCAGCTTACATCGGAAAAGCAAAAGCAAAGGAAATCGCTTTTGCCGCAGCAGGAGTTAAGGAAGCAGACGCAAGAAAAGTTCAGGTTAAGTTTGACTTTGACGACGGCGTTGCAAAGTACGAAGTTGACTTCCACGCTGCAAAGTATGACTACGAATACGACATCGACGCTCTGAGTGGAAACATTCTCAAAGCTGAAAAAGACAGAGACTTTGATTTTTCAGACCTCTTTTTTGCAAACCTTTTTGAAAAGCTCTTTGCAGCAATCAAAGCACTTTTCAACAAATAATCAAACCTAAAACTTTCGGGCTGCCGTAAAAAAATGCGGCGGCCCCGTTTTCTTTTTTTGCCGTTATGTGGTATAATGTGTTAAAATTTTTTGGATCGGGTGTTTAGTATGAGACTTTTGGTTGTTGAAGACGAAAAAGACCTTAATAAAATCATTTCGCTGAAGCTTCGCTCCGAGGGCTACTGCGTTGACAGCTGCTTTGACGGCGAGGAGGCGGAAGATCACATTGCCTTTGCCGAATATGACGGAATAATTCTTGACATAATGATGCCGAAAAAGGACGGGTTGACGCTTCTTCACGAACTGCGTGAAAAAGGCAACACAGTTCCCGTTCTTCTACTCACCGCAAAGGACGCAGTGAGCGACAGAGTGAAAGGACTTGACAGCGGCGCATCGGACTATCTGATCAAGCCGTTTTCGTTTGAGGAATTTTGCGCAAGAATCAGAGCGATGCTTCGCAAAACGTCAAATGCCGCTTCAAACGTTTTTTCGGTCGGAGACCTTTCGGTTGATACAGCTTCAAAAAAAGTTTCAAGGGGCGGAAAAACAATTGACCTTTCGGCAAAGGAATATGCCATGCTCGAATACATGATCAGAAACAAGGGCATAGTTTTGTCAAGAGAAAAAATTGAAAACCACATTTGGAACTTTGATTATGAGGGCGGAACAAACGTTATTGACGTTTATATAAGCTATCTTAGAAGAAAAATTGATTCCGGCTTTGAGAAAAAGCTGATTCACACCGTAAGAGGAAGCGGATATGTTATCCGGGAGGAAGAATGATTAAAAAAACGCTGAAATTAAAAATCACGGTCTGGTTTTCCGCCGCAATCATTATCATTTCCTGCGTTGCGGTTCTTGCAACGGTTCTTGTCAGCGGTTCCGTCATTCAAAAGGGAATACGTGATAATCTTATTGAAACGGTTGAAAACAACCTTGATGAAGTTGAATTTTACAGCGATTATGACAAGCTTGAATTTGATGACCCTTATGACTTATGCCTCGAATATAAAGACGGCTGGCTTGAAATTGATGACGACTTTTTAAAAAGCGTCAACGGAATCACAACATCGCTTTATGATGAAAACGGCCTTATTTACGGCGACAGTTCAATTTTTTCCGGCGAAAGCAATCCACCGTTCAAAAACCGCTTCGTTTCATCGGCAAAAACCGAGAACGGAACTTTTTATGTTTATGACATTGAACTGAAGCTTTCCGGTGCAGGAGCGCTCTGGCTTCGGGGAACAGTAAGTTCACAATACAGCATTACGCAAATGAACAGAATTTTCAAAATTGTTCTTATGCTTATTCCGCTTCTTGTTCTTTTTGCAATCGCAGGCGGCTATATAATCGCAAAGCGTGCACTTTCTCCCGTTATTGAAATTACGGCCGCCGCAGACGACATCAGAACCGGAAACGACCTTTCAAAACGCATTGAAATCGGCGAAGGCGACGATGAAATTCACCGTGTTGCAAAATCGTTCAATTCAATGTTTGAACGGCTTGAAGATTCCTTCAACAAAGAACAGCAACTGACGAGCGACATTTCACACGAGCTTCGCACTCCCCTTTCGGTCATTTTTTCTCAGTGCCAGTATACGCTTGAGGAAAGGCGCACAGCCGAGGAATACATTGAAGCACTTGAGTTGATTGAACGCCAAAGCAAAAAAATGGCTTCTCTGACAAGCGATATGCTTGCCTTTGCAAGAATTGAACGGGGTGCAGGAGAAGTGAAAAAGGAAAAGCTGAACCTTTCGGAATGTGTTTCCTCAATCTGCGAGGACATGGCACTCATCGGCGAAAAAGGCATTGCCCTCTCATTTGACATTGAGCCGAAGATTTATATTGACGGCAACTTTGAGCTGCTTTCAAGGCTCACCGTCAATTTGATTTCAAACGCATACCGTTACGGAAAAGAAAACGGAACAATCCTTGTTACGCTCAAAAAGGAAAAAGACGGTGCTGTTCTTTCGGTCAAAGACAACGGAATCGGCATTGAAAAAAGTGAGCTTGAAAAAATTTGGAACCGTTTTTACCGTGCAGATTCTTCAAGGAACAGCGGCGGAACGGGACTTGGACTTTCATTTGTCAAAGAGATTGCGGAAATTCACAATGCAACCGTTTCGGTTCAAAGCGAAAAAGAAAAAGGCAGCGTTTTCAGCGTAAAATTTAAAAATCTTTCGCTCTAATAAAAGATTAATCTTTCGGCTGTATTATTAAGCCACAGTAAAGATGCACTGTAATTTAAAAGCAAGGAGACAACGATTATGAAAAAAGCCGTTATTGGAATTTGTGCAATCGCCGTTGCCACCGCAATCGGAACAGGAGCCGTATTTTCTTCGGCTTCAACCGCAGAAAAAAAATCCGTCGGAGCCGAAAAAGCCCTTGAAATCGCATTGAGCGACGCAGGAATTTCAAAAGAACAGGCAAAAGACAAAAGCTCCGTTTTTACAAAAGAACACGGAAAATATGTTTTTGATGTTGACTTTGATTTTGAAAATATGGAATACGATTATAAAATTGCCGCAAAAAACGGTGCAATCGTAAACCGAGAAGTTGAAGTTGACAACAGCAAAGCCGAAAAAACAACCACTGCTTTGCACAAGGAAACCACAACAAAAAACGAACCGACTTCTTCGGCGGTTTCAGAGACTACTGCCCCAAAAACCGAACCGGCAGCAAAAGTAACCGAACCGACAACATCTGTTCCGGAAACATCAAAACCGGTTTTGTCAACCACCGCACCTTCAACAACAAAGGCACCGGCAACAACAAAGGCACCGGCAACAACGAAGGCACAGCAAAGCTATCGCATTTCTTTGGCAGAGGCGAAAAAAATTGCCCTTTCAGACGCAGGGATAAGCGCTTCAAAGGCGACATTCAAAAAGGTTAAGCTTGAAAAAGACGACGGTATTTATGAATATGAAATTGAGTTTTTTGCAAATTCAAAAGAGTATGATTACACCATAAACGCCCTGACGGGAAAAATTCTTGAAAAAGACATTGACCCGGCTTTTGAGCCAACGACAAAAGAGTCGACAACGCAAGCCCCCTCAACAACTGCACCGAAGCCGACTTCCGGTTTCATAAGCATTGGAAAAGCAAAAGCGATTGCTCTTTCGCACGCAGGTCTTTCGGAAAGCGAAGTCACTTTCAAAAAAGTTAAGCTTGACAGAGACGACGGTGTTTTTGAATATGAAGTCGAATTTCAAAAAAGTATTTTTGAATACGAATATTCGATAAATGCAAAGGACGGAAGCATCATCGACTTTGAAAAAGAGATCGATGATTAAAAATTCTGCTATTTCATCTTTATTTTCCTGTTTTCATTACGCAACAAGCGGCTGCCGAAAAACAAAATCGGTAGCCGCTTGTTATATATTAAATTTTTATTTTGCCCTCACAATTTCAACAAGAACGTCGGTCATTACCGAAAGTGCTTCAACCGAAACCGCTTCATAAATGCTGTGATAATTCATTCCGCCGGTTGAAAGGTTCGGACACGGCAAGCCCTCAAAGGAAAGCCTTGCGCCGTCGGTACCGCCCCTTATAGGCGTAACCTCAACTTCAACGCCGAGCGCACACATTGCGTTTTTTGCACGGTCAACAATTTCCATATGCTGTTCAATAATCTCACGCATATTATAATAGCTGTCGGTGATTTTGAGTTCAAATGTGCCTTCGCCATACTTTTCGTTGAGGAAGGAAACAACAGAGGAAACGAACTTTTTCCGCTCTTCAAACTTTTCTCTGCTGTGGTCACGAATGAGCATATGAAGCTTTGCTTCGCTTTCGTTTCCGCTTATGTCCGAAACGTGATAAAAGCCCTCATAATTTTCGGTGTGCGCCGGAGTTTCAAAGGCAGGTAACATTGAAACAAATTCGTGAAGATACAAAACGGCGTTTTTCATTCTGTTTTTTGCCGAACCCGGGTGGGTATTGATTCCGTGAACAACAAGCGAAACCGAAGCAGCATTGAAGTTTTCATATTCGATTCCGCCGAGTTCTCCGCCGTCAACGGTATAAGCAAAATCTGCGCCGAAGCGTTCAAAATCAAAGTGATCTGCACCTGAACCGATTTCTTCGTCGGGAGTGAAGCAAACGGAAATTTTTCCGTGCTTTATGTTGCCATTGATAATTTTTTCGCAGGCGGCAACAATTTCGGCAACACCGGCTTTGTCATCGGCACCCAAAAGCGTTTTGCAGTCGGTAACAACAAGCTCTTTTCCAAGATAGCGGCCGCTTACCATCGGTGCATTCGTTCCGTCAAAGGTAATTATTTTTGCATTGACGTTTTTTCCGCTGACATCCGGCGAGGTATCCATATGAGCAACAAGACCGATTGCAGGCTCGTTTTCCGCCCCTTCTGAAGCCGGAATATGACCGTAAACATAGCCGAGTTCGTCTCGCTCTGCATCGGTAACGCCGATTTCCTTCAGTTCCTTTGCAAGGTAATCGGCAAGCACAAGCTGCGTTGCGGTTGAAGGAACGGTTTTGCTTTCCTCATTTGATGTTGTTTCAAAAGTTACATATTTTAAAAATCGTTCAAGTGCAGTCATGAAAAAATCCTTTCCCAAAACCCATGAACCGATAAAAATTCATCGCTCAAAGGTTATTTTATTTGTAAAGCTTGCTTGAAGCATAAGCTCCGGCTTCTGCCCATGCCGCCTCACCTTCGGGAATAAAATCGCCGAAGATTTGAAAAACGTGCCACATTCCGGTGTATTCGCTGAACGTTACGTCAACGCCGGCCTTTTGCATTTTATCCCTCACGGTTACAGCGTCGCTGTAAAGTACCTCAGCCGTTCCGCACTGAATAAGTGTGGGGCAAAAACCGTCATATTCGGCATAAACCGGAGAGAGCCGAGGATTGTGAAGGTCGGTGCCGGCGGCATAAATATATGACATATTTCTTATATCAATTTCAACCTCTTTGCCCTCTTTAATGCCGAACATCGGATCTTTATAGATATTGGTCGTATAGCTTTCGCCCTCGGCAGCAAGGTCTGCCCAAGGCGACATTGTGACAACTGCGGCCGGAAGCGCCCTTTTTGAATCATGCAATGAAAGAACAAGGCTGAGCGCAAGATTTCCGCCGGCACTGTCACCGGTAACAACAACATCATCCGCATCGTAGCCGTTTTTCATTATCCATTCCCAACCGTCAAGAACATCTTCGTGCGCACCGGGAAAAACCGTATCCGGTGCAAGGCGGTAATCAACCATAACAACGGTTGCACCATTGCAAAGCTCAGACCATTTTTCACCCTGCCAGCGGTACAGATCCTGCATTCCGAAAATGAATGCACCGCCATGGATTTGATAGACAACCTTATCGCTGTTTTCGCTGTCGGTTTTTGTCAGCACTTCAATAGTACAGTTTTCAAGTTTGATTTTGTTATACTTGAATCCTTTTGAAGGGTGGTATACGCTTGGGGTAGTTGTAATTTTTCCGGCAAGTTTTCCAAAAAGGTTTCCGCCGCCCTTGGGGTCGATCGTGTTCATCAATGTACGCAGTCCTTCACGAACAACAAGCGACCTTGCGGAAATATCGGTATCCGCCGCAAACGACGAAAGAAGCCCGATTGAAATTCCGAATGCCACCAAAAGAGAAACGGCTTTTTTGAGATACGGCTTGATTGCAGAAATAAGGTTCATGTCTGATTCTACTTTATAATGGTTTTATAAACAAAGTGCGGTATTGTGTCACCGATCCGATAACATTATAAAGGATACGAGCAAATTGTTAATTACAAATCAGTGTTATAATAAACTCTTTTTGCCTATTTTGCTGCAGCCTTGAGTACATCAAGGTTGTGTTCCATGAGCGAAAGATAGGTTTCGCCGTTTTTGAAATCGTCAGCCGAAATAACGTGGCAGGAATAAAGCGTCATAACCTTTGCACCCGTGCTTTCCGAAATTGACTTTGCAACCGAGCCCGTGCTCAAATCAACCTTGAAAACAACGGGGATTTTTTCCTCCTTAACCTTTTGAGAAAGGAACGCAATCGTTGTCGGGTTTGCGTCGCTTTGCGCCGAACAGCCGGGAAACGCCGCATAAAACTTGAGTGAGTATTCATCGGCAAGATATTTAAACGGAAAACGGTCGCCAACAACAAAGTGCTTACCGGCCGCTACCTTTGAAAAAGCTTCAAACTCTTTGTCAAGGGCATCAAGCTTTGAAAGGTACTCGGCAGTCCTTTTTTTATAGTCCTTGCTGTGTTCGTTGTCTTTTTCGCAAAGGGCTTTTGAAATTGCACTCACAATTTTTTCCGCATTCTCAGGCGAAGTCCAAACGTGTTCGTCATATTCTTCGTCTTCATGATGATGATCTTCCTCTTCGGATTCCATACCTTCAAGCGTTTCCTCCTTGAGGTTTTCCGTCACGTCCATCATGCGGATAACAGAGATTTTTTCCGTATCAATTGAAGAAAGCATTGAGTTTACCCATTCGTCGCTTTCTCCGCCGCCATAGATGAAAACATCGCATTGTTCAATTTTCATGATATCCGAAGCGGTCGGCTCAAAGGTGTGGCTTTCCTCACCCGGAGCAAGAAGCATTGTAACCTCGGCATCATCGCCGGCAATCTGCCTTGCAAAATCGCACGGTGCAAAGGTTGCGGCAACAACGCTTGTTTTTTCTTTTTCATAAACCTTTACCGAACCGGTAAGCCCGGCGGCAAAAAGCACCACGGCAGAAAAAACGGCAACGGCCGAAACAAAAACTCTTTTTGCGGTCTTTGTCAGCTTTGAAGAATTTAAAACAGCACGAAGAAGCGAAAAAACGGCAAGCACAAAAATATTCACACAAACAACACTTGCACCCGTTGGTGCTTCAAAACGAATCGAAACCAAAAGACCCGAAAAGAAGCAGACAACCGAAACCGCTGCACTTGAAATAATAACACTTTTATAGCTTTTGCAAAGGCGCATTGAAGTAATTGCAGGAAAAATGATAAGGCTTGAAATGAGCAGTGCGCCCATCATACGCATACCGATTACAATTGTGACCGCAGTCAAAGCCGCAATGAGCATATTATATGCGCCGACTTTTGTTCCGGTCGCTTTTGAAAAGCTTTCGTCAAATGTCACCGCAAAAATCTCGTTATAAAAAACAAGGTACAGCGCAAGAACGGCAACGCTCAAAACAACGCTCAGAGCAACGTCTGCGTTGCTCATTGTGAGTATACTGCCGAACATATAGTTATAGATGTCAACATTCATTCCCGTTGTCAGCGAAGTCACCATTACGCCGACGGCAAGCGCACCGGTTGAAATGAGAGCGATTGCCGCATCGCCCTTGATTTTTCCGTTTTCACTCATCCGAAGGAGCAAAAACGCCGCAACAACAACAATCGGCAGCGAAAAATAAAGCGGCGCAATATTCGCCGCACAGGCAATTGCAAGTGCACCGAACCCAACATGGGAAAGTCCGTCTCCTATCATTGAAAAGCGTTTTAAAACAAGGCTCACACCCAAAAGAGCGGCACAAAGCGAAATTAAAACTCCGGCAACAAGCGCACGTTTCAAAAACGGCTGAGAAAGAATAAGGCTGATTGCTTCAGGCATTTTTTTCACCTCCGGAAAAGGCTTTGTAAACGTCGCTTTCAAGATATTCTTTAACCGTTCCGAAAAACGCACCGTCTTTTTTCATGTGAAGAATATGTGTTGCATAATTGAGCGACGAATAAAGGTCATGCGAAACCATAATGATTGTGATTTTGTATTCACGGTTAATTTTTTCAATTATACGATAAAAATCGGCGGTCACAACGGGGTCAAGCCCGGTCACCGGTTCATCAAGCAAAAGAAGTTTTTTTGTTGCGCAAAGCGCACGGGCAAGAAGCACCCTTTGCTGCTGTCCGCCGGAAAGCTCACGGTAACACTTATCTTTGAGCGAAACTATGTCAAGCTTTTCCATATTCTCTTTTGCAAGGTCCTTTTGCGCTTTTGAAAAGAAAATTCCTTTTTTTGAAGCAAGACAGCCCGAAAGCACAACCTCAAAAACCGAAGCCGGAAAATCTTTTTGCGCCGCACTCTGCTGAGGAAGATAGCCTATTTCTCTTTTTTTGAGTCCGTCACCCATGTGAAGGTGTCCGCTTTCGGTTTCAATCAAGCCCAAAAGCGACTTAACAAGTGTGCTTTTTCCGCTTCCGTTTTCGCCGACTATGCAAAGATAATCGCCCCTGTTCACTTCAAAATTCAGATTTTTTGCAACAATATGGCTGTCATAGCCGAGCACAACGTTTTTGCAATCAATCAGTGCCATTTTCTTTTTCACCTTTTTTCAAACAGTCGGCACAAACGCCGACAAGAACAGTTTTTTCATTATCGACCATAAAGCCGTGATTTTTATAAAGATGCTCGTTTGCCTCTTTCATGCATTCGCAGCCGAGGTGAACAAATTTTCCGCATTCCTTGCACTGAAGATGAATGTGCTCACAGCAATGGCCGGGGTTTTCAATGAATTGAAAAACAACGCTTTTTTTGCCCTCACGGGGAAAGCGGCGAACAATCCCCTCTTTAACAAGCGTTCCGACATAGCGGTAAACGGTTGTTATTCCGACGGGCGTTCCCCTTTCGGAAAGCTTTTTCATCAATCCTTCAATCGTGAGTCCCGTTTCGGTGTTTTCACGAAGGCAGTCGATTATATCCGCACGCTGACGTGTTTTATATGTTGTCCTTTCCATGACGAGCCTCCAATTTGAAAATGAATTTCAATTTCAAATTCATATTATATCTTCTTTTACACTTTTGTCAAGGGGAAAAGAGAAAAACACCGACTGCAAAAACAGCCGGTGTAAAAATTTTGCTTATTTTCAGAATGTGAGTTTTTCGTTAATTGCTTTGACAACGTCTTCGTCAATTTTAACGATTTCACGGTCATAGGTGAGCATTCCGTTGACCTCAAATTCAACGTCGGAAACCTGGGTATAAACCGTTGCGGAAAGTCCTTTTTTCATTGCGGGAATAACCTGATTTTCATGAAGCTTTCTGTAAGCGTTTGTGAGCGTTTCCTTGCTCTTATACATCTGATAACCGAAAGACTTTTGCTTGTTCCAAATGTGTCCGTCAAGAATTTGACTGTATCCGCCGTATTCGCTGAGAACGAACGGTCTGCCGTCATACTTCGGAGCGGTGACGGGAAGAATGTAGCGGTGAATACTGCGAAGGTCACAACCCTTTTGGTCATACCAGCCGCTTGCATGGTCAACGATTCTTGAAGGGTCTTTTGCCTTGATTGCATCGCCTATTCGCTTTGCGTCAAACTGACCCCAACCTTCATTGAACGGAACCCAACAACCGATTGACGTGTGATTATAAAGTGCATCAATCATTTCAAAAAGTTCTTCTTCAAACTGGGTTCTCCATTCGATTTTGTCACGGTTGAATGTTGCATATTTGTTATCCTTGAGCGAAAGATAAACAATCGGATTGAGAACACCCTGAATGTTGGGGATTACGCCTGCGTGGATAACGTCAAGTTCCTTTCCGCCGCTTACCATATCCTGCCAAACAATCATACCAAGCTTGTCGCAATAATAATACCAACGATCGGATTCAACCTTGATGTGCTTTCTGAGCATATTGAAGCCGAGGCGTTTCATTGTTTCAATGTCATAAACAATCGCTTCATCGCAGGGCGGGGTGAGTCCGCCGTCGCTCCAGTAGCCCTGGTCAAGAAGTCCCTTTTGAAAATACGGCTTGTTGTTGAGGAAAAGTCTTGCATAGCCGCCGTGCTGACCGATGCTGAATTTTCTCATTCCAAAATAGCCCTTGACGCTGTCAACGGTATCGCCGTTTTTGAGCGTGAGAACAAAGTCATAAAGGAACGGATCTTCCGGCGACCAAAGCTTTGCGTCTTTGATTTCAACTTCATCGTCTGCAGTGATTGCTTTTTCTGAGACAGTTTTTTCGCCGTCAAGAACCTTAATGTAAAGTTCGCCGCTTCCGATAACGTCGGTTTTAATTTTCAAAACGCCCTCATCAATGTCGGGAGTAAGCTTATAGCTCTTTATGTAATTTTCAGGAACGGCTTCAAGCCAAACGGTTTGCCAAATGCCGGAAGTTGAAGTGTACCAAAAGCCGTGAGAGTAGCTTGCCTGTTTTCCCCTGTTTTGCCAGCCGCCGTCGGTCGGGTCGTATACCCAAACAACAAGCTCGTTTTCGCCGTCTTTGAGTGCATCGGTTATGTCTGCCGAAAACGGGCAGTAACCGCCGATATGAGAAGCAACAAGCTTTTTGTTGATGTAAACCTTGCATTCCCAGTCAACCGCACCGAAGTGAATAAGGGTACGCTTGCCCTTGAAGCTTTCGGGAAGAGTAAAGGTCTTTTTATACCAAAGGCGGTCGTCCTTGGTTATTCTTTTGCAAACGCCGGAAAGTGCGCTTTCAATTGCAAACGGAACACGGATTTCACCATCGACTTTTTCAAACCATTCTGCATTCGCATCTGTAACGGCATAATCAAACATTCCGTTGAGGTTTACCCAATCGTCACGAACCATTTGCGGACGGGGATATTCCTGATGTGGCTTTTCACACATTGCGCTTTCCGTCCAGCGTGTTTTTAACGTTATCATCAATCTTTTCTCCTTCGAAATATATCTTTATTTTTTATCACTTAATGTATGCCGACGATACCCAACCGGAAACGCCTCTTGTGATATCGGTAACATAAACCCAACCGGGGTTCTTGCTGCTTGTTCCCTTAACTGCAACGGGATATCCCTTTCCGAGATAGCGGATTGTGTCATAATTTGTTCCGGGGCCTTTTCTGAGTCTGAGGCCTTCAAAAGTGGTTACGGTTTTTGTTTCGGGGTTAGCATAGGTCTTGTCCGGTTTAACAACGCCGGAAACCTTGACTTCCGTATCGGCAACAGGTCTTTCCTTTGAAAGATAACTGCCGTTTACCCAGCCGTAAACGCCGTAACGTGCATAGTATACATAATAAAAACCGTTTTCCTGCGCATAAACTTTTACTTCACCGCCAACAGAAATCGAAGCTCTGACGGTTGACGATGCCGACGGACGAAGTCTTATTGAAATTCCGTTTTCCGAAGCATATCTTATCACGGGTGATGAGTAATACTTAGACGGTTTTTGAAGTGATTCACCGGTAGGTCTCGGTGAAGTTGTTGTCTGCGAAGGACGGGTGTATGTATTGGTTGTTGAAGGCTGCGTTGTTGTGGTATAGGCACGGGTTGTTGTGGTTGTTTTGTCGGTTGTTGAGTTTTTGCGTGTTGTGCTTTCGGTTGACGAAGTATCGTTTTTCTTTGTTGTTGATTCTTTTGAATTTTTTTCGGTTGTTTTTTCGTCTTTTTTTGTTGTTGATTCTTTTGTTGTTTTATCTGTTGTTGACTTTTCATCTTTTTTTGTTGTTGAAGTCTTGCTTTCGTCCGTACTTTCGGTTGCTTTGCTTGCCGATGAATCAAAAGCGTCGCTTGCAGACGTTCTTTTTAAAACAGAAAGTACGTCTCCGCCGCTTGAACGAACGGCGTTCACTCCGACAACTATCGCCGCAACAAGAACAAGCGAAAGAACTGCGATTGTTATTCCGCCTTTTTTGCTTTTTGAAGGCTTAACATACATATCGTCTTCGTCAAAAGAGGATGAAGGTTCTTCTTCGGTCTTCTTTTCTAAGGAAAACGAACCAGGTTCGGCATCCGGGTGAAGCTCGGCAAAGGGATCGTCCTCTTCCTCTTCGGCGGCAGCTTCATCTGCTGCGGCTGCAGCGGCAAGGGCGGCTTCGGCTTCCTCTTCGTTTTGGCGGATTGTATTGTAATCTTCAAAAGCACCCATTGGCTGCGGAACATATTCCGGAACACCCATTTCCTCTTCTGTCGGTTCGGTTTCGCGAACATCTTCATCACTTACGTTTTTTGAATATACATCGGCACTGTCGGGTTCGTATTTTTGTTCATCGGAAACAGCGGACGAAACATCATCGTCAACGCTCATCATTGTTCCGCATTCAGGGCAAAAATTTGAGCCCGGTTCAAGTTCGTGGCCGCAAAAACTGCACTTCATATCTTTTCAACTCCCATATTTATAAATCCGTTAGGTATGCAAAAAACCATACCGCTCTTTATATTTTATCATACCGCAGACGTTATTGCAAGAAAAAATGTTCTAATTCTGTTTGCTCTCGGTTCTTTTTCAGTTTCCGAGCGTCAGGCGCACAAAAAGCGGAGACAAAACAAACGAAGCAAAGTCTGCCGCAAGCCCGGCATAAAGCGTGTGACGTGTGTTTTTGATTCCGATTGCGGAATAGTAAACCGTAACGGCATAAAGCGTTGTGTCCGTTGAACCCATAAGCACCGAAGCCACCCGTCCGAGAAAAGAATCCGGTCCGTCACTTTTAAGAACCTGTTCAAAAAGAGTGAGCGATCCTCCGCCCGAAATCGGACTGAGCAATGCCATCGGCACAGTCTCTTTCGGCACGCCGAGAAAGGACGCAACGGGCGAAAAAGCTTTTGCAATAAGTTCCATTCCCCCGCTTGCTCTGAGCATTGTTACCGCAACAACAAGGCCGGTAATCGTCGGCAAAAGGTCATAAACGGTAAGAAGACCTTTTTTTGCACCTTTCATAAAACAGTCAAAAACCTTAACCTTTTTGAAAAGGCCAAAGCCGACAATTAAAACCACCATCAGCGGAAGAACCCATATTCCGATTATATCCATCATTGTTTTCTTTTCCCCAATCTGTTTCCGAGTTTTGCAAAAAAAATTGCAACCGTCAGCGCACAAGCCGAAGTAAGTATTGAAGCCGGCATGATTGCCATCGGGCTTTGCGAACCGTATTGCCCACGCATTGTTGCAACCGTTGTCGGAATAATATGCATTGCGGCGGTATTCATAACAACAAAAACCACCATTTCGTCGCTTGCCCGGTTTGTATCCTCGTTAACAAGCTGAAGCCTTTTCATTGCTTCAAGGCCGAGCGGCGTTGCGGCGTTTCCGAGTCCGAGGACGTTCGCCGTGATATTCATTGAAATGGCTTCAAGCGCATATTCGTTCTTTTTAAGGCGGGGAAAAATCAGTTTCATCACGGGCGAAAGAATTTTTGAAAATGCGGCGGTAACTCCGGCGTTTTCGGCAATTTCCATTATTCCGCCCCAAAGGCAAAGCATTGAAACAAGCCGCAAAAGAAGCGATACGGCATCTTGTCCGCCCTGAATAACCGAAGCGGAAAGCGATGACATATTCCCTGTTATTATACCCGAAGCAAACGCAAACAAAATCATTACCGGCCAAACATAGTTCATCATTAAAAATCACCGTCCCTTTTTCAATAAGTATGAAAAAAGAACGGTGATTATGTTTTTTCAGCAATCGATATAATAAACATCGTTGCCGTAATGTTTTATAAATTTCAAAAGGTCGCTGAATTTTATCCAAACAAACGCCGTGCAATCGTTCGGGTGAAAGCCGACAAAACCGTCAACTTTTTTGAGGTCGCTGTCAAAAACAAGGTTAACGTCATGGCTTTCATCGTTGATGATTCCGAACGGAGAAACCGCACCGGGCTTCAACCCAAGATGCTTCATCAGCCTTTCGTCGGAACCAAAGCTGAGCCTTGAACAGCCAAGCTGTGCACGGATGGTGTTCTGAATGTCCGGGTGCTTATCTTTGAGCATTGAAACAACGTAATGAGTTTTTCCGTTTGCGTTGCGAAGAAAAAGATTTTTGCAAACTTCGCCGTCGGTAAAAACTCCGAGCGCATCCATTTCTTCAATTGTGTGAACTTCTTTGTGATTAATAACCTTATAGCTTATGCCAAGTTCATCAAGAGCGGCATAAACTTTTTCTTTTTCCGTCATCAGCCTGCCCTCCTATAGGTTTTGATTTCTCCGTCCTCAACGTTTTTGAGTGTAAGCGTGTCGCCGGCAACGGAAAACTCATAGGAATTAATAATTGTTTTTCCGTAGATTGAAAAGTTTACGGTCACTCTTCCGCCGGAAACAGAATATGTTCCGCCGTAAGTTCCGTTTATCGGCATATTGATGACCGGAACGGTGAAATTGACATATGTCACATCTACCGAACCGCCCTGCTTAAAATCAAAGCCGCTCATGTTTGCGCCGTCAGTCCATTTTCCGATAAGATCGGAAGCGGAGGAAGAAGTATTGTATCCGGTTCCGCCGCGAACAAGAAGGGTTGTTTCTCCGCTTTTTTCTGTGAGACTTATTGTGTTTCCGGAGATTGAATATGTAAGCTCCTGAGTAACCTTTTTTTCATTCATCATGAACTGAACGGTAAGTTTGTTGTCGTTCGTCATATAAATGCCCTTATAAGTTCCGTTGAGAACACCGGAAGAAACGCTGCTCATTCTGCCGTTATTAAAGCTAATATCAACGGTTGAATCGTTATTAAAGCCGTATTTTATGCTTGCGTCACCGTTTTCCCATGCGCCGACAATTTCACCGCCGCTGATTGTTTGAGCCGGTGGAGTTGTTGTTGATGAAGCAGTTGTGCTTTCGCTCTTTTTGACAAACGAATAGGTTGAAACTTCGCCGTCCTTTTTGTTTTTGAGCGTAAGCTCGTTACCGGGAACAACAGTAGCTTCAAAAGTTTTGCTGATTGTTTTTGCATAGATTGAAAACTTAACCTCAACCGTGTTTCCGTTCACTGTGTAAGTTCCGTTTGCCGTTCCGTTGATCGGAAGGTCAATAACCGGAACGGTCAAATTGACATAGGTTACGGTTACGGTTCCGTCAGAGAAAAACTCGTATCCGCTCATCTGTGCACTGTCCATCCATTTTCCGACAAGACTTTCCGCAAGAGTCGGCGCAGCGGTTGTGCTTTCGCTCAATGGTGCGGAAGATGCAGACTCGGAAACATCGGAACCGGAAAAGGAAGAAGGGTTGACGGTAATCACATCGGGATTTTTCCTTTTGTTATGTGCAACGCTGATGCCGATGATAACCGAAAGGCAAATTACAAGTGTTGCGGCTATGGCCGAAATTATGATCTTTGTGCTTTTTGTCATTATCATTTCCTCCGATCAAAGAGAATTTGAAAAACGGACCGAAGCCGATACCGACCCGGTCCGAAAAACGTTTTTTGTTTTGTCAATAATTTTATGCTGCTGCGGAACTGCTGTCGGCTGCGCTTGAAGGAGCGGCCGAGCTTGAGGAAGCAGAACCGTTATCGGCAACGAAGGAATAGGTCTTTCCGTTATCAACCGAAGTAAGGGTAAGAACGTCCTTGTTAACTTCGTTGATTACATATTCAAGCTTAACCGAAATAAGGAATGTGAAGTTGAGAGTAAGGTGATATTCCTTTGAAGCTTCGTCTCTGACAACGGTGTAAGTACCTTCGGTGTCAACGCTGAAGTTTGCAAGAGCCGGAGAAATTGCAGAAGCGTTACCGCTGATTTTGCAAACGCCGCCTTCTTTAAATTCAAGGCCGACAACACCGGTTGAATCTTTCCATGAGCCGATGATTTTTTTGTCCGGAGTGAAAGCGCAAGCCGAGAAGCAGCAAACAAGGGCGGCAAGCACAAGCACAAGGGCAGTAATTTTTTTAGCCATAATATAAACCTCCGTTTGTTTGAACAGGCTGACATACGCTCGCCTGTTTTTATGTAATTGCATATTCTCACAATTACGCAGGTATTATACAACATAAAATCAGATTTGTAAAGAGGGAAAACAATTGTGTAACCTTTATAAACGTAAAAAAGAAAAATGGGGCTGTTGCATTTAACACAGCCCCATCAATTCAATTTTCATATTGCAAATCAAATATCAAACGCAATATTAACCGCACGTTCAATATATCACTTAAAGCAAAGGCTTTGAATTTTGCGCTTCACGCCGTTCAAGGCAATGTCATGCCTTTGATTTTTTGTCTTTTGTCTTTTTTGTAACTTTAAGACGTGAAAAGTCTTCTCTTTCCTTTTCCTCAAGCGCATCGGTGATATATTTCACTGTGACTTCAAGGCGGGGAATCATAATGTTTGAAAGTGCGTTTGAACGCTTCTGAGTTTTTTTGACCGCATCCGCAAGGCGGCAAACGGAATTTTCAATTTCTGCAAGCCGAGCCGTCAAAACCTTGACACGGCTGAACAAAACGCACGCTTCGTCAAAATCGGAATTTGTCTGATAAAACCCGAACGAAGTTACGTCAATGTTCTTTTCGTCTGTTTCAACCGTCGGAATTTCAACGCCCATAACACTGCGATAATCGATTTTAAGGTCGTCGCTTATCTCAATCGCATCAGCAAAACGTGAACAGTCCCCGAGAGTAAGGCTTGCCTTTCGCAAAGCGGCATAGGCTTTTTCATAAACTTCACCGATGCTTCCCTGAACGGACTTTGCCTCATCAATAAGGTTCATCATCTCTCGCACAAGGATATTACGCTTTCTGTCCATCAAGTCGTATCCGAGCCGGGCAAGCTCAAGCGACTTTTTTGTGCTCATTAAATTTGCTTTTGTCGGAAAGACTTGCGGCATTGTTTTTCACTCCCAAAGCGGCAAAAGCCGCAAAAATGTTGTCAATTTAACAATTATGACCTTTTGAGATACTTTTTGAGCATTGCTTCGTCAACACGGTCAAGCTCACTGTCCGGAAGCATCGAAAGAAGCTTCCAGCCAAGGTCAAGAGTCTGTTCAATCGTTCTGTTTTCGTTTTCGCCCTGATTGATGAATACACGCTCAAACTCTTTGCCAAAGCTCATAAGAAGTTTGTCATTCTGCGAAAGCTCGTCCTCGCCGATAACCGAAGCGAGTGCTTTTGCGTCCTGAACCTTTGCATAAGAAGCAAAAAGCTGATTGGCAAGTGCCTGGTGGTCCTCTCTTGTGTAGCCTGCGCCGATGCCGTCCTTCATAAGACGTGAAAGCGAAGGAAGAACGTTGACCGGAGGGTAAACACCCTTTGTGTCAAGACCTCTGTCAAGAACAATCTGACCTTCGGTGATGTAGCCGGTAAGGTCGGGAATCGGGTGGGTAATATCGTCGTTCGGCATTGTCAAAATCGGAATTTGAGTGACCGAACCCGGCGAATCCTTAATTATTCCGGCACGCTCATAAAGCGTTGCAAGGTCGGAATAAAGATAACCCGGATAGCCTTTACGGCCGGGAATTTCGCCCTTTGAGGAGCTGAATTCACGCAGTGCTTCGCAATATGATGTCATATCGGTAAGAATAACAAGGATATGCTTTCCGAGTTCGTATGCAAGATATTCAGCGGCGGTAAGCGCACAGCGGGGCGTGATGATTCTTTCAATAATCGGATCGTTTGAAAGGTTGAGGAACATTACAACCCTGTCCATTACGTTCGCTTTTTCAAACGAGGAACGGAAGTACTGCGCAACGTCGTTCTTAACGCCCATTGCGGCAAAAACAATTGCAAAGTCATCATTATCGGCAATCGAAGCCTGGCGAACAATTTGAACGGCAAGTTCGTTATGACTCATACCGGAGCCGCTGAAAATCGGAAGCTTTTGTCCTCTGATAAGGGTTGTAAGGCAATCGATTGAGGAAATACCGGTTCTGATATAGTTTTTCGGATAAATTCGGGAAACGGGATTAATCGGCTTTCCGTTGATGTTGAGGCTCTTTTTCGGAAAAATTTCGCCGAGTCCGTCAATGGGTCTTCCGAGTCCGTCAAAAACACGGCCGAGAATTTCCGGCGAAAGTTTCATTTCCATCGGCTTTCCGGTGAGGATGGTCGTTGTGTTGACCATTGAAATTCCTCTTGTTCCCTCAAAAACCTGAACGGCGGCTTTGTCGCCCTCAATTGCAACAATTCTTCCGGTGCGCTTTGTTTTATCGGCAAGTTCAATTTCAACAAGTTCTTCGTTCATGGGCTTTTTAACGCCCTCAAGGATAACAAGCGAGCCGTTGATTTCGCTGAGTCCCTTATGCTCAATAATCATTGTTATCCCTCCTTATTTGTTAAGATACGAAGCAAGAGTGCTGTCAATTTCGGTGATGTAATCGTCAAGCATTTCTATTTTGTCGTTCGGAACGTCATACTTCATTTTTACAAGCTTATCAAAAAGTCCCGTTGCAATAAGCTTCGACATCGGAACCTGAAGCGCAACAATTTGGCGGCACTTGTGATAAAGGTGCAAAATTGCGTGCATCATTTTAAGCTGCTTTTCAAGCGAAACAAACGTATCGTCCTTGTGGAACGCATTTTGCTGAAGGAAGCCGACACGGATTACACGGGCAATTTCAATCGTAAGCTTTTGATCGTCCGGAAGAACGTCCGCACCGATAAGTTTTACGATTTCCATAAGTGAGCTTTCTTCGTAGAGAATTGAGCAAAGCTCTTCACGGTACTTGATAAAGTCGTGACCGACGTTGTCGTGATACCATTCTTCAAGTTCGGGAACATATTCGCTGTAGCTGTCGTTCCAGTTGATTGCCGGATAATGTCTTGCATAAGCAAGCGATTTATCAAGTGCCCAGAAGCAGCGGGTAAAACGCTTTGTGTTTTGAGTAACAGGCTCGGAAAAGTCCGAACCCTGCGGAGAAACCGCACCGATGATTGTTACCGAACCTTCGCCGCCGGAAAGGACGTTCATATAGCCCGCTCTTTCATAAAACTCCGAAAGCCTTGACGGAAGATAAGCCGGGAAGCCTTCGTCGGCGGGCATCTCTTCAAGTCGGCCGGAAATTTCACGAAGTGCCTCTGCCCAACGTGAGGTTGAGTCTGCCATGATTGCGGTGTGGTATCCCATGTCACGATAATATTCGGCAAGGGTGATGCCTGTGTAAATTGAAGCTTCACGGGCGGCAACGGGCATATTCGATGTGTTGGCGATGAGAACGGTTCTGTCCATAAGCGGACGGCCGCTTTTCGGGTCAACAAGTTCGGTAAATTCCGAAAGAGCCTGAGTCATTTCGTTTCCTCGCTCGCCGCAGCCGACATAGATGATTATATCGGCGTCGCACCATTTTGCAAGCTGATGCTGAGTCATTGTTTTTCCTGTTCCGAAACCGCCGGGAATTGCCGCCGCACCGCCTTTTGCAACCGGGAAAAGCGTATCAATAACACGCTGACCGGTGACAAGCGGACGTTCCGCCGGAAGCCTTTTTTTGACCGGTCTCGGAATTCTTATCGGCCATTTTTGGCAAAGGGTAAGTTCATGCTTCTCTCCGCTTTCGTCCTCAAGAACGGCAATAACGTCGTTAACACGGTAAAGTCCGTCCTTTTTGACCGAAACGATTTTTCCCGAAAGGAGCGGAGAAAGCATGATTTTATGTTTAATTACGGGCGTTTCCTGCGTTTCGGCATAAACCTGTCCGCCTGAAAGAGCGTCGCCCTCTTTAACAAGAATGTGAACGTCCCATTGTTTTTCTTCGTCAAGAACAGCGGTTGAAATACCCTTTGAGATGAAACAGCCGCTCTCCTTTTCAAGAGCCGGAAGCGGACGTTCGATTCCGTCAAAAATATTGGTAAGGATTCCGGGGCCGAGCGTTACGCACATCTGCGAACCGGTTGAATAAACTTTTTCGCCCGGGCAAAGGCCGTCGGTCTCCTCATAAACCTGAATTGTTGTTTTTCCGCTTTCGATTCCGATAACTTCGCCGGCAAGGTGTGCTTCGCCGACATAGACCATTTCCATCATTGAAAGGTCGGTCTTGCCTTTGATTGTTACAACGGGACCGTTGATTCCGTATATAAGATTTTCTGTTGCCATTTATTTCTCACCTCGAAGGTCTGTCATTCAATTGAAAGCGACGATTGCGTCAAAAACAGCTCTCTTTGAGAAGCGACTCTGCTTTCAAGCGTATCAACGGCAAAAACGGTTTTTGCTTCGTTTGAAGCCACCGCACCGCCGAGTTTTATCTTGTCGCTTTTTTCAAAAGCTTTGACGCCATTTATGCCGAAAAGCTTTTCTTTGCAAAGGGGAAGGTCGCTTTCTCTGACATAAATGATTGCGTTTTTGCCGATCTCTTCGGCAAGAGCAGACACGCTTTTTTGAAGAAACGCTTCATATTCCGCCGTTTTTGTGAAAGAAGCAAGCTTTTCCTTAACCTTTTCAAAAACGGCAGAGGTAATCTCCTCTCTTTTTCCTGCAAGGTGCTTTTTGCTTTCGGCATTGAGGGCGGAAATTTTGCTGCCCGTTTGGGTTTTGATTCTTTGCGCTTCATAGCCGAGACGGTTTTGAAGTTCGGCTTTCGACTTGTTTTCAAGCTCCTGAAGCTGTTCTTTTCTGAATTTTTCGGTCTGCTTTTCAATTTTTTTGCATTGAGCAAGAGCGTTCTTATTGATAATCTCTGAAAAACGCTCAATCTTGTCGTTTTGGTTAAGCATTAAATTCCCTCATTTCTCAGACCTGGATTCCGACTGCATCACGAACATAAGCCGTGATTGAATCTGTTCCGGCAGACGGATTTTTCATGTCCGGTATTTCGGTAATAAGAAGACCCGCACGCTTTTTTTCTTCAAGGATATTGCTCGGATAGGAAAGCGACAGCGACCTTGTTACAAGAACAATGCCGATTGTTTTGTCCTCCCTTGCCTTTAAAAAAGCACTTTTAAGATCTTCTTCGCTGTTAACAAGCGAGCCTTCAACGCCGGCAAGCCTAAAGCCTGTCAGCGTGTCTTCATCGCTGCTCAAAAGAAACATTCTCATGATTATCAGACCTTGTTAAGGATAAGAATTGAAATAACAACGCCGTAAAGAGCGATTGATTCACCAAGAGCAACAAAGATAAGGCTCTTACCGAAGGATTTCGGGTCTTCGCTTGTTGCTGCAATAGCTGCCGGTGCGCCTGCCGCAACGGCGATACCGCCGCCGATGCCTGCAAGACCGGTTACGAGACCTGCTGCGAGAAGACCGAGGCCGTTTGCCTGTGAGGAAGTTTTTGTGTCTTCTGCGGTTGCCGATGTATCCGAGGCACTCGTTGCCGGAGAAGCATCGGGTGTTCCGGTTTCTGCCGAAGCGCAAAACGCAAACACGCTGACCATTACGATAAGAACAAGGAAGGTTGCAAGGTTAACTCTCATAACTTTTCTTACTGATTTTCCTTCCATTCTCTTTTTAAAAGTGAAGAAAGCGGAAAGTGTAAGTCCTACTGCGGGAATGATAATTGCAAGTGCATAAAGAAAACTGCTCATTTTAATTTCCTCCGATGTTAAAAATTTTGTTTGATAATAAATTGAATTACTGCTTGATTTTTGCGGCCTCAAAAGGTCTGCCCTCGCCCTCATAAAAACGGCTGAACATTTCATAAAACTCAAGTCTGAGTCCCTGAATACCCGTAAGAAGACCTTCAAGTGCGATTACAACAATGTTGCCGAGAACAACAACAATCATTCCTTTGACGGTTGAGGTGTCGCCCGCAAGGGTAAAGACAACCATCATCATACTTGCGTGAACAATTACGAATGCACCAACACGAAGGAACGAAACCGTGTTGCTGAAATAGGAAAGAATGTATTCGATACATTCAAAAAGGTTTTGCAAAATGAAGTCGCCGATGCTGTCCGGCTTTTTGAACTTGCCCTCGTCAAGAACAGGAGCAAGAAGCTCTTTACAGAACAAAATTACAACGCCGACAAGGAGCATTACCGTACTGATTTTTGTCGGGAAAATGCCTTTGCCCGCCATAAACGAATAGGCAAGGTTTGCACCGCCGACATAAACAACCAAACCGGCAAGTCCGTTTTCGGAAAAGAGAGCCGTTCCGACTTTCTTCTTTTTGATGTTTGTGATTATGCTGATGAGGATTGCAACCATAACAAGCGCAACGCCTATGCCGATTGCAAAAAGCAAAACCGTGTTGATTGAATCCATGACCGAAAGCGGCTTTGACGCAAGTCCCATTGCGTGATAAACCGGGTCAAGCAGTTCTTCAAATCCGAATACCGAACCGAAGATAAAGCCGAAAAACATTGACGAAACGCCGCACGGAACAAGAATTTTTCCAAGCTCAATCTTTTTAAACTTCCATGCAAGCAGTCCGCCGAGGGCAAGAACAAAGCCTTGTCCGACATCGCCGAACATAATTCCGAACAAGAGCGTATACGTTGCCGCAACAAACGCCGTAATGTCGATATCGCTGTATGACGGAAGGCCGTACATTTTTACAAAGTAAGTATACGGACGGGAAAAAATAAAGTTTTTAAGCCGTACCGGCGGCGAAGAATTTTTTTCGGGGTCTTCGATTTCGGTAACAAATTCGGGATACTTATCAAGGCGTTTTCTGAACTTCTTTTCTGCCGAGGCAGGAATCCAGCCGACAAAGAAGCAGCTTTTTTCGTGGTGAACCGCATATTTGCGAAGTTCAAAAACAGCGTTAAGCTCTTTCAGTTTGAGATAAAGCGATTTGATTTTTTCGCCCTCGGTTTCCCAAATGGACTTGATTTTTTCATTCAGCTCTTCCTGCTGTTTTTTGATAAGCTCAATGTTTTCGTTGAGGCTCTTTATAATGTCATCCGTTGTGCCGACAGCCGAAGGAATGTGAAGCCGCTCAAAATGAAGCGAAGCAAAAATTCCGTCAATTTCGTCCTCTCGCTCCTTCGGTGCAAAGTATGCGCCCCAGTATCCGGCCTCGTTTGACGAACACGGGCAAAAAAGAATGTACGGATTTTCCGAATAGCCTTTTGTAAACTTCAAATAGCCGTCCTTCGGAAGAAAACCAAACCTTGGACAAATGAACTTGCAATCAAAAATTTCGTCAAGTCCAACATTGAGCCCTGTGAAATGGGAATACTTTTCAATTCCGTCAACACATTCGTCATACTGTTCCGAAAGGTTTTTAAGTTCTTCACCAAGATTGTTGAGCGTTTCGCCAACGGAATTTATATATTCCTTTGCACGGTCGTCAACAACGGTACCCTTGATTTTTTTTGCATCGTCAAGGCTGACATTCAAAGAAGAAGCAAGTTCTTTAATGTTTGCAAAAAGCTGAGAATACGGGTTTTCTTCACTCAGCGGAGCATAGCCCATCGACTGAGAGATAAAGTTGCCTGCGTATTCCGGATGGAAGTTTCCGTCTGCGCAGCAGGCGGTGATAAGTTTGTTGAGCTGTGAGGCGGGACCGTTTATCCTCACAAACTTCATTTTTTCAATTGCCAATGAAATGAACCCCCTTAGTCATCAATACCGATGAGGTTTTTTCTGACCTCCTGCGCCGGAACGCCGTATTTGCAGCCTTCGATTATCCGAACAAGATTCATTGTCTCGTCCTGAGAAAGAAGCAAAAAGCACAGCATTACCGCCGGCGGATAAGAGGAAAATCTGATTTGTTTTTTGCAGTAAGCATGAAGAAAAACTTCAAGTTCTTTTTCAAAATCCGCTCCCTTTTTTGCAGCGTCTTTATACGGTGTTTTTGAAAGAAGTTCAAAAAATTCTTCTTCGGTTCTGCATTTTGAAAGCTTTTTTCTCACGCTTTCGGAAAGCAGACTGACTGCATTTTGCAAAGCGATTGAAGAAGTAAGCTTTTCAAGGCTTTGCGGATAATAACGAAGTGCACGCCAAAAGCTGACAAGTCTTCTGCAATCAAGACTTCTTGCGGCAACATCTTTGATTGCGTCACGCTCGTTTTTTGAACCGCATTTTTTTACAAGCTTTTCAAAAGCGTTTTCAAAGTAATCATAAAACGCAATTTCAAAGCTGAGATAGCTTTTGTTAGGATCGGAAAGAAGCTTTCGATAAAGCTTTCCATATTCCGTTTTGTCAAGGCTTAAGGCAATCTCTTCAAAAGAATTCGCTTTGCCCAAAGCAAAAAGGTCAATGCTCAAATGTTTGTCAACAAACGGATGAACCTGAAGAAGATAAGATTCCGTCTTTTTTGAAAACATCAAAAGCGTACACCGAAGTATCTGTTCAACCTCGGTTTTGACTATAAAGTATTTGTAAAACTCATCGCCTATTGCAAGTTCGTAACGGCAAAGTGCGCCGAACTTTGAAAAGCGAGATTTTTGAACAAGATCTTCAAGCGTTTTCGGCGGAAAATCGCTCAGCTTTGAATCAAAAAGTTCCTTTGAATATTCGGTACCTTTAAGATAAGAAGCAATCTCGTTTGAGTTTTTGCAAGAAAGAAGTGCGTCATATTTCTCTTTTGAAAGCCGCTTTCCGTAAAAAGCCCTTGAAAGAGCAAGAACGGCATTTGAAGCCTTGGACACAAAACTCACCTCCCGCATTGATTGTAATTATCGGTTAATCAACGGTCACTCAGCCGTTAATAATGTTTTTCACTGCGTCGTTCACCCAACGGTCGCAGTTTTCTTTGTATACTGCGGAAAGACCGGCGGCAACGGCGTTTTCCTTTTCGGCAATCGCTTTTTCTGCTTTTTCAAGTTCAAGCAAAGCCTCTTTTTTCATTTTTTCCGACTGCAAAAGGAACTCACGGTCATTGTCCTCCCGAAGCCTTTGCTTTTTTTCGTCAAGTTCTTTGACTGCGGCAACACGGGAAGCGGCGGCGTTTTCAACGCTTTTTCTTGCGGTTTTGTCAACCTCAATAAGCTTTTTGATAAGGTCGTCCATCAGAGCGCCTCCTTCCTTTTCATATGATGTAATATTATAACACCAAAAAAATTTTAATCAAGCGATTAATCTAAAATCTCACGTTCAAAGCTGCCAAATATTTTGACTTGAAGAAATAATAATTATTGCACCTTGCCGATAGTATTTTTTATTCTCTTGAAAGAAAGCAAAAAATGTGATATCATGTTATTGATGAAAGTTAGCTTTATGCTGCGGAAAACAAAAAGGTGAAAACAAATGCTTGAATATATAAAAGAAAAAGAACTTTGGGAAGTGCTGAAAACAGAAAAGCTGCCGATTGTGCTTTACGGAATGGGCAACGGTGCGGACATGATTATTGAAGAGCTTGAAAAAATCGGGGTTTGCTTTGCCGATACCTTTGCAAGCGGCGGATTCGTCAGAGGTCAGCTTTTTCACGGCAAAAAGGTACTCACCCTTTCGCAGGCGGAAGAAAAGTACGGCGAGTTCGTTATCCTCATGACCTTTGCCGTTCACGACGAAAAAACGCTCACCTTTGTCAAAGAGCTTTCAAAAAAGCACCGGCTTTACTCCCCCACCGTTCCGATTGCGGGAAAAGGACTTTTTAATCTGAGATACATAATAGAAAACGAAAAGCGGTTTGACAATGCCTTTTCGCTCCTTGCGGACGAAAAATCAAAAAAGACTTTTCTTAACGTCCTCAATTTTAAAATCAGCGGAAAAACCGAATATCTTTTTGACTGCCAAAGCGAAAAGGACGAGGTTTACAAAAACATTTTAAAGCTTTCAAAAGATGAAACCATTGCCGACCTCGGCGCATATGACGGAGACACAATCAGAGAGTTTTTGCGTTTCACCAAGAATGAATACAAACACATTTTTGCCTTTGAGCCGGACGAAAAAAACTTCAAAAAACTCAAAGCAAAAACCGAAGGACTTTGCAATCTTTCTCTTTTCAATCTCGGTGCATGGGACAAAAAGGAAACTCTCCTTTTTGAAAAAAAAGCCGGGCGTAACTCGCACAAAAGCGAAACGGGTATTCCCGTGAACTTTGACAGCGTTGACAATGTTGTCAAAACACCGCTAAGCTTTATTAAAATGGATATTGAGGGTGCGGAACTCAAAGCACTTGACGGAGCGAAAGAAACAATTAAGAATTACAAGCCGAAGCTTTATGTCTGCGCATACCACCGCAACGAGGATTTTTTTGCACTGCCCCAAAAAGTTCTTTCAATCAGACCCGATTACAAAATATATCTTCGCCACCACCCGTATGTTCCGGCATGGGAAACAAATTTTTACTGCATATAAAATCCGCCGCAATCCATTCGATTGCGGCGGCTGTTTTTATTAGTGGCTATGCTGTGAAGACTGGTTCTTTGCATTCTGCTTTGCAAAGTCTTCAAGGAAATCCTGAACCTCGGTGATAGCCTTGTCGTTTTCGTTGCCGATTTTAACGTTGTCGGCTTCAACAACTTCGTTCTGATAGGTTGAAAGATCTTCCTGAGCGAGCGAAGCCTTAACGGTATCCTGCCATGTGGTTGTTGTGGTCTTTACGAAATACATGATGTGATAACCGTAAGTTGTTTCAACGATTCCGACGTCGCCGGCCTTTCTACCCTTTGCAAGCGACCAAGCTTCAAACTGAGGAACCATCTGTCCCTTCTGAGTGTTTTCGTAAATGAGAGACTTGAGGTTTCCGTCGTCGTCTCTGGTATCTTCGGAATACTTCTTTTCAAGTTCTTCAAACGATTCTTCGGTCTTGTCACCCTTGAGATATTCTTCAAGAATGTCCTGAGCCTTTTTGTAAGTTGCCTTGTCCTTTGCGGTATCGGCGTTAACGTCAAGATAAATGTTTACGTCGCTGTACTTTGAAGTGTCAAGAGTTGTTACGTCAACCTTTTCCGGTGCCTTTGTTGTAGTTTCGGCTTTGGTGGTTGAATCTTCGGCTGCGGTTGTGCTTTCGTCGCCTGCTGCCGTTGTTGTTTCGGTATCGGACGAAGTGTTGCTTTCATCTGCAGCGGGGAACTTAACAAGAATGTGTCTTACGTCATAAGTTACCGTATCGGCAGCCTTGTGCATCGGAGAAACCATCATATAAACGGTATAGCCGTCTGTTCCCTTTGAAACATAAGTTGAGCCGACTGCTGTTTTTGCATTGAATGCCCATTTTGCAAGGTCGGTATCGGATGCGCTCTGAGTGAAAGCAGAATAGGTTGACTCTTCGGTAAGGGTTTTGCTGTCGTCGGTGATATAATCCTTGTAATCCTTGTTTTTGTTTGCCTTTTCATTATCGGCAACAAGAGCCTTGAAGGATGTTTCGTCGGTTGCGGCGGCGATTGTGTCTGCCTTTTTCTTTGCGGCAGCCATTGTTGCGTCGGTAACTGCTTCTGTTGCGTCGTCGCCTTCGCCCTTAACCTTTTCTGCGGCTACCGTATAGGCTCTGTAATTGATTGTTGCAAATTCCTGAGTGTGGTTTTTATATTCTTTTTCAACCTGCTTGTCGGTATAAGAAGCCTTGAGTTCTTCGGTTTTTGCTTCTTCAACCTTACGGGCAAGGGTCTGTTCTTCAAGAATCTTTTTGAGAAGTTTTTCGTTAACGCCCTTTCCGAAAAGGAGACGAAGATAAGCGTTGAGCGAATAGCTGCTGTTCTTTGCGGTGCTTGCATAGCTTTCAATGCTTTCTTCAATTTCGGCCTTATCGCTGTCGTCAAGAGTGATGTTCTTTTCTTCTGCAATTTTTACAAAAGCCTTAATGTACTTAAGGTTGTTTTCTGCATAATACTTGAAGAAGTCCGCCCATGTTGGGGTTTTATCTTCGGGAAAATCGGGAATTTTGCCCATAGCGTTGCTGTAAGTCTGCTTTGACGGCGTTGAGGAAGTGTCATAACCGACATATGAAGCATAATAATTTGCAACCATCTGATAGCTTGAGCTGTAGTAATAAGCGTATTCCGGCTGAGAAACGGAAACGTCACCGACCGTTACCGCAGTGCGGTTCTTTTGAACAAGGCCGGTATAGCTGACCGCAAATGCAGTCACACCGGAAATGATTGCAAGAACAAGAATGACCGCAAGAACTTTTCCGGCGGTTTTTCCCGCTTGAGGATTATAGGTTTTTTTGTTGTTTTTCTTTGCCGCTTTAGCAATTCTCGCCTTACGTTCCTGGCGATAAATTTCGGCAGCAGACTTTTCTTCTTTAGCCATTGAGCTTTCATCCTTTTCAAAAATAATTTCTTTGCGGAAGTACCGCAGTTTCCCAACTATTCTATACCAATCGGCACAAAAATGCAAGTATTTTTGTATAAAGAATACAAAATAGTAACGGCAACAGTTAAATAACCGTTGATTAATTTAACATAATTTGCTTAAATGTGATTTAAAACTCACCGTCAATCGGGACAGACCTTTTAACAAAATCAAGAATATCGCCGAAAACTTTTTCACGGTCATCTTCATTAAGAATTTCGTGCCTGTCGCCGGGATAAAGAATAACCTCCGGTTCATGGCCCGCACTTTCAAGGTTATCCGAACAGGCGATTACACCCTTTCCGTTGAACCCAACCGGGTCTTTTGCGCCGGAAATGAGCATAATAGGAAGGCCGAGCGGAAGGCTTTTTGCCCATTCGGTTGAGCAAGCAGTATTGGCAAGCGAAACAATGTCACGCACTCCGCCGAGTTTTAGCGGATTTCCGCAAAGCGGATCGGCAATATAATTTTCAACGTTTTCACGGTTACGGCTGAGCCAGTCGGAATCGGTGCGCTTGTCTCTGATTGTGAGCGAGCCGAGCTTATCGAGAAGATTGCCGGGTACGGCCGCTTTTGTTCCGAGCTTTTTGCAAAGAAAGCGAAGCGGTTCTTCAAGAACAACGGCAGAAGCCGGAAGTTCGCCCGTTCCGCAAAGAATCAGTGCGGCAAGCTCATTTCCGAATGCAGAAGCGTATACCCTTGCACAGAACGAACCCATGCTGTGGCCAAAAAGAACAAGCGGCAACTCCGGGTACTTCTTTTTCATTATAAGAGAGAGAATGTGCATATCGTCAACCATGCGAAGGTCGCCGTCCTCTTCGGCAAAAAAGCCGAGATCATCGAGCGTCTGAGCCGAAAGACCGTGACCGAGGTGATCGTTTCCGCAAACAACAAAGCCGTTTTTTGCAAGAAAGCGTGCAAACTCGTCATAGCGTCCTATGTATTCCGAAACACCGTGAGCAATTTGAAAAATCGCCTTGGGTTCGGCTTCATCGTCCTGCCAAATGCTGCAATGGATATTGTTCACGCCGGTTGAAGAAACAAAATATGCGTCTTTTTTGATTATTGCCATTTATATAATCCTCCTTTTGAAACTGCTTTCCTTGTTGATTATATTATATTTCGCCGCTTTAATCAACAGTTAAAATCGTTTTTAATGTTTTATCTTTTACAAATTTTACAAAAAAGGCTTGACAAGTGCATTAATTTATGATAAGATTTCAGGGCACAAACGGAGAGATACCGAAGCGGTCATAACGGAACGGTCTTGAAAACCGTCGTACGTCCTGCGTACCGTGGGTTCGAATCCCACTCTCTCCGCCATTTTATCTTAATAGTTGTTTTTTTAACGACACCCACGGAGAAGTACTCAAGTTGGTGACGAGGCGCCCCTGCTAAGGGCGTAGGTCGGGAAACCGGCGCAGGAGTTCGAGTCTCCTCTTCTCCGCCATGAAAAAGGCTCTTTTGTTCAAAAACAAAAGGGCCTTTTTCAGTGAAATAAATCCTTGCGGATTCGTGAAATTCGCCTTTCGGCGAGTGAATTTGCCTTCGGCAGTGACAAGGCTTCGGGCATAATCAGCTTTCTCCCTTGACCTATGAGATATCTTTATGGTAAACTCGATATGACAATACCGAATTTGAAAAGGCTGTGAAAAAAAATGAAGCACACCGGAACGCAAAAACTTGAAACCGAAAGATTGATTTTAAGGCGATTCAAAATAGAAGATGCGGATGCAATGTATAAAAACTGGGCTTCGGACAGCGAAGTCACAAAATTTCTGATGTGGCCGCCGCATGAAAGTCCGGAAGTGAGCCTTGGCATAACAGAAGATTGGCTGAAGCAGTATTCCGATAACAGCTATTATCAGTGGGCAATTGTTTTGAAGGAAAACGGCGATGAGCCGATAGGCAGTATTTCCGCGGTATCTGTGAAAGAAGAAATCTCGGCGGTACATATCGGTTATTGCATCGGGAAAAAGTGGTGGCACAAGGGTATCACTTCGGAGGCTCTCAAGGCGGTTATGGATTATTTTTTCGATGTCGTCGGCGTGAATCGTATCGAGTCAAGGCACGACCCGAGAAATCCAAATTCGGGCAAAGTGATGAAAAAATGCGGCATGAAATATGAGGGTACTTTGAGAAGTGCCGATTGGAACAATCAGGGAATTTGCGATGCGTGCTATTATGCGCTGCTGAAATCCGAACGGTGAATAAGCTCCGTCATAGCGTGTGGTTTTCGTGAAAAATTGAACTTTCAGAGGTGTTTATATGAAAAACCGAGTTTGGATAGTAGCTGTTATTATTTTGGTAATGGCTTTGGCTTGCGGAATTGGATTTTGGAAAGAAGTTCAAACTGTAAACCATGAAGAGGAGCGTTTAATGGAACTTTGGAACATATCTACCCTTGCAGAAAACAAGGGTGCGGATTGGGCAACAGATGAATTAATGATAAATAACATAGAATCATTCAGAAAAAAGAGTCTGTATAAAAAATGGGGAAAACCGACAGAAACAAACGAGACTGCCAATGAAGATATTTGGATACTGTCGGATGATTTTCAGCTTATCGTCGATTACAAAGATAATGAGCGAGTTGAAAAAGTCAGAGTAGTTCCAATCGCACAAACAACTTCCTAACATCAACTTTTTTTGGAGGTAACACCAATGATATACAATAAAGTTATCACACTCAAAAACGGCATGGAGTGCCGGTTAAGAAACGGAACGGAAAGCGACGGACAGGCTGTTCTTGACGTTTTCAACCTGACTCACGGAGAAACCGATTATCTGCTTTCCTATCCGGACGAAAATTCTTTCACCGCCGAGCAGGAATCTCAATTTTTGAAAGAAAAAACCGAAAGCAAAAACGAAATTGAAATAGTAGCCGAAGTCAACGATAAAATTGCCGGTTCTGCAGGAATTGATGCAATCGGTTCAAGCTGCAAGGTTCGCCACCGTGCCGAGTTCGGCATCAATATTGCAAAAGAGTTTTGGAGAATGGGAATCGGACATGCGCTTACAGAAGCTTGTATCGAATGTGCAAAAAGTGCAGGCTACACTCAGCTTGAATTGAACGTTGTTGCCGAAAACGACAGAGCCGTTGAGATGTATAAAAAACTCGGTTTTGTTGAATTCGGCAGAAATCCCAAGGGCTTTAACTCCCGAACATCGGGCTTTCAGGAACTTGTTTATATGAGACTGGAACTGTGATTCATATCTAAAAATAAGTGCAAAAACACCCTCCGTTCGTTGCGAGCGGAGGGTGAAAGTTTATGCATTGAAAAAGTTCTTTTTCTTACTTTGCCTTTCTCTTTGCGGAAGCTCTTCTGATTGCTTTTCCGAGTTCAAAGACGGGAATCGTTGAAACGGAAAGACCGCAGGAAATTGCAAGTTCGGTGGTGCTGAAGGTACCCGGTTCAATTCCGAATACCGAGCAAAGACCGGGAATGTAAATTGCCGCAAGAGTAAGAGCGGTTGTGACAACAAACGCACCGACAAGCCACCAGTTCATCTTCTTCATCATATCCTTTGAGAAAATCGAAGCCTGACGCGAACGCATATTGATTGCACACATCATTTCCGAGAAGTTGACGGTGAGGAAGGCCATTGCCATTGCGTTTACACACGGTTCGCCGCTGAAGAATCCGGCAAAGCTGTGAGCAACGCCGCCGGACGGTTCAAGCCAGTATCCGATGACATAAGCCGCAATTTCGATGATTGCAAGATAAATACCCTGCCAAACCATGTCCACGCCTGCGCCGCCGGAGAAAATTCCGTCCGTTGTTGAACGCGGTTTTCTTCTCATGATGTCGCCTTCGGCCTTTTCCATGCCGAGCGCAAGACCCGGAAGCGAGTCGGTAACCATGTTGATCCAAAGAAGGTGAACGGGTGAAAGAATTGTGAAGTGAAGAATCGACGCAACGAACATGATGATAACTTCACTGAGGTTTGTTGAAAGCTGGAACTGAAGAACCTTGAGAACGTTGTCATAGATTTTTCTGCCCTCTTCAACGGCATTGACGATTGTTGCAAAGTTGTCATCGGCAAGAACCATGTCCGAGGTACCCTTTGTAACGTCGGTACCTGTGATACCCATACCGATTCCGATATCGGCAGCCTTGATTGACGGTGCGTCGTTAACGCCGTCACCTGTCATTGCGGTAACCATGCCCCTTGCTTTCCAAGCCTTAACGATTCTCGTCTTGTGTTCGGGCTGAACACGGGCGTATACGGAATACTTTGTAACTTCTTCTTTAAGCTCTTCATCGCTGAACTTATCAAGCTCTGCGCCCATAATAGCCTGTGAGGCATCGGTAATGATTCCGAGCTCTCTGCCGATTGCAACAGCGGTATCCTTGTGGTCACCGGTAATCATTACCGGGCGAATACCTGCCTGACGGCATTCTTCAATTGCGGCCTTAACTTCCGGACGAACCGGGTCAATCATTCCGGTAAGACCGATGAAAATAAGGTCGTTTTCAAGTGCTTCCGGTGCAAAATCAGCCGGAGCGGCACTGTAATCTTTATATGCACAAGCAAGAACACGAAGCGCCTTGTCTGCCATTCTCTTGTTGTCTTTGAGTACGTTTGCCTTGATTTCGTCGGTCATCAAAACAACTTTTCCGCCGACAAGAGCATGCTTGCACTTTTTAAGAATTTCGTCCGGCGCACCCTTGGTGTACTGAACAAAGCTTCCACCGTCTTTATGAATGGTTGACATCATCTTTCTGCCCGAATCAAACGGAGCTTCGCCGACACGGGGAGCTGCTGCCGAAAGGTCGTTCTTGTTCATTCCGAGCGAATTTGCGTATGCAACGAGGGCGGCTTCGGTCGGCTCACCGGTAACTTTTCCGTTTGCGTCGATTTCTGCGTCGCAGCAAAGAGCCATCGCTTTTGCAAGAAGCTTCTCATCTTCGCCGAAATGATCAACAACGGTCATCTTGTTCTGAGTGAGAGTACCGGTTTTATCCGAGCAGATGATCTGAGTGCAGCCGAGGGTTTCAACGGCAGTGAGCTTTCTGATGAGTGCCTGACGCTTACTCATTGCGGTAACGCCGATTGAAAGAATGATTGTGACAACGGCCGGAAGTCCTTCGGGAATTGCGGCAACGGCAAGAGCGATTGCGGCAATGAAGGTGTTAAGTGCGGTTTCGCCGAGGAACTTCATTGAGAAGCCCTGGTCGCTCATAAGAAGCGATTCGACAACGCCGACAACGAAAACGAGAACGCTGATTCCGATGACGAGCTTTGTAAGGAAATGCGAAAGCTCGCCCATCTTCTTCTGAAGCGGAGTTTCTTCCTTTTCGGCTTCGCTCAAAGCGTCGGCAATCTTGCCCATTTCGGTTTCCATACCGGTTCCGACAACAACGGCTTTTCCTCGGCCGTATACGATTGTTGAACCGCTGTAAAGCATGTTCTTTCTGTCGCCGAGGGCAACGTCCTTTGACTTATCCTTGAGATAAAGAACGTCAACCATTTTTGTTACGGGAACCGATTCACCGGTGAGAGCGGCTTCTTCAACCTTCATTGAGTGCGACTCAAGAATTCGGCAGTCCGCAGGAACAGCGTCGCCGGCTTCAAGAAGAATAACGTCACCGACAACAAGGTCTTCGCTTTTGAGAACAACGGTTTCACCGTCACGCAGAACCCTGCTTGTTGCGGCGGTCATCTGCATGAGCGCATCCATTGCGGCTTCGGCCTTGCTTTCCTGAACAAGACCCATAATTGTGTTGATAATTACAACAACAAGAATAACCAAAACGTCCGCAAAGTCACGAACGCCGGGTTTTCCGCCCGCTTCAATGACTGCAACAACAGCCTGAATTGCGGCGGCAACAAGAAGCATAATGATCATCGGATCGGCAAGCGAACCGATAAACTTTTTGAAAAGACCTTCCTTTTCAGCCTCTTTGAGTTTGTTTTTTCCGTTCTTTTCAAGGCGGGAAGCGGCTTCCTTCGACGAAAGTCCGTTTTCGGAGCTTTTGACTTCTTTCAAAGCCTGTTCTGCGCCTTCAAGATAGAACTTCATGGCTTTCATTTCCTTTCTTCATTGATCCGCTTAAACGGATCAGCCCCGTCAGGGCTTTAATTTTTAAAAGCAGGGACGACAAAAAAAGGACAGGCGCCCCTCCCCTGTCTTAAGTTTTAACACAATTTCTCTTTGTTGTCAATAATTATCCAAAACCTTTAAAAAAATGCTGACAGGATTGTAATATTTTGTGTGATTATCTCTGCGATTATATTCTTTGGTATCTGCTGTTTATTGTATAAGAGAACATAGAAAACAACAAAAAGTCTGATGTCGGATTTTCTTAAAACGTACGATTCGCAGAAAACTATTAGGTGGAAAATCTAAGGTTGACGGGAGCCTCACGAGACTCCCCTACTGCTCCGTACAGCCAATGTGACTCTAAGACTTTTTAAAAAGGGCTGTCGGATTTAGATGCAGAAAGCGTTTTCTTTACCCCGAAGCTGTATATAGATACTGCGAGCGGGTAAAAAAA